>JAUYCC010000056.1 GCA_030692365.1 Pelolinea sp. | reverse complement strand
GATGACTATCAGCAGGCCAGGAAAGGATCACGTCAGAAGCGAAAGATTGATGCAATCTTGAAACGCCGTATCTGGGCTATACGGGAAAAGCATCATCAATGTTGTGGGCAAAAGATTCAATACTTTTTAGAAAAAGAGTATGGTATGCCAGTGAGCGTTACGACCATCTACAAAGTGTTGTCTGAAAAGTATCAACTGCGGTCCCGATGGCAGAAAAATAAGCCCCGTGGCCCTGTTCCTGTGGCTAAATCAGCTCGCCAGGTGATTCAAATGGATACAGTCCTCTTTGGGGACGTATTTGCCTTTACAGCCATCGATATTTTCACCAGGGAAAGTGATGTTTTGCTGAGTTCTTCACTTGAGGCGGTTGATGGCAAAGTATTTCTGGATCGCTGCATGCCAAGATGTTTTGATAACTTTGCAGAGATCATTCAAACAGACGGCGGCAGTGAATTCAAAGGTCTATTTTCAGAAACTGTTTCAGCCTATTGCTATCAGCATCGGGTTGCCCGCCCATATAAAAAGAATGAACAAAGTTATATCGAAAGTTTCAATCGCAGTCTGCGCAAAGAATGTCTGGGTTGGTCGAAATACAAGGCCTCTGAAATTCCTCAACTTACCCTTTGGGTTGAAGAGTGGCTGCGATATTATCACTATGAGCGCCCTCATATTTCTTTGGGAATGCGTCCACCGCTTGTTAACCAGGTGTGACATTTTAAAGTGTACATTGCGTAGGTAAAACATCATGGTGATATTGCTCTTTTTAGAATGTGATATTGGTCATCAACCTAGCCAAGAAACATACTTTATTGAAACTAACTTTACGGTAGACCATCTATATAGAACTCTTCGTTAAACATAATCTTGAACTGGAAATCAGGAGTAGTAATTCAAAGTGTATAAGGCAGGGTAAATGGTACACAGTAATCGACGCAGAGAGAATGGCCAATAGGTAGGATTAGTTTGCGCTGGTATTATGAATTGAAAATCAACCGGTTAGGGACCAAATCGAGATAGCAGATAAATTGGAGGGTTATTCTTTGTTTTGCTGCACAAGAAAACCGCCTATAGAGTGGACAGTCTAAGGAAACGGGATATGCTAATCATCCATTTAGAAAAAACATGACGCACCAGGGAATCGAACCCTGAACCTACTAATTAAGAGTCAGTTGCTCTGCCAATTGAGCTAGTGCGCCAAGCGTGCGGGTATTATATCGTATAAAGGGTCACAGTCAATAAAAACGGCGCGGAAAAATCCGCGCCGTTCGTGTATTACTCAGGGCAGATCACTGTGAATTTAAAAGGTCCGAACGTTTGGTTGTTAGGCAGTTTAATAAACACCTTCAGCGAGTATACGGTAGTTTCGCCCTCCACGCCCAAGCCGCTCCAATCCATTTCCACAACTTTGGTGCCAGCCGCATCGAATATTAAGGACTGCAAACCGCTTACAACACCATTACTGTCCGTCTGGTAGACTACCTTACCCGCGGCGCTGGTCTCGATGCTAATGTCCATCGGATAAGTGTAGGGACAGTGTTCCGGGCTGACGTTGCTCAGGTTGGTGAATACGCTGGTGACAGCAAATGCCTGCGATTTTACCTTGATACGTACTGTCACCTGGTCAAACTGCGTTCCGTCTTCTGCCTGTAATTTCCAGGTGGCAGAGTAAGTGCCGGTTGTTGCCGGAGCTTTGAGCGATACCTGAATCGTGATCTGGTCGTTAGGCGCTACACTTTTGGAAAATTTTACTGAAGCAGGTCCGCCCATGGCTTCGCCGCTGGCGAAGACCAGTTTGTAATTGGTATTCCAGGTGCAGGTACCCGCATTCTTAAAAGTCCAGCTCTTGGTGACTGCTTCCCCGGCGTTGAATTCGGTGTCATCCGGAATTGTCTCCGTCAGGAATTGTGCCTTGTTGCACGGTTGCGGGGTGGCAGTCGGCGGTGCCTGTACAGTGAAAACCGCTGTCGGCTGAGGAGGCGTAACAGTCGGTAAGCCGGCAGGCATTGTGGGCTGCTGCGCGGGAGGCTGCTGGGTGGGCAGCGGTTGGCTGGCCATGGCTTGCAATGTTTGCGCAACCGCGGTCGCTAACGCATTGGGTTCTTCGGTCGGCTGGGACAACAATGGAAAGTTACAAGCCGAAACCAGTAAACACATTATTAACATCAATGAAAGTGATAGCTTTTTGGTCATGATCGATCTCCTTCGGGCATCAAGATTTACTTCCTGCTTAAATAAACGCAGGATAGTGGTATCCGGTTAACGAATTACTGGGGAATTAAGTTCCAAAGGCCGGCAGCCGCCTTGCCGGCCTGTGAAACAACTGAGATATGAGGTTTATTCGACGACTATCTGGACCCACACCTGACCGAATTTGACGCCTTTGTTGGTCTCCATCTGCCAGATACCTTTATAAGTACCGGCGTCCGAGGGAGCGGTCATATCAACTTCGATCTTGATGCTCTCGCCAGGGTCTGTTTCTGTACTGATCTTCACATAATCCACAGCACCCATCTGGTTGCCGCTCTTAAATGAGATCCTGTATTCAGTGTTCCAGTCGCAAGTGCCGGTGTTTTTCAGCGTCCAGCTCTTCGTAAAGGACTCACCCGCGCTTAATTTAGTATTATCAGGGATGGTCTCACTGACAAGCGCAGCAAACAGGCACGGATCAGGTTCTTCGGTTGGTACCGCAGTCAAGGTCGCCACCGGCGCAGATGTCGGCACCGGCGCAGATGTCGGCACTGCCAGGGTTGGCATTAATGTCGGAATTGCCAGTTCGGGCACTTCCACCTCCGATTCAAGCGCTTCAACGGTCTGGGCGACCGAGGTGGCCAACGCCGAGTCCGAAGCCTGCGCGAAGGGGAAATTGCAGGACGAGAGAACCAGCGCCAGCGCTACAACCACAATAATCCAGGTTTTTTTCATTTTGAACCTCCATTCAACTTGCTCATTTATTATGAGATAAACCTATCAGTAATTCTTAATATTGCAATATTTATACCATGTTTCAAGTTTTCAAAATATGTCTAAGATTCATATTTGACGATCAGCTTAATACTCAGAAATTAAAACCATGTGTCCTATGGATTTACGCCAAACGGAGAGATGGTCGCAGTGTTATTGCCTTCGTTGCTTTCATCAACGCTGTTATTTGTGTCAATAATGGCGATGGTTGTCTTATTGATTGGATACCAGCTGGCAAAAACAAAATCGCATTCCATCAATACGCTTCCCCCTGCCACCACGCCACCGGTGATATTCCAGTAGCAGCTTGGATCAGCAAAGGTGTCTAACCCATACCACTGCATCTTAAATCCGCCGCTATCCACTGAACCTTGATTCTTTGCCCGCACCTTTACATGGGTGTTTTCATCCGCATTCGGTGTTGCAGGGTTAATCGAGAATTCACTGATAATCAAATCGGGTTTTCCAACCGGCAGAGGAGCAAGGATGGCTTTGGCTTTTATTTCAACCCAGATATTATTGATAAAGGAAACACCCTTATCATCTACAACCTTCCAATACCCTTTGTAAGTCCCGGCTGTATTGGGTGCTTTTAGGTCAAGGACAATATCACGCTGTTCACCCGGAGCAACAGCTTGCGTCAAGTTCTGGCTGGACGGGCCACCCATTTTATCTCCCTCGGCAAACACAATTTTATAATTAGTGTTCCATGTGCAGGTGCCGGTGTTTTTCAACCGCCAGGATTTATCGAAATCCGCCCCAACATTAATCTCTGTGTCATCCGGAATGGTCTCTGAAATAAAAAGTGCCTGGTTGCATGGCAAAGGTGTTGCAGTGGGCGGAACAGTCTGGGTGTTGGCAGGCGCCGTTGTCGGCTGCGCCTGTGTTGGCTGCACTGCCTGCGTTGGGATTATCGGTGATGGTTGGATGGCGGAAACAGTGGCAGCAACAGCTGTCTGCAGTTTAGCTTCATCACTCAATCCTGTATCCCCAAATGAAAAGCCGCAAGCCACAACCATAAACATGGCCAGAATCCAGGTTAGCATAATAATTCGATTTTTAATCATTTTGCTCTCCATTCGGTAATCAGAAAACATCCACTTAAAAGATTATATACGATATCATGCTGCCTACATTAGGTATAATGGCAGCAATTCAGGCGGCAACAGGAAAGCAAATTGAAGACCACATTCGTAATACCCACCTATAACGAAGCTGAAAACCTGCCAAAGTTAACCAGAACGTTGTTTGAATTACCTCTGGATGGGTTATGTGTGTTAGTGATCGATGACGCCAGCAAGGACGGTACCGGCGAAATCGCTGAAGAACTCAAAAAAGAATTTCCTAGCCGTCTGGATGTGATCCACCGCACCGGCAAGTTGGGGCTGGGCAGTGCCTATATCACCGGGTTTAAACACCTGCTTGAAGGAGATTCAAGCGCTATCGGCCAGATGGACGCGGATTTCTCGCATGAACCACATAAAGTGCTGGAACTCGTGCAAACCTTGAAAACATGCGATATCGCGGTAGGCTCACGTTACGTACCGGGCGGCGCGCTGGATAAGAACTGGCCTTTCTGGCGAAAGTGGTTATCAGGTTTTGGCAATCTTTACGCGCGCACCATCCTTTCCCTGCCCATACTTGATACTACCGGCGGATTCCGGCTGTGGCGGCGCGAAACGCTGGCCGCCATGCCGCTGGAACGCGTGCGCTCTAACGGATACGTTTTTCAGGTGGAAATGGCTTATGTTGCCCACCGGCTGGGTTTTCAATTCAAAGAAGTGCCCATTTATTTTGCTGAACGCCTGTGGGGACAATCCAAAATGTCTTTCAAAATTCAAATGGAAGCCGCATTGCGCGTCTGGGTTTTGCCAGGTCAATACCATGATCTCAAAAAAATAAGATAAAAACACATCGATTCTCCTTTATGCTTCAAACATGAAAAAACCGCTGAAAAAGTATCTTTGGGTATCTTTGGGTGTTCTGTCGCTCGGCTTGGGCATAATCGGCATCTTCATCCCCCTGCTTCCTACCACGCCCTTTTTATTACTGGCTGCCAGTTTCTTCTTAAAGGGGTCTGAAACACTGTATCGCTGGCTGCTAAACCACAAACTGCTTGGCACCTATATCCGCAATTATCGTGAACATAAGGCCATTCCTTTAACAACAAAAATATTGGCAGTTGTTACTTTATGGGCGGCAATTCTTTATTCCATGTTCTTTGTCACGGAAAACCTCTATCTGCGCATCATCCTGCTCTCCATCGCGGCAGGTGTATCCATCCATATTCTGCATTTCAAAACACTGGAGAAAGAGGATTAAGCAGACCTGCTCAGTGGAAAATGAAATCGCGGTAATTTTCCGTTAGCAAGAGCCATTCCTGCAATGCAAGCGTTTGTGCCCGTCTGTCCGGGTCAATACCGGAACGGTTGAGCAATATCCCCGCTTTTTCGGTTCCCAGCCCCGGCGCGCCAGCCAGCGCGTTGTGCAGCATTTTGCGTTTTTGCATAAAAGCGGCTTTCGCCAATTTGAAAAAGCTGTCCAATGATTCAACTGGAATCACCGGCTGATCGTAAAGTTCAACCAGCAGTAAGGCTGAATCCACCTCAGGAATCGGATAGAAAGCGGTTGTCGGAATTGGAAAAGCGATGCGCGGCTTTCCATAAACTTGCACCCCCAAGGATAATAAGCTCATTTTGCCTGGTGACGCGGTCACACGTTGGGCAACTTCCTTTTGAATTGTTAAGGCTATCAACGTTGGTTTGAGGGGCGCTTCCAACAGGCGGCGGATGAGGTTGGAAGTCAGATAATACGGTATATTGGCCACCACCTTATAACCAGCCTTGCTGGTTAATTCGCGAGGATCAATTTCCATAATATCGCCCTGGATCAGGCGTACATTATCAAAACCCTTTAACACTTTCTTTAATATCGGAAATAGCTGACTGTCAATCTCTACCGCGGTTACTTGCCCGGCCGCAGCCGCCAGGTGACGGGTTAAGGACCCTAACCCTGCCCCGATTTCAAGCGCCTCATCAATGGAAGTGATATTAGCCGCTTCCACAATGCGTTGAAGAATAGTGTCGTCAACCAGAAAGTTCTGGCCCAGCCCTTTCTTGGGCTTTAAACCGTAATCGTGCAGCAGTGATTGGGCGGGCAGTGGATCCAGCTTCATGGCAAGTCTCCGCTAAAGCCTGCCGGCGCCGGTGGAAGGAAGTAAACCGTTTCATTCTTGTTCCAGGAGACATAATCCGAAGTTGGAATGAACACATCAATCCACGGCTTTCCTGCGCAACCCGGGCAAACATCCAGCACCGTGCCCACCCCGTACCCCGGCACATAGATGCTTGTTCCTTTTAATATGGAATACCAGTTCGGCGCAACCGCAATAACGCCGTAATATGGCCAGATGCCGCTGGCGGTGGGGCTGCCGGTGTCATGGTAGGAAGAAATGTACACTTGCTTTGAAAGCCAGTAATCCACCGAACCATCCGGCGAATCGTACGTCTGCACCACAACCGTAGTGCCGTAGGCAGTTTTCTGGGAAATGGGTTGTTTGGAAACCCATTCCGCTTCCACAGTCCTTTCAACTTCCTTGCCATTCTCATAGCGCACGCAAAAAGAGGAGGTCTTAACGCCATTCTGGCCGCTTTGCAACACCTTTTCTTGTCCGGCATTCAGCTCCGCGTCAGGTACGCGTTCCTTGGTGAAGGGAATTACCTTCTCGTCCAATATCGTTTCTTCGCTGACCCGCGTCACTTTAATAATTCGGTCATTCGGTATTGGCTTATCCTCGACGGGAGTGGAGAAATCCAGGTTCTGTAGTGAAATGCCCGCGTCTGCCAGCGCTTCACCCACGGTTTCAGCCGCGGTGGTTACATCCAGAGTCTGGTCGCCTGCTTTGATACTCACAACCTGCCCGTGCTGGATACTGACTGATAATGGTTCGGACAAAGGCTTATCCAACAACAGTGATATTTTGTCCCCGGAGAGGATACCGATTCCTTGTTCCCACAACGCCGCGCCCAGGGTCGGTGCGGATGAGTAATATCGTTCAACCATCCCATTGATGGACAAAGTTATCGGGAAAGCGGGTTTATACAACAGTATTTGTTGGTCAATTTCGGGCATCGCGAAAGATGGCGCTATCTCAATTCCTGAATAATACAGACTGTCACCTGGGAAAAGGCGGATGCCCGCATTCAGCAGCCAATTGGCCGCGATGGCATTATCCGCAGGAAATTCCACCGGCTGATCCTCCCCCGCCACCCACAAAATTGCTGTAAAAGGGGTTGAGAAAAAGAAAATCGCCGAAATTAGGCTAATAAGGCCAAGGGCGATACAGGTAATCGCTGCCTGCCGACCGTATTTATTAAGTAGGTTCATTTTGGAGCGATTTTATCAGAAAAAGAAAAACCCCGCGGGTGGGGTTTTGCAGTGCCGAGAGCCAGAATCGAACTGGCGACACCGCGATTTTCAGTCGCGTGCTCTACCAACTGAGCTATCTCGGCGCAAAGTAGGGCTATTCTACACGGTAGATTAAGGGTTGTCAAGCGCCCTCCCCGCTTATTTGACAGAGGGTACCCTGGAAGCTAAAATCTCATTAGAATGAAAGCTCGAATCGTTAAAGTCACCCCTTTTATCATCGGTCTGACCGGTGCCATCGGCACCGGCAAAAGCTTGGTGCGCAAGATGCTGGAACATAAGGGCGCGTTATCTGTCGACGCCGATCAACTGGCGCATGGCGCTTACGCCCAAGGGACAACCGGGTTTCATGCAATAGTTCGCCGCTTTGGAAACGAAATCCTGGATAAAGCCGGGCAAATTGACCGGAAACGCCTGGGCGAGTTGGTATTCAAGAATCCTCAAGCGCTTATCGAGTTGGAAACGCTCATCCATCCTTTGGTTACGCAGGCTGTTAACCAGGTGATTGATCTTTCGCCTTTACCAATTATCGTTGTCGAAGCCATCAAACTGTTTGAAACCGACCTAAAGGAACGTTGTGATGTGGTCTGGGCAGTCTCTTCTCCTGCCGCTGATATTTATCAAAGGTTGAGCGAAACCCGCGGGATGGACCGCACACACGTGGATGAAAGGTTTGGTAATCAGTCCAACCAGATTATTGATGAAACGCAGGTAGATACAACAATCTTGAACCAGGGAAACATCAGTGACCTTTGGGCGGTCATATCAGCCAGATGGGATGATCTGTTAGAAAAATCCAGATGCTTCAGTGCTGCCTTTACCAGAACTGGGGAACTGATAAAGCCATTCCAAAAGCACCTGATTCAGCCCGGCGATGCGATCCAGGCACAAGCCATTTCAGAGATCAATAAAAATGGTTTGTTTTTCCTGTCTGCGAAAAATTTGAACGCTAAAAATCTACAAAGTTCCGCAGCGGATTTTGATCCATCCTGTTTGGAGAAAGCCTCTTATCAATATTTTCTGTGGGGGTCTGAAGATACTCCTGAGAATATCCTATATCTGATCAGTGATATGGATAATTTCACCGCCACCGCCACCGTCAGCGCGAGTCAGTTTGATATGGAACAATTCATAAAAATCATTAGCATGGCGCAAGATTTTTCGCGCCTCCACATGTGTGAAAAGTTTTTCTTTCCCTTTAATAAGGAAAGTACGCCTCTAAGTGATGAATTAGGTTTTTATAAATACTTCGATGTTACCCTGCCCACCGCCGAACTTTCTCCGCTGGGGTACAATCTATTATGCAAGCAACTGCGGCCGCCATTGGATTTGTTCAGGGAGAATTAAGTACTCATAATGGATGACCTGATTTCTGAAATTGTTTTTCTCATCCAGCGGGTAAACTGGCTGACGCTGGTTGACCTTTTCCTTGTCAGCGCGATTTTCTATATCATTTTGATGCTGCTGAAGGATACGCAGGCGCAGACATTAACGCGCGGGGTGATCTTTGTGGTCATCCTGATCAGCCTGCTGACAACCTTGGTGAACCTGCCTGCCTTTTCCTGGCTGGTCAGCACAACCCTCCCCGCCCTGCTGTTTTCCATCCCTGTTCTTTTCATGCCTGAAATCCGCCGCGGGTTGGAACGCCTTGGCCGGGCGGGCTCTGGCGCGCTGCTCATCGAACGCCCCTTTACTGATATTGAGATCATCCAAAAAACGATTAAGGACGTGGTCACCGCGTGCGCCCGCCTGGCTGTGTTCAGGCAGGGGGCGCTGATTGTACTGCAACGCAGAGACACCCTGCGTGAATACGAAGCCACCGGCGTCAAACTAAGCGCAAAGGTGACGCCTGAATTGCTGTTACAAATCTTCTATCCCAACACCCCGCTGCATGACGGTGCTGTCATAATTAATAAAGGGCTGGTTTCAGCCGGCGCATGCGTCATGCCGCTCTCATCCAGCGGCGTGCTGAACAGCTCACCTGAACGCCAGATGGGCTTGCGCCACCGCGCTGCCCTGGGTATTTCGGAAGTCTCTGACGCCATTGCTGTTGTGGTTTCCGAGGAAACAGGCTCCATCTCCCTGGCGCACCGCGGGCGGCTGATGCGCCGCATCAGCGCCGATAAAATGGAAAACGTTCTTCTGGCGTTCTTTAAACAACAGGCTGAAGCGGAAGAACGCGCCAATTTCAAGTCCTGGTTTCAAAGACTGGCTGATTTCTTCCGGGAACCTAAAGACTGACAATGGAATTCATCAAACGCTTCTCCAAGAATCTGCCGACGCTTATTACAGCGATTCTGCTCGCTATCGCGGTATGGGTTTTGGCTGTCACCAACATCGACCCCGTAGAAAGGCGTACTTTCGGCCGGCCTGTACCGCTTGAGATAACCGGGCAGGATCCTTCGTTGGTTATCACCACTGAACTTCCAGAACAGGTGTCAATCATCCTTAGCGCCCCAGCTTCAACCTGGAGTTCGGAGTTAAATTCATCCAATGTCATCCGCGCTTTGGTAGACCTCACCGGTCTGGATGCCGGAGATTATAAAATCCCAGTTAGATTACAGATTAACGCCCGACCGGTTAAGGTTGAAAGCCTGTCACCCGATATCGTTTCGCTGACAATGGAAAAGCTGTTCAGCGAATCTTTCAGCATCAATCTGTTGCAGCCCTCCAGTCCCGCAGTCGGTTATGAAGCCGGAGTGCCGGAATTGAGCGCAAAAACAGCTACGGTCAACGGTCCCACATCATTGGTTGATAAAGTTACTGAAGTGCGCGCCACGTTGGATATCAGCCAATCCAAAGAAACCATTGACCGGGATGTGGTTTTGTCAGCGCTGGATGAAAATGGGCTGCGCGTTTCGGGCGTGACCATATCTCCTGAAAAGGTGCACATACGGCAGGAAATCGCTCAGCGCGGCGGTTACAAAAATGTAACTGTTAAGGTCATAACCACAGGGCAGATCGCCAGCGGCCACCGTTTGACCAATATTTCGGCCAATCCCCTGGTGGTAACCGTGTTCTCCACTGATCCCGATCTGATCAACACCTTGCCGGGATTTATTGAAACCCAACCGCTCAATCTCACCAATGCGGGCGAAGACCTTGAAGTCTCACTTCCTCTTAACTTGCCATCTGGAGTTGTCGTGGTTGGTGAATCAACCATCAGGGTTTCAGTTTCCATTTCACCAATCGAAGGCAGCATCACGCTGACCGGCTTGCTGATTGAAATTATCGTGGGTTCGCCCGCCTACCAAACGGTGATCTCTCCCGACCGCGTGGATGTGATTCTCTCCGGACCCTTACCCGAACTGGATGCCTTGAAGGCTAATGATGTGAGGGTGATAATCGACCTGACCGATAAAGCGCCCGGCACTTACCAAATTGAGCCGCAAATTCAGGTTGGAATACCCGGTATTCTGGTAGAATCCATCCTGCCCGCGACCATTGAGGTGGAGATCAAGATCACATCCACTGCTACCCCGGGAAACTAACCATGAATATACCTATTGTTGCAATTGTTGGCCGACCAAACGTCGGAAAAAGCACGCTGTTTAACCGCCTGGCGGGTGAACAACTTGCCATTGTTGATGATATTCCCGGCACCACCCGTGACCGGCTGTTCGCTGAATCCGAATGGAATGGTCGGCGCTTCCATATGATTGATACCGGCGGCATTGACCCGACCACAGGCGAAACAACTCCCCTCAGCATCGGCTCCGCGGATTATGTTCATGAGATCCGCGACCAAGCCCTGGTTGCGGTGCAGGAGGCTGATGCCATCCTGTTTGTCGTCGACAGCACCGCCGGTGTCACATCCTCTGACGCCGAAGTTGCTGACTTGTTGCGCAGCCTTCAGAAGAAGCGCGATGGAAAGAATTGGCCGCCGCTTTTTTTGGTCGCCAACAAAGCCGATAACAAAGCCCTGCGCGACAGTGTGGTGGAGTTTTATGAGTTGGGGTTGGGAGAACCCTATGCCATTTCGGCCAACCACGGCACCGGTACCGGTGACTTGCTGGACGCGCTGGTAGCGGCCTTTCCCGCACAACCGGAAGGGGAAGAAGATGAATCGGTCAAGATTGCCATTGTAGGCATACCCAATTCAGGCAAATCCAGCCTGTTGAACAAATTAGCCGGGGAACAGCGCGCCATTGTCAGTCCCATTGCTGGCACCACCCGCGACGCCATAGATACCCAAATTACCTTTGAAGATATTCCTGTCACCCTGATCGATACCGCGGGCATCCGCCGACGCGGGAGAATTGACCGCGGTGTAGAGAAATACAGCGTTATCCGCAGTATGCGCGCCATCGAACGCTGTGATGTGGCGCTCCTGATGATAGACGCTACCATCAATATCTCCGCTCAGGATACCCACATCGCGGGCTTCATCCTCGAAGCCTGGAAAAGTACCGTTGTGCTGATCAACAAATGGGACGCGATTGAGAAAAACACCTTTACCATAGAAGAATACAAGCAGCGCATCAGATCTGCCTTAAACTTTATGGATTACGTGCCCATGTTATTTATCTCTGCCAAAACCGGGCAACGTGTGGACCAGGTGCTGCCGGAAGCGCTGAAAGTGCAGGACCAGCGCCTGGTAAGGATAAGCACCAGTTCCCTGAACCACATCCTGATGGAGGCGCAGGACATGCACGCGCCGACCTCTAGAACCGGCCGTATCCTGCGGATTTACTACGGCACCCAGGTGCGCAGCGATCCGCCCACTTTTATGCTGTATGTCAATGACGTTAAACTCGCGCATTTCTCTTACTTGAGATACCTTGAAAACCAGATCCGTAAGGAATATCCCTTTACCGGCACACCGATCCATATTGTATTAAAGGGAAAACGCTAAATAGTATAATCGCAGGAAATTCGTCTGTTCAGGAAGCAATCATTGGAAAATCAAACCGCGCCGGACTTTAACGGCGAACCAATAAAAAGCGGGTCAAAAGTTTTTTTTCGCAATCTTTTCGAAATCGCGCAGATGCTGGTTATGGCGTTGGTGCTGTATTTCATCATCGATAGTGCGGTTGGGCGAGTACGCGTTCAAAAGATCAGTATGGAACCCACCCTGTTACCCGGCGAGATTCTGCTGGTGAACAAGCTGGAATACAAATTAGGCGAAATCGAACGCGGCGACATTGTAACCTTTCACTTCCCGCTCGACCCGACGCTTGATTATGTCAAACGCGTCATCGGCCTGCCAGGCGATAAGGTCATTGTAAAAGGTGGCCAGGTTTGGGTTAATGACCAGGAACTCTATGAACCCTACATCTCGGCGCCGCCCGAATATGACGGGGGTTGGGAAGTGCCCGAAGGAAAGTTGTTTGTATTGGGCGATAACCGCAACCCCTCCGCGGATTCGCATGTGTGGGGCTTCGTTCCACTGGAAAATGTGATCGGTAAGGCTTTCGCGGTGTATTGGCCGGTTACAAAAATCCGCGGGCTCCCTACCCCAGATATTTTCGCTTTAGCCAACTAACTGCCCTGTTGCTTGCGCGTCAGGCGCACGAAATATTTATAACGGTCTCCGCGGTAAAGGATGCGCACAAACTCGATCGCCTGCCGATTTTGGGACCATAAGGTGCGTTCATTGAGCAGCAGCGGGCTGCCCACCGGGATCTGCAGCAGGTCAGCTTCGTCCGGCGTGGCTAGCGTGACCTCAAGCGTCTCGTCCGCTTCAGTCGGGTACAAGCCAAATTTTTCCTGAAGGATAGCGTAAATTGACCCACGCTCTTCAATTTCTTCCCGGGTGATGGTCTGTTCACCTGGAAGGCAAAGGTAAGAATCCTGTAGACCAATGGGGATGTTATCCCCAAAACGCAGGCGTTTGATCCTCAGAACATTTCTGTCAGCTTCCTTGATTTCCAGTTGCCGCGCGACTTTGGCGGGCGGTTTAATATAACCAAATTCGAGGATTTGTTGGCCGGGTTCCATGCCACGGTTGCGCATGTCCTCCGAGAAACTGGTCAGTTCCAGAATCCCCTTCTGCAGCTTTGGAGGCGATACAAACGTCCCTTTTCCGTGTACCCGGTATAGATACCCCTGGCGTTCAAGGATATCAATTGCCTGGCGGATGGTTGGCCGGCTGAGGGTGTATTGATCTTCAATTTGTCGTTCTGACGGGATGGCAGTATGCGCGGGAAAAGTGCCATTTTCAATTTGCTGCCGGAGGATATTGGCGAGCTGGTAATACTTGGGAATAATATTCGAAGGGTCGATAGTACTTGACATTAACAATTTCCCGTGCTATTATTATGGTTGATAAGACGTTAAGTGGTCTTTACCAGTTAGTATATCATCACCCGACCGGCTTTGTCAATCGAACCAGAGAATTTAGATGGATTATATATCCGAAACTGAAATTCGCAGCATCGTTCAAAAAGTTATGGCTGGCGCATCCGCGCAAACCACCACTCAGGCTGCCCTAGTTACACCTGCTTCATCCCCATCGACAAAGCCCGAATCCTGCACTTCATCCATTAAAACTATCGCCATTGGAAGCGATCACGGCGGGTTTGAGCTGAAAAGCACCTTGATCCCCTATCTCAAAGAATTGGGGCATACCGTCATTGATTGCGGCACAAGCAGCAAAGAGGCTGTGGATTATCCTGATTTTGCTTTCGCCGTGGCGGATAAGGTTCGTCAGGGCTCTGCCTGCCGTGGTATCGTCATTGACGGCGCGGGCATTGGCAGCTGCATGGCCGCCAACAAAGTGCCCGGGGTGCGCGCGGCCATGTGCGTGGATTACGCCACCGCGGTTAACAGCCGCGAGCACAACAATGCCAATGTGCTCACGCTTGGGGCAGGTTTTCTGGGTGTGAACCAGGTCAAGTTGATCGTCAAAACCTGGCTTGAGACGCCTTTCGGCGGCGGAAGGCATGCCAGCCGTGTGGACAAAATTATGGAAATTGAAAAGAAATTCCTGAAAGAGGGATAGGCAAATGGTTGCGGATACCCGAAGTATTGAAACCCTGGCCGAGATTGTGACGCATGAGATCCTCAACGCGCTGGCCGAAGAAAACCTAAAAGATACCTCCCCGCAAGGACAAACCTGTAAGGTAGAGTGTGTGGATAACCTGTGTGTGACCACCTGCTATGACGAAATCGGCCAGGTAATGAGCGCGGGCGCGGAACGCATTTCCTCAAATCTGGGCACCATCCCCGACGATCTCTCAGTCGCGAAATATATCGACCATACCCTCCTTAAACCTGAAGCGACCCGTGAACAGGTCACCCAGTTATGTTTCGAGGCACGCAAATATAATTTTGCGTCGGTTTGTGTGAATCCCACCCAAGTAAAGTTGTGCGCTGATCTACTGCACGGTACACCTGTCAAGGTCTGTTCAGTCATCGGTTTCCCGCTCGGCGCTAACACTCCCGAGATCAAAGCGGCCGAAACCCGGCAAGCGCTGGCTGAAGGCGCCTCCGAAATTGATATGGTCATCAACATCGGCGCGCTCAAAGACCGCAATCTGGAATTGGTCGCGCGCGATATCCTGGCTGTATTGAAACCGGTGCATGAGGCTGGCTGCTTGCTGAAGGTCATTATTGAAACTGCGCTGCTGACCGATGAAGAAAAACAGATCGCCTGCCTGCTGGCAAAGGAAGCGGGCGCTGATTTTGTAAAGACCTCCACCGGCTTTTCCACCGCCGGCGCAACCGTTGAGGATGTGGCGCTGATGCGCCGCACGGTTGGTCCGCTGCTGGGTGTGAAAGCCGCGGGCGGTGTTCGCACCCGTGAAGACCTGGACAAGATGGTCAAAGCCGGCGCAACCCGTGTGGGCGCCAGCGCGGGTGTACGCATAGTTCAAAGCGGCGGTCAAGGGGAAAAACCCGCGGGCGTTGAAGCGCCCAAAGGGTATTGAATGAACAGGAGCCAAAAATGCTGATTGTCCGTGTGATAGGCACTACGATTTCAACCATCAAAGATGAAAAACTCCAGGGCAGAAAGCTCATGGTTGTGCAGCAGACCGATGAATTCGGGAAGGGCAGCGGCAAACCTTTTGTCGCGATTGACAGCGTGGATGCCGGCGTCGGCGATCTGGTGCTAACTGCTTCCGGATCAAGCGCGCGCCAGACTACCATCACCAAAGATACCCCCGTGGATGCGGTCATTATGGCCATTATTGATTCTCTGGATGTGGAAGGAAAAGCGACTTTCCGCAAGAGTTGATGCTTAGACTAAGGTATCACTATGGATAAAGACCTGCTCTCAATTCAGGAAGCCCGCAATCTGGCCGAAGCCGCTTACCTGGCACAGCTGACCTGGGGGCGCGCCAGCCAGGAGGAAGTGGACCGGGTGTGCGCGTCCATGGCTGACGCGGCCTATCTGGCCTCTGAGCGGCTGGGTCAAATGGCGCATGAAGAAACCGGCTACGGCGTCCCGGCGCACAAGAAACTGAAAAATGAGTTGGGATCGCGCATCGTCTGGGAAAGCATCAAGGACGTTCGCACGGTAGGCGTTATCCGCCATGATGAGCAGCGTCGGGTGTTTGATATTGCCTGGCCGATGGGCGTGGTGGTGGCACTGACTCCCAGTACCAATCCCACTTCCACTGCCATGTTCAATATTCTTTCCGCAGTCAAGGCGCGTAATGCTATTGTCGTCGCGTCCCACCCCTCCGCGGTACGCTGCACCTATGAAACCTGCTGGCTGATGCAGCAGGCCGCTGAGAAAGCCGGCGCGCCAGCCAATCTGGTCAATTGCATGCAGGTCATTTCACTGCAGGGCACCCAAGAATTAATGGAGCACAATCGCGTGCGCCTCATCCTGGCCACCGGCGGCAGCGCCATGGTCAAAGCCGCCCATTCGGTCGGCAAGCCGGCCTACGGCGTTGGCCCTGGTAATGTGCCGGTGTATGTAGACCGCAGCGCCGATTTGGAAAAGGCCGCCCGCTATATCGTCGCCAGCAAAGCTTTTGATTGCTCCACCATTTGCGCCACGGAACAGGCCGTTGTCGCCGATAAGCCCATCGCCCAAAAACTGGAACGCTTGATGCAGGCGGAAGGCGCGTATTTCGCGGATGAACGCCAAACTGACTTGCTGCGTAAACTGCTCTTTAATGTCGAGGGCGGCATCAACACCGCCACGGTTGGCAAGCCCGCGCAGACCCTGGCCGGTATGGCCGGGTTCAGTATTCCACAATCCGCGCGTATCATCGTAACCCGATTAAGCAAAACCGGCGCGGGTGAGCCCCTCTCCCGTGAAAAGCTGACCACCGTGCTGGGCTGGTATGAGGAAGACGGCTGGGAGGCAGGCTGTGAACGCTCCATCGAATTGATTATGTTTGGCGGGCGCGGCCACACCCAGATCATCCATGCCCAGGATGAGCGCGTCATCATGGCCTTTGGGCTGGAAAAACCGGTTTTCCGTATTCTGGTTAACACCATGGGTACTTTGGGGGCTGTCGGCCTGACGACCGGCCTGATGCCCTCCATGACGCTCGGATCCGGCGGGGAAGGCGGATCAATAACGGGCGACAATATCACCGTGCATCACCTTTACAACGTCAAGCGGCTGGCTTACGAGACAACCCCTCCCCCGGATTCAGCCCTGCGCGAGCCGCTTCCTATAGCCGCATCCTCAAACGCGCAGGAAATTGAAACCCTGGTAAGAAAAGTGATTCAAGAAATCATCAATCAAAAATAAATAGATGGAAAGAAAGGAACACAAAATGGCTACAAGTCCTGAAATGATTGCTCTCGGAATGGTGGAGACCAAAGGTCTGGTCGGCGCGATCGAAGCCGCCGATGCGATGGTCAAAGCCGCCAACGTCACCCTGCTTGGCTCCGAATATGTGGGCGGCGGGTATGTGACCGTGATGGTGCGCGGAGACGTTGGCGCAGTGAAAGCCGCCACGGATGCCGGCGCTGCCGCTGCGAAGCGCGTAGGCGAACTGGTATCAGTGCACGTCATCCCACGGCCGCACAGCGAAGTTGAAATGATCCTGCCCCAGAAGTCCAAAGGCGCTATCGGCTAATTTGTTATACGGGCGGCTTTTTACCGCTCGTTAGCTGCCTACAGGTGAAATTCAACAGGCAGCAGCGGTTGATGGCACCGCAAATCATTTGCGCCTGCTTTAAACCAGCGGATGTAACGCCTGACAGAAACCGGTTTCCGGTTGGACTGGCATTTTAACAAAATGCGGCAGGGTTTGAGAAGAGAGAGATGAATAATTATGGCAGATAAATTTTCTTTACGCTGTTACTGCATGCTCGACCGCATGCAGGCGCAATACGCGGCCTTTATCGGCACGGTGACACAGGGCGACCTGCCCACTGAGGGCATGGCCTCGCTCTACATTGAAATGGCGCCCGGCAATGAGGTCTTCCGCATGGTGGATATCGCCGTCAAGGCCACCGAAGCCAAACCCGGCGCGCAGATCGTTGAGCGCGAATTTGGCATGTTCGAGGTTCACTCCCTCAACCAGGCCGCGGTGATTGAAGCCGGCAATGTGGTTCTCAGCCGGCTCGGATTGAAGGTGCAGGACCGCATCAAACCCATGATCGCCTCCACCCAGGTCATCACCCGTGTGGACTCCTACCAGGCGCAGCTGCTCAACCGCTTCCGCAAGGGTTCCATGCTGGTTCCCGGCGAGACCATGTTGGTGATGGAATGCGCCCCCGCGGCGTACATCAATTACGCCTGCAACGAAGCCGAAAAGAAGGCATCCATCAAGGTCATCCATGTTTCCAGCGTCGGCCGCTTTGGCCGCATGTGGCTTTCGGGCAGCGAAGCGGAGATCATCTCCGCCCGCGACGCCGCCACCCGCGCGTTGGAAGGGCTGGAAGGAATTCCTGAATAAAATCTGCATCATGGAGAGACCATGAATGAATTAGAGTGGAACTTGCGAAGCGATATATGTGAGGTAGCCAGAAGGCTGTATGTGGCCGGGTTCATGACCGGCAGCGACGGCAACCTGTCCACCATCCTGAGCGATAACGAGGTCCTGGTGACCCCGTCCCGGCTGTGCAAGGGATTTTTGAAACCCTCGCAGATTGTGAAAATTGACAAACAGGGCAACAAGCTAGAAGGCGATCTGCCCCCCACGGTGGAGGTTGCCATGCATCTGGCAGCCTACCAGGAACGCCCGGATATCTGTTCGGTGGCGCACTGCCACCCGCCCATCCTGGTGGCGTTTACGGTGGCCGGCCTTGACCTGCCCTCCTGCATCCTGCCGGAGATTGAGGTTATGTTCGGCGGCAAATTGCCGCTGGCGCCCTATGCCACCCCCGGCAGCCCCGCCCTGGCGGACTCCATCCGCAAGGGCATACGCAACCGTGAAAACAGCGCGGTGTTGCTCGACCATCACGGCCTGCTGGCCGTCGGGCGCGATATCTATCAGGCAGCCATCAAGGTGGAACATGCCGAGGCAGCCGCGCGGGTCATCTACTATGCCCGCCAACTTGGCGGCGAAAAACCGCTGGCCGCCGATAGCCTCGAAAAGCTGCACCAGACCCATCGCAAGATCGTGGAACTGGAATCCAGTGTGTATGCCGGCTACTGCCACTCCCCGGAGTGCGAGGAAAACACGCCGCAGCCGGCGCCCGCCAAAGTGGATGAATTTGAACTGGAACGCATCGTTCATGAGGCGGTGCGCAAAGCGATGGCGGAGAGCCGCTAACCGTATCGGGAGAAACCTATGGCAAAAACCTTTTATACCGAACGCGATATTGAAGACATGGCCAGGCGCGGAGAACGCACCCTGGTTGTGAACGACGATGTGGTGCTCACCGACCTGGCGTACGAAAGCGCGCGCAAGTTGAACGTTGAACTGGTGCAGCCGCACGATACCCCACCAGCCGCGCCGATTCGCCCATATATTAACAAATCTGACGCATTTTCAGCGGCACTGACAGGGCTGCCCCCTTCCGCGCGCGTGGAAGCCATCAAAGAGCGCGTGAAGAGCGCCGTGAAAGCGCGCCTGGGTAATCAGGTGGAAGACGCGGTGCTGGACCGTATCATCGAACGCGTCGCCGCTGACCTGGGGCTGAGATAAACCATGCTGTTCGGACAGGTCAAAGGCACAGCGATTTGCACGCAGAAATACTCCTGCATGGAGGGCTTGAAGCTGCTGATCGTGCAGCCGGTGGACAAGCACCTCCAACCTCTCGGCGCCCTGCAGGTCGCCGCGGATGTGGTGCAGGCCGGCCCGGGTGACCTGTGCGTGATGGTGCGCTCGCGCGAAGCCTCGCTCGCTCTGCCGGAGATCAAGTTTGTGCCGGTAGACCTGACTTTGGTCGGCATCGTGGATGAACTGAACGTGCGCCCGGACGGCGAGTTCAGCTATACGCTTAAGAAAGGCTTGAACCAGTTCACCTAAGGGACTGAAAAACCATGGTCATCGGAAAAGTAGTCGGAACCATCGTCACCACTATCAGCCACGCGCATTACAAACACCGCCGCCTGCTGGTGGTGCAGCCGCTCAGCCTGGAGGAAGGCGATACCAGCGGTGATTTCATCGCGCTGGATAACAGCCAGGCTGGCATCGGTGATACCGTGCTGGTGCTGCGCGAAGGCAGCGGCGCCCGCCAGGTGTTGGACAACAAGGATGCTTGCGTGGTCTCGGTGATCGTGGGTATTGTGGACTCCGTCAGCATCGCCGAATAATTCTGAAATAATGTAAGTCAGGAATTCCTGCCTGACATTCATATTTAGGTTAGGAGGCTGTCCCAAAAGTGGTCAGCCTCTTTTTTTCTCCCACTTTTGGTGAAATTTCAGGTAATTTTTTTAAAAATTAAGAAGAAATTTGCGCTAATCTTATGGTTTGCCCCCACTTTAACTACTTAATATTCTTACAATTTGACT
>JAUYCC010000017.1 GCA_030692365.1 Pelolinea sp. | reverse complement strand
AACAAACCAGGTATGGTTGGATCGCCCGCCAACGATACCGTACGAGATTGCTTCCTTATCTGAAATAACACCGTTGTTGGTATATAAGGCTTGCAGTTCTTCAACCGACTTGAATGATCCATCCTCCTTGAGCGTCATGTCCCATGGAATATTGACCGCCCCGGGGATATGACCGCCGCGCTGGCTGGCTTCTGCCTGATATTTCCACCAATCCCACAACTGACCATGATATTCTTCTGGCGTGCGCACATCCACCAAAATGCGCTCCGGTTTGCCAATGGAATCGAGAACCCAGTCGCGCAACGCACGAATACTCCAATCAGGTTCTCTCGCGATGTAGACAGACGGCGTGACAGTCGGTATTTCTGTCGTCAGTGGACGACCTTCAGCAATCCACTTCTCGCGATTTCCATTCATAACATGCACATCGCCATGACCATAGATTTTCAAGAGCCATAAGGCGAACGTCGCGTATCCGTGGCGACGAGCGCCATAAACGAGGATGGTCGTATCGTTTTCGATACCCGAGCGGGCCAGCAACTCCTCCATTCCCCCTTTGTCTGGTAAATCCTTGCGGATGGGATGTTGGAGGTCAGTACTCCAACCCCATCCCACTGCACCGGGGATATGTCCGGATTTGTAATCATTCAGGTCATAGCCTACTTCTACAATCCGGACTTTGGGTGCAGTGAGGTGCTCGGCGACCCATTGCGTGTCTACAAGGACTTCAGGATGAGCATAACCTAACATACCAACCTCCTGTGGAGAGTAAGGCCCCGCACCTGACATGTTAAGCCCCACAGCTGAGACGAGCGGGCTATCATTTGAATAGGAATCTCTATTCGTTGAACATCTCACCCACGCTGCGGCCCTGGTTGGCGCGGCAGATGACCTCGCCCAGCAACTGCGCCACGCTGATAACCTTCAGCCGGTCGCCAAAGAGCGCTTTGTTCTCGGGAGAGATGGGGATAGTATCTGTGGTGACGTACTGCTTCACCGGCAGGCTGAGCAGCCGTTCCACGGCCTTGTCCGCCAGCACGGGGTGGATGAAAAACACATGCACATCCTGCGCGCCTTTTTCCTTGATCAGGTTGACCGCGGTGACAATGGTGGTGCCGGTTGAGACCTCTTCATCCAGCAGGATGCAGTCGTGGTCTTGCACGTCACCGATAAGCGTAAGCGCTTTGGCGGTGGGCGCGTTGGAAAGGCGGCGCTTTTCAATGAACGCCAACGGGATATCCAACTTCGCTGCGTAGTTGCGCGCCTTCTTGGCAAAACCCAGGTCCGGTGAGACCATCACCGGATCTTTCATGGTCTTTTTCAGGTCTTCCATATAACCGATCAGCACATGAAAAGCGTACAGCACATCCCCGGGGATGGAGAAGAAGCCCTGGATCTGGTCGGCGTGCAGGTCAAGCGTCATGTAGCGGTCGGCGCCGGCCACTTCGATC
Organism: Pelolinea sp.; assembly: GCA_030692365.1. Lineage (GTDB taxonomy): Bacteria > Chloroflexota > Anaerolineae > Anaerolineales > Anaerolineaceae > Pelolinea. The sequence goes on along the minus strand of JAUYCC010000017.1, from coordinate 11,366 downwards.
ATGTCTGCCACCAGGCGGGCGGTGATAGGCACACGCGGCTGGTCTTTCTTGTCAGAGCGGGTGTAGCACAGGTAAGGCACCACCGCGGTAATGCGCGCGGCGGAATCCAGCCGGAGGGTCTGGATCATGATCAGCAGTTCCATCAAATTGTGTTGCACAGGGATGGATGTGGTCTGGATGACGTAGCAGTCCTGCCCACGCACGCTGGAATGAAGTTTTATAAAGATATTATCGTTGGGATAAGTGACAATATCCCTGCCGCACAGCGGCACGTCCAGGTAACTGGAAATATCCTGTGCCAATTCAGGCGCTGAAGACCCCGCGTACAGACGCACATTACCGTACATCAAAGGCCCTGAATGCGTATGGCCGGGAATGTTCATGCACAACCTCCGGTTTTTTCTGTTTCAATCCATTCACTCTTAAGTATACTCATCATCAGCATATCAATATAACGTCCTTCGTGATAGTGGGCTTCGCGCAACCGCCCCTCATGTTTGAAGCCGGCTTTTTCATAACAGCGCACCCCGTTGGGGTTGGTTTCATACACCCGCAGGAAAATGCGGTTGAGATTGAGGTCGTTGAAGCCGTGCCCGATCATCAGGCGCATGGCTTCGCACCCGTAGCCTTTGTTCCAGAAATCTTTGCGGCCGATAAAGATGCCGATCTCCGCGCTGCGGTCATGCTGGTTTAGCTCTATCAGGCTGATATTCCCGGCGGGCTCCCAGTTTTCACCGACTTCGACGTCAACACACAGCGGTTGTTCATCCACGTTTTCCTTCAGGATATCCGCGTACCACTGTTCTTCCTGCCCCATTGAGAGAGGCTGGTAGAGCAGCAGGTTGCGGCGCACTTCCGGGTCGTTCAACCAGGCAACAAATCTCGGCAGGTCGTCTTTTTCAATCGCCCTGAGCCTTACGCGCTTCCCGATAATCATGGTAAATCCTTATGGGTTCAGCCGGTTGGGCCCGCGGAAGAGATACACGCTTTCGCGGATATTCTTGATATCCAGCAGCACCATGACCAGGCGCGAAAGCCCCATGCCAAAGCCGCCGTGCGGGGGGCAGCCGTAGCGGAAGAAATCCAGATAGAACTTTATGTTTTCCAGCCCCAGTCCTTTTTCAAGAGCCTGTTTTTTGAGAATCTCATAGCGGTGTTCGCGCTGCGCGCCGGTGGCGATTTCCAGTCCGCCGGCGATCAGGTCAAAGCTGCGTGTCAGTTCGGGTTTATCGGGGTGGCGCATGTGGTAGAAGGGGCGCACAGCGATCGGCCAGTCGATGATAAAGAGGAAGTCGCTGCCGGTTTTCTGCTTGACATGGTCCGCGATGGCACGCTCGCCGCCCGGGTCCAGGTCGCCCTTGCGTTCGGGCGGAAGTTGGTAGCCAGCCTGCTTCAGGATTGCATACACTTCCGTCATAGTCATGCACGGAAAGGGCACCTCAGGGACGACAATATCCACGCCAAAGGTTTCTTTAATCTCATCGCCCATCTGCTCTTTCACACGTTTGTAGGCGTATTGCAGCCAGCGCTCGGTGAAAGCCACCACGTCTTCGTGCGTCTCGATCCAGGACATTTCCATATCCAGCCCGGTAAACTCGGTCATATGACGGGAGGTGAACGAGGGGTCCGCGCGGAAAACCGGTCCGACCTCAAACACACGCTCAAACCCTGCGGCCATGGCCATCTGTTTGTAGAACTGCGGCGACTGCGCCAGGTAGGCTTTGCCACCAAAATAATCAACCTCAAAAAGTTCCGCGCCCGATTCGCTGGGGGTGCCCATCATCTTGGGTGAGTGGATCTCAATGAAGCATTCCTGCAGCCAGTACTCTCGCATGGCGTGTTCCAGAAGGGTCTGCGCGCGGAAAAGCATCAGGTTCTGCTTACGGCGCAGATCCAGGTAGCGCCAGTCCATGCGAAAGTCAATGGCGGGCAAGTTTTCGTCGTCAAACGGATCAAAAGGCAGCGGTGCCTCGGCATTGTTTTCCACCTTCAGATCCTGAAGTTGTATCTCCAGTCCGCCCAGTTTCACGACATCGTTCTTCACCACCTTGCCGGTGACGGTTAGCGCGGATTCGGTTCCCAGCGTGGAGATTAGGTCGCCCAGTTCAGGATTGGCGGGGCGGTAGTTGGCCACCTGCACCATTCCGGTGCGGTCGCGCAGGATGAGAAACTGCATTTTTTTCTGGTCGCGCAGGATTTGCAGCCAACCCTGGAGGATAACAACTTCGTCGAGATGATCCTTGAGACTGCCAATTGGGGTACGGTTCATAATTGCCTGGATTCTCCTGATAAAAAAATAATCCTTCTGATTGTAATCCACAACCAGTCATATTGCCAAAAACGCGCAAAAGGTCACGAAAATAGCTGGTTAAGCGCCTTGCGCGGTGAGAGCTGCCGTTTAACCACCTCATTTTTAACCTGGTTGTAAGCATCCGAGTCGGCGTGCCCCTGCCAGTTTTCGAATAACTTTTCCTTTAACAAACGGTCAAACATATCCAGAGCGCGCGCCTGGCTTCGTTTTTCCCATTCCCCACTGTCATTCAGAAACGCGCGGTGCGAGAGGATGGTTTTCGCCAGTTCAGTTATCCCTTCGCCGTTCAGCGCGGAGGTCATCAGTATGGGAGTTTTCCATCTCAACGCTGCCGGATTTTCTGAATCCTTACGCAGATCTTCACCAATTTCCAGCATCACTTCCAGGGAATGCGCGGCCGCGTCAGCGCCAGGTTTGTCAGACTTATTCACCACCAGGATATCCGCGATCTCAAGGATGCCGGCTTTGCCCGCCTGAATGTCATCGCCCAGCCCCGGCGCTTCGATCACCACCGTGGTATGAGCCAGCCGCGCGATATCTACTTCCGATTGGCCTGCGCCCACTGTTTCAATCAATATATAAGGAAAACTGACCGCGTCCAGAAGCAGTGCAGCCTCGCCGGCCGCGCGCGCCAGCCCACCCAGCGCGCCGCGCGTAGCCATGGAGCGGATGAAGATATCCGGCCGGTTTGCCAGATCACGCATACGCACCCGGTCGCCCAATAAGGCTCCTCCGCTGAAGGGGCTGGTTGGGTCTACCGCGATGACCGCGACCTTAATTTCAGATGATGGTTCTCCGGCCAGTTCCAGCGCCAGGCGGTTGACCAGAGTGGACTTGCCCGAACCGGAAGGGCCGGTGATGCCGATGAGGTGCGCCTTACCGCTTTTTGAATAAAGGTCATCCAGCGCGTCCAACCCCTCGGGCGTTCCGGATTCGATCATCGTCAGCAGGCGCGCGATGGAAAGGCGATTACCCGCGGCTGCTTTTTCTACAATTTCCATGCGAATAAAACCCTAAGCAGGTTTTACAAAATTTTTTACGTCGTCAATCACCCGTGTGGTGGGCGTGCCGGGACCGTATATTGCCTTCACGCCAAGGGCTGAAAGCTGCGCGGCGTCTTCTTCCGGGATGATGCCGCCGACAAAAACAGGGGTATCTCCCTGTCCGTTGGTTTTCATCAGGTCCAGCACGCACGGCACCAGCGTCATGTGCGCGCCTGAGAGAATGGACAGGCCTACCGCGTCCACGTCTTCCTGCAGCGCCGCACTGGCGATCATTTCGGGTGTCTGGCGCAGGCCGGTGTAAATGACTTCCATGCCGGCGTCGCGCAGCGCCCGCGCGATCACCTTCGCGCCGCGGTCATGCCCGTCTAGCCCGGGCTTGGCGATCAAAACTCTAATTTTTCGGTCCATATCCCTTGAGGTGTCCTGTTTTATAAAATTATACCCTTTGGGGCGCTCATGTAACCTGGCAGGCAGTATCCTTTATAATGCTGGCTTATGCGAACAAAGAAAATAATCGCCGGATTGCTTCTTGTAATTTTTCTTGCAGCTTGCAAGCCTACAGCTGTTATTGAAGCTGCTCCAATGCTAAACCCTGTTTCGAATGTGATCGCCGCAACTATAGCTGCGAATCAAACAGCAAGCCCAACGCTTTCCCTGACAGTTCAACCCGAAGTCATCAATCCGCTCACCGGATTGGCGGTGGCTGACCCTGCCCTGCTCGAACGCCAGCCGGTGATGGTCAAGGTATCTAATTATCCGCGCCTGGGGCGTCCTCATGCGGGACTGTCGTTCGCGGATATCGTTTTTGATTATTACATTGGTTACGGAACCAACCGTTTTCTGGCTTTATTTTACGGACAAGACAGCCCCACCATCGGTCCGGTGCGTTCAGGAAGGCGCGTGGACGCGCAGCTGGTGACTATGTACAGCGGGGTTTTAGGTTACGGCGGCGCCGATAATGACACTGACGCGGAGTTGGTCACTGCCTTGGGAAATTACGCCATCTCCAATCTGGAAGCGCCCTGCCCGGCCTTTTGTGGCAAGAGCACCCATGACGCCATAGGGGTGTTTGCCAATTCAAAAGCTATTAGTGAATATGTAACCGCCCAAGGGCTTAAAAACAGCAAACCTGACCTGCCAGGCATGGTGTTTGCGGATACACTACCATCTGACGCGCAGCCCGGCCAGCAGGTGACTGTGCTGTTCAATTATTACAACCGCGCTGAATGGCGTTATGACCCGGCCAGCGGCAAGTACCTGCGCTGGATTGAATATATGCAAAACGAGGAAGGGGGAGAGTATGAGATGATCCCCTTGACCGACCGGGTAACTGGCCAGCAGTTGGCATTTTCAAATATCATCCTCATTTTCGCGGAATACACCGAGCTGACACCCAGCGCGCATGAGATCAACATCTGGGGGAATGACAAAGGCCAGCTGGCTTACCTGTTTCGCGATGGCTTGCTGACCCAGGGGACCTGGAAAGCCAAAAATGACACCGATCCGATGCAGTTCTTTGGTAATGACGGACAGCCTTACGCGCTGAAACCCGGCAATACCTGGATTGTGATCGCCGGCTTGAGCTCATCCATCAATGAAACCCAGCCTGGTAATTGGGAGATGTTCTTCTTTTTGCCATAGCGCGTTCTGAAAAGGAAAGTATTAATCCCTCCCCTGTTTCTGCGAAACAGGGGAGGGCATAGGGAGGGGAGAATTATAGATTTACCGCCGACGAGGACACCGGCAGTATCAAAAAATGTAGCACCTGCCCAGAGTGCATTTATTAATTGGGGAGAGAAACAAATCTTTTCCAGCATTAACTGGTAGGTGCGAAGCATCCTACGCTGTGCTCTGGACATAGTGCTTTGCACCTACCAAGGTAGCAATATGGTTTTTGGGTTGGACGCAAATACCCAAGCCTACCGCTCCAGGAAACCACCGTGGCTTGGGTACACCACGCTGCACTCTATGCAAGTGCCTCAACCCTCTGCACTTGCATAGGGTTTCGGAAAACACCAACCCAAACTACTAAAAAACATAATTATCGACATCAGGAAAGTGCAATAGACCTCACTTAAAGGATTTGTTGCTTGTCTTCCTGCTTGGGTAATGTAATGTGCTGCATGGCCTTATAAAAAGGCTGCAGCCGGGCATACATCTTCAGATATACCTCATGGTAGAGGTCCTGGTAAATGGCATGCGTGGCCATATCCGGCAAAAAGGTCTCGCCCAGGCGCGTCATGGCATGCATGGCGGTGGAGTAATCGGGGTGCAGACCGGCGCCGACCGCGGCATTGATGGCCGCGCCCAGACCGGACGCTTCATAAAGATGCGGGCGCGAGACCGGCAGGCCAAACACATCCGCTGTGAGCTGCATGGCCGCGCCGCTCTGGCTGCCCCCACCGGCAATGCGGATCTGGTCAATTTTCACGCCCGAACGCTTTTCAGTACATTCCTTGCCTTCCAGCAGGGCATAAGCCAATCCTTCCAGGATGGCACGGTAGAGATGCGCGCGGGTATGCACGTCGCTGAAGCCGATGATAGCCCCGCGCGCTTCCGGTCCCGGGTGGCGCAGGCCGGGCGACCAGTAAGGCTGCAGCACCAATCCCTGCGACCCGGGCGGCACGCTGCGCACCAGATCGTCAAACAGTGCTTCGGGTTCCATGCCTTTTTTCTCGGCAATACCCAACTCGCGCAATCCGAATTCAGTCTTGAACCAGCTCACCATCCAGTAGCCGCGGTAAATTTGCAGTTCCAGGTTATATAGGTGCGGTATAGCCGCCGGATAGGGCGGAATGAGCGGGATGATCTCCAAATATTTCTTATGGGTGGTGTTGATGGTAGCGGTGGTGCCATAGCTCAGGCAGGCCACGTTGGGTTCCAGGCTGCCAGAGCCGAGCACCTCGCAGGCTTTATCGGCAGCCGCAGCGATGAGCGGCAGCCCGGCCGGGATGCCTGTCGCTTCTGAAGCTTCCGGAGTGATCTCACCCAGTTTGCTGCCCGCCGGCACAAGTTCCACCAGTTTTTCCGATTGGATAGCCAGCGCCTGCCAGTACCAGTGGCTTTTGGCCGCCCAGGCCTGTTTTTTATAATCAAAGGGCATATACCCCACCTGGCAGCCGACTGAATCCCTGAATTCGCCAATCAACTGGCGTGTAAGGTAACCGGACAGGAAGGTGAATTTGTGGGTTTTTTTCCAGAGTTCAGGCTGATGCTGGTTGAGCCAGTTGGCTTCACACTCCGCCTGCAAATATTCCACAGTGCCTCGCGCGCCGCCAATATCAAACGCCGTGCCCCACAACCCACCGACATGCGGAAACTTATCCGCGCGCCGTTGGTCGAGCCACACAATGGCCGGGCGCAAGGGTTTGCCCTCAGGGTCCATGTTCACCACCGTTGAGCGCTGCGTAGTGAGCGCCACCGCGGCAATACTGCTCTTGTCGCATTTTTTATCTTTAAAAACCTGCTGGCAAGCCTCGCAAAGCGCGTTCCAAAAGACCTCGGGGTCCTGTTCGGCCCAGCCGGGATGGGATGAGGTGTAGGGTTCGATAGGCACTTTGGCTTTTACCAACAAGTCACCGCTCAGGTTGAAGAGCAATGCGCGCACCGATTGGGTGCCGCAGTCTATTGCCAGTAAATTCTCGCCCATAGTTTTCTCCTTATTTCTTACCGGAATCCCCACCGCTTTTCTTTTTGTGTTTCATTCATATCTAACCCCAAAGTGCCGCCGGGGTTCATGATATTTTGGGGATCGGAGTGTTTTTTCAATGTCCTCAGCACATCCATGCACGCCTGCCCAATCTGCCCTTCCAGCCAGGGAGCAGTCTGTTTGCCGATGCCGTGATGGTGGCTCATGGCCGCGCCCGATTTTTGGATGGCTTCCAGAACACTGTACTGCAGTGAAAGGTAATCATTGATGCTTTGATACTGTATCACAAAGATGAAATACAGGTTGGCGCCTTGCGGGTAGGCATGCGAAATATGCGTCATACAAACGGTCTGTGGGCGCTTTTTGACCACCTCGCGAACCTGCGCGTGAACCTTGGGCAGTTGATCCCAGGTCACCCCACATTCCAGCGTATCGATCAGGATACCGTAATCCATCAGGTCTTCGCGCATGTAGGGGTCGGTAAAGCGGGACTTCTCCCACATCTTCGTAATACCAAAGGGAGAAAGAACCACCGCGCCATGACGCCGGCAGGTTTGGGTGACCTTGCTCTTAACCAAGCGTGTGAAGACGGGGTCGCCGTCGGCGTAACCCAGCAGCAGGCAGCGCTGCATGGGCTGGTAACCGGCCACCCGCAAAATGCTATCAGCCGGCGTGCCGTGGATGTGGTAAATGCGCACGGCTGTGTCGGTCTCTTCAGGGTCAGAAAGGCGGAATACCGATGGCAGACCGAACTCGCCTTGCATACACTCACGGTAAGCGGTATAGGCGTCTTCCCAGGTTTTGAAAAGAAAACTGAAGCGCCTTTTAGACTCGGGAAAGTATTTAAATACTTTAAGAGTCACCGCGGTAAGGATGCCGAAGGTACCTTCACTGCCCATCATGAGCTGGTTGAAATCCGGTCCGGTGGCGCAGCGCGCGTATGCCGGCGTTTGTAAAATTCCGTGTGGTGTGATGTATTCCTGCGAAAGCACCAGGTCCTCGATCTTGCCGTAATAGGTCGAGTTTTGCCCCGCGCCGCGCGTGACCACCCAGCCGCCCGCGCAGGAATGCTCGAAGGATTGCGGAAAATGACCGCAGGTATAACGGCCATGTGCGCCCAGTTTTTCCGGTGCATGGTTAAGGTAATCCTCCAGTTCCGGTCCGTAAATGCCCGGCTCAACCGTGATGGTCTGATCCGTCTCGTTAAAGGCCAGCACGCGTTTCATGTGCACGCTCAAATCCAGCCCCAGCCCGCCCTTGGGTGCTTCCATTCCGCGTGTGATGGTAGAACCGCCGCCGTAAACGGTTACTGGAATTTGTTGCGTGCTGCAATAAGCCACAATCGCGATCACATTCTCACGGTTTCTGGGAGCGGCAACAGCATCACAGATATTTTCCACAATACGGTCGCGCAGCCGCAGCGCGTCGATCATACCCGCCCCATAAGAGGCGCGTGTGCGTTTGTAGGTATCAATTGAGAAGTTTTCCGCACCGACGATGCCTGCAAGCGCTTCCTGATCTGCCTTTGATATTCCCGATGGGATGGTAATATCGAAGGGCTCAATGTCCAGCCTGGGATTCTTAAAATCCGCGTCGGTCATGCCAAAGGTATCGCGCAGCAGGGTGTAAAAACCTCGGTTGGGGTGTTTGAAAGCCTTGGGATCGTGCCAGCGGAACAGCCTGCGGTAAGAACCCTCCTGGGTCTCGCCCTCATACCAGTCGGGTGTGAATTGTTTTTTGGCTGCCATTGTTCCTCCAGATTTTTCCGGTTTGGTTACCCGGGGTTTGGGCTGTAACAGGTTTTCCAGATACGCCAGTAAGCGGCTTCTTCCGCCTGCCAGCGGGCGTCATCCCAGCCTGTTTCGTTTTGGACGATCGCGCGCACGCGCGGCATTATCGCTTTGCCGCCTTCGGGTAATAACATCCCGAGCCGCACGCGCCGCAGCAACAGGTCATTCAGGTGCGCGGCGCCCCCTGCGCGTGCCGCCCAGCGCAGCTCCGCCCAAAGGTTAGGAAGCGGTTCTATGGTTTTAAAATCTTCTTTATCCATTTCACCCAGCATCAAGGTTATCTCAGAGCCGTATCGCCCGTTTAAATAGTTCAGTTGATCGGCACCAAGCATAGTGGATAAAATTTTTTCAAGCGGGTTGACCACACGCATTTTAGGTGAAACCCGAATATCAGAACCGATGGATGTAAGCACGGCATTTAACGCCTGTCGCGCCATCAGGCGGAAGGTGGTCAGTTTGCCTCCGGTGATGGTCACCAGCCCGTCCTCCACCCACACCCGGTGGGCGCGTGATGCCTTGGAAGGGGAGTCTGCGCTCCCGGAAATGATGGGGCGCAAGCCGGCAAATGATGAGAGTATGTCTCCCTCACCGATAGCAAGCTGCGGAAAAATAAAGTCCAGTGCTTCCAGTATGTAATCGATCTCCCCGCGGCTGGCGAAAGGCTCTGGGGCTGAACGCTCCAACGCGGGGTCGTGATCAATATCGGTGGTGCCGGCCAGTGTAGTGCCCTCCCAGGGCAGCACGAACATGGCGCGCCGGTCTTTGGGATGGAAGATGGTCAGCGCTTCCCGAATTGGCAGACGCTCACGCGAGAAGATCAGGTGGCTGCCGCGCAGCTTGCGCAACCTGCCGGGTGCATTTAACCCGGCACGCAACTCATCCGCCCAGGGACCGGTGGCGTTAATCACCGCTTTGGCTTTCACTTCGGCGCTGCGGGCTGCCAAACCCGAGGTGTCGGTAAGGCTTATGCCACAGACCTTGCCGCTGTGGTCGCGCAGCAGGTTTTCCACCTTTGCGTAATTAAGCGTGGTGCCACCCAGCGCAACACCTTCCTGGATCACACGCAGCACCAGGCGCGCATCGTCCAGAACCGCGTCTTTATATCGGAAACCTTTCAGTAATCCTTCCGTCCGCAAACCTGGGAAGCTTAACGCAGTCTCAGTGATGGTCAAAGTCTGATGTTCCCATTTGGGCGCCATCAGGTCATAAATATCCAGGCCGCAGCGCAGCATCCAGGAAGGAAAATGATAGGCGGAATAGTTGGGGATGGTAAAAGCAAGAGGGGTAACCAGATGCGGCGCTTCCTGCAGCAGGCGTTCGCGCTGGCGCACAGATTCAAAGGTCACCTGGTACTGGCGGTTGTAGAGGTAGCGGAATCCGCCGTGCACCAGCTTGGAAGAGCGGCTGGAGGTGCCAAAGGCGAAATCCCGCGCTTCGACCAGCAGAACCTTAAGCCCAAGTGCCGCGGCCGCGCGGAACACCCCCGCGCCGGTGATGCCCCCGCCGATGATCAGCAGGTCCCATTCCTGGTCCAGATTTTCCCAGGCTTCTTCACGCCATCCGTTTTTCCACATAGCCAACCTCGATAATTGAATTATTCATTGCTCTTTACCAGCGAGGTCTATCCATAAAGCGCGGCTTTCAGCCATCACACGTTCAGCCAGTTTGCCCGCGGCTTCCGCGTCTCCCGCCTGCGCGAAACTCCTGAGCTGGATATAAAACGCGCGGGAATGCGCGCGGGTTTGCGGAAAAGAGAAATAATGCGGTCCCAGAAGGTCATACAGCCCGCTCACGCTGTTGATGAAATGGGTGAAGAAGGGATTGCCGGAACGCACGGTGAGCAGCCAGTGCAAGCGCCAGTCATATTCTGCAATGGCGTTCGCGTCCTCAGTCAGGCTGTCTGCGCCATCCAGGTACTCAGCGATCGCTTTCGCATCCCGCTCCACAGCCTGGTGTGTGTAGGTCGGACACAACAGCACACGTACCGCCAGCAGGTTGGCAGCGTAATCGTCGGGCAGGGGGTATTGGTTTCGGACCAGCGCAATGGACACGCCGAAGTTTCCCTCGGTCCAGAAATCGCGCACGCGTGTGGGTTTGCCGTGGCGGATCTCCAGCCAACCGTCGCGTTCCATGCGCTGCATGGCTTCACGTAGCGTGGGGCGCGTAACGCCCAGCAGCTGCGCCAGTTCGCGCTCACCGGGCAAGGAGGAGTTGATCGGGAAGGTGCCGTCCAGAATGGCACGGATCAGGCGCGTTTCGCTCACCTCGCCAGGCCTGGCTAGCGGCTGCCAGGGATTAATTGGGTTTTCTGACTGATAAGAGGTCATACCAGTTAGAGTATAGCAAATATGTGTCAGGGAAGGCAAGTGACAAAAATCAGGTTGAACGCGCCCTTCGAACCCCCACGCTTTGTTCTGGGCAAGCACTTAGGGTATTGATATCGTTGGCTTCGACAGGCTCAGCCAACTATTGGAGGTTGTCTCAAAAGTCAAATTGTAAGAATATTAAGTAGTTAAAGTGGGGGCAAACCATAAGATTAGCGCAAATTTCTTCTTAATTTTTAAAAAAATTACCTGAAATTTCACCAAAAGTGGGAGAAAAAAAGAGGCTGA
>JAUYCC010000099.1 GCA_030692365.1 Pelolinea sp. | reverse complement strand
TGTAAGAATATTAAGTAGTTAAAGTGGGGGCAAACCATAAGATTAGCGCAAATTTCTTCTTAATTTTTAAAAAAATTACCTGAAATTTCACCAAAAGTGGGAGAAAAAAAGAGGCTGACCACTTTTGGGACAGCCTCCTATTATTAACACTCTTGGTATTCTTTCCTGTCTAGTGAATTGCCAATGATTGGGTTAGATAGAATTCCATTGGCAATTGAATCCCGTTATTATCTGCCCTTCCTCTTCAAAAAATCTTTCTGCCCGCGCATGTTTTGATAAGAATTGTAAACCGACGTTTTTGAGAGATTGCTTGGACCGTGGATGTCGGAGATGCGCATATTCAGTTCGTGCAGCTCATATTCAGCCCGCTCCTCGCCCAAGTGCAAAGCATATTCCCGCAGTTCTTCTACAGTATTCTTTTCTTCCTTAACCGCATCCCTCCCGCGAATATTCATTGCATGGTTGATATTCATCAGGCTGGCGTATTTGCGCTGCTGAAGCACCCGATATAAGACTTCTTCCACAACACCGCTGTTCGGCAGGAAGGCTGACCTTTCCATAATTCTCAGTGTGACCGGATTAAGCGAGGTTGTGATTTGGGTGTCTGAAGGCGCTGCGAAGGACAGATCGCCTTCAATCTGCAGTTTCGCCCCGGTTTTTTGAGACGGGAATGACACACGCACGGGTATCTCGAGTGAGGTATCACATGGAAGGTTGCCGATGGTCACTTTCACTTCATCACCGGTCTGCGTTAATGGATATACCTCCGAGAGCGCCATGGCAGAAGCCCCCATGGGCAGTTTGAGGTGAATTTCAAGCGCTTTCCCCGCCCAATTGGCGGCTTCACCCAATTCGCCGGCGATAAAGGCCGGGATTTGGTGGGGGTCTTCAATATGGTAAAACCGCCCGCCGCCCTGAAGCGCGACCACTGACATGAGCGCTTCATTGTAATCAAGTCCGACCCCGATGGTGGAAACCGTAATCCCCCGGTTGCGCGCTTCCTTGGCGCTCAACCCGATGACTTCCAGGTCGGTAACACCCTGATTTGCCAGCCCGTCACTAAGCAGCAGCACCAGGTTGGCGTCTCGGGTCAGTTTACCCGCGTGTTGAATGCCGGTTTCAAGGCCTGCATGCAGGGCGGTTGACCCGCCAGCATGGATGGCTGGTAACGCTTTTTCAACTTCTTCCAGGAACTCTTGAAAAATTATTCGTGGCTCAAATAAAGAAGTGATTTCATTGTCATACATGGTGAGGGAAAACACGTCACCCTCTTTTAGATAGTTCAATGAATGTCGAATAGCTTCCTTTGAATAATCCAGCTTTATTCCATGCATGGAACCCGAGCGGTCGAGCACCGGATTAAAATTGACAGCAGGGCGCTGTTTATGCCTTTTAGTTTTAAACTTATCCGGCACTTCTTTGGGTGACCGGATGGAAAATAAAATAAAACGGTCAATCATTTTTCCGGATGGGGCATAAACCTGATCCAGCTCCATCTGCGCAGAGATATACGACTCGGGCTGCCCCTTAAGCCTATCGGCCTCAAAGACCAGCTCACCCCCGCAGCGGGCGCATGCTTTAACGCCCGCCGGTTCGTCCTGTAATAATCCGCAATACAAACAACGCATTAAAAAACCCATTGCATCCTCCTTGGTTTGAGATCTAATTAAAACACAGATTATCGAAAAATACTTTCGCAACCCTTTCATTCATTAATCGTAAATAAATAAGAACTTAATTTAGAAAGAAGGGAATCGCAATGGACGAACAAGAAAAAATCCCTGTCGACAACCAGGAAAAACCTGACAATAATGCACAGTCAACCAATATGGAAGAGCGGCGAAGATCACGCGGCCGAGAACCCTGGGTGGTGGGCGCGGTACTGATCCTGGTAGGTTTTGCATTTCTGATACAGAACCTGACCGGGTTTTATTTCAATAACTGGTGGGCATTGTTTATTTTGATCCCGGCGTTTGGCTCTTTCAGCAAAGCTTGGCAAGCGATGCAGAACGCTGACGGACAATTGACCTCTTCCGCGCGCGGCGCTTTTATCGGCGGCCTGGTGCTGACCGCGGTTGCGGCGATTCTATTCTTCAGTCTGGAGTGGGTCATCTTTGGACCTATCCTGCTGATCATTGCAGGCGTAGCCATGCTGCTCAGTGCGATTTTGCCAAAATAATTTAACTTTATCAAAAGAAACAAATGTAAGATTATTTTTGGTCGCGATTGAAATGTGGAACTTTATCCGGCAGGCCTAGCACCATCTCTACAATACCGCTGAACTTTCCCTCAATAAAATAAGCCGCCTGGTAAACCAGCTGCTTTTTGCCATTTTTGGTAATCGAATAAATATTGGAAGCCTGGTTTTCATACATCTTGCGAACTTTGCTTTGGGTGGGTTCCTTGTGGCAGGTGATGGCGTTATGCCCGGTCAAGTCAAAACCCAGTTGCATTTCTTCCCGATTCCTGGATTCGTCGTTCATATTGACAATAATTCCGTTCTCATCCGTTACGGTGATTGCTCCGGGAAAAACTTCATACCAGGCGTTTTTGTCCATCAAATTGCTCCTTGAGATTATTAATTTCGGATTATATCCGAAGGTGAGTTCCTAGCCTTTTAATAAATGTGATATTCATCCTAATTCTCCATATTCAATTAGTAAAAGTAATTAATGTGGTTTAATCAATCGCTGAACGGAAACGTAATTCCCAGGTTTCCTTATTCCGGAGGTCCAGTATGAAAGACGAGAAGCGCGAGAAATTATCCCTTGATAGCAAGATGGTCTATTATCCGCCAGAACCGGGTTCGATGTCAATTAGCGATCCGATTTACATGGCCAGCAATTACCAGTACACGGAGGAAATTTATCAACGTGTTCTGGATGGCGAACGCAAATCGGTCAACATCTACTCTCGTTGCGGCAATCCCAGCGAATACAAATTCGAAGACCAAATATGCTGGATCGAGGGCGGCGATGCTTGCCTGGCGACTGCCTCAGGCATGGCAGCCATTGCCATTACCCTTTTTGGCCTTTTGAAAGGCGGCGATCACATCGTTGCGGACTGGACCACTTACAGCACCACGCATGAATTTTTGGACCACCGCTTCACTGATTTCGGTGTGAAAACTTCTTTTGTAGATACAGCTGATGTCAATAATGTCCGCAAGGCAATTCAATCCAATACTAAAGTAATTTATTTCGAGACTATCGCCAATCCGACCATGAAGATCCCGGATATGGAAGCGATCATCAAACTGGCGCACGAGAAAGGGATTATTGTCATTTGCGATAACACCTTTGCCAGCCCATATGTCTTCCGACCGCTGGATTGGGGTGTTGACCTGGTGCTGGAATCTGCCACCAAGTTCATCGGCGGCCACAACGACGCGCTGGGCGGCACGATAACAATGAAATCCAAACTCATGCCGGAAGATACTTTGGAGAAAATCCGCTGGTCAACGCTTACCAAGCTGGGCGGAGCATTATCACCCTTCAATGCCTGGCTGCTGTTGCGCGGCATCCAGACACTGCATCTGCGCGCGGAACGCATGTGCCAGAATGCGATGATTTTAGCAAAGCATCTTGAAAGCCATCCAAAAGTGCAGCGTGTGTGGTACCCTGGTTTGCCGTCGCATCCGCAGCACGAGATCGCCAAAAAGTTGCTGCCAAAATTTGGTGCTATGATAACCTTCGAGATAGGAGATGAACCCACGGCAGTCCGCGTTTTGGACGCGCTGGAGCTCAGCACATTCGGCGCCAGCCTGGGGGGCGTGCGCACCACCACACAGGTTCCCTCAACAATGGCTTTTCTGGATATACCGCCGGACCAAAAAGCGGAAATGAATATCCGCGATGGCATGATCCGCATTTCCGCGGGCATTGAAGACGCGCAGGATCTTATTGCGGATTTTGACGAGGCTTTAAAAATAATTTAATTTCTCTTCCTTTAGACAAGTATAAACATAAGGAATTGACATAGCAGGTTATTATGACATTCCTCCTGTTTTCCTTAAAAAATGCTATAGCTCCTTGACTTTCAAGTAAAATCATCGAATCCATTGCGCAAACGAATTTATTCGAGGCAGATTAGTAACAGTAAAAGAAGTTGCTGAGCTTTCAGGAGTATCTGTTTCCACAGTCAGCCATGTGGTCAATGGAACGCGCTTTGTCAGCGAAGGCTTGAAAAATAGGGTTCTTTCAGCGATGGAGCAGCTTCATTACCGCCCGAACCGTTTAGCGAAAAGTTTACGCTCGAAACACACAAGTTCCCTGGGCTTATTGATCGCGGATATTACCAATCCATACTATTCAGAGATGGCCTGGAATATTGAATACCTCTGTTATCTGCAAAATTATTCTGTTATGTTGTGTAATTCAGATGGCTCTCCTTCAAAAGAAGAATTTTATATAAATCGTTTGATGGAATGGCAAGTAGATGGCATCATTATCATTTCTCCCGCAGTTCTTCCAGCCCGTATAAACGGATTATTAACCATGGATTTACCTGTGATACTAATTGATTCAGATTCTCAAGATTATGGCTTGGATTCTGTATCGGTAGATAATTTCAGCGGCGGTGTGATGGCAGCCAATCACCTGATCTCTTTAGGACATAAACGAATCGCGTGTATTAATGGCGCTCGCGAGAATGTCACGAATAATGAGCGTGTGAATGGCTTTCGTTCAGCAATGGAAGCAGCTGGATTGGATGTTGATGAAGACCTGATTGTTACATCCGATTTTGAAGTTGTCTGTGGAATGCAAAACGCATTGAAACTATTGGATAATGAAACCCCCCCAACAGCTATTTTTGCCTGTGGAGATCTATTGGCTTATGGCGCAGTTCAGGCCGTATATTCAAAAGGATTAAAGGTCCCCCAGGATTTATCAATTGTTGGATTTGATGATATTTATCTTTCGAAATATACAGTTCCCCCTTTGACTACTATTAAACAACCCCTTTATGAACTCTCTGAAGAAGCTGTCAATTGTTTCTTTGACAGAATGGAAAACCCGGATAGAGTGGCAAGAAAAATCCGGCTTGATCTACAGCTGGAAATTCGCGGTTCAACTGCTCCATTGATGTGATCTAAATGGAGAAGCATAAACAATTGTTTTTTTGAGGAGGTGATGCTTAGATAAAGAAATTGTAAGAAAATGATTTGAATTTACTATTTCAACAAAATTTAGAGGAGAAAAAATGAAAAACAATCGATTCACTATTATTGGCCTGCTAGTAATTGGCACTATGCTGATCGCAGCTTGCGGTGGCGCTGCTGCCCCCGCTAAAGAAGCAGCCCCTGCTGAAGCAGCCCCCGCCGAAGCGGCGCCCGCTGAAGCAGCCCCCGCTGCTGAACCCATGAAAGTTGTCCACCTGGTAAACGGCACCCTGGGCGATAAGTCCTTCACCGATTCAGCCCACCGTGGTCTCGTTGATGCTGCAAAAGATTTTGGCTTTGAACTGGTCACAATCGAAGCTGGCAACGACCCCGCAAAATGGGAACCGGCCTTCATGGATACCGTCCAGGACCCGACCACTGACTTCGTAGTCATTGGCTCCGGTGATTTGATGGACGTTCTTGTCCGAACCGCTCCTGAATATCCTGACATCAAGTTCATCATGTTTGATAACCCGGTGGACTTTAAAGCTTGCGGTGAAGGCTGCAACAATATCTATGCCGTACAGTACAAGCAGAATGAAGGCTCTTACCTCGCTGGCCTGTACGCTGGCCTGATGAGCGAAAGCAAGATCATCGGCGCTGTCGGCGGCATGGACATCCCGGTCATCAATGACTTCTTTGCTGGATATTATCAGGGCGCTGAAGAAGCTGGTGTCAAGAAAGAGAATGTGCTCATTCAATTTGCAGGTAGTTGGAATGATCCTGCCAAGGGTAAAGAGCTTGCGCTCACCATGTACCAGCAGGGCGCTGATGTGGTCTTCCAGGTCGCTGGCGGCACCGGTGAAGGTGTCTTCTACGCTGCCCAGGAAGCTGGAAAATGGGCAATTGGCGTTGATTCTGATCAGGCTCTGATCATCGAAGAAACCAATGCCGATCAGGCTGCCCGCATCCTGACCTCCATGCTCAAGAATGTGGACAAATCCCTGTATCGTGCCTTCAAGCTGTATTCCGAAGGCAAACTGCCCTTTGGCACAAATGAAAACCTGGGAATCCCATTTGGCGTTGGACTGGCCTATAACAAGTATTTTGACAAGAACACTCCGCAAGAAGTGAAAGACAAGATTGCAGCGGCAGAAGCGAAAGTTATCAGCGGCGAAACCAAGGTCGCGACCGTATTCTAAGATTTGCTAACAAAATGGGCAGGGAAAATTTCCCTGCCCATCCTTATTTTTATTTTGGAGAGTCTATATGAAACCATTAATTGAAATGCGGAATATCGTAAAGATATATGAAAATGGCGTGGTTGCCAATAATGGCGTAAATTTTTCAGTTAATAAAGGGGAAATTCATGCTCTGGTGGGCGAAAACGGCGCCGGGAAATCCACCTTGATGAAAATCCTGTACGGAATTGAACAACCGACCGATGGCGAGATCATTATTGACGGCGAACCGATGCAGTTCCACTCTTCACATGACGCTATGCGAGCCAAAATCGGGATGGTTCACCAGAATTTTATGCTGGTGCCTTCATTCACAGTGGCAACCAATGTCGTTCTGGGAAATGAACCAATTAAGAACGGTTTGATTGATAAAGCCGAAGTACTAAGAATTACCAAGGAATTATCTGACCAGTTTGGTCTTTATGTGCAGCCGGACGCGATTGTAGATGGCATTAATGTGGGTATGCGCCAGCGTGTTGAAATTTTAAAAACCCTTTATCGCAAAGCCGAGATATTGATCCTGGATGAACCCACGGCAGTTTTGACACCCCAGGAAACCCAGGATTTGTTTAAAGCCATCCGAACCTTGGTATCACAGGGGAAAACGGTTATTTTCATCACGCACAAACTGCGTGAGGTTAAAGAAATCTCCGATCGAGTGACAGTCATGCGCCATGGGAAAATGATCGGGACGGTAGACACTAAGGATGTAACCCGCGAACAGATGGCCAACATGATGGTAGGCCGCGAAGTTTTCCTGCAGGTGAAAAAACCCAAAATGAACCGTGGCAATATGCGGATGCAGGTAAAAAACATTTCCTTTGTTTCAGATACTGGCAGGCAGATGCTGAAAGACATATCCTTCAACTTGTATGAAGGCGAAATACTGGGTGTGGCTGGCGTGGAAGGAAATGGGCAGACAGAGTTGGTCGAAGTTCTGACAGGATTAAAAAAAGCTGCTAGCGGTAAAGTGATAGTTGAGGATGTGGATATTGTCAACCGAACCCCAAGAGAATTCCGTCAGAAGGGAGTTGCACATATTCCTGAAGACCGGTTGACCAATGGAGTGTCTATACAATCTTCAATTGATGAAAACCTGATTGTTGACCGGTATTTCCAGAAACCATTTAGAAAGGGTCTTTTTATCGACTACGACATTGTTGGGAAAAAATGTAATGAACTTATTAAGGAATATAGCATTCTAACGCCAAACGGCAAACTGCCCGTTAGCGCTCTTTCGGGCGGAAATATGCAGAAGGTTGTCGCAGCTCGAGAACTCTCTTCCAACCCCTATGTTTTAATTGCTGCCCAACCAACGCGTGGAATTGATGTCGGTGCAACAGAATTTGTCCAGGAAAAATTGGTTGAAAATCGTACCAATGGGACGGCTGTCCTTTTGGTTTCGGCAGACCTATCAGAGGTAATGAGCCTTTCAGATCGCATCATTACTGTTTACGAAGGTCAGGTTACGGGTGTCTTTCCGGATGCGGCCAAAGCCACTGAAGAAGAATTGGGTTTGTATATGCTGGGCATAAAGCATCAATCTTATGAAGAGATGGAGAAGCACTTATGAAAAAGATATTCGAATCCAAAGGATTTCGAGAATTCCTCCGTATCCTTATCGTAATCACGATTGGTTTGGGTCTGGGTTTTATTATTACCCTGTTCGTCTCGGAAGAACCGATTGAAGCGTATAAAACCCTTCTCTTAGGACCAGTCTCAAGATTGAACCGCATTGGTGACTGGCTTGAGGAATCCCTCACCTTGATACTCGCAGGTTTGGCCATAAGCATCGTATTTAATGCCAAGCAATGGTATATCGGTGTGGAAGGACAAATGATCCTGGGTGCTTTGGCTTCGGGTGTCGTTGCTCTTTATCTTCCTGTCCCCCCGTTCTGGAGGATTCTTATTGCAATTGTTGCGGGTATGCTGACAGGTTTCTTATGGGCAGTAATACCTGCTGTACTTAAAGCCTATTTAAACGCAAATGAATTGGTCACGTCATTAATGTTAAATACTGTAGCCCTCAGGCTGTTTGAATTCTTCTTGAAGAATTTCATCATGCCTGAAAAAGCGCGATCGGTCAGTTCAGATTTGATCGGAAAAGAATACCGAATGTCAACCTTTATTCCTGATTGGCCATTTCTACACAATATCCGGGAGTTGTGGATTAAGCAAACCAGTGTAAGTTATATGGTTTATTTTGTTATCGCAGCGGTGATCATTGTCTATTTTCTGCTTTATAAAACTCCATTTGGATATGAGCTGCGCACAATGGGCACAAATACCAAATTCGCCTTCTACGGCGGCGTGAATATTAAGAAAACCATGATCCTGTCTATGACGGTCAGCGGTATTTTTGCCGGGTTGGCAGGCGTTCATCTTTCGTTGGCAATCCATAACAAACTCATCATGGGCATGTCTTCCGGATTGGGTTTTGAAGGGATCATTGTTTCCACATTGGCATCCAATAACCCTCTGGGTATTCCTCTAGCAGGATTGCTATACGGTTATTTGAAAGCCGGAGCGGATGTTATGGAACGGACCACGGATGTCTCGCGTGAATTGGTGAGTGTTATTCAGGCTATGGTCATGCTTCTGATTACCGCGGAAAGAATACTGCCGAGCATTCAACGGCGAATCGCGGAAAAAGCTGAGGAGAATAATAAAGCAGGCACGGAAGCAAAAAATAAAGGAGAATCCAATGTCATTTGATACGGTTATCCGAAGTATCTTTAGCGCTTTTTTTATTGCGAGTGTTATTAGAATCAGCACACCGATTATTTTCCCGGCCATGGGCGGCATCATCGCTATCCAGGCAGGGGTTAGCAATATGGCCTTGGAAGGGATAATGAATGCGGGTGCATTTACGGGCGTGATTGTATCTGCGTATACGGGAAACGTCTGGCTAGCAGTCCTTTGCGGTATGCTCGCCGGGGTGTTTATTGCTTCTCTTTTGGCGCTGTTTCATCTTAGATTTAATACCAACATCACTCTGGCAGGCCTGGCGCTAAACTTGTTTTGTTCCGGGGCAACAGTTTTCTTACTCTTCGTTTTTACTGGTGATAAGGGCAATACCTCCAATCTTCCAAGCTTATCCGTTCCGACTATTGATATCCCGGTAATAAAAGATATTCCTGTTTTAGGTCAGCTGCTAAGCGGACACCCTGTTTTCACCTACCTGGCATTTCTCACAGCTTTCCTGGTCTATATTTTTCTCTATCGTACCCGTTTTGGAACGCATCTGCGCGCGGTAGGTGAAAATCCTGAAGCTGCCACTTCTCTGGGTATAAACGTTAAATTAACCCGATTTGTCGCACTGATCCTTAGCGGCGTTTTAGCAGCATTGGGTGGCATGAGCCTTTCGATGGCATATTTACAGATGTTTCAGCGTGAAATGGCGGCTGGGCGTGGCTGGATTGGTTTAGCTGCTGTGTGGCTGGGAGCCAAAAGACCATTGGGTGTGTTGCTGGCTTCCATTCTTTTCGGCCTGGCTGATGCAATTGCTAACCAGCTGGGTTCATTAAAAGTCCCGTCTCAACTGGTCCAGATGATTCCATACCTTACGACGGTTGTGGCACTTGTGGTTTACGCAATCCAACAAAAACAGGAAATTATCAATCGCATAAAGAAGTATCAGCGGGAAAATACCGAGACAGTAACCGCTGAAAGTTCGATTAAAAAATAAGTAAAAAGGCTATTGTGCCCAAGATATTAATCAAAAATTGCGATGCCCTCAGCTTTGAAAGCGGAAAGGCTGAGGTCATCGCAAACCAGGATATCCTTGTAAAAGGTAATACCATAGCCGCTTTCGGAAAATCCGGCACCTTGCAGGTGTCACCTGAAATCGAAGTGATCGACGCGACCGGCCTTCTGGCGGTTCCGGGTTTTATAAACACGCATGCGCACACCCCCATGGTGCTTTTCCGAAACCTGGCTGAAGATGTTACTCAAAAGGAATGGTTTAACGATTACATCTGGCCGATGGAATCCAACCTGACCGAAGAGGATGTATATTGGGGCATGCTGCTGGGTATGGCAGAAATGATTGAGAACGGCGTCACAAGCGTGGCAGACCATTACTTTAATATGGACCATATCGCGCGGGCGGTGGAAACTGCCGGTATGCGCGCCAACCTGGCGTGGGCGGTTTTCGGCCATGAGGGCGAAAAAAAGCTCGACCAGACCGTTGATTTCATTAACCGCTGGCAGGGTGGGGCGGGCGGACGCATCACCACCTGGCTTGGGCCGCACGCACCCTATACCACCAGCCCTGAATTCCTGAAGTTATCAGCGCAAAAAGCCGCCAAAAATAATGTGGGCATCCACATCCACGTATCCGAAACAGCGAACCAGGTAGCCTTAAGCCTGAAGGAATTTGGCATCACACCAGTGAAGATGTTAAAAGAAACCGGTGTGCTGGACGTTCCTACAATTCTGGGGCACTGTATCTATCCACAGGATGATGATTTTGATCTCCTTGCTTCCGCCCCAACCGGTATTGCCCAGGCTCCGAGAACCTATTTGAAACACGGCTCGGGGTTGGCTCCAATACAGAAATACCTGGAACTCGGAATCCCTGTCGGCCTGGCGACTGACGGCGCGGCCAGCAACAACACCATGGACATCATGGAGCAGATGCGACTGCTGCCAATGTTCATCAAGTACAAGACATCTGATCCCACGGCTATGCCGCTATATCAGGTTGTTGATATTGCATTCCGCGGAAGTGCCAAGGTGCTGAAACACGAAGGCAAACTTGGCGAACTTAAGGCTGGCATGCTGGCAGATATCACCCTCATACGCCAGGATGGCATTCACATGACCCCGCGGGCAAATCCGCTGGCGGCGTTGGTTTATTGCGCACGCGCGACTGATGTGGACACGGTTCTATGCGACGGCAAGGTACTCATGCGCGGTAGGAAGTTGCTAACCATCGACAAAGAAGCTGTCCAGAAGGAAGTTCAGAGCCGCCTTGGCCGGCTGAGCCGGCGAGTGCCCGGCGCGCGCGTGGCGTATTACCCGACCTTATAACTTAATTCTTCTAAGGAGTTTTCATGGCACAAAAAGTGATTATGGATGTGGATACCGGCTGCGACGACGCGGTGGCAATGCTGCTGGCCGGGCACCACAAAGCTTTGGATCTTGTGGCTGCGCTGCCGGTGCATGGCAACGCTCCTTTGGAACAGACAGTTGATAACACGCTCCGCTTGCTGGAAGTTGGTAAACTCGAGCGTGTGCCTGTTTATGCCGGCGCTGAATCACCTTTGATTGGACCAATCATCAGAGGCAGTGGCGATCAGATCGTTAAGCTGCCCTTTCAGGCTGCCACAATTAAACCTCAGGCACAACACGCAGTTAATTTTCTGATTGATTATTACATGAGCGGTGAGGGGGATGATACCATCTACATGCCCATCGCGCCCTTAACCAACCTGGCTTTAGCCCTCCGCATCGAACCGCGCCTTAAGGAAAGAATCCCTCAAATCGTCACAATGGGCGGTTCCTACGCTTCCACTTTCGCGGAATTTAACATCCTCGCTGATCCTGAAGCTGCCTATATCGTTTACACCTCTGGTATTCCGATCAAAATGGTCGGGCTGGAGGTCACCGATATGGACGAGATCCGCCAACAGGATGTGGATGACATTCGAAAGCTGAGCACACCCTGGGCAGTCGCCGCGGCGGATATCATGGATATCGTGGTTGATATTCATATGAAGCATGGTTTGAAAGGTGCGATCGTTTATGATGCCTGCGCAGTGGCGGCGTTGATTGAACCTGAAGTAATGGAAACGCGGCCGATGCATATTGAAATAGAGTTGAGAGGCACGGCCACGCGCGGATGCACCGTCGCTGATGACCGAAGGCGCAGCAAACTTCCTGCGAACGTTGAGGTAGGTGTCAACATCAACCGTGATCGTTTTCTGGAAATTATGCGCGAAGGATTAGTTTAGGACATTAAAGGGTTACTATGGCTGAAATCACTTACTTTGAAAATGCGGGGAGCGAAAATACTGAAAAAGTCATTCGCTTGGCGCTTGAACGTTATAAAGCCGGCGGGATTGATGAAGTAATTATCGCTTCCACCTACGGAGGAAGCGCTAAATTGGCTGCGAAAGCTTTCGCAGACACCGGCGTGCACTTGCTTATCTTTGGCGAAGTGCTGGATGAAGGTCAAAGTCCGTCCAGAGATGTATGCAAGGAGTTGGAAACGCAGGGACATCAGGTCATCTGGGGTGTTCACTTCAATGCCATGAGTGTCTTTACCGGCGACCACTCCGCGCGCCTGGTTTCAGAGGCATATTACCGCATCAGCGAGGGATTCAAAGTGGTTTGCGAAATTGTGCTGGTTGCCACCAGCCAGGGATACCTGCGCGCAGGCGAGAGAGTGCTGGCTATCGCCGGCACCAGCCGCGGGGCGGATACTGCAATTGTGGCCAGCGCCGCGCCGATCACTCAGTTTAAGGATTTTGAAGTGCACGAAATTCTGTGCAAACCCTACCGGAGGGCAAAGGCCTGAACTCGCGCCTGACTGCTGAAATGACTTTTACTTACTTAGGCAGAGTCCATTAGGACTCTGCTTCATATCAGACCAAATGAGAAAATTGAATTGAAAAAAGAAACTGAAACCAACGCCCGCCGCGGCACCACAGCCGCTCTGTTGAAAGATACCATATTTCATACTTCAGCCCATTTCTCCAACGATTTTTTCCTTAGTTTCTTCGCGCCAACCCTGCCAGTGCTCATCACCCAGATGGGCTTGCTAAAGGTTCAGGCCGGCATCCTCAATCTCGGCCTTGAGCTGACCGCGTTAGCTATGCCGCTAATCGGCCGTGTGGCGGATAAGAAAGATATCCGCAAATACATGGTCTTCACGCCGGCCGTCACCGCTTTGTGTATGAGCATGCTGGGTGTTATCCCCAATTTTTACCTGCTGTTTCTGGTACTGGTCCTGGGTGGTTTCAGTATTTATTTCTATCACGCTATCGGCCCGGCGGATATCGCCGCGGTGAATGAGGCCGCTTTGGGGCGCCTGATGGCCATCTGGAATATCGCCGGACAGGTGGCGTTCATGATCGGTCCGCTGGTGGTTACCGCTGTGCTGACCCGGTACTCCACCCGCCAGATGCCCTGGCTGGCATTGCTGGGCGTGATAGCCACTCTTGCCTTGATGGTTATACGGAAGAACCAACCTGAAGCCTCTCATAGGGAAGTATCAACAACTGAGCAACATGTGGCGCTTAATACTAATTCGAAAAAACGGATCGTTATGCAGTTCATGCCCATTGCCGCGATCACCCTGGCTATCGCGCTCTCACACTCCTGTGCATTCGCTTATTTGCCGGTCTATATCGTTGAACAAGGCGCCAGTCTGTGGATGTCTGGCCTGGCGATTTCCTTTTATTTTGGCGCAGGTGTGGTTGGTAACTATATTGGTGGTTTGTTGCATGACCGCATTGGTGTGAAATGGGTGGCAGTGATCTCGCTGGCCGGTTTCGCGGTGTTCTTCACCTCTACCATTTATACAACCGGTGCTTTGCAGTTGGCGCTTATCGCGTTGATGGGTGTTTTTAGTTTTATGCTCATGCCTGCCATGATGGCCATGCTGCAGGAGAATAACCCCGAAGACCGCTCGCTCACCAATGGTATGTTCCTCGGCCTGAATTACGGCGTCATCGCCCTGGCGGGTGTGGCAGCCGGTTATATGCTCGATCGCATGCCAACCCCGACTGTGTTTCTCATCAGCGCAGCCCTGTCGCTTTCAGCCTTGGCCTTTGTGCCGTGGTTGAAAGATGACTTCAATAAAAAACTTAACCATTAATGGTTTTGGTCGGATAGATAAAGGGTCGATATTGTTTGTCATCCTGAACCGAAGGCTGATTGGGAACCATACCCGTAGGGTAAGGATCTCGGCCAAAATTGCAGGGCTGTCAAATTAAAATCGTAGGGCGGCAATCCGCCGTAGGCGCTCTTCGAGCATATCCGCCAACAGCCGAAAAATGGGTATTTCCCTCCCTTGTTTTGAAAAAACAGGGGAGGGTTATAACCCAGAGCGGTTTTTGCGTGGGGCGTAGGGAGGGGTTCGAAGATTGCACCATAAAAATTGTCATCCTGACAGGCGAAGCCTGGAAGGATCTCGACCAAAATTATATATTTGACAATTTCGTGCAAGATGCTAATCCTTTAAGCATGCTACGCAGTCACTATGTTCAGCATGACACATACAGGGGAAATGCGCCCACCCGCCGTAGGCGCTCTTCGAGCACAGGCACCAAATTCACAATATGGGATATAGAACCTCTTTTACCTTACCCTATAATGTATGGTTAAAATATACCCTGAAGGATTAATTGATGTTTATTCACAAAATAAGGAAAACAGCCATGAAAAAAACCTGGTGGATTTGGATATTACTTGTTATCAATTTGATAGTTTTAGTCGGCGGCTTCCTGCTCGTCCGTGGGATGCTGACCGCAACCCTTCAGCCGATTTCGGATGCCAGCAGCCGAATCAGCACCCAGGTTTCGGACATCCTCAATCCCACACCCACCATCCTTCCAGACCCGGTGACCATCATCAACCAGGTCCGCCCACTGGCGCGCCTGGAGACCATTCAATACTCGGTTGAGAAGATCATTACCGCCGAAGAAGGGCAGGAGTTGATTGCCGAACTTTTTGGCGACCGCCTTCTGCTTGTGGCGCACGGCACCGTCATAGCAGGCGTTGATCTCTCTAAATTAACCGCAGAAAGTCTTGAATTTCGGGATGGCATTCTGGCTGTGCGCCTGCCCACGGCCGAGATTTTTAGCGCCAGCCTGGACAATGACAAAACTTATGTTTACGATCGCGATACCGGCCTGCTGCGCAAAGCCGACCGCGACCTGGAAACCCTGGCGCGCCAGGCGGCTGAAGCCGAGATCATGCAAGCTGCGATTGACGACGGTATCCTTGATCAGGCTGCGATTAACGCGCAGGTATTCCTTGAAAGGCTGCTGAATGATTTAGGTTACAGCCAGGTAGTTTTCATTCAATAAAAATCTCGAGGCTGTCCCAAAAGTGGTCAGCCTCTTTTTTTCTCCCACTTTTGGTGAAATTTCAGGTAATATTTTTAAAAATTAAGAAGAAATTTGCGCTAATCTTATGGTTTGCCCCCACTTTAACTACTTAATATTCTTACAATTTGACTTTTGAGACAACCTCGACGTATTCGTAGGGCGGCTATCCGCTGCAATCGCTCTTCGAGCACAGCCGCAATTCGCTTGTTCCTCCCCTGATGCTTTACGGGGGAGGCATGGGAGGGGGATGCCTTGTCATTACAATCGCCCTAAAAATAGGCTTGCAAGGACGGAATGCACTCTGTAGCCCACACATTCTTGTGTGG
>JAUYCC010000087.1 GCA_030692365.1 Pelolinea sp. | reverse complement strand
ATCTGGTATCTTTGTATATGGGTAAGCTGTGTGTATATTCGCATGAGTGCTCCTTTGATTTGGTTGTCGGAGAGGTACCCATCTTACCGCAGCTTACCTCTCTTTGACCTTCAAAGTTGCACTTGCTAGTTGAATTCGCCAACATCATTTATCTTAATATCTGCGGTTTCTTTAATTTTGTTAAACCAATCGTTATACTTTGATTCCTGGGCTGTTTGGTAATCGGAATCGGATAGTGGAAATGTCTCATGACCCACCACCTGAATAATGTGCCAACCAAATTGAGTCTCAACAGGTTGACTTAATTTTCCAGGTGCAACCGCGTATGCCTCGTCTTCAAATGCTTTAACCATCCGGCCACGCGCGAACCAACCTAGATCACCACCATTATCTTTGTTACTGGTATCAAGCGAGATATCAGCAGCTACAACTGACCAATCCTCACCCTTATTAATCCGGTCTAGCACAATTAAGGCTTCCGCTTGTGTCTTAACAAGGATATGTCTTGCCCAGACTTGTTCTTGTTCTCTGGAGACATCTTTTGTAATTTCTGCCATCACTTTCTTATCCAGAAGATAGTGATACATGTATATGCGGAGGTTCTTTTCTGTGACAGTGATATCTGCCATACTGGCGATGTATTCCTTATAGTTTTGTTTATAAAGTTCTTCCGTGTAAGGTGTAGCAGTTGGCGATTGAGCCTCCACGGTAGGAAGTGGAGTGGCAGTAGGTTCCTGGTTATTCAGGAGATCGGCAGGGATATCCAGCGGAGCATTGGGAATATCAGCCGTTTTAGGAGTATTTTTCAGGATGGCTTCTTGGGCTTTGGTAATTACTGGAGTGGCATAGGGCGCAGAGGTTGGCTCTGGAGTAGGGGTGCCTTTTGGGAAATAATTGAAGATGCCATTCAGAGCCTCTTCAATTTCAGTTTCGGCGACCTCAATTCCCATGGATTTAGACTGTTGCGCGATGAGCTCATCGTCGATGGTTTTATCAAGCACAAGCTTCCCAAAAGCCTCTTTGCCATCGAGTAACAGTTGTATCTGCCCCAATTGATTCTGGTAATACTCCTGGGCAGTCTGATCTTCAGCGGCAAACTGAGCTTGAGCGCTTAGAATTTGGAATTGCTGGATGTAGGAATTACGCTCAAGACGAATCCTGTCTTTGAAATATTCATTGTCAATAGCAACGCCATTGACCTTTGCCACCGGTATGTTTCCTTTTAGGACTTTCTCGTAAAGGAAGGCATATCCAATAAGTCCAACAATCAAAGCAGCGGTAACGATAAAACCAATAATGACCAACCGGTTCTGCTTTTGTTCCTTGGCAGAATGTATCGGATGCCAGTGCAAAGGTTTATCTACACTATTTTTCTGTGGCATAGTGAGTGCTCCGGTTTAGCGGACTTTTTCTTCCCAGGTACCGCCAGTAAATGGTAGTAACGCAATATGCCGGGCGCGTTTAATTTCGCGAGCAACAACGCGCTGATGTTTGGAACAGGTGCCAGTTTGGCGCCGCGGGCGAATCTTGCCTTCTTCTGTGGTGTATCGCCTGAGTAAAGCGGTATTTTTGTAATCTATTTCAAGTGTTTTTTCAGCGCAAAACTGACAAAACCTTGGTTTGGGAGTATAGCGGCGCGCGAAACCTCCGCGCTCCTGGCTATTACTTTCTTCCCGAATTTCAGTTTCAGCCATAATATCTCCTGATCTTGATAGGTTTTTTAATAAATTATTTTGCGACAATTAAATGACGCATAACTGGTTCGAGGATGGTTAAATTCCTCTCCAGTTCCGCAACAGCAGCAGTTGGCATTGAAGCGGTGAACAGGAAGTAAACGCCTTCGTTCTGTTTCTGAATTTCATAAGACAGATGACGCTTGCCCCAATTATCCACATTCTCGATGCTTCCACCAGCTTTAGTAATCCAGTCCTTAATCTTGTCAAGGGACTGATTAATGGCTTCCTCATCAAGATCCGGATGGATAATGACCACTAACTCGTAATTATGCATGAAGGATTCCTCCTTTCTCTGGGTTTGCACTTGAAAGCAACCGTAAGCTGTCCTAAGTGCAGAAAGGTAACCCCCGTTTAAGAGGGCTAACTTAACGGGAGATAGTTTATCACAGAGTTGAGAAAATTGGTAACGCTTTAATTTTTATTTCTTTATCGCCTTAATCTAAATTCGCTAACCTTTTCTAATATAATCTCACTATCAAAAACTTTGGAGGAAGTATGAAGATTGATATCTTGTATAAACCATCCTATTCCATGGCCAATGTACACCTGGATGGCAATGAACGCATCACTGTTGAAGCTGGGTCAATGGTTGCCATGTCCAGAGAAATTCAGGTTGAGACAAAAATGAAGGGCGGATTATTGAAATCGCTGGCAAGGTCTGTACTTGGTGGAGAATCTTTTTTTATTAATACATATCAGGCAGGAAGCAGCGGCAGTGAAATAGATTTGGCGCCAACCCTGCCAGGTGATATCTTTACCCTGGAACTTTCCAACGAGACTTTTCTAGTCCAATCTGGTTCCTTTCTTGCCTCCAGCGAAGCAATTGAAACAGATACCAAATGGGGCGGAGCCAAGACCTTTTTTGGCGGAGAAGGCTTAATAATGCTGCGATGTTCCGGAAGCGGAAATCTGATTCTTTCCAGTTATGGTGCGATCCATGAACTAAATCTGAGCCAGGGGGAAACCTTTACTATAGACACAGGCCACCTGGTCGCCTTTTCCGAGGATATGGGATTCAAATTGCGCGGAATCGGTGGATTAAAAGAGACCCTATTAGGCGGAGAAGGCCTGGTTGTTGATATGACAGGTCCCGGCAAAGTATTAATGCAAACACGCAGCGTTGGCGCATTCCTCAATTGGCTTTTACCTAGAATACCGAAACAGATAGAACACCATTAATTTATAAAGCCTGAAATAGATTTTCAGGCTTTATTTAATTTGCCTAAGGAGTACAAATGACATCCTCCCTAAAACCATTTTTTGAACCTTGTGGAGTAGCAATTATCGGTGCGTCAGCAAGCTCGGACAAGTTGAGTTATGGAATATTAAAAAACCTGATAAGTTATGGTTATAGGGGAGGAATTTTTCCAGTAAATCCCAAGGCTGACGAAATCCTCGGATTACCTTGTTACCCGGAAATTTGTCAAGTTCCAAGCCCGGTGGATCTTGCGGTGATTGTTTTGGCTTCAAAATTAATCCCATCTGTTCTTGAGGAGTGCGGAAAAAGGGGGATAAAAGCTGCGACAATTATCTCAGGCGGCTTCAAGGAAGTAGGTGAGGAAGGACGTAGCCTTGAAGCAGAGGTCTTGAAAATCGCAGCAAAGTATAAAATCCGATTAATAGGACCAAATTGTGTGGGAACCATGAATCTGATCACCGGGCTGAATACGACCTTTATTAAAGGCGTTCCGGCAACCGGTGGGATCGGTTTCATCTCCCAATCAGGTGCGATCTGCGGGGGAGTAGTTGACCACGTCGCCAACAATGGCATCGGTTTTTCGCACTTTTTAAGCCTGGGGAATGAAGCCGACGTGAATGAGACCGATATGATCGAGTATTTAGGGGAAGATGCTGATACGCGCGTGATCGCCGCGTATGTTGAGGGAATTCAGGACGGCCAAAGGTTTTTGAAGATTACGAGGCAAGTCACCAGAAAAAAACCGATTGTCATTTTGAAAGCAGGCCAGAGCGAAGAGGGAGCAAAAGCTGTATCCTCCCATACCGGTTCATTGGCAGGTTCTCACGCTGCATATCAGGCTGCTTTTAAACAAAGTGATGCGATTGAAGTCTTTTCAACTACCGATCTTTTGAATACGGCAATGGCGCTGGATTGGCTGGAATTACCGCGAGGTAATAAAGTTGCAATCATAACCAACGCCGGCGGTCCGGCAGCTTTGGCATCAGACAGCTTGGCTTTGAATGGTATCCATCTCGCTACAATAAGCACAGCAACACAAGAGAAATTGAAAGAAAAATTAAATCCATCAGCCCAGACAGGAAATCCCGTGGACATGCTGGGCGGAGCTAATGAAGACGAATATTCATTTGCCCTGGATTTGGTCCTGTCTGACTCAGGAGTAGACATGGCGCTTCCTATCTTGGTCCCACAGGCACTGGTCAAACCTGAAAAGGTTGCGCAGGCAATTGTAAATTCTTCAAGAAAATCCCAAAAACCAGTGATCGCTTGCTTAATGGGCTATGAAAGCATTCAGGAAGCCAGAAAAATCCTGCATCAAAACCATGTGCCGATGGTGGACTTCCCTGAATTGACGGGTGTGATGTTTGGAGCGCTTTATAAACGCTCGCTCTTTGAAAAAGTTACCTATAAAAACCCGGTAAGCGAGCAAAATAGCGGAATAGAAACTGTCAAATCAATATTCAATAAAAATACTGGGAAAAAGATTTGGGGAGAAAATGATACTCGACCAATCCTTTCCGCTTATGGGATTCCGTTGATCGAAGGCGGATTGGTCAATTCAATTAAGGATGGCCAGAATTTTGCTAATTCAATAAGATATCCGATTGTGATGAAGGTAGCTTCTTCTCAACTGCTGCATAAATCGGAAGCCGGGGTTGTGAAAGTTGGTATTTTGGATGATAAATCATTTGCAGAAAATTATAACCAATTAATTAATAAGGCCAAACGTTTTGATGCGAAAGCCATCATCGAAGGAATTCTGATAGAGAAATTAGCTCCGAAAGGGGAAGAGGTCATTATTGGCATGAAACGCGATCCCGGATTTGGACCAATGATGATGTTCGGGATGGGAGGAGTATTTGTTGAACTTTATAAGGATGTCTCGTTTAGGATAGCACCCCTCGGTGTTGATGATGCGATGGATATGATTCGGGAAACAAAAGCGTTTCAACTGCTTAATGGCTGGAGAGGTGGGAGCAGATTTGACATTGAAGCGATTACCACGGTAATTATGAAATTAAGCCAACTTGCTATTGATTTTCCTCAAATACAGGAGGTTGAGATCAATCCGCTTAGAGTGCTGCCTGAAGGTGATGGCACCCTTGGTCTTGATTGCAGGATGATCCTCAAGTAAGGGCTGGGTGAAAATATTCCTAAAGCGACCTATGATGTTGACATTTCCGGTGAAATCAGCCATTAATATCCTTTTATTGGGTCTACGCGGTTTGGAATCGGGTTGCCGCGAGCCGCCTGGTTGAGCAGCTCCGCAAGATGGGTCATACGCAATATCTCGATATCGTTTTGATTCAGGCTGCCTGCCCGGTGGGGACTCATAACGATATTATCCAACTTGTGGAAGGGGTAATCCGCGGGCGGCGTGTTGGGTTGGTCATCGTCTTTTTTCGGATAGTTGTACCAGACGTCAATCCCGGCGGCCAAAATAGAATGCTCTTTAAGAGCTTTATACAGGGCAGCCTGGTCAATGATGTCTCCACGCCCAGTGTTGACAACAACAGCGTGCTTTGGGAGTAAAGCCAACTCCTTTTCTCCGATCAACCCTTTGGTAAATGGGGTCAGGGGTAGAGTGACGATCAGAAAATCAGACTTGGGTAGAAGTTTGTGAAGATAATTAGACGGAAAAATCTGGACAGAATCCTCAATCACAGGAGATTCGATACTATTGCGCGTAGCTAATAATGTCATATTGAATCCGATAAGTAATTTAGCAAGAACTTTACCGATATTGCCATAGCCAAGTATTAATGTGGTTTTACCTGTCAATAATATCGAAGGAGTATGGGTATACCTGGGGCGCCAGTCATTAGCACGTAGCGCTCGGTCGACGGGTATGAGGGTGTTTGCGGCGGATAGAAGCAGCGCCAGCGCGTATTCAGCGACTGGCAGAGCGTTATGGTGCAAATTATGGATTGAAACCATGGGAAAATCGCGCATGAGATCCAGTGTTTCAGGCGCGACACCTGCCCAAGGGATGATCAGTGCCTTAAGGTTGGGTAAAGATGCAAGCAGTTCTCGCGTAGGGTGACCTGCCACTAGTATGGAAGTATCTTTAGTATTTTCAACCATATCTCCTAAAGAAACAATGATATTGGGATCAAGTTTTTGTTGCAGGAAGTCTATAAAATCGGTCTGCGGCGATTTCAGAATGTGAACATTAAGTGCTGGCTTCATTGTTTAGACCTTTTATTAAAGCGGAAAATGAAATTGGTTGGCTATAAAATAGAAAATGACCCCGCACAATATCAGCATGATCAGGATTAGTATAGAAAGTTGGATATTTCTCCTGGATTGCATCTTACAGGTATTCTAATATAAAAAAAACTTTCTTCGCAGGAAAAAAGGTTCAGTTTAAATTAAATCCCTACATGGGGGTTTCCCAAATAAGCCTTTGATAAAATGAATTCATTAATACAACGAAGTATTTCTTAAAGAACAATTTCGGACGGTAGACCAATGCGTAAAGTGATAATTGACTGCGATACAGGTATAGACGACGCTCTTGCTTTACTTTTAGCGCTCCGTTCACCCGATTTAAACGTCCTGGGTATCACTTGCGTCAATGGCAATGTGACTCTGGATAAAGTGGTTATTAATACCCTCAAAGTGGTAGACCATTCCGGCAAACCTGCGCCCGTTTACGCTGGCGTTTCTGCTCCGTTGCTGCCCGAAAAATCTGAAAACGCTCCTCATATCCACGGAACGGATGGGTTAGGCGATCTCTCGTTCCCGGAGCCCAAAAGCCACGTTGAAAGAGAAAACGCGATTGCTTTTATCATCCGTATACTGATGGATAGCGATTTACCGATGGACTGGATCTCGTTGGGACCACTTACAAATATCGCGCTTGCGATCCGGGAAGAACCGAAGATTATAAGCAAAGTACGTCTGCTGACTATGATGGCTGGCGCGGTGGATTTTGGTAATACCCGGCCAATGTCGGAGTTTAATGTTTTTGCCGATCCAGAGGCCGCGAAAATTGTATTTGACAGCGATCTGCCAAAAATGATGGTACCGCTGGATCCCCTCTGGCACGGGGGGCAGATAAACCGGACAGAAATCGAGCAAATTGAAACTGCCGCGGATAAACCCTGGTGTGATATGGCCGCTAAATTAATAAAGCAAACCATAGAAATGGCGGAGGGTTCCAGAAGGAAGTACTCCATGGGAGAGGGCGCGGTCGCGCCGCCTGATTTACTTACGGTCGCGATTGCGATCAACCCATCGATTGGCCAATTTGAAAATTACCAGGTATTTGTTGAGACGACAGGAGAATATACACGCGGAATGACAGTCATTGACCGCAGGTGGAACAGAAATTATTCTGAAAACACAAACAGAAACCAGATGGCTGTGTGCCTTTCGGCTGACCAGAAGAAATACTCCGAACTGATTTTACGGACTCTGCTCTCGTAAGACTTGAAATTGGAAAATAAATTTACAGGATTATGGAAAAATATCTTCAATAATTTATCAAACCCAAAAATCGAAGTAGCAGACTATTGTTCAGTTTGTAAATTATTGCCTGAACAAGTCGTTTACAACTTCTTTGTGAAGAGTTTTTTTGTGCTTCAGGTATGCATGTTCATCTGTAAAAACTTTATTACATTTGGAACAGATGAATGGGCTGGAGATTTCTTTGTGTTTCTTTTCACAGAGGCTCATGTGCATTTCAAGAAGATTAGCTCCAAAATACTCATCACAGAACGGGCATTTCGCGATCATATTCAACCTGCCTTTCTAATTCAATCGACTTCTTTGAACCGATGACCTACCAGGTTTTGTTGGAGTCTGTCCATGAGTTTTCAAAACACGGACTGAAAACTTGACATATCTTCTTTGTTTACCCTGATACGCCTCCTTTCAGAAAAAATTGAGACAATTGAAAAATTGATGTTCGCGGAAGTGGGATAGAGGATCAATGTTACTTCCCTCTGATGTCATTTTAGCATTAATGATTATCCATTTCAAGCGATTGTATAAGTTCAATACATATGAGACATTTGGGGTAAACACTTAGGGTAGTGAGACTGAATATACTCGTAGGGTGTCAAGTTGTCCAGAGATGCATGCGGCCTGACAAAATTGTAGACCCGTTCCCACTCCTGCAGCACATT
>JAUYCC010000081.1 GCA_030692365.1 Pelolinea sp. | reverse complement strand
TTGAAATCAGTAGTGTGAGTATTGCCTTAAGTGATTGTGACAATAAGATACCAAGCATGATAGAATTAATTAATGGCCCTCCTCACACCTGAGATCAATATCCGCCAGCAGAATATCATCCGCGTGCTTCTCAACGCGCCCGGCAAAAGCACGCTCAATGAACTCGCCGAAAAGACTTCCCTCACCCCCCGGGTCATCCGCTACAACATGGATGTCGCCCGTTCGTGGCTGCAGTGCTATAGCATTGAGTTCATCAACCGGCCGGGCTACGGCATTGAGGTGGTCGCATCACAGCAGATTAAAAGTGACTTGCTGGAAAAGATTAATACGATGGATGGATGCGATATTGTCCTTTCCAGAAAACAGCGTGCCCGCATCATCCTCCTTTATCTTCTGACCACCGCAGCGCCGCTGACAGCCAAACACGTGGCAGAGGTGGAAGAGTTCTCACGCTCCACGCTTTTTAAAGATATCTGCGAAATTGAAGCCTGGCTAGAGGGGTACCACATCAAATTATTGCGGCGATCAGCCAAAGGTTTGTGGATTGAAGGTACCGAGGAATCCCGCCGTTTTGCACTGACGCGCTTGCTGCGTGAGGAATTGGGCGATGAAGCCTGGTATGCGTTATCGCGATTTTTCCTTGAACATAACAGGTTTTCGGGCTTTCCCGTCTCCGCGCGTTTCAGCCGGTTTATGGAAAAGCTTGACCTTTTCTTCGCGCGTAAACTTATCCATTACATTGAAGAAAATATGGGGGTGAAAATGTCGGGAGTCTCCCAGGTGGAGATCATGGTCTATCTTGCTATCACAATTCAGGCAGCACTTAACGGTCTTCAGATTAACAGCCCGGTGGATGAAGAAATTCTGGCCAGCGAAGAGTATTCAGCCTCTCAGGCCATTGCCTACCAGGTAGAAAAGCAATATCGCTGCAAGCTGAATGACAAGGAAAAAGAGATCATCGCAGCGCTGATCAAGAGCAGCAAACTGGACCTGCCAATCAATCTGGATTCTCAGGACGCGGAAAAAAATCCCGGCGCGTCACAGAGCAGCGTAAAACTGGCCCAGGAATTGATCAACATCTGTTCCATGCGCCTACACCCGATGATAAAAATTGACGAATTGCTGCTAAATGAACTCTCAAACCACCTGGATTACGCGGTTTTTCGTCTTAAACACCACATTCCTATCCGTAATGCCTACCTCAATACCTTGCAGGAAAAATACGCTCAAATTTACCGGGTTGCTGAAAGCAGTGTATTTATCCTGGAAAATGAGATCGGCCTGCCCATCCCTCCGGAAGAGATTGGTTATATCGCCATGTATCTGCTTTCCGCGCTGGAGCGGCTGCGAACCGAAGAGGATTCCCGCCTGACGGCCGTCATTGCCAACGATGGCGTACGCTCCAAAAGCTCGCTGCTCAAATCCCGCCTGGAATTTGAATTTCCCAATCTCAAGATCACCCAGATCCTCAACACCTTCGACGGCATACCGGAAGATAACATTAATGGCGAGGTCATCCTCAGTACGCTGCCCATAGAGAATGCCCCACTGCCGGTTATCCAGGTCAGCCCGTTTCTTGAAGTGGAAGATATTAAAAGCATCCAACGCTGGATCGCGGAAAAAAGCCACTCGCGCAATCGCCGCAAGCTGCGCGACCTCAATCAGCAAAACTCCCTGGTGGATCTGGTCAAGCTGCCGCATGTGGTGTTCCTTGAAAAAGCCGAACGCTGGCAGGATATCGTAACCAGCGCCAGCCTGCCGTTGATCAAGGGCGGCTGCATCCAACCGCGCTATATTGAAGCCATGGTGGACCTGATTGAGAATCATGGTTTTTATATGTATATGGGTTCCGGGGTTCTTCTCCTGCACGCCAAACCCACAGACGGCGTAAATGAATTGTGCATCAGCCTTCTAAAACTAAACACCCCGTTTCATTTTGAAGACCAGCGCATCCCGGATATTGACTTGATCTTTGTGCTGGGCGCGACAGATGACAATTCGCACCTTACTTCCCTGTTTCAGCTTAATGAACTCATCCAGTTTCCAATGTTTATGGAAAGGATACGCCAGTCCGCCCATCCGTCTGATATCATTCAAACGCTATGGCAGTGGCTGCCAAAATTGCCTGAGTCGGTCTGAAATTTCGCTTGTTCTTAAGAAATAATCACCTTTTTTAAGCTATTTTCCAATAATTAGTTTATTATTGTCATAAGTAGCTATTACATAACAAATGCAAACAAAATCAGAGCGCTTATCCTATAATCACTGTAGCGTAAATCAAATTTGTGATTCATCGAAATTGATGGCGACACGCGAAAAATGCATCAATTTGACCCAAGCCCGAGGAGGGAGCCATGATTGAAGCGGTACTTACGGTCAAAAGTGAGCAGGGGCTGCACGCGCGCCCCGCAGATTTGTTTGTACGGGCAGCGAACCGGTTCCAGAGCAATATCCAGGTTCGCAATCTCACAAGCGAATCCGGGTATGTCAACGCGAAAAGCATCTTGAAAATTCTCGCATTGGGCGTGTATAGCGGATACAAGATTCAGATTGCCGTGGAAGGCCCGGATGAAGCGGCAGCGGTTGAGGAAATCACCGCATTGATTAAAGGCAATTTTAAGGAATAAAACAAAACTTACAGTTACATGAACATGAAAGTCGCGGAGGAATTTTATGTCAGCTTCCATTAATCCTTTTGAAATGGCGCAATTCCAGTTTGACAAAGTCGCCGATCAGTTAAAGCTTGATCCATCTGTCAGGGATTACCTGCGCTGGCCGATGCGTGAGTTTCACTTCCGCATCCCGGTCAGGATGGATGACGGCAGCATGAAGAATTTTCAAGGCTACCGTGTCCAGCACAATGACTCACGCGGCCCCTGCAAGGGCGGCCTGCGCTTTCACCCTGCCGAAACAGTAGATTCCGTCCGCGCGCTGGCCACCTGGATGACCTGGAAATGTGCGGTCGTGGATATCCCGCTCGGTGGCAGCAAGGGCGGCGTAATTGTTGACCCTTCCACGCTCTCCAACGGCGAAAAAGAACGCCTGGTGCGCGGCTGGGTGCAGCAGATGTGGAAAAACATCGGCCCGCGCCTGGATGTGCCCGCGCCGGATGTGGGCACCACCCCGCAGATGATGGGCTGGATGATGGATGAATATTCCAAACTCGCCGGTGAATACACTCCCGGTGTGATCACCGGCAAGCCTGTCGGCGGCGGCGGTTCACTCGGCCGCACCGAAGCCACCGGTTACGGCGTTATTTACACTGTCCGCGAAGCCATGCAACACTTGGGTATGGACGGCAAGAAATCCCGCGCCGCCATCCAGGGCTTTGGCAATGTGGCGCAATATTCCGCCATCGCTTTCAGGGAAATGCTGGGCGGTGAGGTGGTTTGCGTCTCTTACTGGGATCGCGACGACCGGCAATCGTACACAGTCAGCAAGGAAAAGGATTTTGATCCCGTTTTCCTGCAGAGCATCACCGACCAGTACGGCTCGATCAACAAGCAAAAAGCGAAGGATGCCGGGTATGCGATTGAAGACGCCGGCGCCTGGATCAGCAAGGATGTGGATGTGCTCATCCCGGCCGCGCTGGAAGGGCAGATCAATATTGAGACAGTGCAGTCCATCAGCAGCCGCGTGAAAATCATCGCCGAGGGCGCCAACGGACCCACCACCCCCGATGCGGACGAGGTTATTAAAGCCAAAGGCATCTTCATGATCCCCGATTTTCTGTGCAACAGCGGCGGTGTGACCGTTTCGTATTTCGAATCCGTCCAGAACGATATGAATTACTACTGGCCGAAGCAGGAAGTGCTGCAGAAGGAAGACCACATTCTGACCAGCGCCTTCCACGCGGTGCTGGAGATGTCACTTAATGAAAAAGTCTACATGCGCGACGCGGCCTACATGGTCGCCATCGCCAGGGTTGTGAAAGCCATGCAGCTGCGCGGCTGGATATAAATTCGCCAATCCGGAAAACCCTCCTTTTCATCAGAACAGTCCACCCTATCAGTGGGCTGTTCTGTTTAAAGAAAAAAGCCCGTTTCCGGGCTTTTCTTAAGGAGAGAGTCAGATGAATTAAGTAATCTGATAATTCTTATTATATTTATCATGTTTATTATGTCAAGAGTTCTGGAGAGAATTAATATTTCTCTAATAATTTCCACAAGTTCGTCCAAATACCAATCTGATTAGCCAACACAACACTCTCTCACCCCGCACCACGCAAAAAAATGCTCTGCGCTATAGCCTCTCCCCTTCGGGGCGAGGAGTATATCTCCCTCTCCCGCCGTAGCCCTTTGTATGAGCAAAGGGCGGAGGCACTTGCACAGAGCGCAGCGCGGTGTACGCCGAATTCGGCGATTTCATGTCGCTAATGAGGGGTATGCGGGAGAGGGCAGGGGGTGAGGGAATATTAAAAGAAATTTTCAATTAATAAACCAGCTCGCCGAAAGGCGAGCTGGTTATAAGCGGGGCGACCAAAGCCCTCCTATTTGTTGCGTCTTCTGTCAAACCCTTCCAACATCATGGTGATGCCAAAGAGCATCAGCCCCATATACATGAACAGTTTCTGCAGTCCGGCCAGCTGGAGATTGAGATCCAAACCAGTTACCGGGATGATCAATGGCTAGTTGGGCCACCGGCGCCGCCGGCTCGCTCAATTCGCCCGTCACCGGGATGACCCCGCCGCCGGGTACTGGAGGCGGAGGAGGCGGAGGCGTGCCGCAAACCTTGCTGGTGCTCAGGCTGCTGCTCGGTCCGCCAGGCAAATTAATGCTGGTAGTCAGGGTATGACTGCCTGACCCATCCAGCGTATCGCCCGCGAACAGGGTATTGCCCTCGCCGACATTGGTCGGACCCAATTTAGCTCTGATAAATCTGCGGGTTCACGCAGTTGGGCAGTTTATTCCCTTTAAAGCCTTCCAGCAGGTTTTCCGCTGCCATCACCGCCATGCGCTCGCGGGTGGTTCGGCTGGCGCTGGCGATGTGGGGCGTGATAATAAGATTATCAAGCGTCAGCAAGGGGCTGTCCATCTGGAGAGGCTCTGGCTCTGTGACGTCCAGTCCGGCTGCTGCCAGACTCCCGTTCTTCAGAGCGTCATATAATGCGCTGTGGTCCACTACGCCGCCCCTGGCAGTGTTGATTAGGATAGCGCTCGGCTTCATCTTGTTAAAAGTTACCTGATTGAACAGCCGCCGTGTTTGGTCGGATAGCGGTACATGAATGCTGACAAAATCGCTTTCCCTCAACAACTGTTCCAAATCCACCGAATTCGCGCCAGTCTCTTTTTGTCTTCCTTCAGGAAAATTTGGATCGTAAAATAGTATTCGCATGCCAAAGCCCGCTGCCCGGCGCGCCACTCCCTGCCCAATGCGCCCGAACCCAACCAAACCGAGCGTCGCCCCATGGATATCCGCGCCCAGCAGCCCCATCGGCTCCCAGGTATGCCACTTACCCGCGCGCACCTGCCGGTCGCCTTCCGCAACCCGCCGCGCGGCTGCCATCAGCAGTGCGAAGGTGTGGTCCGCGGTAGCTTCGGTCAGCACGCCGGGAGTGTTGCCCACCGCGATGCCGCGCCGTGTGGCTTCGGCGATATCAATGTTGTCATATCCCACCGCGTAATTGCTGATCACTTTCAACTCGGGTCCGGCCGCGTCCATCACTGCCGCGTCAATTTTATCTGTCAGCAAACTCAGAATTCCTTCGACGCCTGTCACATTTGTCAATAATTCATCAGTCGTTGGCGGTAATTCCCCCGGCCAAACCTCCACGGCGCATTCCTTCCTTAACATATTCAATCCCTTTTCCGGTATCCGGCGGGTAACAAAGATTTTTGGGGACTGCATATTTTGCTCCTGTTATTAAGGGTGAGATAAATCTATTTATAATTCATTTCATTTATAGCAACAAATTCGAAGAGGGTGCATGTGGTTATTCGCCTGAAGTATGATCTTGTTCCTGGTGGGTTGAGTTTTCCTGAAAATGAAGGGCTGTCAAAAAAGTCCATTTTGTCATGCTGAGCGCCATCAGGGGCGCCTGCCCAGAGCGGCAGCGCATCTGCCCAGGGCATAGCGTGGGGTGGGGAAGAATCTCGGCCTAAATTACAACGGTTTTTAAGAAAAATTGAGTCCCCAAGGATTATCTATTTATGATGGTCATTTAAACCAATCCTCGCTTAAATCCTTCCACTCCGGATTTTCCTGTTCGATCAACGCGACTTTCTTTTTTCTAAGCCAACCTTTGATTTGCTTCTCCCTGTAAAGCGCTTCATTAATATCTCTACCTGATTCAAAATAAACAAGCTTTTTAATAAGGTACTTGGAGGTAAAGCCTTTTATTATCCCTTGCTTGTGTTCTGCTACTCTTCTGATCAAATCATCAGTGACACCTATATTAAGTGTTTTTGAATTATTGGTCATAATGTAAACAAAGTATTCTTTCATTTAATTATTTTATCTAACTAAATATAATTTTTATGTCGTTCTGAGCGAAGCGAAGAATCTCGGCTTGAATTCCAAGGTTCTTGTATTGTTTGATCCGAGATCCCATCAGTACCCGAAGAGCAGCCAAGATCCCTACAGTACCCACAAAACATAACCAAGTTCCTTCGGTCGCTGCGCTCCCTCAGGATGACATCTTCTCTATTTCTTTTTCGCTGTCACCCTGATTACAACCATCAACTTCCATCATTTAATTGCTATTTACTTTTCGCGAAATATGTCTTATAAATTACATTGTGACCGTTGAGGAACAAAGGTCAAAATTACACTAAAAGAGGTGATCATGGATTTACTTCAATCAGTTCAGGAATACACCAAAAGCATCCCGGCGGATTTCAAAGAGAAGAAAGGCTCCTGCGATTTGTCATTCACGGTCGCTGAGCGAAAGACCTTCATATCCAAACAAAAGCTCACCTACCAGGCCAAATTCCGGATTGATGATCAGGAAAAAATGGTCCATTTCGCCGAGATGTTAAAAGAAGCTTCCTCCGGCATGGACGCGGGTATGGGGTTTAAAACTGAAAGCTACAGTACCGGCAAAGGCGGCCAGCAGAATTCGGTGATTGAGCAGCAATCACAGCAATTTGGCAAGAAATATGAGTACCAGTTTGATTTCAAAGCCGTGCGCGGGCAGATTGAAAAACTTGCCAAAGAGGCTGGCTACGGTTTTCAGTACCAGATCACCTTTAAAGGGTTGTGAGCCTAGTTAATATAA
Organism: Pelolinea sp.; assembly: GCA_030692365.1. Lineage (GTDB taxonomy): Bacteria > Chloroflexota > Anaerolineae > Anaerolineales > Anaerolineaceae > Pelolinea. Next base: position 5,121 of record JAUYCC010000081.1, on the reverse strand, counting down.
ATTACAGCTTTAAGATTTATTAGATTTAATAAACAATTCCACTGCCCGCGGATCAAAGTGGTGGCCGGACTGCTCTCGAATATAAGCCAACGCCTTCTCTGTTTCCCAGGCCTTGCGGTACGGGCGGTCACTGGTTAATGCGTCGTACACATCCACCACCGCGAACAGCCGCGCGGAAAGAGGGATTTCTTCTCCCTTTAATCCCCGCGGATAGCCGCTGCCATCCCATTTTTCATGGTGGCAATACGGGATATCCAACGCAGAGCGCAGATACTTAATCGGATAGAGCAGGTCATAGGCGATCTTCGGGTGCGCGCGCATCATTTCCCATTCCTCATCTGATAGCGCGCCCGGCTTGTTTAACACCTCGTCCAGGATGGCCATTTTTCCGATATCATGCAATAACGCTCCCCGGGTAAGAAACACAATCTCCTCATCTTTAATTCGCATCGCGCGCGCCAATACCAGTGTCTTATCCGTCACGCGCCTGGCGTGGCCTTCAGTCTCCAGGTCCCGCAGCTCCAGCGCCTTGGCCCATCCTTCAATGGTTTCATCATACGCCTGGGTCAGGTTAAAGTTTGACCGCTGCAGGTCTGTGAACATGGCACTGTTATCGATCGCGATTGCCGTTTGTGTTGCCAACGCTCCCAGTACTTCCAGCCACTCTTCATCTGGTTTAAATGGCGTTCGATGAAAAACCTCCAACACGCCCTGAATTTTACCTTTCACAATTAATGGGGCGGCATGGTATGAATTAAAACCTTCTTTTTCAACCAGAGCTTTACGCGTAAATACATCAGGAGAACCTTGCAGATCCGTAACGCTCATCATCCGCCGCTCCAGTGCCGCTTTCCCTGCCAGACCGCTGCCGATACGAACGCTCGATTCTGCAATAGCCTTTGATCTAAATCCACTGCCGGCAGCGTAATCCAGGTTTAATGTTCGCTTGTTATAGATGAGAACCGCCAGAGCATCAATAGGGATGATTTGCGGTGCCTGCTTGACGATAACCCCCAGGGTCACGCGCAGGTCCAGGCTACTGTTGATAGTCTGGTCAATAGTACGCAAGGTGTCAAGCTGGCGCACCTTGTTTAGCGTTTGTTCATACAGCGACGTGCGGTGGATAGCATTGGCGGCAATATCCGCCACAGAAGAAAGCAGGCGAATATCCTTATCGTCCAGTACTCGTTTGCTGCCAATCCATAATAATCCAATGATTTGGTCTTGAACCTTCAATGGCGCACAGGCAGCCGCATGGCAGCCTGCAAATAACTCAGGCATGAAAATATCCGAGTCACCATCGACCTTGTTATTCAAATAAGGTTTACGTGTCTTTAGTACCTGCGCGCAAAGCCCTTTTCCCGCTGGGATGATTTTTCCTGTCATGGGCGCCCATACTCCGCAGCCCAATTCAACCTTCAATTCGCCGTTTGCAGGATTGAGGATTTCCATAGTGGCGCCTTCAATTTTCAGCTGTTCAAGCATCTGCTCCAGCAGAACTGGCAGCATTTCTTCGCGTGTGGCTACAGTGCGCAGTGCCGCGCTGATATTGAAAATTACCTCCAGTTCGCGTTCGCGCTGATCGCGCTCTGTGACATCCTGTTTTATCCCGATAAACTGGATAATTTCGCCCCGCTCATTCTTCATGGGTGTAATGGTTTGTTCTTCGGTATACAGGCTGCCGTCCTTGCGCTGGTTGATCAACGTCCCGCGCCAAACATTTCCGGCCAGGATGGTGTCCCACAATTCCTTATAAACAGATACCTTGGTGAGCCCCCACCTTACCAACTCGCGCGGATTACGCCCCAGACATTCCTCCACCGGATAACCAGTTAATTCACAGAAGGCCGGGTTAACCCATTCTATGGTACCGTCCAGGTCAGTGATCACAATCGCGTTGGCGGCCGCGTCCAGCGCGGTGGATTGCAATTTAAGGTTTTGAAAAAGGCGGCTGTTGGCTATTGCCAACCCGATTGCGTTTGCCGCAGTCCCCAGAAGCTCCGCTTTTTCTGTGTCATAAGCCGCTTTTTTGTAACTCTGCACTTCCAGTAGGCCTATCACTTTGCCATCCACCACCATGGGAACGTAAAGCGCGGATTTTGGATGGACATTACTGCCGACTATAACCGCGGTTTTGGCATTGGCGATTTCCGCTTCCAGGTCATCGATTATTACCGGTTTGGCACTGTTGATTGCCCCACTGCGACCGGTAATTTTTTTATGATTTATTGGCAGAGGTGGTAATTGACTGATATCCATTTCATTACCATCAGAATTCAGGAAAGCAGCCGCCAGGGTTTGATTGGAAAAATTAACCAGTGATATTCCGAAATTCGGACGGTCAGCCAGCTCGCCCAAAAAATGGTAGGCCAGATGAAAAATACCATCCAGGTCCATCGTCTGTGCCAGTGCCTGCCCCATTTCATTAATAATTGAAATTTGTTCTGTCCGGCGCAGCAATTCCTTTTCGACCTTCTTGCGTTCAGTAATATTGGTGAAAATGCAATGCGTTCGCAGGAAATTACCCTTTTCATCATACCCAACCCGCCCGTCAAAAGAGACTGTGATCAGGCTGCCATCCTTGTGCTTTAAATCAAAATCACATGCATTGGTCTTGCCTTCTGCTTTGAATTTTTGAAAATGTTCCTCGAATAAAGGTTTTTGGTCATCCACGAGGAAATTCCAAAACAACTTACCGATGACCTCTTCGCGCTCATAGCCCAATTCTGCCAGCCAGGCGTTATTGACGTCAATAATATTTCCTTTAATGTCAAGCGATTGATAAGGGCCAGGGGATTGTTCATAAAGTTTTCGGAACCGCTCTTCGCTTTCGCGATGCGCGTCTTTTGCGGCAGCCAGATTGAAATAATGTCTTTTCTCATCCCGCTGCCAAAACACAACCGCCGTCCCGGCTATGGTTCCAATAAATCCCAGCAGCAGGGCAACGATCAGGGTAGCGCTGGTGCGCCAGACCGCAAGCGCCTCGGCAGTATCCACCTTGGCGACCATGAACCAGGGGGAGTCCGGCACAGGCATCAATGCTGAGAGTACCTCTACGCCGCGGTAATCCAAACCGGTCACGATACCCTTTTCGCCCAGAATGACTTTCACCGCGGGAACATTGGTTTCAGATAAACTGATCCGCATTTTAAGCGCAGTATCCGCCTGATGGCGAAGGTCATTTAAAAATAATACTTCGTCCCCATCCCTCTCAACCAGTAATGTCTCTGCAGTTTTGCTGGGTGTCGGCCAGGATTGGATCAGCGGATACAGGAAATCGCGGGCGTCATTGATTAAAATAACCGCGCCCAACTGCGTTTGTTTTCCATCCAACCGGATTATTAAAGGCGCTATCACACAGATATGCGGGGATTGGACCTTCTCGTTGATATGAAGGTCAGTCAGCATTGATTCTCCGCTTGCCATCGCCTCTTTTAACGTATTAGAAGTTTCGATATCAAGTGGGGCTAAGTCGTTATTCAGGCTTAATAGCGGCTGACCTTGCGGACTTACCAGCAGGACATCAAAATATCCATAATGGTCCTGCAAAGACTTGAAACGCGCAAGGATCATTTGGGTATTTTCCGGGTTACCTGACTCCAGCCAATCCGCTACGCCCTGAATAAAAAACAGGCTGGTCATCAGTTCACGCCCCTCAGCAACCTGGTTCCGGCGCCATGAAGCGATTTGGTCCACCTTGCTCTGCGCGATTGACAGTAAATTATTTTCCGCGTTTTTTTGTAATAATTCACGCTGCGCAATAAAAAACCATGTTCCCCCAACCACTAACAGCAATATCACCGCGAGAAATATCAGGAAAAACCATCGGGGCAGTTTGTAAGGTTTCATAGTCTCTCTCTACTCATGACCTACAGGTGTTTTTCGCCATTTCAATACCGAAAGTTTTTTATTTATTTGTTGCCATCAATAAAAAAAAAGCCCGTCGATCCTCTGATAACCTGAGGACTAATTAAAATGGAAACCATCAAATTTTTTAGGTAAGTACAAACAATCCAAATCGATTATATATCACTGCTATTCGGATTTTATGCATATGCCAGAGGGTATTGAAAACCTTTCGGGTCTGAACTTTCTATTTATTTCCAATACTTTGTTATTTACACTTTTCCAGATGAAATTAATAAAAGCTATTTCTTTTAGTTCGAGCTTTTTTCATGATCTGCCAAAATACGGAATTACTTTGAAATATCGATATGGTGACCAGCTGCCTTTTTGGCCGTAGCTATTGATCGATCTGACCCTCCAGTAATAGAGCATGCCTGTGGTGCTGGCTGCGATAGGTGCTTTTTGCCAGGATTTTAAAAAAGATAACCCTTAAGAAAGAGGTATATCAATTTCTTACATTATTGAAATAGCACCATACTTATTTATTTTCCGGCGCCTTGCCGGATCACCTGATAGATTTCTCTGGGCAAGACTGCCTTATAAATATCCGTGATTATCGTTTTCGACTGGATAAGGGTCAGCAGGTCGCGGATGACCGCGGTTTGCTGTTTAAAATCCTTCAGCGCCAGCATAAGCACCACCGGCACATCCAGTTCATCCGGCTCGTTGGAGCTCATGATGCGGAACTTGACCGGTTGGCTGAACACCGCGATGGCGATGCCGCTTTTGATCACCCGGTCGGGGTCGGCATGCGGAATAGCAATTGCCACCGGCTGGGTGGGCAATCCGGTCGGGAAGGTCTGCTCACGTTTATAAACATCCTCCCAATAGGCTTCTTCCACAAAGCCTTCCCGCGCCATCATCGCGCCCAGCAGTTTAATGGCTTCCTCAGTGTTGGCTGCTTGCGCGCCAACCCGCATCATTTTTTCGTCAAATTATTTAATAAAATTGGGGTCCATAATTATCTTTAATCCGGATTACTCTTCCATCCATTGGTCAACGGTCTGGCGGCGCAATTCCGCCACTGTCTCTTTATCTCTGTCCTGCAAGCACACCTTTAGTACTTATAACAGGTGGCGAATTCAACTAGCAAGTGCAACTTTGAAGGTCAAAGAGAGGTAAGCTGCGGTAAGATGGGTACCTCTCCGACAACCAAATCAAAGGAGCACTCATGCGAATATACACACAGCTTACCCATATACAAAGATACCAGAT
>JAUYCC010000004.1 GCA_030692365.1 Pelolinea sp. | reverse complement strand
GCACCAGATCCACTTGCTGGACATGTTCTTGCAGCAGATCATACATGAATGGCCAGTTGCGGGTGGCTTCCAGCACCGCATAGGTCTCTTGGGGTACTTTTTCTTGAAGATAATTTGTTATTTCTTGGTTGGATATGCGTTGTTTGTCGACCACTTCTCCTTTGGCATTCATCAATACCATGAATGTGCGCTTGAGATGCAGGTCAATTCCAAGATAAAATGGGACCATAAGCGTTCCTCCTTCTCTAAACTTGTTCGTCAGTTACTTCAAGTTTAGCAAACGGGCAGGGACGCTTTCATAGTATCACCCACAAGAGGAAAGGCGACTCAGTCAACATAATTATCGATGTATTGTGTTGACGACTCAATAATATGTAAGCTAGAGGTCAAATTTTCTGTAACCATGGATGTATCACTGCCCCCTTTTTGTAACACTTTATCCAACTATTAATTATTTAACTTCTCACTTTTAAAAATTAATAGCGTTCAAGGTAATCTAAAAATGGCTGTCAAATATACCAGCCTCATTTTTCAATTTATATTGTTCAAACATCTAAGGCTTGAATAAGTGAATAAACTTCGTTGGTATTGTCGGCACGCCTAATTTCTTCTATTGCTCCTTTATTTTGCAGCAATCTGGCCAACCCACGAAGCACCCCTATGTGTGAATCATGATCCTTGGCCGCCAAGCCAAAAATCAAATCCACCGGATCATTGTTTTTCGAGCCAAATTTTACAGGATTCTTCAAGCGAACAATACTGATACAAATTTTCTTTGCTCCATCCTCTGGTCTGGCATGAGCTATTGCGATGCCGGGCGCTACAACCATGTAAGGTCCGATGGATTTGACTGCGTTAATCATGGCTGTGATATACCTTTCCTTAATCCCATGATTATTAATCATATATTTACCTGCTAATTGCACAGCTTCTTCCCAATCAACTGCGGGCTCATCCAATCCTATGGAATTCTTTGATAAGACGTCAATAAGTCTCATTCGTAATTCCTATTTTTTTCATATGCTAATTCCCCATTAATGAATGCCTTGTGAATATTAAAATTATCATCAACTATGAGGATATCCGCATCTTTTCCTGGTTCAATGCTTCCTTTATAGTCATAAGCTCCAATTAATTTTGCCGGGTTTACACAAAAAAGTTTTAATGCATCTTGTAAGGCCAACCCCACTTCATAAACGAGAATCTTCAAACCATAGTTCAAAGGACAAACACTCCCCGCAAGAGTTCCACCTTTTACATAAGCCCTAAACTCTTCCTTAATAACCACACGGTCTTTTTCTTTATCTTTATACTCGCCATTGGGTAACCCTGCATAAATTGTATTGTCTGAAACAGCATGCAAATTGTTCAATCCCTTGCATCTAAGAAGTAATCTAATTGCCACAGGAGATATATGTTGTCCATCAGGGATGAACTCAGCATTTATTTCATCGCATGTCAATATCGCACCGATTAAACCAGGTTCCCGATGGTGAAAAGGCATCATGCCATTAAATGAATGGGTTGCACAATTTAATCCATATGAGACAGCTAGCATCGCTTCTTCATATGAGGCCATTGAATGTCCTGCGGATACAATAATTCCTAACTTACTTGCCTCTTTTATATATTCAAGAGCTCCATCCAATTCTGGGGCGATAGAAATTTTTTTAATTTGGCCTTTTGCTGCTTCAATAAACTTATACAAATCACCAAGGCGAGGTTCTATGAGGAATTGAACCGGTTGTGAACCACGGGCGACTTTATCTTTCGAGAAACTGGGCCCTTCCATGTGGATTCCTAGAATTCTCGCGCCTATTTTCGATTTTTCTTTTACGACAATAACATTTTTGATGCTCTCCAAGATTTGCTCGAACTTTGGTTTAGCCCCAATGGTGGGTAATACCCCTGTAACTCCTGTTTTAGCCATATTTACCAACATTTGGCTGGTAGATTCGACACTATCTCCAAAGTTAAAGCCATCACGTCCGTGGACATGTGAGTCTATAAAACCCGGGATTACTTTTAATCCTGTTGCATCAACAATATCACCCCTATTTATTTTGTTGTCAATTACAGTTCCTCTTTCAACACCTGTTATTTTTCCATCATTAATATAAATTAACCCGGGTGAAAAAATATTGAAGGGGGTATAGATTTCCCCGCCTTGAATAACAATCTGAGTCTTCATTTTTTTATTTTAAGCGCATCATCTTTTGTGTATGATTTTAATGCACCGAATTTTGTAGAATTTTTACTTAATAGCTCGAAGATTTTCTTGCGATACTCTTCCTGTCCAGGCATATTGCCTGCAAAGCGAACAGGTGGTGTAATGCCTCTATCTGCCATCAACTGCGCTACTTCAACCATCAGCGATTGTAAAATGACAATACCTGTCCAGCCAGAGGTAGGACCTACTTTTTGAGGAATCCCCTTATATTCCATAAAGCCTTCACCCGGCTCTGCTCTATTGTCAAGGACCACATCACATAACTCAAACATCTTCTTTCCAGAGGAATGACGTGATTCAACTTCTTGAGAGTATTTCATTGATGTCATTCCTATTATTATGAGTCCAGCTTTCTTTGCTGATATCGCCATTTCGACGGGAAAGGGATTGCGACCAGATGTGGAAACCAGAATGATAACATCGCCTTTCTCTGCGCCTATTTTGTCAAAGAAGAAACTGCCATAACCTTCTATACGTTCAAGGTACATACCAACCTTTATTGGATTAACTTCATAAGTTAAGCCAGGTGTGATTATACAATTTAAAATTGCAAGGCCACCAGCTCGTTCATAAATATCTTGAACTGGTAGGGATGAATGGGGTCCACCCCAAGCATAAATAGTATGCCCATTCTCGACCGCATCCACAATGAGCTCCGCTGCCTTTTCGATGTTCGGTAAAGTTATTTCTTGAATTTCATCCAATAATTTGTAAGCGTGCTCGATATATTTTTTGGCTAACATTTTTACCTCAATTCATTTTCTATATTAAAGCGGGAAATCATTTTATTAAGATTTCCCGCTTGTGAAGTTATTAAACCATCAATATTCTGTTAAATACTCTTTATCATCCAACTAAGCCAAGCACCATCTTTATTAAATATGCGATATTGCCCATTAATAAGGTATCTGATGAACTTGGAGCCACACCTACAGCACCTATAGAGGCTAAATCGCCGAACATGCCAAACTGATATGCCAGGCTTTTCAAGAAAGTAGCAAAAATCCCTTCGACAAATGCCGCGATATAAGCAGTCTTAGGTCCGCCATATTTATTCCCAACGATAGCGATCATGCCAGCTCCAAAGAAGGAACCTATCATGCTGGGAAGTGGAACTGCCCAGCCTATTGCGTTTAAGCCTATAATCGCGATCACTTGCGAAATTGTTCCGATGACAGTTCCAATCATTAAAGCCGTCGTTCCATAAGGAATAAGGACCGGCACATCAAGAGCAGGAATTGCACCAGGCACAAGCTTTGTTGAGATACCTTTAAAGGCCGGAATTAACTCAGCAATAAGCATACGTACACCTTGAAGCAAAACGATCACGCCCCCGGTGAATCTTAATGCCAGCAATAATGAATATAAGAGGTAATTCTGGCCGTTGCTAAGGTTTTCTTCAACCCATCCTGGTCCGACGAGTAATGTGGCAGGCAGAGCAATTAGCAACATAATAAGGGACAGCGATATTGCCATATCTCGTAAGAAAGTTAGCCCTTTAGCGTCTGTATCCTCGGTATTTCCCTTACCTGGCCCAAACAACCGCGCCACATTCAGTGATACCCAATACTTAAAGTTATTTCCATGCCCAATAACATAATCTTCTTTGCCAGTGAGTTCTTTCATGAATTTGGCTGATAAGGCGGGAGACAAAACAAAGTAAAGTCCCGCGATAATGGAGCCTATGACGATGAGAGGTACCCCAGCAAGACCAAACGACCAAAGCAGTATTGCGATCTCACCAGCATGTACCCACAAATGGTGTCCAGTCAAATATATATACTTGAAGGGTGAGATCCTTGCGAAAACGATATTTAAAAGAAAACCAAAAAACAATATATAAGCTGTTGCTGTGCCCAGTGTTGGTGCAGTTGCAGCAACTAGCGGTTCATCCCATGCGAAGAAGGACTCAACATTAAAAGCCTTACCGAATATTGTGTTCATAGGCGACAGAGATCCTGATATCGCCCCAATACCAATCTGCATTATCAAATAGCCGATAATGGCTTTCAATGTTCCAGAGAACACTTCTTGCGCGCTTTTCTTCAGCACCAACAAACCGATAAAAGATACTGCCCCAAGGACGATCGCTGGTGTTCCAAAGAATTCAACTAAAAAATCTAATATCCCTTGCATTTTAACCTCCGGTTTAAAATTGATAAATTTTAATAAACGATATGGTTATTTATTTTCCATAGGCAATACTCCTTTCTCCCTCAAAATTGGAATTAATTTTTGCCGCATCTCATCATTATTGGTTATGTCTCTTAAGAGTAATACCGTCGCCTCAACATCTTTGAGATGTGGTTCCATATCATCCCCACAGATGATGATATCCACAGGTTCACCACCCTTAAATGACATTAAATCCCATGGGTATACTTGAGCTTTTACGCCCAATTCATTAAGAATGTCATCACAAGCCATTTTCATCATTAATGATGTGCCCATCCCAAATCCGCAAAGAGTTACAATTTTCAACATTTGAATAAATTCCTTTCTTAATTTAGAGTTCTACCACTGCTGTCAAGTTTTCGGGCTTATCAGGATTTAACCCTTTTGACAAGGAGCGTTCATATGCCATTAACTGCAAAAGGGGTAAATAGAATGGGTATTGCCAAAACTGCGGGATATCGTCGGGTAATTCAATGGCGTGACCATATCCATTTACCTTCAAAACTTTTTTGGAACCAATCGCCAAGATTTCTGCACCCAGATCCTTCATATCTTTCAGCACAGGCAGTTCATACTCATCAATCAAAGAGCTTGTCAAACCTATAACCAAACTTTGTGAATTAACCATCGACATAGGTCCATGGCGAAATTCCATGAAATGAAATGCTTCAGAATAACTCAAAGACATTTCTTTCATCTTGAGCATTGCTTCGTTTGCCAAACCAATCAATGGCCCATTACCCAGGAAAAAGAAGTTTGTATTTCGGAAATCCTTGCCGATCGTTTGAACTGTGTTGGCATAGGTGTCGATGAGTGATTTTGCGCTTTCAAATATTTTTTGAGGTAATTCCTCGGGAATACCGCCATTAATAAGTGATAAGACTGCCAACATCATATTTGAAAATGAACGCGTTTGGGCAACACTCTCTTCTTGACCAGCAGGGATCGAGAGAGTAATTATTGGTTTTTTTGCCAATTTGCTTTCTGGATAACAAGTGACAGCCAAAACATCGCCGCACTTGTTCTTCTGGAATTCATCTACTGCGTGCAATGTTTCGGTGGTTTCACCAGATCGAGAAATTGCAACTAATAAGATCCTTTTAAAAGGCGCAGTCCATTCCTGTAAGGCATACCATAATTCCGATGCGGGTAGCGCTTGGCTAGAAATACCCAATTCTTTTTGAAGTAGACGTGATGCCCAAATTGAAAGATAATACGTTGAACCACAGCCGGTAAAAATAACATGATCATATTTTTTCACATCAGGTAGTTTTCCATTCCAATCCTGCTTCAACTGAATTAAAGTTGCTTTCCAGCTCTCGGGTTGCGATAGAATTTCATTTCTTGTGTAAATCCCTTTTTCTGTAAGTTCCATAATTTCCTCTTTTATTTGTTCATATTCATACAAGCTCTACCCGAACCCCTAATGAGATGATTGCATTTACAATTTCTATGGGAGCTTCGACGCTGGTGATCAGCAAGGAGGCTTTTTCAACTGGTGCTGTACGACTTGTGGCAACATGACCGATTTTTGTATGGTCAGCAACAATAATGACTGTGTCGCTAATTCCCATGATCGTGCGATCTGTTAATAATTCTTGTGGATGATCAGATGTCAGGCCAAACCTTGGATGCACACCACGCATACCCATGATCACTTTATCCATCCGCAAGTCAGAAATAACCTTGTCAGCAAAATGCCCAATCATTGAAAATTCCTTACGTCGTAAAAAACCACCTACTCCAATAAGATTCATCTTTCCGTTGGTTGCGAGGTAATTTAAAATTGTTAACGCATTACTAACCACAGTTATGTCATCTCTTTCCTGTAATGCTTGCGCTACATATAGAGTGGTTGTTCCCGAACCCAAGAAAATCATTTCTTTCTCGTGTACTAATTCAGCTGCTGCATGTGCAATGCGGTTTTTTTCCTTCCTCATCAAATCCATACGGTCCAATGTAGGAGGTTCACTATGATTCTTATCTTTAATGGATAAAATGGCACCTCCATAAGTGCGTTTAAGCACTTCGACAACTTCAATTTCCTTCAGATCTCGGCGTATGGTCATACAAGACACATTAAATTTCTTTGCCAAATCTGCAACCATTACACTGCCGTTATTCTTAATTTCATTGACAATTATCCGCTGTCTTTCTTCTTTTAACTTGAACAAACGAACCTCCTTAATTATTAAATAGAATACATACTTTAATGTTGAATAGTCAATTGAATGAACATAAGCGAACAATAATTATGTACGTTCATGAGCGATTTAAAGTCTAATATACCGTAATAATCATTTGTCGGAAATTGTCATATAATTTATGGCATTATGATAACTATTGGAAAAGCATTAGGGATATCGAACTGTGCATCTAAAGAAGGGGTTTTTAATGTTTTGGCGTTTGACCACCGCAACAATTTACGCAAACAATTGAACCCTTCTCAGCCGGAGAGTATTACTTACGAAATGCTAACAGAATTAAAAGCTCAGATCGTTCAATCATTAATCGATTCATCAAGTGCTTTATTGTTAGATCCGGAGTACGGTCTAAACCATGAAGTAATCAAATCAATTATCAGCTGTAAATCGGGAATAATCCTAGCCATTGAAGAAACAGGATATTCCGGCATCTCAACAGAGAGAGTCAGTCGTGTACTGGAAAATTGGAGTGTTGAAAAGGCTAAACGCATTGGGGCAAATGCAGTCAAGCTGCTAATTTATTATCACCCTTTGTCAAAAACCGCAGCTGTTCAAGAAGAGACTGTACGGTTAATTTCCGAACAATGTGTGCAATATGACATCCCCCTATTCTTAGAAATCCTAACACATTCTATCGATCCGCAGAAGAAACAGCTATCATCAGATGAAAAAAAACAAACCATTATCGCGGCAGTAGAGAAATTCAATTCAATGCCTATAGATCTTTATAAACTTGAATTTCCATTAAATTTCAATGAAGAGTTAAGCGAATCAGAATGGGAAACTGCATGCAAAGCTGTAAGCAATGCAGTCCGCATTCCTTGGTTGTTGTTATCTGCTGGAGTTGACTTTGAAACGTTCGTACGTCAATCACAAATTGCATGTCGATCGGGGGCAAGCGGTGTGATGGCCGGCCGAGCAATCTGGAAAGAAGCGTTGGAGTTAGAAGGTGGGGAAAAAGATGAATTCTTAAAACATACAGCACCTGCCCGAATGCAAAGAATTGCACAAGTATGTGAACAAACCGCAAAACCCTGGACCGATTATTTTAGGCTACCTGAATTAGGGGAGAATTGGTATGGCCGATATAAAGGATTTATTTAGATATCCAAATTACATGCAAATATATAATCTTTAATAATTTCATTCACCTTGCTATAAATCATCTCAAGTGGATTGACCAATAATTCACCAGCTCTAATCTCTTCATACTGTATGGGTAGATATTGGCTGATGAGTGAAAGTGGAATGGAATTATTGGATAAATTATCAATAAGCAGATGGACAGCTTTTGTGACCTGTTTTTCAGACCAATAATATCGGCAGCGATCGGAGAAACTATATTTTCGTTTGAATCCACGCTCGGTGACACTACCACTGTAATATTTATCCCAATATACCGGTTTTGCTATCATCGCTTGATCTAATGTTTCGGTTACATGAGACAATGAAGCACTCCTTTTGAATAACAATTCCTTTTCAATTAGCGCCAGGGAAAAAATGGCTTCACGCATGGCAAAAGTGAGCGCAGGTCCTACCTTGAGGATGGCAAAATGGTCCTCTACCATTTCCTTCAATTGAATGCGCGATTGATAATCGGTAGAATGGGATTCATATACCAGATTGTTGTAATCTTTGATTAATTCAGAAAGCGCAGAGGCTTTATTTCTATCGAAAGCATGTACATGCGTATCGCTGAACTCAACACCAGGCTGCACTACGAAAGCGATTGTTCTCTCCCATGCAGTGTCTAATCCATGTTCATGAAATACCTCTTTTGTCATTTGGATATTTTCAATAGTCTCCTTAGTGGAGGTTACTTCGAGAAGATCACATTCATTCATAGCACCTCCAGGTATGGGCACTTCTGTGCCCACCACATAAAGTAGTTGTGTACTTTTTTGGTCTAAATGTGCTTTCGCTTCTTCAGCAACTTGACAAAGTTGCGCTTGGCGATTGGCGATTAATTGTTTAGGCAACGGCAGAATGTCATCTATGCAAGCCATGCTGGTATCAAGATGAATTTTGTTATATCCAGCCAGCACGTAATCCTGCACAAGTCGTTTGGCTTTCGCCATTGCAGTTTCAGCAGATTCATTTGTCCATAATGATGGCCCTAAATGGTCACCACCCAGGTAGATTTTCTCCTCAGGGAAATCTGTGTTGGTTGCCAGCGTCTTAATATATTTAATGAAATCAGTAGGTGTCATGTTCATATATCCGCCAAACTGGTTAACCTGATTGCATGTAGATTCAATTAGTAACGATAAACTTCTATCCTTAGCTATTTTCAAACTTGCATTTAAGACCATAGGATTAGCGGAACAAATACTGAATACTCCTGGCGGATTTTTATCCAGTTTGTGAGTGACTACTTCTAGTAATAGATTCTTTTTTTCCATGATGCAATTTTCCTTTATGCTCAATATTAGTATCATCATTTGGATGATGATTAATCAAATTCTTTTCATAAGGAAATAATAGCAGATTACCTTGCATCCATCTACAAATGCAACTATAGTTTGATCTATATTCACATCAACCTCAAGGAGAAAAAAGGCAACCATAAAATTGAGCAAATTCAGAAATTCCCATCCTTAAGCATTTTTAACTTGGTTAATAACTTAAAAGCAGAAGAAATCGTTCCTGGAATTAAGAAGAGTATAGAGATAACAAGCCTGAAGTGTGGGATATAGAGTTAGAATCTCTCTAGTTTAATTGGACATAAGTATCGATCAGGTTTGATATCATCCTACGAACAAAACAACAATTTTCTATTTGTGTAGTCAGGTGGCCAAAATAAGAAGTGCTTAAAAAAAATATTTACTGCAATCCAATCTTTCATATCTTTTCTAAATATTAAGTGCCCCCGGAGCGATTCGCCTGCCCTGATGTTTGTGCAGGGAACTCCCAACTTTCTGATTCGAAGTTAGTCGACATGCCGTCCATGGTGTGTTACAGCGTCCATAGTGTCCATACAGAGCATAAAAATCGGCTAATTTTGTCCACACAGAGCATATTGTGCATGCGGTATCACCGGCGTTGCACCCGCGCTGCACCCGCAAGAGGAAAGGCGACTCTAAGTAAATGAATTTTCAATTAATATGGCGAAACGAAATTTGCATCAATTCGCTGCATGATAACCAGGTACCCAAGGAAAACCACAAGAAGGGGTAAATCATCGACTTCCCTGGCAGAAGGTTGGAGAAAAACTTGCGGACGGTTATCCTTATGCTGATAGCTGATTAATTGCTGGTTTCCAATCGATAAACTGTATTCTGTCATCATTGCATTCCGTTCTATCGAAAATGTTTTTCCATCATCTTCTTTAAGTGATCCGCCCAGTCCTTTTTTCTTAAATGTAGCTATCTCCTTGCCAGTGTTACCATCCACCACCGTTATATTATTCTTGAGGAAACCTGCACGTATAAATATCCAGAAACCTTGATCACATTTTCCTTCTGCCTTTGAGCCGAATACCCCCTGAACTGTTAATATGGCTATCGCCTCCTGCTTGTCGATGGCATGCAGAACATAGCCCACGTTTTTAACGAGCTTCCAATTCAGTTCCATCCCAAGATAGTTATTGATTGATTCCATGGCTTCCTCCTCTGATCTAAGCTTGTATTAACTATACAATACCAACCTGGTTTCGGATGATCCGGTTACGACCCATATCTTCGTGCTATTATATGATTAAGAAAAGTCATCCACTAATTTGATGATTAGTGTGTTTCACATTGCGGTGGAGGTTAGCATGAATCGATCAAGTTACCCAAACCGTTCTTATAAATTCGATTTCATTAAAGACCGTTTCTGGATGTGGTTTTTGGTTTTTCCTTTTGGCTTGATCTGCTTTGCAGTGCCATTGGTCGTTTATTTTGGGCTGAAACATTTAAACGGTCAGCCGGATTGGTTCCCGTTTTTTGGCTTGGTTTTTCTGGGGATTCCCAGTTATCTGGTGGGGTGGATATTTTTATACTCAGTGATGGAATATGTGTACACTAAGGTCACCATCTCGGAAAACCAGGTTGACCTGCGGATGCCGAGCCTGATGCTACCGATACTTCCAGTGCACAAACAAATCAATCTGGACCAGGTTCATCGCATCGATACTTTCGCCCGCTATGGGTCCAGGGTAGCTATTTTTCTCTATTTTTATCAGAAGAACAAGGAACGCCACTTTTACCTTCCCAAGTTTCAATTCGATCAGGAATATCTGGAAGTGGTGAAGTCACTCCGAATGCGCATTGAGTCCAGGGTTCCCCAACCTGAGCATCAATCTCCTGTGCATTTAGACGATCTCCCGGTTAGCGATCCAACTCAGTCATCTCCCCAGCGCAGCCTCCACACTTATTGGCTCGATCACCTGCTGCATGAATTGATTGTCTATTTCTTTCTAGCTAATATGGTTGTTTCCGGATGGATTTTTCTCGCTCAGCCTCCCTCCGGGTTCGAGGTGTTCGTCATTGGTGGGTCCCTCGGTGCGGCACTTTCGACCGCTGTGATTTTTTTGGGCAACTATCTCATCATCAGCCCTATCCTTATCTGGTTTTTCGGGCGCTGGTTAATTAAAACTGCCGCATTTCTATTGACTTCATTAAATATTGATTTGGTCATGTGGAACACGCCCGCCTGGATCAATTCGATCCTCGCCTGGCTGCGGATTGAACCTGTTCGTGCTTCTGCGACCGACTACTTTTTCTGGTCTTTATTGGCACTTTCCACTCTGGTTTCACTGCAAACTATCAAAGCCTGGATTCAGAAGAGGGCCTGGTCGAATCAGAACAAAAAAATATAGTTTTATGGCAGCAAACCAAAACAATTCTAATAACCAAATATTTACCATAAGTGTTTCACCCAATCGTTTTTTCAGTGAAACCATATATTAGAAAGGAAAATATTATATGCTCGAAGAAAATATTAAGGCCATAAAAGAAAAAAAGAAATGGCAGCCGATTAATATATTATTAGGGTTATTAATAATCAGTCTTGTTTTTTATGCCATCCAGTCCCAATCACTTAATTTACCACCTCTTCTTTTTGCCTTTTTGAGAATAATCCCTGCACTTATACTTATTTTTACGAAAAGGAATAATTGTTTTTCCTTTTTGTTTTTGCTAATTTTCGGGTTGACGGTATTTTTTATCACTACCATTGATGGCTTTGTTATTATTGGTTCGGCCATGTATATGTTTCTTTCCACGGTATTAAGGATGTTTAAGGTTAAAAAGTATGCTGTGATAGGGCTGGCATTTTCCCTGATTTTTGGACTTGGACTTTCCTGGGAATACGCAAGCACTTTCATTTCTGATCGCAATTTAACTATCACAAGGAAAATGAATGCTGAAACCTCTATAGAATTGGTAGGTGATACGGGTGAAATTTCAACTAATTTTCATTTTAATCGGGGGATTTCTCCTAGAGGGAAGGGATTAAAGAAAGGCACGTATGTCTACCAGGTGGTATCCAAATCTAAAGGTATGAGTGTTCCGTTAACTAAATGGCCAGTCATAATAATAAAAGCTAATGGTGATGTAATCCAGCGTGGATTAGTCGTAAATTGGCTTGATTTAAAGGACGTTGCTTTGCACGGAACATTTAACCTGGATAAACGGTTTCCTTTAGGTCTTGGCGATTATTCTATTATGCTTATCAAAATAGAAAAAAATGAAGGTGTAATAGTCGCGGAAAGTAATTTTTCCATTGTTCCTTACGACGAGCAAATATATTCAAAGTTAACGGCTTATCTGACTGTAGACGGCGATCCAAATAAATATTCCGACAGCTACACTAAAAAAGAAGGTGACTCTGTTTCTGTGAGCGCATGGGTGCAATCTACCTCTGGAGAAGAAATTAGTGGAATACTAAAATTCTTTATGGCAAATTCAAACGGAGACATCGAAAAAACATCTTGGGTGGGGGTAAGTGAAACCGCATTTAAAACAAATCCCGATGGTACACCAACTAAATTGAGAAATTTAAGCGGGAACCCGCTGCCCGGAATTTATCATTTTCAAATCGTTATCGATGGTAATGTGGTTTATGATCTGAAATATACGGTATAAATTCACCTCATAGTCGCAATCAAAAACATGAAAGGGAAAAATATTAACTTGTTATTCCCAGGGTATGCAGTGAAAACGTAGATACCCAGTATTATTCCTTAGGAGATTTGCGCCGAAAAGTTGCGCGCAGCATCCCAAAGGGCAATGTCCATACAGCGCACAAAAATCAGCTAATATTGTCCATGTAGAGCATAGTGTGCATGCGCTATCACCGGCGTTGCACCGGCGTTGCACCGGCGTTGCACCCGAAATTGGAAAGGCGACTCACCCGAATCAGAGAAGGTGACTCTTTTTATAAAAATAATATCAGATATGATTTTTCACACATAACCCTGACAGCGCAGTCCAGAATTATCGTGAGCTTAAGTTTATGCGAAAATGGTCATGAC
Source organism: Pelolinea sp. (assembly GCA_030692365.1). GTDB lineage: Bacteria > Chloroflexota > Anaerolineae > Anaerolineales > Anaerolineaceae > Pelolinea. The sequence continues at coordinate 3,554 of JAUYCC010000004.1, read as the reverse complement.
CTAAATTTCCTTATAGAATTGTGTTAGCAACCTGATTCTTATTTAGTAAAAAATGGTGAAGAATTATCAGTTGGAACCAAATTACTCATCCTGACGTCTTAATTAATGAAAGGACCGACATTAGGAGGAACCATGTTAAGGATGCCAATAATTATTAATCTCAGTCTTCTGATGCTGGTAGCTTGTAGCCAACTACCCATAGAAACACAGCCGGATTTCAGCAAACTGCCCACAGAATCTCCGCCGGATTTCAACCAGCTGCCAGCAGAAACAGCAAATGATTTCAGTCTTCGTTTTAAATGGAATACCGGAACACTGCCCCCGCAATATACTTACACATATACCATTCTGCTGGAGCCAGGGAAGGGCAGTTTGGAATATCAACCCGGATACGGTGATGATAACTCACTGCAGTGGTCGGTTGATTTCGCTCTCAGTGAAAAACAAATGCATGATTTATTTGACTATTTGAACAGCCAGGATATGTTCCGCAGCAGTTGGAAAAAAGGCGAGCCAATGTTGGGAGGTTCTGGTACCAGCCTGATACTGAATGCAAACGGCAAGCAATATACAATTCCCAGTATATCGATACTGGCTAGCAGCGAATATGCGCGGGTGGATGCCGCCATGGAAGCCATCCGTGCCCTGGTGCCCCAAACCATTTGGGATGAAATGGATGTGCGCCAAAAAGAATACGAAGCCAATTATAAGGAATAAAATGTCCGTTTTTTTATAGTTAGACTCGGTAAACACTGATCATGATAATTACTTATGCCGCCGTGGCTAGCAGAATAAAAAATACCATAATGAGAACAATTGATACCATCAATGGACAAGCGATTGGAATATGGGTTTGGTGATTATTTATCTAGCCTCTTATAGAAAACGAGCATTCTTTGATGTTTGTGATGAACTGTTTTTATCTTTGTAACGCGTCATGAATTCGCCTGCGACTAACCGTATTAAGTATGTTTGGAGGAGATAAAAATGAATAAGATGCAAAGAAAATCACTTGCTATTTGCCTGGCAATTTTTGCCGTCCTAATTGCCTGCCAGATAAAATTCTCTTCCAGCCCAACCAGCACCCCTGAAACGGAACCTGCATTTGTGCCTTCAATAGTCGCAACTGCCACGCAAATCTCATCGAAGGACGGTATGGCGATGGTGTATGTTCCGGCAGGTGCATTTAAAATGGGCAGTACAGATAAAGAGGTTGATGCAATATATTCCGAATGTCATGACGATATAGAAATGCCATGCAAGCGAGAATGGTTTGAAAATGAGCTGCCCGCCCATATTGTTTTTCTGGACGCCTATTGGATAGACCAGACCGAAGTGACCAATTACCAGTATCAGATGTGTATGAAAACCGGTGGCTGCGCGGCGCTTATGTCAAATGAATCTTATTCGCGCGACAGTTATTTTGGGAACATTATTTTCAACAATTTCCCTGTGGTTTATGTGGACTGGTATATGGCCAGCGCCTACTGCCAATGGGCGGATCGAAGACTGCCGACCGAAGCAGAGTGGGAAAAAGCGGCACGCGGGACGGATGGGCGGAAATACCCGTGGGGAAATGGATCGCCTAATGCCGGGTTGCTGAACTACAGTTATGACCAAAATGATACAGCTGAAGTGGGCAGTTACCCCGCCGGCGCCAGTCCGTATGGAGCATTAGACATGGCGGGTAACGTGGAGGAATGGACGGCGGACTGGTTTGATGCCGGGTATTATGGCATATCACCCGCAGATAACCCGCAGGGTCCGTCATCCGGTGAAAAACGCGTAACGCGCGGGGGCGGTTGGGGAGACTCAACAGACTATATCCTCCGCTCACCATATCGAGGAAGCGATAAACCCCTGCTGCCCGCACTGCGTTATTACCTGGGATTCCGTTGCGCTGCTTCAGCAGCAACCATTCAGCCGCCTTTAGCTACCTTAGTGCAGGCCGGTTCTTTTTCCCAGGAGACTTTGATGAAGACGGTTGTGCCTGATTTTCAGAATATGTCAGGAATATTGCCCCCGGGTACCAAAGTGAATGGGGTGCGGGTGATGCCGGATGGGACACCCTGGATTTACAGTGATGCTGGAATTTTTGGCATTGACAAAACCGGACAGGTTAAATTGTTATTTGACCAGCCGGTATCCGATCTGCAGGGTATAGACCAGTCAGGACGGGTCTGGGCACTGGGTGAAAATTATAAATTCATAGCAGCTTATGATGGGCAGGATTGGCAGGTTTACGGTTCTGACCAGGGATGGGTTGGATTACCAGATGGTCCTTATCTCAGTCCGGGTAGAGGCGATGGTTTGGCAGCCGATTTGCAAAGCCGCATCTGGATTGCGACCGGAACGGATATACTGCGCCTTTACGAGCCCGGAACAGACACCTGGCGCAGCCTTTCTTCGGCACAATTAGGATTTCCATTTTATGATAATGCTGATTATCAGGGGTATTTTCTGACTGATACCCTCACCACCGAAACCGGAGAGGTATGGCTGAGTGCCTGTATTGGCGAAGGGGAAGTTCTGCGCCCCTTTGGAATTTGGTACAGCGATGGCAATCGCTGGCTGGAATTGGACGCTGCCAACCAGGACTGCGTTCTCGATATGGCCGCTGGTTCGAATGGCGTAATTTGGGCCGGAGGGTTTGACGCTCTCCTGAAATATGACCCGCAGGCCAACAGCTGGGCCAGGGTCACCCTTCCACCCTTCGATCGCCGCCAGATCGTCAGCCATATATCCATAAACCCCATCAATGGTTTACCCTGGATTCAAGTGGTCCGATATGGCGGAGCCAGTATGTATGGTTCGCTGGCATACTACCATCTAAATCCGTCCGGATGGGTTTTAGATATGGAAAGTCCATCATTTTCAGATATTGGGACGGCATTTGAACCCGATGGAACCGCCTGGATGTGCGGGGATGGGCGGGTTATGAAATCCGATGGAACAGTTTTGAATGAAGTGGCAAATCTGAACCTGATCGACTGCCAGATTTCTATTGATGGTGTTGGCCGGGTTTGGGCGGTTGATGTGGATAAGGCTGAACTATGGATGTTAAATAAAGCACAGGATTAACCAGGGGAGGGGAAAAGGCGCCGATGACAGACCAAGTTTGGATTGCAGTAATTTTGATCCTCTGTGTTTCTGTATCGGATTGCTCGCCTGTGCTTCGACCAGATTCCGTTTTTGAATAAGGCTGGATTTTTAGCCATTAAACCCCAGTGCCCCCGGGGAGATTCGAACTCCCAACTTTCTGATTCGAAGTCAGTATGTATGGGTGTCCACAGCGTGCATACAGAGCATAGAGAGCATACAGTGCATAAAAATCTATAAATTTTGTCCACACAAAGCATATTGTGCATGCGGTGTCAAGCCCCCAAAAGTTGTACCACTCATAAGTAGACACCTACAGTTTCTGTAGAGTATTCGTAAGGAGTTTGGTTTCCCAATGAAGCATGGGGGCGGATGGAATTGTAATCATGCAACCAGTCTGCTGTAATCCTTCTGGCTTCATCCAATGAGCTGAATAAATATGCATCTAGCACTTC
>JAUYCC010000011.1 GCA_030692365.1 Pelolinea sp. | reverse complement strand
ATCTGGTATCTTTGTATATGGGTAAGCTGTGTGTATATTCGCATGAGTGCTCCTTTGATTTGGTTGTCGGAGAGGTACCCATCTTACCGCAGCTTACCTCTCTTTGACCTTCAAAGTTGCACTTGCTAGTTGAATTCGCCAGTTCATTTAAAGCAGTTTTAATTTTTTCATCACACTTCAAGGAATTCAAACTATCCAGAGCTCGTTGATTCCATAAGTGGAATTCCTTTTTTACAGATTCTTCAACGCCGTCTTCACGAAGGCAAACGGATAATTGGTTGGCTTCATCCGTAGAAATTGGTTTACCTTTCCATCTGGTTAAAAATCTTTTTGATTTTTCTATTCCCATCAAGACAGGCAGAGATTTTTTGCCTTCAATTAGATCACTGTTAGCGGATTTTCCGGTAATCTCCGGATCTCCCCAAACCCCCAACCAGTCGTCATACATCTGAAAAGCCATTCCCAATTCATTCCCAAACTTGGAATACTGCAATTGCCCTTCTTTATCCATCCCACCTAGTAGCGCACCCATTTGAGTACAACACGCCAGCAGTGCTGCTGTCTTACCTGAGATCATTTCGTAATACTCATGGATTGACACATTCTCCCGGCTCTCAAAATCTATATCTAAATGCTGCCCTGCGGTAAGCTTAAAGCATGTTGAACTTAGTAATTCAACCGCATCGGTTGCGTTTTCCGGGTTTACCGTACTTTTCAATTCATTAATAACTTTAAATGCAGACGCGAACATCGCATCGCCAGCATTTAAGCCTTTTGGAAGACCCCACTTTACCCATACGGTTTCTTTTGATCGGCGGATTAGACCATTATCCTCAATATCATCGTGGATTAATGAGAAATTATGGATCAATTCGATCGCGACAGCGGCTGGAAGCGCGGGTTTCCAATCTCCGCCACAACCCTCAGTGCATAAAAGCGTTAGCAAGGGGCGAACTCTTTTTCCCTGTTTTTGCGCATCATCATCCAATCCCAGATGATATCGGAAAATTTCAAACAATTCTGACAGGTCTTCATTAAAAAGAATTCTTATAGAATGGTTTAGTTCATTCAAAAAAGGTTGGGAATATTTTTCCTGATAATTTTGTAAAAGGCTCATTTATTCCACCCGAAAAATTTTATTAATTCTTAATTCATCCAGATTTTTAGCTCCCACCCCAAACATAGCAATTCTGAATTGTCTGGTGATTGCCAAAGTGGTTGAGTTTAATGAGTCCTCAGAATCCGCGGCGGACGCGAGAAATTGACGAGCCATTCCACCCAGGTTTGCGCCCAATGCGATACATTTGGCAATATCAACCCCATTTCTTAATCCTCCGGATGCAATCAAAGGGATTGAAGTGAGGGCTTTTCGGACTTGAACAATGCATTCCGCCGTTGGAATGCCCCAATCCTTGAAAGCGCCTGCGGTTTCTTTCATGTATACTTGCGAAGTACGGTGTTTTTCTACTTCAGACCAGGAGGTTCCCCCCGCTCCCGCTACATCAATCGCCTGAACTCCGGCATTCACAAGTTGTTTAGCCACTTTATCAGTTATCCCCCAACCGACTTCTTTAACAACAACAGGAACCGGTAACTCCCTGCAAACCCCTTCAATTTTATCAAGAAGCCCGGAGAAATTCGTATCACCATTCTCCATTAAAGCTTCTTGCAAAGGGTTCAGGTGCAGAATCAAGGCATCCGCTTCAATCGCATCTACAAGCCTTTTACAGTGTTCAATAGTGTAGGAAAAATTCAATTGAACTGCGCCCAGATTCGCAAATAAGAGAATATCCGGAGCATACTGACGAACCTTAAAAGTCTGCATAGAAACATCGTTTTCAAGCCCAGCCCGCTGGGATCCTACTCCCATTCCAAGTTTAAACGATTGTGCAATGACGGCCAAGTTGCGGTTGATCTTTTCAGCTTCTCTGGTACCGCCCGTCATTGAAGATATGAGAATAGGGAAAGAAAACGGTTTATTGAAAAAGGTTGACGCAGTATCAACATCAGCCAAGTCTAATTCAGGCAATGCGCAATGTAAAAATTGATATTTTTCCAAACCATTTGTTAATGCAGAGTTGACCTCTTTTTTTAAATTAATTAAGATATGGTCTTTTTTTCTCTGCTCAGTTTGAGGACCCTTATTCATGGATTAAAGTATACACTTATGAAGGTTATTTAATAATATAATTGGCAAGAATTTCTAAAAGGAGCACAACAATGAGCGATATTTTAAAGGGCGTTAAAGAAGTAATTGTGGATGTGTTAAAAATTGACGAGAAAGACATCTCATTGGAAACAAAATTCATTGAAGATCTCAAAGCAGATTCAATGGATCAATTTTTCTTGATTGACGGGTTTTGTGAAAAATTTGACATGTCCATTTCTGACGAAGATGCCCGCAATATCAAAAGCGTAAAAGATGCGGTCGATTACATAGAAAAAGTAAAAAAATAATTTTATTAAATACTCTGAATCAGTGCGGGTATTTCTTGGAGAAGCGCGGCGATTCTGACACCCGCGCTTTTCAAAGAATCTATTTTACCTTCCACAGAACTCGCTCTTGATTCACAATCAGTTTTGAGAAAGGTTTTTTCTTTCTCATTTAAGTTTAATTTCCCGGCCACATAACCTATAACCGGTTTGGTGATATGTTCGGAAATAAATCCAGCGGCTTTTTCTTCTAAGGTTGTACCACCTTCCCCTATAAGCAATATTTTTTCTGTTGCGGGATCCATTTCAAAGGATTCCAAAATATCAGTAAAACCAGTACACAGGATCGGATCATTACCTATTCCAACATATGAAGAGATTCCTAATCCGGCTTGTCTCATTTCAAAAATAATCTCATAAGCCAACGGTCCTGACCTGGATACCACACCCACGTTACCCTTCTTTGAGATTTTAGGGGGAATAACTCCTATGCTCAAGTTATCCGATGTTAGCATTCCTGGTGAACCAGGACCGATAACTCTAATTGGCTTATTCTGTAGGCGTTCTTTAATTTGGAGGGTATCTTGAATAGGTACTCCACGAGTAATGCAAAAAACCAATGGAATATCAGCAGAAATAGACTCCATTAATGCATCATAAGCATTTCTTACAGGTACAAACACGATACTGGCATCCGCTCCAGTAGCATCAACAGCAGCGTCAACAGTATCGAATACTGGTATATTTCCATCCAAAACCCAGTCACCGCCTCTGCCTGGTGAGACACCCGCGACAACCTGAGCACCTCTCTTAAGCATTTGATCTGCATAAAAAGAACCATTATCTCCGGTTATCCCCTGAATTAATATTTTGGTGCTCTTGCTAATAAAAAGGCTCATTTATTTTTTATAACCTCTAAACACTTTTTAACAGCATCGATTAAGGTTTCTTCAATAAACAGATTTGAATGCATCAGTAAGGATTTGCCAGCTTCAGAATTCGTTCCGTTTAGGTAAACAACCAGGGGCTGATTTTTTGAGTTGTTAGTCAATGATTTTAAAATTCCATTGGCTGCTTTATCACAACGAGCAAGCCCTCCAAAGATCGCTATCAGGATGCAATTTGTTTTTCTATTTCTGAACAAAATGTCTAAACCTGCCGATATTTTTTCATCACCTGCGCCATCGCCAACATCCAAAAGAATCCCAATCTGGCTACCCAAAGATTGCAGCATATCCCCAATTGCATAACCAAAAGCAGCTCCGTTGACAATGCAGCCGATATTCCCTTTATATTGCGAGGATGAAATTCCAAATTTTTCAGTTTCGGCTTTTAGCTGCGATTCATCAGTGGGTTCTCTATTTTCTAAGACCTCAGCGTGTCTGAACAATGCGCTTTCATCTAATTCTATGACTGCTCCTAAAGCTACAAGCTGGTTTGCCTCATTAAGGACTAATGGATTAATCTCCACAAACTCCACGTCTAGCTCTCTGAATATTTTCCACATGCCATTTAAGATTCGGGAAAATTTGTCCCACAAGTCCTTGCCCACCTCTAACGTTACGGCGATCTTTCTAATCTGATAATCCAGAAGGCCAAAGGACAGGTCGATTGGTACTCTAATCCGATTTTCAGTGGTTTCCATGCCATTGGTAAGCGACTTCTTAACTTCAAATTTCGAAGCAATAAACACAGGTTTTTCCAGATATGGGTCAATTTCTACTCGTATGAAATATTCCTTTTGAACCTGTACAACTTCTTCAATAAGAACCTTTCTTACTTCATAGTTATTGATCGATAAACCCAAGATTCTTGTTGCTGCATCTGTTATGTCATCCTTTGGGTACACCAATCTGACTCCTCCAACTTTGGATCTTCCCCGTGTTAATACTTGGGCTTTTAAAACAACCGCGTCCCCAATTTCATCCCGGATTTGTTCTGCAAATGCTGCGTTTGAAGTAACCTGGCTTTTAGGTACTGGAATACCATATTTATGAAAAATCCCCTTCGCCTGATACTCAAATAATCTCATGCGTTAATAAATTCAACCGGATTGATTATAGCAATTTGGCAAATAAAAAAGCCCGATGAAGGTCACCGGGCTTTGTGATTTTGTCACATTTAACCTTTTAGAAATTCTTGCAAAGATTCTTTGCTGATCCTGAAAGCGTTTCCGATCTTTTTAGCTTTTAATGATTTGTCAGTGATTGCCGCTAATACATCCTCCTCAGAAACCTGAAGAATCTTCGCAGCTTCGACGGGTGACATGACGTCTGGGATTCCCATTGCAGTTTTCGTCCCCCCTCCACTACCAGAAGCGGCACCTTTCAATGATTCAGTAATTACATTTCCAAGTCCAACACCCGCACCGATACCGGCTGTCAAGCCCGCGCCACCACTTGGATTTTTAGCTGCGTCTCTCAGCGCATCTGCTGCCTGAAGCTGAGTATAAGTAGCCATGTCAAGCATACCCATGGCGCGTAATTCCTCTGCGGATTTATCAGAAGGTTTGAGGTTGCCAATATAGAAGGATTTTAAAGTTAATCCCAATGCCGAGAAATCATCCTGCGCTTTGGCGCGAACACCAGCGCCCAATTCTTCCGTGAGGCCAATCAAATCCAATACTGAATTCTTACCAGTGGTTTCACCCAGTAAATCCTGAAGTTTGGACAGCAACATCATTCTAAGGCGGTTTTCAATGTCTTCTGTTCGATAGATACCTTGGGCGCCTACCAGTTGTGTCACAAATTGCTGAGCATCACTAATCTGGTAACTATAGGTTCCAAAACCCTGCAGCAGCGCGATTCCCAATCCTACCCCAGTGTTACGAACAATTATCGGTTGGGGAGTTCCCCATCTCCTGTCAGCAAATTCTTTAACCGAGACAAAATAGACTTCTGCGGTAAAAGGTGTGCGGTTATCAAATAGCTTTCCTACAAGGTTCACAAGCAGCGGTATGTTGGCAGTTGTTATGGTATGCCGGCCGGCATTGAAAACATCTAATGCCTTACCATCTCTGAAAAAGACGGCCCGTTGAGATTCACGAACTATCACCTGTGAACCCATCCGAAGATCCGCAATACCTTGTTCTGGGAAGCGATGAACCAGCTCCTCCTTCATTTCATTAGCATATTCAACTACATCAAAAATTCTGGCCATTTTTAATTCTCCTATCTAAAGATCGATTACTTTGTTTCGCTTCCAGACATACTGAGAATAACTTCCTTGCGCTTCTCAAAAGCATCAATGCAGTCCTGGGAAAGTTGAGTCAAATGCCTGATCGCCGCGGCTAAACCATCGGTTCCCATTGAAGATTCAACATTATCAATCGCCCGGCCGACTTCCTCTTCCATTGCCAGGAGCTGATAGTCATACTGATAGATTTGGTCCAGTTCATCAGTCCTTACCTGTATCGCATCGAAGAAACCAGCATAGCCGTAGGAAGCAGTGCGGATGCGGTCTATAAATTGCCGAATCTTTAACGCTGATGATTCCAGATCATCAATCAGTTCAATATTCCCATTTGAAATAGCATCTTTCTGTATGGTGGATATCCTTCCCCATAAAGAGTCGAACTTGTCAGCGACACTTTCACGAAGCAATTTATCAGCCGCACGGCGTTCCCTCCTTTCGAAATAACCATTAAACCCGGGGAGTTTTCCCAGAATTTTCTTGAAAAAATCCTTTTCGCTATCAATTTTTTGTAGAATGTCGTCCATTTTTCCTCCAGTATCACTCTTAATAAGCAATAAGATTATATTGATATCCCATCCGTAAAACAATAACCACTCATCAGTTTTTGCATATTCTTAAAAATTAATACGATGTATAACATTGATTAGTTGCATATTTCAGGCTTTTTAATATATACTAAGTATAAACCGAAAGGAGACCTCTTTTATGAAATCTCCGCAATACCGGGAAGGACAGGGGATCTTAGAATATCTTCTCTTGGTTGTTATCGTAATCTTGTTTGTATTGATTATTTCAAAGCTCTTCGGACCGGCCGTTTCCAATTTCATTCAGGAGCTTCTGAAGAATGTTTAAGTCCATTTTAAAAACAATTTTTCGAGTCTAGAGAATGGCAAATCCACTCTGGCCGCTCCCTCAATTGTACAAGAAACCATCAATGGTTTGGAGCGCGCTGGATTTACTTTTTCCACCATTCTGTTGTAATTGCGGCGTATTGGGATTTGAACTCTGTCCGGATTGTATAAAGAAAATCGTAGTCCTGAATCAAAGGAATCTCTGCCCAATTTGCGGAGATATATCGATTAATGGCAAGATTTGTTCTGAATGCCAAATTAATAAACCGTATTTTGATCAACTACGGTCATGGGGAGCTTATTCAGGTGTTCTAAGAGAAGTGATCCACAAGATCAAATTCAACCACGGGTTGGGACTAATTGGCTATTTTACTATACCCAGTGTTGGATTTATTAAATCGTGGAATATAGAAATTGACTACATTGTACCTGTACCGCTTGGTAAAACCAGGCGTCATTACCGAGGTTATAACCAGGCTGCGTTAATCGCCAGGCCTATTTCCAGAAATTTGCATATCCCTTATAAACTACGAGCACTATCCAGAGTAAAAGAGACATCATCGCAGGTTGGATTAAATGCCAAAGACAGGGAGCAAAATGTACTGAATGCATTCGAAGGAGATTTGGAGATAAATCAAAACAAGTCTGTTTTAGTTATCGATGATATTACAACTACCGGTTCAACCTTGAATGAATGCGCAAAGGCTTTAAGGAACGCTGGGGCTAAAAAAGTTTATTGTTTTACTTTAGCAAGAACACCAATTTCTATAAATCTATTAGAAGAACTGGAGGCCAAATGAACAAGAAGATAGATATTTTTACAAAAGAGATGGAATTGAACGAGGAAATTCGCGACTATATTGATAAGAAAATATCCCGTCTTTACCGTTATCTGGATCAGATAGATGAGACTCGAATTGATTTGACCCATGCTAAAACAACAAAAGAAGAAACCAATCGGTTTGTGGCGCAAATCACTTTGAGGGGAAGAGGTTTTATCCTTCGGGCTGAAGAATGCGCAGATAATATCAAAGCCGCCCTGAATCTTGTAATGGATAAAATTGAGCGCCAGATTGAAAGGTATAAGGGAAAGAAATATCGCAGCCGTGCTGGAGCCACTCCGGTATCTGAGCTTCTGACCGAAGAAGTGCCTGAAGAACCCTTGCCATTGATTGTCCGCCGAAAAAAATTCATGCTTGTACCAATGGATGAACTTGAAGCAATCGAACAGATGAATCTCCTGGGTCATGAAGATTTCTTTATCTTTTACAACATCGGTACCAACGCTATCAATGTTCTGTATAAAAGGCGTGATGGCAGTTATGGGATTATTGAACCAGAATTAGGCTAATCCAAAAACAGGCTGCCTCGTTGAGGCAGCCTGATGAATTAATTGGGGGGAAAGTTATATCTTGCCAATAATTAAACCGCTGGACTATAATTGTATTGTTAAACTACCTTAAGGATTAATTATGATTGATGTAAATGACTTACGAAAAGGTGTTACTTTTGAATTTGATGGGCAATTATTTAAAGTACTTGATTATCACCACAATAAATCCGGCCGCGGCAATGCATCCATAAAAATTAAAGCAAGAAACCTGCGCACTTTAGCCACACTTGAAAAGACTTTCAATTCAGGCGAAAGAGTTCAAGATGTTCGGTTGGATTACCGTAATGTTCAATTCCTCTACACGGATGGTTCTCTTTATCATTTCATGGATATGGGTACCTTTGAGCAGCCTGCCATTTCCTCTGAAATTCTTGGGGATTCCTGTAAATTCCTAAAAGAAGGTGTTGAGGTTAAGCTCACCTTATATGAAAACGAACCTCTGGATGTTGAATTGCCAACCACCGTGGATTTGCTGGTCACACGCGCGGAATCAGCGGTCAGGGGTGATACCGCTACCGGTGTTACTAAAAAGGTGACTTTGGAAACAGGCGCAGAGGTCATCACTCCCAGTTTTGTAGAAGAAAGGGATGTGATCCGTGTAGATACCCGCACCGGGGAGTATGTAACCCGGGTATAGTTCAATTGGTTCAATAGACAAAACCCGCCTCAAAAGCGGGTTTTTTTATTAGAAATATCTTAATTCGTTTATTTTGACGTTTCTCATATACTTGGTTGGTATAATTCGAGCCGGATTAAAAATGTTAATTACTCTTACCGGAGGAATTTGTGAAATCTAGTGGTCAGACCAATTTTGTTTATTTACTGATTCTCATCGCAATTGTTGCGATGGTTTTCATGAACATTAATCAGGATAGCGGCAAAGCGATCATGCCAATCAATGAGGTTGCAGCCGAAATCAGGAACGGGAACGTTGCAAAAATTGTTGAAGATGAGAATACACTTACCGTAACGCTTAAGAGCGGCCAGGAAAAGACATCCACAAAAGAAAGCAGTACATCTCTTGTTGAGCAATTGACCAGCTATGGTGTTACGAGTGAAGAACTTAATGCCGCCAATGTCGCTATTGAGGTAAAACAACCTGGTGCCTGGGTTAATATCCTTTCCTTCTTTGGTTATATTCTGCCATTTCTCATTGTTGGTGTTGCATTTTTCTTGATTTTCAGACAGGCTCAGGGAAGTAACAATACCGCAATGTCGTTCGGCAAGTCTCGCGCCAGAATGTTTTCTGGTGATCAACCCAAGGTTACCTTCGCCGATGTAGCGGGCGTTGATGAATCCAAGGAAGAACTTCAGGAAATTGTGGAATTTCTCAGAGAACCACAGAAATTCATCGCATTGGGAGCAAGGATTCCCAAGGGTGTTTTACTGGTTGGCCCTCCAGGCGGCGGTAAAACCTTGTTAGCCAAAGCCGTTTCTGGTGAAGCTGGCGTTCCCTTCTTCTCAATCTCAGGTTCTGAATTTGTGGAAATGTTCGTTGGTGTAGGCGCCAGCCGCGTGCGTGACTTATTTGATCAAGCGAAGAAACATTCTCCCTGTATTATTTTCATTGACGAAATTGATGCAGTCGGCCGACATCGCGGAGCGGGTTTGGGTGGTAGTCACGATGAACGTGAGCAAACCCTTAACCAAATGTTGGTTGAGATGGATGGGTTTGATACTGATACCAATGTAATTATCATGGCCGCAACCAACCGGCCTGATATCCTCGATCCAGCGCTGTTGCGACCGGGGCGTTTTGATCGTCGTGTAGTTCTTGACCGTCCGGATATGCGAGGGAGAGAAGCCATTTTTAAAGTCCATGTCAAAGGCAAACCACTCGCGCCGGAGGTTGACCTCGGTATTATGGCCAAATCCACACCTGGTTTTGTCGGTGCGGATATTGAAAACCTGGTGAATGAAGCCGCAATTCTTGCCGCCAGGAGAAACAAGAAACAAATAGGTCGGTCAGAATTTGAGGAAGCGATCGAACGCGTTATTGCTGGCCCTGTAAGAAAGAGCCGCATAATAAGCGAAGATGAAAAACGAATTATTGCCTACCATGAAGCAGGCCACGCAATCGTACTGGCCGCAACCCCCGAGGCTGACCAGGTTCAGAAGATCTCGATCATTTCCCGCGGGATGGCTGCAGGCTACACTATCGCGTTACCTGATGACGATCGAACTCTGATGTCCAAAAACAAACTGACTGCTGAAATGATTGGTATGCTTGGCGGTCGCGCATCAGAAGAGCTTATCTTTAATGACATCACTTCTGGTGCTTCGAATGATATCGAAAATGTCACCAAACTGGCGAGAAAGATGGTCACACGGTTAGGCATGAGTACTGAGCTTGGTCCAATGGCATATGGCCAGAAGGACGAACTGATTTTCCTCGGAAGAGAGATAAGTGAACAAAGGGACTATTCAGAAGCTGTCGCTGAAAAAATTGATGCAGAAGTCCAAAAGCTTGTAAGCACCGCTTACCAAAAAGCCAAGAAGCTATTAACCAAGTATCGTTCAAAACTTGATGAAGTAGCGACCAAATTGCTGGAGGTTGAAACGCTTTCACGAGAAGATTTTGAAAAGATATTTCCTCCTCCGGTAAAGAAAAATAGCGGAATACCAAAACTGATGGTTAATTTAAATCAGGAGGTTGTCTCAAAAGTCAAATTGTAAGAATATTAAGTAGTTAAAGTGGGGGTAAACCATAAGATTAGCGCAAATTTCTTCTTAATTTTTAAAAAAATTACCTGAAATTTCACCAAAAGTGGGAGAAAAAAAGAGGCTGACCACTTTTGGGACAGCCTCTTGATTTATTGTATTCACTGATTAATTCACGACGTAATACTTTTCCCATTCCTGTTCTGGGAATTCGTTCCACAAATAATATTTCTGAAGGGATTTTATAAAAGACCAGCTGCTTTTCACACCACTGAAGGATTTCATCTGTATCCAAATCCTGGTCACTTTCTCTGACTATCCAGGCGATTACTTTTTCCCCCTTTTCAATATCCGGTACCCCACCCACCGCAGATTCTTTGACTTTGGGATGTGAGTTAATAACAGTCTCTATTTCATTCGGCCATACCTGAAAACCGCCAACCTTGATTAACGATTTTTTTCGGTCTATTATGAAAAAATAACCTTCATCATCCATTCGGACCACATCCCCTGTGTAGAGCCAGCCATCCCTTAAGGCGAGGTTATTTTCTGCCGGGTTATTGTGATAACCCTGCATAACCTGAGGTCCCTTCAGGATTAGCTCACCTGGTTCGCCAATGGCCATATCGATCAATCCTGTCTCTAAATCAACAACACGGCAATCAACATCGGGAAGTGGTAAACCAATAGAATCAGCCTTGTTTTTTCCAAAGAGTGGGTTGCAATGTGTTGCGGTAGGCGCCTCGGATAATCCATAACCTTCAACCAGCCTTCCACCAGTCAATCGTTCAAATTCCTCTTTGATCTGCGGATGGAGCGGAGCAGAACCCGAAATGCAGGCTTTTATCGAAGTCAAATCACATTTTCCATCCCTGACCTTCTGGTTCTGATTGATCGCATAATACATGGATGGAACACCCGGGTAAAAGGTTACCGAGTGTTTTTCAATTTCCTCAAGGATAAAATCGGTATCCCTTGGGTCTTCTACAAGAATTACGTTTGCGGCAATATTTGCGCCGATATTTAACGCAAGTACCATACCGTAAACATGGTAAAGCGGAATTACAGCCAGGACTACTTCTTTCCCCTCCTTCAAATCACACCACGTTCTAAACTGGATTACATTTGCGGTAATGTTTTTATGCAATCCAATGGCCGCTTTGGGTATCCCGGTTGTACCTCCGCTATATTGAAAGACAGCTGGGTCTTCAGGTGTTAATTCCGGGTAGGAAATTTTATATTCTTTATTGTCAGGTTTGAGCAATTTCAAAAAATCATAAAATTTTGATCTGGTTTCCTCTTTTTCTTTTGGTTCATTTGGCACAAGGAAAGGAATATCTTCTATAGTTGTAGTTATGACCGAATTGATTTCGGCGATGCCGGCCAAATCCATAATTATGTCTTGATGTCTCCCTAAACAAAAAACATATTTTGGAAGCGAATCTTTGAACAGGAATTGGAATTCGCTTAATTTATAGTTAGGATTCATCGCCACAACTATCCCGCCTGCTTTAAGGATCGCGTAATACGCGATTACAAATTGCGGAATGTTGGGCAGGATCAATGCAACCCTATCTCCTTTTTTTAGGCCAAGGCGGATCAAGCTTATTGTCAGGTTATCCACCAAATTACTAACGCATTCAAATGAGAAGGTGTATTCATTCGATGTAAGAAATGGCTTGTTTGGATATTTTTTGGCAGTGTCTTCAAATAGTTTTACCAGGTTAGTTCGTTGATAATGAATATCCGCTGGGATATGGCGATCATAATTCTTTAACCAGAAGCGATTGGGCTGGAGAAATTTGGCCTTATCCACTTATCCACCCATCTGGAGACTTTATAAATGCAATGATTTCATTTTTTCTGTTTGTTGATACATCAAACCAACTAATCCGTTCATCGGTGCTTTTAAACCAGTTCGCTTGTCGGCGGACAAATTCGCGCGATCTTTTCTTTATCCTTTCAATACACTCCTGTAAACCCATGGATCCTTCAATATACTGAATCACCTCATGATAGCCAATAGCTGACATGGGCGGGTCCTGGATGGAATATCCCTGATCCAATAAAGCTTTTACCTCGGAAATAAATCCTCTTTTGAACATTTCCTCAATCCGTTTATCAATACGATCATATAACTGGCTTCGGTCTCGATTGAGTCCGACTATTTTATACACAAAATCAAGCGATCCCTTTTTCCTTTGGTCTGAAAATTTTCGGCCTGTGTGTAAAATTACTTCAAGGGCGCGGATTGTGCGACGTTTATTGCGAAAATCAATATTCTTAGCGGCAGTTGGGTCAATAATCGATAACATTTTATGAAGTTCTTCCGCCCCCAACCTTTGCGACATTATCTCCAGGACATTCCTTAAATCAGGATCCGGGGCTTTGGCAGGAATCTGCCAACCTTCAATAATTGCACGAATATACTGTCCGGTGCCGCCCACCAAAAGAGGTACCTTCCCTTTCGAAATAATCTCATCCATCGCGTCTTTTACTGATCTCTGGTAAACCGCAAGGCTCCAGTTTTCCTTGATATCAGCGACATCAATCAGATAATGCTTTACTCTTGCCAGCTGATCCGTATCCGGTTTAGCTGTTCCAATATTCATTCCTTGATAGAAATAGCGGGAGTCCGCGGAAATTATTTCTGCATTCAGCGCTTCCGCAAGCTCAATCGCCAGGTCAGTTTTACCGACCGCGGTAGGGCCAACAATCACAACCAGTTTTTTGTTATTCGGTGACAGCATTCTGAAACCATTTGATTTCGGTATTATTGTGTGAATTTATTTCTATTGAAACGACATCTATTCGCCAGTCATTCGAGATATCCTCATGATCCTGGATATATTTCTGCGCGGCTTTGTTCATATGGTCCAGCTTTCTAGAATTGACCGACACTTCCGGGAATCCATATTTTCTTGTTTGTGATGTTTTAACCTCAATAAATAAAAGACAGTTGTCTTTAAGACCTAACAAATCAATTTCGCCATATTCTGTGTGAATATTCTTACCAACAATAACTACACCCTTCTCTTCAAGATATTTCGCCGCCTGTTCTTCTCCCCATTTACCGAGGTTTTTTCCGGTTAGTCTCATTATTTTTGTCCTGACCAGATTTATAACATTTTTTGCCTGTATGTGTCAGAAAAAATCATCTGGATATTCCAAGATGATTGACCTTCAACCACACTGGAAGGAATTTGTATTATTTGGGTATCTTGTGGAATCTGTTTTTCAAAATAGGCAAGACTATAATTTCTTTTAAAGTCAGTACCAGTTTTTGCACGCCAACCTGTTGAGGATGTTCTTTCCGCAGATCCAAGGCTTAAATGTCCAGAATAAATTGGTATTCCGGGGTAGCCTCCATCACCATCCAAATCAAAAGAAGACTGACAACCAGGAGTTATGCATGTTATTGGAATTAAAGAAGTAATATTTCCCTGAGAAAATATATCAGAATCTTTTACCTGCCACCAAGGCCCTGGTGAGGTCACATTGACCGAGGTCGTGTCCTCACAGCGGGATATGCCGTCTATGATGACCTTTGCGGTGACCGTTCCCGATCCTACAGAACGGCCGGACACGGAGGTGTCGTAGGTGCTGGTTGTATCCGAGGCTGGACTTGGGGAGGATATGGCCGATCCAGCGGAAATAAAATTGACTCGCTGTATGGTCCAGGGGCTGCTGGAAGGGACTGCCCTCAGGGAAACGCTTTCCCCGACGGATACAGTGCGTGAGGCAGGAATATTTACTGTGCAGGATGGAACGGGTGTTGCTGTTGGCCTGGGAGTTCCAGTTGGGGGAGGGTTATTGCACTGCCTCCATTCTATGGCGTATGGCCCCACGGTACAGGTTTGATACTGCCAGTTGTTGGATTGGCAAGGGTACCAGCCGCTCCACAGTGTGCATGTAGCCTCATAACATGATTCAGGATATACACAATCACCAGGGGTGTAGCAATCTATTTCTGTACAGCCACAGTCGCACGCGTTTAATAAATATTCCCCAGGAAAACATGATGTTTGACACGCGTCATCACCACAAGCACATTCAGAGCAGTCTACTAAATCATGTCTTAGTACTGCCCCAAGGCAGGTTCCTCCACTACACCAGCCGCATTGACTATTTTGAGTACAGCCTTCTGAGTGACCACTGCAAATTACTTGGGCGTTTACCGAACTAAAAGAAAAAAGAAGCATTACTAAAGACAGGAGTATCCCAAAAGAAAGTGATTTTATTTTAATAGGCAGATTCATATTTACCAGGGATAATTTTGATAAAAATTGAAAGTAAATAATGTTGTTTCCAGTTCCTTGGGAAACGAGTCTGAACTTACCGCTTTATCAATTAAAGGTTTTGGGCCTGTTCCCGGGTAATTTTTCCATATGTAGTTGGTTAAAGCATTGAAGGATAGCATGTTTTCATAAAATGGCTCACTCTTAAAATCATACATCATCCTTATTTTTGTGTCATATTCCCAGCTGATCCACTCCCCATTCACCTTTGAGGTTTTATTAAAAGTCCTATTGAAATAGTAACGGCTTGCGAATGCAGGTGCAATAGAATGACCAATGAAAACCTCTCCATTGGGGTTTTGAAAAACCCAAGAGATAATCAAGAAAAAAGATCCTTTTTCATCAATTGTTTTATAGAATTGACTTATACCCTTCTTTGGTTCCCATTCATGTGTTACATCTTCGAAAAACCCAGACTCGCTGTAGATTTTCTCATCCCAAAAATTGGACAGTCCAATAATCTTAAAAGGCCTCAAATTCGGATTTTTTTGATAATCCAGTTTTGGGTCGGTTTCAAAACCAATTTCGTAGAATGTTGTTTTTTTGGCGATATTTCCAGGAAAAGTCTGAACATAATTTGTCTGTTTCTCGATTACTAAATCTACCGGCACTACCTCGGAGGAAAACGGGTGCTCTTTGATCCATTTTCTTTCAACTTCCAAAAGTCTTCCTGATGTAATATCCTCTAAGGTCACCCTTGGCAGTTCAGTTGAAAATTCGTTTCTTCTAATCATCTCCCTAGCCTCATCCACTTCAACTATTCTTAAGATATTTTCAGGGGTTGGGGTAGGTTCTATTTCTATTGTGTTTATCTGATCATGCACCGCGTCATACCACTTGGTCACTTTTCCGTTTTCGATGTTAGCAAATACATGCCAGCCAGACTTGTCCCCCACCACCTGGGCGTTATCAATATTTACGGTTGTCAGGTCGAAGAAGTCATCATCTACCGATCTATCAAGATAACCAAAAAGGTCAATTGAGGGCCTGATTATTCCGTTTATGGAAACGACATAAAGAGTTCCCGTTATTCTGTTTTCTGGGTATAGAGCCCAACTTTTTCCATCAACAATTGATGCTTTATATTCAATTTTATTAGGATCTACCCCCATCCTTTCAAACTCTGCATTATATAAAGCAATTTCTTTTTTAACATCATCAGGTGCCCAACTTCTAATAAGTGCCATTTTTTCTTCATTGGTTCTTGTATCAATAATAAAGTTGTCAGGATTTGTGGGATAGTCTGACAGGGAAATATTAACTTCTTGCCCATCTTCCAAAAGGACAGGGGCGGGAAGGTCCATCCGGGATGAGGAACCTTCAACCAATTCCTGCGTTGCAGTGGCAGCTTGATCCAATCCTTGAGGGATTGGTACACAAGCTGCCAAAATGAAAAGCACCATCAAAATGCAATACAAATTTCTTTTCATTTGAGAAAACCCTCCATATCCTTATTTTATAACATAGGGGGTTTGCCTCTGCGCGCCTGGCAAAAGGTGCGGAAAATATCAGGCGCAGCTGTCGTTAGTCGGGGTCGAAACCGACCATGCACTTTGGTTGGTGAGCGCCCCGACGCTCTGGATTGACGAGCGGGGGTCTGCGAAATACTGGTTTCAGCCCGAATTTGGGCGCAAAACGAGCATAAACAAGACTCTCCCGAGACAATCCAGCTTTTCCGCACTCAAGCCCATGGCTCGATGCCCGCAGGCTTGAGAAAAAAGTGTTCAGTATCAATGAACAGGCAGGTGAACAGGTAAGTGAATGGGTGATTCTTTCAGAAAGCAAATATGCCCAGATTTTAATTAATTCCCGGTTAAAATTTATGTATCCCTCTTTACGTAAGGTCAACAAATGCCAATCGCAGAAATTATTACCATCGGAACAGAATTATTACTTGGAGAAATCCAGGATACCAATACAAGTTATATCGCAAAAACACTCAACTCAGCAGGAATTGATATTTTCCACGCGTCCATGATTGGTGATAATGAAGAAAGGATTGCTAAAGAAATTTTCGCCGCACTGGAACGTGCGGATATTATCATCACCACCGGCGGGCTTGGCCCTACCGTTGATGACCCAACCCGCGGCGCGGTGGCATTGGCTTTCAACCGCAAAACTGAATTCAGGCCGGAATTATGGGACCAAATCCTTACCAGATTTAAAGCCTATGGCCGTAACCCTTCTGAAAATAATAAACGCCAGGCGTTTATTCCGAATGGGGCTGTGGCGATCCCTAACCCTGTGGGAACTGCCCCTGCCTTTTATATTGAGGATAACCATAAGATCCTGTTTTCACTTCCTGGGGTTCCTTCAGAAATGAAGACATTGCTTCATAGCGATGTGCTTCCAATCATTAAATCAAAATACCCCATAGAGAGTGCCATTGTCATCCGAACCATCCATACGGCCGGAATAGGCGAATCAAGCGTTGATGAATTGGTGTCTGATTTTGAGAAAATGAGCAACCCAACCGTTGGGCTTGCGGCTCATCCCGCCCAGGTGGATATCCGTATTACAGCCAAGGCTATGGATCGCGACCAGGCGTGGGAGCTCATTAAACCTGTTGAAACACAAGTTAAACGATTGCTCGGAAATTATGTCTATGGTGAAGATGATATGACCCTCGACAGGGTTGTATCTGATCAACTCAAACTAAATGCCACCAATTTAATAATTTATTATGAAAACAGGTTCTCAGAAATCGCAGATTTAATGTCCGGGTGGCTTGAGTTACCCGCGGATCATAAGAAAGAAATTCAAAACAGGCAATTTATTACATCAGACAGTTCAATGTACAATCATATAAACGGTTTTGAAATGGTGATTTACCTGAAGCGGCAGGAAAATACCGATAAAGGGCTGTATGTAGAGATTATCTACCTCGGAAAAGTATTCAATAAATCAATCAATTATGGCGGACATCCTTCCCAATTCAACCAATGGGCAGGTAATCATATTCTGAATTTTCTGAGAGAAATTTTTCTGAGTGAAAAAGGTGCCAAATGAATAAAGTAGACCTGATTTTTAAAAATGCGATTGTCCTTACAGTTGATAATGAATTTAACCAATTCAATCCCGGGGCTGTGGCTGTTACTCGTGACAGCATTGTGAGCGTTGGGAATGAAAAAGAGATACTTTCAGAATTTTCCTCTGATGCCATCTTTGACTGCGGGGGTAAAGTGCTTATGCCGGGTTTTGTAAACACCCATACCCATGTCCCTATGACTATGCTGCGGGGATTATCCGATGACCTGCGGCTGGATGTGTGGCTGATGGGGTATATGATGCCGGTTGAAAGGGAATTTGTTTCGCCGGAATTTGTTTCCCTTGGGACAAAAATCGCCTGCGCGGAGTTCATCCGTACGGGTGTTACCTGTTTCAATGATATGTATTATTTTGAAGAGGAAGTAGCCAAAACCACGGCTGAAATAGGTCTGCGAGCGGTTTGCTCTCAAACCGTGATGAAATTCCCCACTCCTGACGCACATTCCTACGAAGAATCGCTCGAATATACCCGCGATTTTATGAGGAAGTATAAAAACCATCCACTGATTATTCCCTCTGTTGCCCCACACGCGCCTTATACTTGTCCCCCTGAAATCCTGAAAGCTTGCACTGATCTTGCGCTTGAATTTGACCTACCGCTTCATATCCACATTTCGGAAACAAAAGAAGAAGTGGAGAATATGCGCAAAGAGAACGGTATGCCTGTAGTTCCCTGGGTAAAGAAACAGGGCGTATTCGAAGCCAAAACGATTGCCGCTCACTGTGTCCATATCGACGAAGGTGAAATAAGAACCCTCAAACATTCAAACGTAGGTGTTGCCCACAACCCATCATCAAACCTGAAACTGGCGTCGGGTATTGCGCCTGTAATAAAAATGCTTGAACTAGGATTAAATGTTGGTATTGGCACAGATGGCACTGCCTCGAATAATGATCTGGATTTCTTTGAAGAGATTCGGCTGGCAAACTTTATCGCCAAAGGCTCCAGCGGTGATCCAACGGTTGTTCCAGCCAGGCGAACTATTGAAATGGCTACGCGCATGGGAGCCCAGGCAATGCATATCGACCACCTCACTGGTTCACTCGAGCCCGGAAAACGCGCTGACCTGATCCTGATTGATTTGGACACCATTCACAACAGCCCTCATTTCCGCCACAGCCCGGACGGCATTTACGCGCAAATTGTCTACGCCGGAAAATCATCGGATGTAACCGATGTGATGGTCAATGGCAAATGGATAATGAGTGACCGAGTAATTTCGGCTTTGGATGAGAAAGATTTAATTCGCCAAAGCCAGGAATACGCTGAAAAAATCGATAAATTTATCATCAAACGGGAGAAATCCATTATCTCCAAACTGATTGCTATTGGCGGCGCCAGTCAGGAAGAAAGCTTCGAAATACAAGTCAAGGTGGCCATTAAAGATCCAACGTCGGTCATCCAAAAAATTGAAACCGGCGATTTAAAAATCCTGCGCACGCGCCATTACCATGAATATGATACTTACTTTGAATTTGTGGATAACAGCGAAGGCCGGCTGAGATTCCGTGAAGACCATTTCATTGAAAAGAATGGGTCTATTTCCAATGTAAGATCGCGCCTGACGCTGGTTGGACCTACACGAGAACGCCAGTATCCCAAGGATGTTTTACTCTCGAGAAGCCGCTATATCGCTCCGGCTGACCAAAGTTTACGATTCTATCGTGAATACTTCAAACCGGTATCAGAATCTGAAATCGAAAAAGATCGCATACGCTATCTGGTTGAATATAAAGGTGAAGAATTCTTCATCAATCTTGATAAGATATTAAGACCTGACCTCGGTTATTTCCTTGAAGTCAAATCCCGTACCTGGAGCGAAAAAGACGCAGAGGAAAAATCCTCCATAATTATCGACCTAATAAATTTCCTGGGAGTAAAAACAGAAGAGAAACTTACAAAGGATTACATCGAAATCGTGGAAAATAAATAATACTGATGCCATCGGAAATGCATTCTCCCCTGCGCGTTCTTTTTATCACCGCCGAAGCAGAACCCTTCGTGAAGATTGGCGGGTTGGGTGATTATGCGGGCTCCCTTCCAAAAGCGATTTCTGAATTTAAGTCATCTGACAGCTCGAATGTTGATATCAGGGTGGTCCTCCCTTTCCACGGTGGGATTGAAGCAACCGTTCCACCCTTAACCAAAATCGCGAGTATTAAGGTTCAAACCAATACGGGGTACGCAAAAGGGATCGTTTTTCAATTTGCTCACCAGGGTATTACCTATTACCTGGTCAAACGTTCTGGTAATCCCTCAGGTTATAAGAATGTTTACAATCCCACTCAAATTGAAGATGCCCGGAAATATATTTTCTTTTCTTTAGCTTGCCTGGAATTTATTAAAGTAATCGATTGGTCGCCAGATATTATTCACGCCAATGACTGGCATACGGCGATCTCCGTATATGAATTGGCCGAAAAAAGAAGGGCAGATAAATTTTATCGATCTGTTCGCTCATTACTAACCGTTCATAATTTACCATTCACCGGTGAAGGTAGCCAGCCTACCCTGCGTGAATTTCAGCTCAAACCATTAAAGTCAATTTTACTTCCAAGCTGGGCAAAATTTCTTCCCTTGCCAATGGGGCTAGAAAATGCGGATGAAATTGTGGCGGTCTCACCGACTTATGCCCAAGAGTTAAAACAGGAGGAATTTGGCAATGGTTTGGTTGACTTTTTCTTCAGGAATACCCACAAGACGACCGGGATTCTGAATGGAATCGATACTTCAACGTGGGATCCGGCTACAGATGAGTGTTTATCACAAAACTATTCCATTAACCAGATGGAAAAACGTAATATCAACAAAGAAAAAATCCTTCAAGAATTTGGTTTGGGAAACAATATAAAAAAACCATTGTTGGTTTTGATTTCAAGATTAACGCCCCAAAAAGGGATTGATATTTTGCTTCAAGGGTTACCCCATCTTTTTGACGATGAGTGGTCAGCTATCTTCTTGGGAAGTGGACAACATGAACTCGAAAAAGGGTTAATAGATCTTGAATCGCAAATACCTGACCGCTTTAAGGTTGTTCTGGAGTTTAATAACCCGCTTGCCCATCGCTTGTATGCATCAGGTGACATCTTGTTAATGCCGTCATTATACGAACCCTGCGGATTATCCCAGTTGATTGCAATGCGCTATGGCTGTATCCCGGTCGCAAGAGCCGTCGGCGGTTTGAAAGACTCCATCATTGCAGAACCCCCTGACTTAAGAACCGGTTACCTTTTTGAAAAAGCTGATGGTCTCACTTTTGCTAATTGCCTGCGGAAAGCCTTATCGGATTATAAAAATAAAAAGAAATGGATATCTATTCAAAAAAGAGCTATGAATGTTGATTTTTCCTGGAAAAAATCTGCGGGACAGTATCTTGATCTGTACAAAGCCATGCTGTCCGTGAAGATAGGGACCAAATAATGACCATTAGCTCCCGTTCCAGTGGAATTCTCATGCACCTCAGTTGCCTTCCCGGGAAATATGGGATTGGTGATCTTGGGCAATCCGCCTATGAATTTGTAGATTTTCTGTCCGAAACCGGTACTAAATATTGGCAAGTGCTTCCACTTAACCCTACTGGCTACGGAAATTCTCCTTACCAGGGGTTATCCGCATTCGCTGGCAACCCACTATTTATTGATCCTGACCACCTGGCAGAATTACGTTTGTTAAAAACAGAGGATTTCAGTAATTCCCCCAGACTTCCAAAACAAAATGTTAATTTCAATAAAGTAATCCGATTCAAGAGAAGATTATTAGAAAAAGCATTCTCGGCTTTTTATTCCAGCAAAAGATCCCCATTCAAAAATGAGTTTGAAAAATATAAAGAATTAAATCAGGTATGGCTGGAGAATTATTGCTTATTCATGGCAATTCGGGAAAACTATCATCTGGCGAGCTGGAAAGATTGGCCAAATCCTTTGAGGTTTCGCGAACCGCAGGCTATTCTGTTCTTTGAGGAGCAGCACAACAAGGAAGTAGAGTTTCATGCCTTTCTGCAATTCATCTTTCACCTGCAATGGCAGAATTTACGAGAATATTCACACAACAAAGGTATCCACTTTATTGGAGATATCCCGATATTTCTTGGGTATGACTGCGCAGATGTCTGGGCATATCCTGAACTTTTCAAGCTTAATAATCGTTTGGAACCTCCGGTGGTAGCCGGCGTGCCGCCGGATTATTTTTCTCCCACCGGGCAGTTATGGGGCAACCCTCTATATGATTGGGAGATACATCATCAGAATTGCTATCACTGGTGGATTAAGCGTTTCAAAGAAACTTTGAAATTCGTTGATGTCATCCGGCTGGACCACTTCAGAGGATTCGCCGGATATTATCAAATTCCTTCCGGAGCAGAAACTGCAGAGGAAGGTGAATGGGTCACCGGACCTGGTTCAGAACTCTTCAATGCCATTAAATCTGATTTGGGATATTTACCATTTATCGCAGAAGATTTGGGGACAGTTACTCCTGATGTAATTGATCTACGTGATCGCTTTGCCCTCCCGGGAATGAAAATCCTTCAATTTGCTTTCGGAGGAAATTCAATAAACGATTATCTGCCCTATAATTACCCCATAAATTGTGTGGCATATACGGGCACACATGACAACCCCCCATCATTGGGGTGGTATCAAAATACTGCTTCAGAAAATGAGAGACAGTTGTGCAGGCAATACCTGGGAAAAACCAGAGAATTCATTCCTCACGCGATGATTCGCTCGATCTGGTCTTCAACAGCGAAACTGGCAATCGCGCCGATGCAGGATGTTTTAGCTTTAGGCACTAACGCCCGTATGAATACTCCGGCAACCTCTCAAGGCAATTGGCGGTGGAGGATGAAACCTGGCGCCGTAACAGATGAAATCAAAACTTGGTTGAGTGAAATCAATATGGTTTATAACCGGTCTTTACATATTTGATTCAAACCCAAACATTATTGACATTGATGCCCAAAAAATATAAGATTTATTAAACGAAAAATTAAGGAGAGAAAATGGCTTTCATATTAAAGGAATTAACTTATGCCTATGACGCGTTGGAACCCTTTATGGATGCTAAGACTGTGGAAACCCATCATGACAAACACCATGCGACATATACTGCCAAATTAAATGCGGCGCTTGAAAAATATCCCGAATTCTTCAAAATGGATATTGTCGCTATTCTGAGCGATCTCACCATAGTCCCAGAAGATGTACGCGGAGCTGTACGCAACCACGGCGGTGGCTTTTACCACCATAATCTTTGGTGGGAGCAACTGGGACCCAAAAAAGGTGGCACTCCGGGCGGAAAACTCGCAGAAGCCATTAAATCCAAGTTTGGCAGTTTTGATGCCTTCAAGAAAGAACTTAGTGACGCTTCAATCGGTGTATTTGGCAGCGGTTGGGGTTGGCTGTGCAAAGACGCCTCGGGCGGTCTGGTTATTACAACCACTCCCAATCAGGATTCACCTGTATCAAAAGGCCTTCATCCTATCCTGACAATTGATGTCTGGGAGCACGCTTACTATTTGAAATATCAAAACCGCCGCCCTGAATTTGTTGAGGATTTCTGGAATATGGTGGACTGGGAAAAAGTCAGCGCCAGATATAAGTAAGTTTTTTGCTTTTTATGGAGGAAAACGATGCCCAGAGTAATTACCAACCTTTGCCTGCGTGACAGTAGCTGCGTGGAAGTCTGTCCGGTAGATTGCATTTCACCTGGAGAACCAATAGAAGAGTATCCCACTTACAACATAGATCCAGATGCCTGCATCGATTGCGGTGCCTGTGAAGCTGAATGTCCAAATACCGCTATCTTTGAATTATCTGAAGTCCCCAAAGAATACGAAGCCGAGGGCGGCGAAATTCTATCAGCGCCTTTGGAAACTAAAGGTTTTAACGAATTATATAAAGGTGAAGATCGGAATGGTGAACCAGTTCAACTCCAGGCAACCAGAATCTTGAAACTGGGTGAAATTGTCGATCTTACTGGCGCAATCGAAAAAAATGCGACTTTCTACACAGAGGGACCTGGGTATTCCACCCAGAAATAAAGAGGAAAGCCATCTTAAAATTAAACGCAGAGTAATCCTGCGTTTTTCATTCCTTTATACATTTGAAATTAATTCCCGGTATTTGATTCCAGTTCTATTCGCACGCGGCTTTGAGATGATCTTCATAGGTTGAATTGAATGTATGTTTGCCTGTTCCGTCGCATACCGCCCGGAAAAAGATGAAATCAGTATCTGCCGGATTCAGAACAGCTGAAATAGCAGTAACTTTGGGATTACATATTGGAGTTGGGGGTAATCCTGGAAAAAGATAGGTATTAAACGGGGAATCAATGGATAAATCTTCACTCGTTAATGGATTTTTCCACCATGTTTTCTGTTCTATACTAAAACCCAAAGCGTATTGAACAGTAGGGTCACTTTGTAAGGGCATACCGGCATTCAATCGGTTAATAAATACGCTCGCGATTATTGGCGCTTCCTCCGGAAGAATTGTTTCCTTTTCAACGATTGAGGCAAGGATAATCGCTTGATCGAGAGATAATCCTGTTTTCTTAAGGGATACTTCATAATTAGTGGGTAACCGATTTGAGAAATTCATTAATAATTGTCTGATCAATTCTTCTACAGTGACCGATTTTAAAACCTGATAATTCCCAGGAGAAAGAAAACCCTCAAGTGAAGTTATTTCCGGTGAAATAAACGCGGATAATGACTTTGGGGGATTATGGACCAGACTCAAGAAGTCTTCGATAGATATCTTAAGACCGGATGTGGGTAAAAGTGCGGCGATTTCCTCTGCCCGCCACCCTGCCAGAAAATAAAAAGCGACATCCTGCGGATTGGCGTCATAAACCGCAGCGGCGATTTCAATTGGATTCATAGAAGGGTTCAAAAGAAAAGTTCCCGCTTGAAGCAGCCGGTCAATTCCTTTATAAACGAGATAATCTTTGAAAATTTCCGGGGCTTTTATTAATTTGGCATTCGACAGATCCTCAACCACATCCGCAGCTGTCTCACCAGGCTTGATAATAAAAAGATGGTCTGATCCACTTGATGAATACGGGGTCAAGAGCAAGTCTCTATTTAGAAACAACTTTGTTGAATAAAGGATTCGATTGGAATTGTCCAATAAAAGACCCGGGGGACCAAACAAGCGAGCAGTAATATCAGGTATTAATGTAACCGTAATAAATGTTAATGCAATAAAGGCCAACAGGATGGTCAGAATGATCCCGGCTAAAATGAATTTTTGGTTTGTTTCTTTCATGGATTGATTTTTTCCAGATAATCCTGCAAAAGCAGCACAGCCGCGATATCATCCTGATGACCTTTTCGTCTTGATCGCGAAGTTCCTTTTTCTATTTGTAATCGCTTCGCGTAAAGGGTTGTAAAAGCTTCATCCCATAAAACAATTTGTTTGCCGTATAGTTTGGAAATCTCATCCGCAAGCCTGTTCGCGCTTCTCCCTGATGGGGTCAGACAGTTATTTTCATCATAAGTAACCCCCATAATAATAGAATCTACAGAATTCTCGTGGGATAACTTGACTATCCTCTCGGCATCTTCTGATCGAGAGGTGTGGTTAATTATTCCTAACGGCCTTGCGATCCTTCCAGTTGGGTCGCTAATCGCCACACCGATTCGCTTGGTGCCCCAATCAACTGCCAATATGTGCATTGGTTTCTGAACAGCCATTGTTTCAGCATTATACATGAGCAAACCGACCTGATATTTGCATCATCATTCTCTTATATAATTGATTCAGGATAATCAAAGGATACTGCTATGATAAAGAAAATCCCTTTCCTTTTTCTTTTGTTTGTCACAATTTCCTGCACCCTGACAATGCCTGCAGCGCAATCATTCGACGATAAGGTCGCCACGCAGGTAGCGGTCGCGTTTACCGCCACCGCTCTGGATCAATATTTTAAAAGTCAAACTGTCACCCCGGAACCAACAGCCGCGGTTGTACCTACTGAGACTACAGAGACTGCAGCGCCCACGCCAACTCTAAATAGTGAAGATCCGGTCAAGTCCCTCGGACAACCAAACTGGAAGGATGACCTGACCAACGCGGGAAACTGGTTCTCGTCCGGAAGTTATACATCCGATAACACCAAATTTTATCCATCCGGCGGCGGAATTGTCGCGACCAGCGCGTCGCTAAAAGATGACCTTCGCTTTTATGTATATTATGAAAAGAAGCCAAAGGATATCTATATCGAAGAGAAATTTGAAATTTCTACTTGCAGCGGAAAGGACCAATACGGGATCGTATTTCGCGCCCCCAATATGCAAGATGGATATGGATATTATTTTGGAATAACCTGCGATGGAGCGTATAACCTGAGAAAGTGGGATACTTCAGGAATATCCGTATTGCTTGAAAATGCCGCTGGTGATTCAATTTACACCGGATCAGACAAAACCAATGTTTTGGGAGTGTGGGCAAAAGACGGCCGCATCCGCCTCTATGCCAATGGCCAATTCCTGCAGGAAATTTCTGACTCTTCATTTTCCAATGATGGCCACTTTGGATTATTAATAAATGCTAAAGAAACGTCAGGATTCACAATTAAACTGGATGAAATTTCGTATTGGCAGATAAATTAGGACCCCAGTCTATGAAAAACGCTATTCCAGCGTCAGAAATTACACCTGAAGAGCTATATCTGTCCAGACGCAGATTTATTAAGAATGCCCTCACGATATCAGCAGCCTCTTTATTAGCAACCTCTTGCAAACCATCGCTAAAAACACTATTGCCTACAGCTACACCGAACCTTACACCTCCGGTCGCGAATTATGGTAAGGATGAATTAGGAAATAACCTTACCAGTTACGAAGAAATTACCGGTTACACCAATTACTATGAATTTTCAACAGACAAATCCGGACCCACAGAACTCGCAAGGAATTTCATCACTTCACCCTGGTCAGTTCGTGTTGATGGTTATGTTAACAAGCCCCAGACCTTTGACATTGACAAATTGCGCTCGATGTTTGAGCGAGAGGAAAGGATTTATCGCTTAAGATGTGTTGAAGCCTGGTCGATGGTCATCCCCTGGATCGGTTTTCCACTCAATAAACTACTTGAAATGGTGGAACCCACTTCTGACGCGAAATACGTCAGGTTCGAAACCCTTCTTGACCCTCAACAGATGCCTGGACAAAAAAGTCCGGTTTTTCCATGGCCTTATATTGAAGGGCTTCGCCTGGATGAGGCCATGCACGACTTGACACTATTAGCAACTGGATTGTACGGGAAATTTCTTACCCCGCAGAACGGCGCACCAATCAGACTGGTTGTTCCGTGGAAATATGGGTTTAAATCCATCAAAAGTATCGTCCGGATCGACCTCGTAAGTGAAATGCCCACATCCCTGTGGATGGCTTCCAGCCCGAACGAATATGGCTTCTATGCCATTGTTAATCCTGAAGTTTCCCACCCGCGCTGGTCACAGGCAACTGAAAGGCGCATCGGCCAGAATGGCCGGATTGACACCCTGATGTTCAACGGCTATGGCGATGAGGTAGCATACCTCTATAAGGGGATGGATTTATCCATAAATTTCTAGTCATGAAAATCAGCAGAGTGCAGCTCATCGCTGGTGTTATTTGTCTTATCCCATTGGGATTGCTCGGTGTCAATTATTGGAGAAATGACCTGACGGCCAATCCAATTCAGGCCGCTACAATGCGAACCGGGCGGACTGCTATAAATCTATTAATCCTTTCATTAGCCTGCACACAAATCTGGAATATTTTTGGGTTGACCATATTCCTGAAAATAAGAAAAACGCTGGGTTTATTTTCCTTTCTTTATGCTGCGCTTCATTTTCTAATCTTCGCTGGCCTTGATTTTGAATTCAATCTCTCATGGATTATTAATGAGCTCCGTTATAAACCCTTCATCCAAATTGGATTGTCTGCCCTGGTTTTACTCATCCCACTTGTAATAACATCTATAAATATAATTCAGAGAAAAATGGGAAAATGGTGGAAAATCCTGCACCGAATGGTGTATCTGGTCGCTATCCTGGCGATTATCCATTATTTGATGGCGACCAAAGGGGATATCCTGCGACCTATCATTTATGCAGCGATGACGTTAGTGCTTCTTTTATTAAGGATTCCATCATTTAGCAGAACAAAACTGGCGCAGAAATATGGCTGGTTAAAATCTATAAACAGCTTCTTGTTGCATTGAAATTTGACTAAATGAAACCCTTTACTTTCTCGGAAGACCAGCAAAGAATAATTGATATTAACTTACAAGAATCAGTATTCTTGGAAGGGGAAGCCGGAACAGGAAAAACTGCCTGCGCGATTTCCCGCCTTGAAAACCTTTTAACGAACTATCCGGGGTATCAGATCCTGGTTATGGTTCCGCAGCGCAGCCTCGGTGGCCCTTACTTTGATTTTTTTCGCCAGCAGCTAAATCATTCAGGCAGCTTGCCGTCTATTCTGACGCTTGGCGGGCTAGCGCGCAGGATGGTGGAATTATTCTGGCCGTTGGTTTCCAAAGAAGCTGGCTTCCTCCATCCAACCCGGCCGCCGCAATTTCTCTCGACAGAAACTGCTCAATACTGCATGGAAAAAGCGATATCGCCACTTCTGGACCAGGGTTTTTTCCAGTCTGTGGTTTTATCCAGAAACCGGTTATATGGCCAAATTCTGGATGACCTCAATAAATCAGCCATCATCCGCTTTCCGATCAGCGAGATTTCTCAACGGTTAAAATCCGTCGCCAATCTTGACGCAGGGCTCTTAAAAGCTTATGACCAGGTTTTGATTTGCGCCCAGGAATTTAGAAAATATTGCCTGTCAAACAACCTGCTGGATTATTCCCTGCAAATAGAGGTCTTTATTAACCATTTGTGGCATCAGGAAATCTGTAAAGAATATTTCTCCAATAATTTCCGGGCACTTATTGCTGATAATGTTGAAGAAGACGTGCCCGCTGCCCATGACTTGATCAAAGTATGGCTTCCTAACTTTGATTCTGCATTTGTCATTTATGACCTTCACGGAGGATATCGTTCATTTCTTGGCGCGGATCCAACAAGCGCAATAAGTATCAAACCCTTATGTACCGTGAAAGAACGACTTGAAAATAAGATCGGTCATAATGATTCATTATCTAATTTCTCTATAGCCCTTTATGAATGTATATCTCAAAAGAAGAATTCATTTACAAATTTCGATTTTAACGACAGTCTGAAGATAAATGATTACCATTTTTATCCGGAAATGATCGCTGGAGTGTGCGATCAGATAAAAGAACTGATTAATTCTCAAGGAGCAGCACCGGATGAGATCGTCATTCTTTCACCTTATCTCTCGGATGCACTTAATTTTTCTTTATCTGCCAATTTAAATGACTCGGGCATTCCCCATCGCTCTTCGCGCCCCTCTCGCATGTATATTGATGATCCAAACGTCCGCGCGTTTTTCACCTTCGCAAAAATAACTCATCCTCAATGGCAGTTGCAAATATCATTTCATGAGATACGAAATGCTCTTATGGTGGTCTTGCCAGATTTGGATGTCGTCAAAGCGGATTTGATCGTACGGACTCTATTCTCGGTTAAACAATCACAGGAAGGATTACGGTCATTTGACACCATCACCAATCCTGTAATGCAGGAGAGAATTACCTTTCAGATTGGTGAAAAACTGGAAAGAATCAGAAACTGGATCATTGATTACAAATCACAAGATCCTCAGCCTTTGGATGTCTTTTTCTGTATAATTTTTGGTGAATTATTCTCTCAAAAAGGTTTCAGCCTTTTTACTGAGCACGACACTGCTTCCAGGATTTCCCAAATAACGCAATCGATCCGCGCTTTTCGACAATTTCTGACGCAGGTCATGAATATTGACGAAATCACCGCCGGCCTTGAATACATCAGATCCGTTGAAAGCGGCCTCCTTCCGTCAGCGATAATTGCCAATGAAGAAAAAATCAAAAATGCCGTTTTAATTGCCCCGGCGCACACTTTTTTAATGGAAAACAGAAATGTCAATTATCAATTCTGGCTTGATATTGGCAGTCTTGGCTGGTGGGAACGGTTAAACCAACCATTGACCAATCCCTATTTGCTTAATCGCAACAGGGATTTGGAACAATTATGGACCGACGCACATGAATATGATGCCAATCAGGCAGGAATGGTAAAGATCATCGAGGGCCTCATCAGCCGCTGTGGAAAAATGATCTGTGTAAATACGGTCCGTACCAATGAATATGGCTCAGAACAAAGAGGACCGTTGCTACAGGCATTTCATACCCTGCAAAAAAGGGTATATCAATCAAAAGGCGAAAGCCGTGTTTAATCCGCGCCCAGGACAGAAAGAGGTTTTAGAGTATATTGGCGGGAAAATGGGGATATCCGCAGTTCCTGGCAGCGGTAAGACTCACACCCTCTCAATGCTGGCCGCCAAACTGGTTTCGGGTGAAATACTGGCAGAGGACCAGGAAATATTGATCGTAACCCTGGTCAATTCCGCGGTGGATAATTTCGCCGCAAGGGTGGCGGGGTTCTTGCGCAATTACGGCCTCATGCCGGGCGTGGGATATCGCGTAAGGACTTTGCACGGCCTGGCCTATGATATTGTCCGTGAACACCCTGACTTGGCGGGTGTGGATAACCGTTTTTCCATCGCGGATGAAAGAACCAGCAGCGAAATTTTGAACATTTGCGTCTCTGGCTGGATTAGAACACATCCCGAATTTTTACAGGACTATTCAGATCCCACTCACCCGCCTGAAAAGAATATATACAAGTGGAATGAATTTCTTCAATCCTTATCGTCAAATTTTATCAAACAAGCAAAAGATTATCAGATCACGCCGGAAGTGCTGCATGATGCTTTATCCCGGTCTGAACCATCTAATCCATTATTGGAATTGGGATACTCAATTTATACAGATTATCAACATGCTTTAGCCAATCGTGGCGCAGTTGATTTTGAAGACCTTATCCGATTGGCCTATAAGGTTCTGGCGAATAATCCAGAATACCTGGGTAGGCTGCGTTACCGCTGGCCGTTCATTCTTGAAGATGAAGCTCAGGATAGCAGCCTGATCCAGGAGAAATTACTTCGCCTGTTGTGCGGAGACAAGGGAAATTGGGTAAGGGTTGGTGATCCAAACCAGGCTATCTTTGAGACCTTTACAACTGCAGATCCAAGGCTGCTTAAAGACTTTATCCTTGAACCCGATGTGGTTCAAATTGACCTCGAACATTCCGGCAGATCCACCCAAAGCATTATGGACGTGGCGAATCACCTGATTCAATGGGCAGAAAAAAGCCATCCTGTCCAGGAGTTAAGGGATACACTAAGCCCTCCTTTAATTCAACCCACCCCTCCCGGCGATGCCCAGCAGAATCCCGCTGATGAACCTGGTGAAATTTACCTTACCGCAAAACCCATGAAACCTGATGATGAAATTCGGATTGTTGCCAAATCAGTAAAAAAATGGGTTTGCGAACATCCGGATTCCACGATCGCTGTTCTTGTTCCAAGAAATGTGCGCGGGGTTGAACTCGCTGAAGAGCTAACCACCTTGGGTGTGCCAATAAAGGAAATGTTAAACAGCAGTCAAACAACTCGCGATACTGCGAAAATCATCGGGGATATTTTGACTTATTTTGTTCACCCATCAACTCACCGGCACCTTATCGATGCTTTCTTATCCATTCTTAAAGTAAATCCGGCATGGCCAGAGCCGCCTAAACATTTGACACAATTGATATTAAAACAAATTCAGAATTTGCAGGTGGAAGAAATTCTGATGGATCCTCAGAAAATCTTGGGAGATTTAACCATCTCGGGAATCGATGAAACACAATTAGGTTTAATAATCTCTTCAGTAAAGCAAATCATTCGTTGGCAACAAACTGTTCTGCTCCCAATCGATCAAATGATCATGACAATTGGAATGATACTTTTTTCTGAACCAGCGGATTTAGCGCTTGCCCATAAATTAGCGGTGATCCTGAAATCGGCTAGTGATCTTTACCCTCAATGGGAGCTGCCCGATTTCTGCGAAGAATTAAACGCGATTGTCAAAAACAGGTTTAGACTTTACGGCTTTTCGGAAGATGACCTCGGATTTGATCCGGAAAACTATAAAGGTAGAGTGGTCATCTCAACAATCCACAAAGCCAAAGGGCTTGAATGGGATCGGGTGTATCTGATGTCGGTAAATAATTACGATTTTCCTTCAATGCAGGATTATGATCGCTATATGTCTGAGAAATGGTTTGTGCGTCAAAATCTTAATTTAGAAGCGGAAGCCTTATCACTGCTGAAAGCCGCGACATCAAATGATTTCATTAGCCTGAATAAGAATGAAGGTATTGCCACCTTGGATGCACGTCAGGGATATTGCGCCGAGAGGTTACGCCTTTTTTATGTGGGCATTACCCGCGCAAAAAAACAACTGGTGATCACCTGGAATACCGGTCGGCAAGACGATTGCCGCGAAGCGGTCCCTCTCCAGGCGTTGAGAAACTGGTGGGAGATGAAGCATGCCTCTGGATAGAGATTTCGTCTTTAGTGCCAATAACCTGCAAGATTACTTGGACTGCCCCAGGCGATTTGAATTGAAGTACTTCCTAAAACAAAGCTGGCCGGCAATCACCAGCCACCCAGTTCAGGAGATGGAATATAAAATTCAAATGGGCAACTGCTTTCACAAGATTGTCCATCAATTTCTTTCCGGCATTCCCGGCAATGTTTTGGATAATTCCATTGATGACCCGGATTTAAAGGGCTGGTTTATAAAATTCCAGGAATTCATCAAACCTTATCTGAATTTTCCCTATTTCAGCGAATTCACCGTCACAATGCCATTCGAAGGATTCCGCCTGATCGCGGTTTTTGATTTCATAACTCTTACTGGTAGTAATAAAATCATTATCGGAGACTGGAAAACCACCACACGTAACCCCAAGAGAGAACTATATCTCCAATCTCTCCAATCTTTCCTGTATCCTTTTATGATGTTTGAAAACCGGGATCACATTTTTTCTCAAGTAGACAAGTTGCGAAAGGAAGATATCTCCATGGAGTACTGGTTCCCAGCATTTCCCGAAAAAACAATTGCTCTGGAATATTCAAGTGTTAGTTACGCCACCAGTCAGGAAGTGTTTTCCAGCCTAATTAAGGAAATTGCAATAAAAGAACCGGGTTCATTTGATAAGACAACCAACGATAAGCGCTGCGCTTACTGCCAATACCGTTCCTTATGCGAGAGGGGCATACAAGCCGGAAAGGTTGATGATGCAGAGAATGAATTTGAGGATGATTCCGGATTAGATAATTTAGATTTTGACCAGATTGAAGAGATTACTTTTTAAAAATGCCTATGAAATGGGTCGAACCTCGGCCAGTTATTCCAAGTGATGAGATCGGAGAAGCTTTTCAAACAAGCCTACTCGTTGCTGAACAGTTAACGAAAAGAGGTATTACCACTGCTCAACAGGCAAGGCAATTCCTAGATCCCACAAGTTTTCTCCAGGCTTCTCCCTTTGACTTCCCCGAAATGGGGAAGGCATTAGAGCGTGTCCAGAATGCCATAAAGAATAAGGAGCGCATCGGAATCTGGGGGGATTTTGATGTCGACGGACAGACATCCACCGCAATCCTGGTCGATGGTTTGCGAAAATCGGGAGCTGATATCGCTTTTCATATCCCTGTCCGCGCCAGAGAGTCCCATGGAATCCAACTTGAAAGCCTAAAGCGTTTTCTGAGCGAAAGTAACCCGAGGTTGATCATCACCTGCGACACTGGCATCACAGAATTTGAATCATTGGAGTTTCTGTCGTCAATTGGCGTTGACACCATCATCACCGACCATCACTCACCCGCGGAAAAACTACCTTCGGTTTACGCGACCATCAATCCCAGGCTGCTTTCAGACAGCCATTCTTTTTATCCACTGGCTGGTGTTGGCACCGCATTTCAGTTAATTCGCGCACTATTCAGCCTGCAAGAAAAAGATGTCCTGGCTAAAGCGTACTTCGACCTGGTAGCGCTTGGGACCATCGCCGATTTGGCTGATCTTACCGGTGAGAATCGCTTCTACACCAAAACGGGCTTAAGGGTTATGAACGATAAACCCAGGAAAGCTTTCGCAATAATGGCCGGGCTGGCGGGTTTTCGCGACAATGTGATCAACGAGTCCCATATCGGTTTTACCTTCGCTCCCCGCCTGAATGCACTGGGCAGATTAGGTGACGCCAATCCAATTGTCAATTTTCTGCTATCAAATGATGAGAAAGCCATTACCGAAACGGCAAAGAGACTGGAAGAATTAAATACTAAGCGTAAACTTGCGGTGGATATGGTTTACCAATCTGCGGTTGACCTACTGGAAAAGAAAAAGGAATTGCTCCAATACCCGGTAATCGTGCTTGACCGTGAAAAGTGGGAAAGAGGTGTGGTGGGAATTGCCGCGAGCCGCCTGGTTGAAAAATACCACAAACCCGCGATTCTACTGGACAGCCAGGGAGGGATAGCTGCCGGCTCCGCGCGGTCTATAGAAGGGATCAATATTATCAAAGCGATACAGGAAAACAGCCAATACCTGATCAAATACGGCGGCCATCCTATGGCAGCAGGGTTATCCCTAGCGTTTGAAAATATTCCTGAATTCCGGGAAGGATTATCAAGGTCCATTTCAAGAATGAGTGCCGGAAAAGAGCTGGAAAAAACGCTGGAGATTGATGCGTATCTGCCGTTAGCGAACATCAATGAATCCCTTCTTAATGAAACCGAGCAGTTGGCGCCATTTGGACCAGGTAATCCACCTCCGGTACTGGTTTCGAGGAACCTGGAAATTGAAAAGACCTCTTATATTGGAAAATCAAAGGAGCACCGCAAATTAATCGTCAAAGACCAGCAGGGAAATTCGAAAAACGTACTCTGGTGGGAATCTGCGGATTCAACCCTTCCTGATAGCCAGTTTGACCTGGCTTATTATGTGCGCCGAGATGATTACCATTCCAATGATGAGGTGTCGCTTGAGTGGTTAGATTTCAGGGAAATTGAGACAGCAACAATAGATCTTCGCCCGGAGATCAAGAAATTCAAAATCCATGATTTTCGCGCTGCACCAAACCAGAATGAAATACTTGAAAAATTGGCCAAAGAGCCGGATTTACTTCTTTGGGCGGAAGGGATTAAATTAGACCAATTTCTAATCTGCAATCGCCTAGAAATAATTAAGGCAAAAGCCCTGGCAGTACTCGTTTCCCCAGCTGACCGGGAAATTCTAAAAGAGGTGGTTAAAAAAGCCGATCCAACTGAAATATATCTTTTCAACTTATCTACAATCGATGATTCCGTTGAAATATTTACAATAAGGTTAATAGGACTTACTAAATATTGCCTTTCGCACAAGGCTGGAAAAACAAGCCTTGAGCAACTCGGCGCCGCGCTTGGGCAAAGCAACAAAACAATATTACTCGGGCTTGAACTGCTCAGGGCAAAAGGTGAGATTGAATTCAGCTTGCAAGGAACTGATGTCGAGTTAAGCCGGATAAAGAAGCCGGAATCTCCGAATACCAAGAGTCTGGAAACAAATTTAAAAAACCTCCTTGACGAAACTTCCGCCTTCCGATCTTATTTCCGACGTATCGACCCAGATTATCTGTTTAGTGACGTTTAGTCCTAAATCCTACTAATTTTGTCCACATTATTGGTATAATGCCGCTTGTGAACAAGAAAATGGACCGCCGTGAATTCCTTAAAACCAGTGGATTAGGATTAGCGGCGCTGGCTTTGCCAAAACAACTCTCTTCATCAGGCACAACTCCGATTTCCAAATTGGGCAGGGTCACCTCTGAATCCCTGAGCGTATATAAAGAAGCGTCAGATAAAAGCAAGATCCTATTTCAGCATTTCCGCGATAATATTTTGAATATCTATCAGGATGCCATTTCTGAAGATGGCCCCGGTTATAACCCTTTATGGCACCGCGTTTGGGGAGGTTACGTCCACAGCGCCTGGGTGCAGCGGGTACGCAACCAGTTGAATCCGATCATGAAAACCTTTCCCTCATCCGGCCAATTGATGGAATTGTCCGTCCCGTTTTCACAATCCTACCGCATCCGCCAGAATGGGACATGGGAGCCTTTTTATCGCCTGTATTATTCCTCTACACATTGGGTATTTGAGGTTTTGGAAGGGCCGGACGGGGAAGCATGGTACAAGGTCAATGATTCGTTACTAACGCTTTCCTATTACGTTCGTGCCATTCACTTGCGAAAAGTGGAAGATGATGAATTACTACCCATCAACCCGGAGGTTAATCCAAAAGACAAGCGCATTGAAATTTCTATCGATTTTCAAACTTTGCGTGCCTTTGAAGGCAGCACCTTGGTTAAAGAGGCGTTGGTTTCGACCGGATTACCCAGTACTCTGAAAGGTCCAGGGATAATTCCTACCGATTCACCGAAAGGTGATCATATAATCCAAAACAAGCGCCCTGCAATACATATGGGTGACGGAAGTATTGCGCGCTTTGATGTGGAAGCTTATGAGCTGCCTGGAGTTCCGTGGGTATCTTATTTTGAGCCAAATTCTGGTGTAGCTATCCATGGAACATATTGGCACAATAATTTTGGAGTTACCATGAGCCACGGCTGTATCAATATGCGCTCTGAAGACGCCAAATGGATATACCGCTGGTGCACACCGACACCGCAGGAAACCAAAGTCAATACCGTTTACCATACCCCCGTTCTGGTTTATTAATCTTTAGTCCCGTATAAATTGCATAAAAACCTGGTTGCCCAGCAGTCTGCCTTTTTTGGTCAGCCGTAAATGGCTGTGGCCTTCCACCATAACCCATTCCACCAATACCTGATGTAGCAATTTGGTTATTTCTTTGGAATAAACTTCATCCAGGCTAACCCCAAATCGTTTCAAGAAATTCTCGGCACTTATACCTTCTTCGGTTAAACGCATCCCCATCATCATGGTCTCAGACATTTCATCAGTATTGGTAAGGGAAATCAGATTTATCCCAGCCGGAGAAATATAATCCTCATTTTGAGGACTTTGTGATATCGAATCGATATAATCGGTTATTGTTTTACGATTTTCCCACCTTGTTTGCCTGTAAAGGCTATGCGCACCTGCGCCAAATCCCAGATAATCCAGATTCCGCCAATATTGCAGGTTATGCAGGCATTGGCTCTTCTGATCCAATGACCAATTGGATATCTCATATTGGCTGAATCCATGCTTTTCAAGAAATTCCATCGCCAGAATGTACATATCCGCTGCCAGGTCTTCATCCGATTCCGGCACCACTTTTTCCGCGATCTGAATGGCCAAAGGAGTTGAATCTTCAACAGAGAGCGCGTATAGAGAAAGATGGCTCGGGGATAAATTGATCGCGGACTTCAATGTGTCTTCAAATGACAAGAGAGTCTGATACGGAATTCCAAAGATCAGATCCAGGTTGATATTTGTAAAACCGGCTTTTCTCGCGTTTTCAACACTGATTTCTACATCCTTAAAAGTATGGCTCCTTCCAAGAATCTCAAGATCTTTGGCTGAAGCAGATTGCATTCCCAAACTCAATCGGTTGATGCCAATATCCCTTAGCGCATTGAGGTAATCTCCCGGAAGACAAGAAGGGTTAGCTTCGGTACTTAATTCTATTTGAGAAGAAAAAATATATTTGTCCCTGATGCCTTTTATTATTTCCTCTATTTGGTTGGAGGACAATAAATTGGGAGTCCCTCCTCCGAAATAGATGGTATGGACTAAATAATCGTTATCAATTTTTCTGGATGTCCTGGAGATCTCCTCGACCACTGCTTTTACATACGATTCCTTCAAATGGTCATAGCCGGCATATGTGTTAAAATCGCAATAACCGCAGCGCGTTCTGCAAAACGGGATATGAATATAAACGCTTAATAAATTACCTGATTGCATGGTCTAATCATACCCAAGATTTAGGCCACTTGACCAAAATGATATAATGACTCGATTTTTTGAGGTAAAACCTTTCTATGGCACCTGAATTAAATTCCCAAACAAAAATATGCCCCACCTGTGGCACCAAACTGGCTGAAAACGCTCCACGCTGCCTGGTATGCGGGCGAACCTTTACCGTTAAATCCGCCCTTAAAGCCAAGCAGACTCGGCAAGCCCAAAAGCTGCCGGAACTCAAGTTAAGCCTGCCATTGGCTATTGGTTTACTTTTTATCATTCTGGCAGTTGGCTGGGGTTTAGGCTTTCTGGTGCTGCGAGGAACCGGGCAGGTTACACCGTCGGAAGCGACGGCCACAGCCAGCCCATCTCCCACATTTGAACAGAGCCCAACACCGACGGTTACATCCACACCCGAACCTACCTTCACGCCCTTACCTCCAAAGGATTACCAGATTCGCAGTAACGATACCTGCAGCCTGATTGCTGTAATCTTCGATGTGACGGTTAGGAGTATCGCTGAATTGAACAACCTTCCGCCTAACTGCGGCGTATTAACTGTCGGCCAAACAATTCTGGTCCCACAGCCTACCCCAACTGCGTCGCCTATGGCGACCAGTACGTTGAGTGTCAATCAAGCTACTGAATCCGCCTGCCAGAAAATTGAATACCGGGTAGGTGAAAATGACACCTTGAGCGGAATCGCTGCCAATTACGCGGTGACCGTTGAAACCTTAAAAACCTATAACGGGCTGACTTCCAACAACATTTATTCCGGCCA
Organism: Pelolinea sp.; assembly: GCA_030692365.1. Classification (GTDB taxonomy): domain Bacteria; phylum Chloroflexota; class Anaerolineae; order Anaerolineales; family Anaerolineaceae; genus Pelolinea. Next base: position 36,209 of record JAUYCC010000011.1, on the reverse strand, counting down.
GGTGATCACCATCCCGTTATGCGAACGCCTGCCAACCGCCGGTCCAACCCCAACCGCCACACTGCCACCCCCATACCAGCCGGCGAACTTGCTGCTCCCCGCGGATGGCGCCATCTTCACTGGCGCGAATGATTCCATCACCTTGCAGTGGGCTGCCATCGGCGGCATGCTGGAAGGCGAATCTTACGCGGTCACAATTGAGGACCTCACCCAAGGTCAGGGCAGAAAACTGGTGGACTACACCAACGACACCAAGTATATTGTTCCGGCCACATTCAGGCCGGTTGAAAACGAGCCACACGTCATCCGCTGGTGGGTGCAGCCAGTCCGCCAATTCGGCACCACCGAATCTGGAGATGCAATCTGGGTGCCAGCCGGTTCGCAGAGTGTACCGCGCGTATTTTCCTGGTCCGGCATTGGGGCTGTTGTTACCCAGGCGCCTTAACAAAACAAAAAAGGAGCTCCAATGAGCTCCTTTTCTTTTTATCACAAATCAATTAATCATTTTCTAAAAAACGTGTCGCTTCAATAGCGGCTGCCGCGCCCATACCTGCCGATGTCACCACCTGGCGGTAATGCGGATCACAAACTTCTCCCGCAGCGAAAACACCCGGAATTTTGGTACGCAAGCGATTATCTACGACAATATACCCTTTTTCATCAAGATCAATCTGCCCTTTGAAAATTTCTGTGTTGGGTGTATGCCCGATAAAGACAAATATACCGTCAACATCCATTTCAGATTCCGTCCCATCTTTGACATTTTTCAGTCGAAGCTGGTCAACCCCGTCAACGCCTTTGATCTCGGTAACGACAGTATTCCAGACGAAGTGAATCTTTGGGTTGTCTGTTGCACGTTTCTGCAGAATCGCTCCTGCCCGCAATGCGTCCCGCCTGTGGATGATTATTACAGAGGTCGCGAAACGGGTCAGGAAAATTGCTTCTTCCAGCGCGCTGTCGCCACCGCCTACCACTGCTACTTTCTTTTCCTTAAAAAACCAGCCATCACAGGTGGCGCAATAAGAAACGCCCCTGCCCCTGAACTCATTTTCACCCGGAACATTCAGTTTATTGGACCTGGCACCGGTGGTCAGAATTAGAGCCTTCGAAAAATAATCTTTGCTGTATGTTTTTACCTTAAAGGGTTGTTGTGAAAGGTCAACCTCCGTGGCAGTATCATACTCCAGCCGCGCGCCAAACCGTTCGGCATTTTTCTGAAAAAGATCCGCCAATTCTGAGCCGCCCACGCCCTCCGGAAAACCCGGATAGTTTTCAATGCGGTCGGTGAGCGCCGCCTGGCCGCCAATTTCCGTACCGGTCATGATCAGCGGATGAAGGTCGGCGCGCGCGGCATAAAGCGCCGCAGATAACCCCGCAGGGCCTGTACCCAAAATGATCACATCTTCGACAACTTTTTCTTCTGCCATTAAATATCCCTTTTACTATTGGAGTAATTTCATAGGTATGTATCCTACCAAAATAATATATCATTTATCTAAGTAGAGTGTTAATTACATATATCAATTTTCATAGAATCTTTTTATTTCAAGGATGGAAAAATGACACAGCTTGAGGGTAAAACTGCTTTAATCACCGGTTCGGGTCGCGGGATCGGGAGCGCTATCGCTATTCATTTTGCGGAGTTGGGCGCTGACATTATCGTCAACTATGTTCACAATCAACAACCAGCGGAAGAGACTGCCGGGAAGATCCGCTTGTTGGGCAGGAAAGCGCTGGTTGTGCGTGCCAACATTGGAAAAACCGAAGGATTGGAAAAATTATTCAGCGAGACTGATAGAGAATTTGGCAAACTGGATTTTTTCATTTCAAACGCCGCATCGGGTTTCAACCGGCCTGCCATGGAACAAAAAGAGTCTGGTTGGGAGCATACGCTCAACGTCAACGCCAAAGCTTTTCTGTTTGGCGCGCAATTCGCGGCTGTGTTGATGGATAAAGCGGGCGGCGGAAAGATGGTTGCCATCACAAGCCCAGGCGCGGAACGTGTCTTGCCTGATTATGTGGCGGTGGGCGCCAGCAAGGCAGCGTTGAATTCGCTTGTGAGATATCTCGCGGTTGAACTGGCACCCAGGAACATCGCGGTCAACGGGATTGCGCCCGGTATTGTTGAGACCGGGGCTTTAAAGCATTTTGCCTTTATGGACGATAAAGGTGTTCTTCCCCGCGCGGTCGCCAACACCCCCGCAGGACGACTGGTCTCCCCCTGGGATGTGGCTGAAGTCGCTGCTTTTTTATGCAGCCCCTCCGCAGATATGATCCGCGGTCAGATCATTGTGGTGGACGGCGGTTACACTCTGCCGGTGCCGGGATAATTACTCTGTTGTCAGCACAGCACGCACCGGCGCGCCATCGGTGCCGACCAAACTTAATGGCAGGCAAATCAAGTTGTATGTACCCGGTTCCACATTAACCAGGTACGCGTTTTCAAGTATCACAATTCCCGCCCGCAGAAGTATCTCATGCGGAGCTTTCAGGTCTATGAATGGTGAGATTGAAAAATAATCAATCCCCACAAAGGAGACACTTTCTTCTACCAGAAATTCCGCCGCGCTGGAGTCAATGGCTACAAATTCACGGTTGAAGCGGTAAGGGTCTTTGATCCAGTAATCAGAATTTCTGGTTTTCAGCAACAGGCGCTGTGTACTTTTCACAAATCCTGCCTTCAGCAGAACTTCTCTGGTAATTATTTCAATAGAATCATCAATCCGCACAACCTGCACGGGTCCGATCAGGATATCCAGAGGAGTTTTGTCAACCGTATAGCCATGATTAAATACATGAAAAGGCGCGTCAATATGCGTTCCTGCGTGAACTCCAAATTCAGCGCGCGAGACATTAAAATCCGAACCTTTTGAAAGAGACGCAACCTGTCTGATAATGATCCCCTTATCGCCTTCCCAGACCGGTGTTTGATTTGACATGGGCAATGTGATATCAATGATTTTCATGGTGAACTCCTGAAATGCAAATTTTACCTGAATATCAATCGGATAGATTATGAGAGGGCGTTTATTTATAATAGAATCAAACTTTGTCAGGAGTAAATTATGCGTGAAGTCGCGGTGATTGGAATTGGTCAGACCGAAATCAGTGAACACTGGGATAAATCCCTCCGAGAGCTTGCCGGTGACGCGGTGCTTAAGGCGATGGCCAACGCTGGTTTGGATTATTTTGACGGACTATATGTTGGAAATATGATGTCCGCTTCAGCAAACAACCAGCAGCAGCTGGGCGCGTACATCGCGGACTGGGTCGGCCAAAAGAGCAAAGAAGCTTATCGGCTCGAATCCGCTTGCAGCTCCGGCGCAGCAGCCTTCCGCGCCGCCTTGATTGCAGTTGCATCCGGCGAAATTGATGTGGCTGTTGCGGTTGGTGTTGAAAAAATGACAGATTCCCCTTCCGCAGAGATCACAGCCAGCCTCGCAACGGCTGCAGACGCGGACTGGGAGGTCAGCCAGGGGGTATCTTTTGTCGCGCTGAACGCCCTGATCATGCAGCGTTACTTGCATGAATACGGTTGGAAGCGCAGTGATTTCGCGAACTTCTCAATCAATGCGCATGCCAACGCAATGCACAATCCTTACGCGCGCTTTCACATGCTCATCACCCAGAAGCAATTTGAAGAAGCGGGAGTTATATGCGACCCGATCACATTACTGGATGCCTCACCCATCGGTGACGGTGCGGCCGCGGCCTTGCTTGTTCCCGTCGAAAAACTTGCTCCTTTACCCAATAAATCCGTCATCCGTGTGGCAGGTTCAGGAGCAGCCAGCGATACCATCGCTGTCCATGCCAGAAAAGACCCGCTCTGGCTGACCTCCGCAGAACGCTCATCAAAGGACGCATACAGACAGGCAAGCATTGATCAATACAGCATAGACTTTTTTGAATACCACGACGCGTTTACTATCATGGCAGCCTTATCACTGGAAGCCTCCGGATTTGCCGAAAGGGGCCAAGGGCCACGATTGGCGCTTGATAACGAAATAAGAAAAGGTGGGAAGATCCCGGTGGCCACGCTTGGCGGGTTGAAGGCTCGCGGTCACCCGGTTGGCGCAACCGGCATGTATCAGATCGCGGAAGTGGTGACCCAACTGCGCGGGCAGGCAGGAGAAGCCCAGATAGATGGCGCCAGATGGGGTATGGCGCAAAACATCGGCGGCAGCGGATCGAACATCATCACCCACATTCTGACCAATGCAGACTGAAGCCACCATTTCCGCTGCCAAGCTGCGGGAACATCGTGCAAGGACATTCTGTTATCTTCCCCGCAAGCGCCTGCGCAGCAAGCAGGACGCGATTGATTTTGTAAACGAGCGCGGCACAGTTTTTTTCTGGCCGATCAAAGGCATTGATTTTCCAAGCCTGTGGGGGGCTGTTGCCGGCGATAGGCCGGTTCCGAATAATCATGACGATCCAGCGCATGTTACCTGGGGCTGGAAAGATGACCTGCTTGGGAAAAAGGTCTGGTTTTACGCCAAAATTCTTCGGCAAAAAAGTACCATCATTTCCCTGGACCTACTTCCTTATTTTTATGCCCTATCGCCTAATTATGGAAATCCTGAAGAAGACTACCTGATCAGCTATGAAGAAGGGGTTCTCAGCAGCGAAGAAAAGCTCGTTTATGAAGCGCTATTGAATAATGGGGCTTTGGATTCGCTGATGCTGCGCAAGGCGGCCAATCTGTCATCCAGCGAGAATACCTCAAGGTTTAACCGGGCATTATTGCTGCTGCAGCGCGACTTTCGCATTCTACCAGTTGGCATAGCTGAAAGCGGCGCCTGGCATTACGCTTTCATTTTCGATGCAGTACACCGCCAATTTCCGGATCTCACGGATCGGGCACATGACATCAGCGAAGCGCAGGCACGGCAGGAAATTTTGAGGTCTTATTTTCTCTCGGTCGGTTCTGCCACCAAAAACGATGTGAAAAAACTATTTCAGTGGATCGATCTTTCAATCGACAGGTCCTTAAAAACTTTGGTTGGGAATGGATTTCTCATCGAAGGCGTTCAGATCGAGGATAAACCAGGGGATTGGTTTACAATAAAAGAGTTGCTAGATTAGGTTTCTTCGAAAATAAACCCTAAATTCATAATCATGAAATCTTCAAAAAATCTCCCGTGGGACCATAAAACCACCTTATCTGCAGAATGGCAGCGCGATCTGGTTTTAATTGCAAAAAATACCCCGGTTTGGCTGGCACAGCTGAGCAAAGAGTATCAGCAGGAAATTAAAACGCTTGACCAAATCCCTGACGAAGAACTGGACAAACTGCGGAGTTACGGGATTACCGGTTTATGGCTGGTCGGTGTTTGGCAGCGCAGCCCGGCTTCCAAAAGAATCAAGCATCTATACGGGTATGACCAGCTCATCGCTTCCGCCTACTCAATACTGGATTACAAAATCGCGGAGGATCTTGGCGGCGAATCTGCATTAACCAAGCTCAAAACCAGAGCGCTAAGAAAAAGCATTTACCTGGCGTGCGATATGGTACCCAACCATACGGCCATTGATTCACCCTGGCTGATTAATCACCCGGATTGGTATATTAACACCCAAGTAAAACCGGTGGATACCTGGAAGTTTAAATCTCCTGACCTCTCCCCGGATCCGTCCGTGGCGATTCGTCTTGAAGAAGGTTATTACACTCAGTCCAGCGCTGCTGAGGTATTTCAATACAAAGCAAAAAATGCCGACATTCCGGTTTATATTTATCACGGCAACGACGGCACCAGCATGCCCTGGAATGATACCGCCCAACTGGATTATCTAAATCCCGAAACCAGGAAAGCGATGAAAGCACGTATCATCGAGGTAGCAAAAATATTTAATATTGTTCGTATGGATGCGGCAATGACACTCCTCAGGCTGCACTACAAACGCCTCTGGTATCCCAATGCAGGCGCTGATAAAAATATTCCCACACGCGTCGGGAACGTGATGACACAAGCGGAATTTGACACCTTGATGCCGGATGAATTCTGGCTCGAAGTCCTTCAAGCCCTTTCTCGGGAAGCGCCAGATACGCTCATTCTGGCGGAAGCTTTCTGGATGATGGAAAAATACTTCGTACAATCGTTGGGTATGCAACTGGTGTATAACAGCGCCTTTTTGAATCACCTGCGGGATGAAAAAAATAAAAAATTCCGTAAATACATGCTAAAAATCCTGGGTAGTAATCATTTCATGCTGGACAGTTTTGTCAATTACTTGACTACTCCTGATGAAAAACCTGCCGCTGTATCTTTCGGAAAGGGCAAGAAATACTTCGGCGTTTGTGGGCTGATGGCTGTTTTGCCCGGCCTGCCCCTGTTCGGCCATGGACAGATTGAAGGATTTTCCGAGCAATATGGGATGGACTTTGGCAGACCATATCTTGAAGAACCCCCTGACATGCAATTCATGAGTGATCACTATCGGTTGATAACCCCTTTGCTACACGAGCGCAACCGCTTTTCCAGCTCTGAGAATTTGAAAATGTATGATTTTTTGAATAAATCCTCGAAATTGGATGAAAATGTTTATGTGTTTACTAACACTGTCAATTCGTTCCGGACTCTGATCGCCTTTAATAATCAGGATAAAGAAGTGACCGGAAAAATTGAAAAATCTGCACATATCCAAAAAACTGAGCCAACAGATTTGTTACAAGCGCTGCAACTCAAAGGACAAGATCAGGTAACGCTAAAAGAAATCAGGTTTGGGGATGAACTGAAAATTCCTGTCGAACAGTTGAGCTCAAACGGATTAGAGCTTCACCTCCAGCCTTATGACTTTTTTGTTTACGATATCAGTTGATTAAGCTAGCGAGTCAGAAACTCCAGGTGGCTTTGAAACCGACCCGGCAGAATTGAAAAGTTTCTCGGCATCGCATCCAGCGGGCAGGTCCGGTCAATAGCCAGAAGGTCCAGCCAGCGCGTCGATAAAGGGAATCTTCCCTTATAAGGTTTGAACCACAGGTTAATGATTCGCAGATACGCGGGCGAAAGCTGAAAGAGAAGCTTTTTCTTGTTGATGATTCGCATCACCATCCTGGCAATATCTATAAACTCAAAGAATTCTCCGCCGCCGATCTCATAAATACCATTGTTAAATCTTTTTGTTTCCAGAATAAGCATGATCACGGATATCAAGTCTTCAATCCAGAGCGGTTGGACAATCGCTTTTCCGCCGCCCGGGTAAGGCAAAATAAGCGGCGCGTGGCGGATAGCAGAAGCAATTTCGTTGGCGAAATGGTCATTGGCTCCAAAAACGTCTGTCACCCTGAGGACGCAATAAGGAATTCCGCTTTTCCGCACCTCATCCTCTGCCAGGGCTTTTGCCCTCAGAACTGGATAGGAAGAACTTTTATCAGCGCCAACACGCCCCAGAAAAAGGATGCGCTTTACCTCCGCTTCTCTGGCCGCAGTTATCAGGCTTTGCGTCCCGCGGACGTCCACGCTTTCCAGGTCAGCGTCCTGCCCCTGATGCTCCGCGGTCGCGAAGTGGAAGACAGTATCCACATTTCTTAAAGCAGTGCGCAAACCGCGCTCATCTTCCATGCTGCTGACAGTGATATCCAACGCCATTTTCTTTGGCAGATTGGGGGTCTTGCGATGCGGGCGCAACAAAATACGGATCTCTTCTCGCGATTGGATGAGCTGCTCCACCACCCTGCTTCCGATAAATCCTGTACCGCCCGTCACCAGAATCATGTTTGCGATTATAGCAGACCTGGTTTCCTGTTATGGCACACAACTTGTAACAGTATTAAAGACACTAATCTTTTAAAAGACTATGGACCATCAAGCCAAAAAAAACTATCATCTGCCTAACCGGCTTGGATTCCACTATTTTCCGAATTGCCTGCATTACACGGAAAAGGATATCCAGCGCTGGCTTCCCACTCTGAAAGAGATCAATGCCCAATGGCTGGTCATCCAGTCACCCGCTAATCGCGCTGTACCGGAAGATTTCATCCGAAACCTTTCGGCAAGCGGAATAAATCTTGTGGTTGATTTCAATTTTCCGCTGGCTGATGAGATCGATTGGCACGATCTTGAGCTTCTTATTTCTTCTTACGGCAAATGGGGCGCCAAATATGCGATGCTCAACCAACATCCAAACCAGCAACGCTCCTGGTCGAATAGCCAATGGAGCAACCCTGACCTGATCAACTCGGTCGTGAAGCAATTCATCCGGTTCGGGGAGATTTGCCTTGAAAACGGCATCAGACCTGTCTTTCCGATGCTCACACCTGGCGGCGATTACTGGGACCTGGCCTTTCTCAAAATCGCACTTTCGCAAATAAAAGATGATGCGCCGCTGGCTGTACAGAACAATTTCGTCCTCTCAACAGCAGCATGGGACTGGGGCAAGCCCCTGGACTGGGGCGTGGGCGGTCAGGAAAGCTGGCCAAAGGTAAAACCCTACAAATTACCGGAAGAAAGCCAGAACCAGCTCGGTTTCAGAACGTATGAATGGTACGCGCCCATCGCCAGGACAGTTTTTGGTAAAACAATCCCCATCTTGCTGTTGCAGGCTGGCACCGCCGGCGACCCGCAAAATCCCGAAACCAATGCACTGCCATCCGACCTGGAAAAATTGTTGGCTATCTTTCGCCTTTTAAAGGGCGAAAATGTTTATGACGCGCTGGATGAATCCCATCTGTTTCGCCCGATTACCTCTGACGTTATCGGCTGCTGTTTTTACCTTCTTTCTTCGAAATCGCCGAACCTTCCAGCATGCCAGTGGTATTCAGCGGACGGCCAGCGCCTTCCCCCCGCACAGGCTGTCTTTATCACTGAGCAGAACAATCAGGATAAAAAGGCGAAAGCAGAACCAGAAGAGGTATCACAGCCAAAGGTTAATTTCCGGCATAACCGATATATTCTAATCGCGCAGGAACTGCAGCCTGAGACCCCAAAGCTGCTGGAGTTGCTGCACCCCTATATTGAAAAATTCAGGCCGATGATTGGCTTTTCGGTTGGTGAAGCAAAAAAATCAGCCATGATCCTCGCTATCGCGCCTGCCTTTGGCACAGAACCACCCGAATTTGAACTCATCAAGAATAATGGCAGCCTGGTGAAAATCATCCAACCGGGTGAAATCCCCGCTTATCTCAAGGAGCAAGACTATGCAAACCAATGACCAGACCCTTACCTCGTATAAAACCCTCCCCCGCATCACCGTGATAGGCCTGGGCGGCGGCGGGTGTAACACCATCAACCGGCTGTCCAGCCTTCGCTTGCCGGGCATTCGTCTGGTGGCCGCCAACACCGATGCTTTAGCGCTCAATGCCTGTTCGGCGGATGAGCGCATCCTGCTTGGCAAAAACCTCACGCGCGGCCTGGGTTCCGGCGGCGATTCTGCAATCGGCCAGCAGGCTGCTGAAGAGAGTTACAGGGAACTGATCGGAGCCATCAAAATCACCGATATGCTCTTTCTAACAGGGGGTATGGGTGGCGGAACCGGGTCGGGAGCGGTCCAGATCGCGGCCAGGATTGCCAAATCGCTGGATGTCTTGACCATCGCCATTGTCACCACCCCCTTCTCTTTTGAATCCGGCTTGCGCACCCAAACCGCGCGCGAATCTACGGCGCGGCTGCGGCCATTTGTGGATACGCTCATCACCATCCCCAACGACCGCCTGATCGGGCTTACCTCACGCGACACCACCCTGAGGAGCGCCTTCGCGCTGGCGGATGACCTGCTCATCAAGGGCATTCAAAGCATATCCGGCATGACCCATTCTTCCGGGCTGCTGAATGTGGATTTTTCGCACATCCTGCGGCTGATGCGCCAGGAAGGCGGCTGTTATATCTCCACCGGGGTAGCCAGCGGCGCGGATAAAGCCATCGCAGCCTTGCGCAGCGCCCTGCGCCACCCACTGCTGGAGGAAATCCCGCTACAGAACGCCAAGGGGATGGTGATCAAATTCAGCGGCGCCTTGAGCCTGGCGGATATCCAGGATGCCATGAAATACCTGAAAGAAAGCGTCTCGCCGGATGCGGAACTCATTACAGCCATGGAGGAGGATAACCTGCTCGAAGACCAGGTGCAGGTCATGGTACTGGTCACCGGCATCGGTGCGATCCCTGTGCAGGAACAAGATATTTCTAAACATGAACAGGACAAGCATTTACCGGCGGAGGTTGCTGAACCTGTTTCCAAATCTTTACATATTGGGTATTCCCCCGCCGACGCGACACCCGACAATCTGGAAGTGCCCGCCTTCATCCGCCGGGGCTATAATCAGATTGCGCACACATTAGGATGAGATGGAGCAGGAAGTGTTAGAAAAGGTCAACCAGGAAGTTTACAGGCAGTTCCCATACTTAGAGGGGGTTGAGCCTTTGGTTTCGGCTATGGAATGTGATAAATTTCTGTTAGTCTACAAGGGCAAAAGTACTACCGCAGATGGGCATGCGCTTCCTGTGACTATTCGGGTAGTTTCGGATAAAACAGGGGCAATTATAAAAATCACCTCTTCCCGCTAATATTATTTCATTGGATTTATTTAAGTAGAATTTACAATTACGGTAATGAAAACCTCTACCGTCCTCTCCCACCCCAACATCGCCTTTATCAAATACTGGGGCAACCGCGATAACGCGCTGCGCATCCCGGCCAACGGCTCCATTTCCATGAACCTGGCGTCACTGGAGACGCGCACCAGCGTGGAAGCCAACCCGGAGTTTCAGTCCGACAGCTTGACGCTGAACGGCCGCAAAGAAACCGGCACGGCGTTGGTGCGCGTTCAGGCGTTTATGGATCTGCTGCGCGAGATGAGCGGCAACCCCTACTTCGCGCGCGTCAGCAGCGAAAACAATTTTCCTCAATCCACGGGCATCGCCTCTTCCGCTTCCGGATTTGCCGCGCTGGCCGCGGCCGGCAGTAAAGCCTTCGGGCTGGACCTTTCCGAAAAAGAACTTTCCATGCTTGCCCGGCGCGGATCGGGTTCCGCGTCACGCTCCATCCCGGACGGATTTGTGGAGTGGCACGCGGGCAAGAAGGACGCGGATTCATACGCCGAAAGTATCGCTCCCGCGGAACACTGGGAGTTATGGGACTGCGTAGCGGTGGTCACCGACCAGCCCAAGAAGACCGGCTCCACCGAAGGGCACCTTCTGGCCGGCACCAGCCCCCTGCAGGCTGCCCGCGTGCAGGATGCCCCGCGGCGGCTTGAAATTTGCCGAAACGCCATTCTGAAGAAGAACTTTGAAGCGCTGGCGGACATCATCGAACTGGACAGCAACCTGATGCACGGGGTGATGATGACCTCGACGCCGCCTCTGATGTACTGGTCACCCAAATCACTGAAGATCATGCAGGAAGTGGCCAAATGGCGCAAGAAAGGCATCCCGGCCGCCTACACGCTAGACGCGGGACCGAATGTGCATGTCATATGTACCAAAGAATACGCTGACCGCGTCCGCGCACGCCTGGAAAAGATCCCGGGCGTCGCCAGGGTGCTGATTTCCGGGGTTGGCTCTGGAGTTCAGGTTCTTCTGTAGATCAAATTTCTTTTTTATTTTCTTCCTACATCAAATTTACATCCTGCGGTTATAATCCCCTGCCGTAAAGGATTAATGAATGAGTAATTCTATATTGAGCCTGATTGAATTTATCGTCGCCCTCAGCGTGCTGCTGATGATGCACGAACTGGGGCATTTTCTGGTCGGCAAACTTTTCAAGATCGAAGCCGAGGAATTTGGCTTTGGCTACCCGCCCAAACTTTTTAAGCTGTTCACGCTGGGCGGCACCGACTTCACCCTGAACCTTATCCCATTTGGTGCATTTGTGCGCTTCAAGGGTGAGAATGACCCCGAAGTGCCCGGTGGGCTGGCTTTTGCCAATAAATGGGAACGACTGGGAACACTGGTTGCCGGAGCAGCCATGAACCTGCTAACAGGCATTCTGCTCTTTACTTTCGTTATTTCACGCACCGGCATGCCCCAGACCGATGTCATCTCCATCGCAGCAGTAGAGCCTGGTTCGCCCGCGGCGCAGGCCGGCATCCTACCAGAGGATATCATCAAATCTGTAAATGCCATCGAGATCACCGATATGCGCAAAGTGAGCGAGGTCATCCAGCAGAATCTGGACATCCCGGTGACAATGGAACTATTGCGATATGATGAGCTAGTGGAAGCGATCGTCACCCCGCGCAGCAATCCACCCGAAGGACAAGGGCCCTTGGGGATTGTTATGCAGAATCCTGTCCAGAAAGTCGGGTTCTTCAAGGCCATCCCGGCCGGCGGCCAGCTCGCGTTTGAACAGGGAAAGCAGCTGTTATCCATGCCGCTGATGCTCATCCGCGGCCAGGTACAGGCACAGGATATGCGCCTGCTTTCGCCCAAAGGCATTTACGATGTCTATTCGCAGGTCAGGGCGGAGGAACGCCAGGCGGAACAGGGGCAGCCCGAACTGGCTTTTCTGAATATTGCCTGGTTTTTCGGCATCATCTCCGTCGCGCTGGGGTTCACTCAACTTCTCCCCATCCCCGCGCTGGACGGCGGCCGGATATTCTTTATCATTCCCGAGATCATCACTGGCAAGCGCGTGCCTGCCAAATATGAGAACATGGTCCATTTCATCGGCTACACTGCCCTGCTGCTGCTGATGGGGTATGTTTTCTACCAGGACTTTGTCAATCCCATTGTGTTACCATAGAAAGTATGAACGATAAGACATCCAACCCTCGAATTAAAGCTGTCCTGCAAGCCCTGCTGGATAACAGCCAGATTTTCCCGGCAAAGCTAGTGCCTTTTTTCTCCGATATTTCCCACACTGACCTGGAACAGGTAAAGAAAATCTGGCCGGAAGTCGCGCTGGAACGCAAGATCAGTCTGCTGGCTGACCTTGAAGACATGCTGGAAGCGGATACGATGCTTTCATGCGACGGATTGGCAAAATTCGCCTTGAACGACGATTTTCCGGAGGTGCGCAGAGGCGCCATTTCGCTGCTGTCGGAATGCGATGACCCAAAACTCGCGACCTTGTTTGGCGAGATGCTTGAAAACGATGAAAGTGAACTGGTTCAAATCGCGGCCGCAGAAGCCCTGGGAAAATTTGTCCTGTTGGGCGAGCTTGAAGAGATCCCACATAACGCGACTGAAAGGACGATCAAATCGCTAACCCTCAAGCTCAATTCAAAACCATCTAATGAATTACATCAGGAGTTGCTGAAATCACTCGCTTATTCCAGCCACCCTGAAATTGCTCCCATGATCGAAGCAGCGTTTATGAATCCTGATCCCTCCTGGCAATTGGCTGCCATCATATCCATGGGCAGGTCCGCCGACGACCGTTGGGAAAAGTCTATCCTGCAAATGATCCAGAGTGAAGATCCTGACTTCAAAAAAGAGGCTGCCAAGGCAGCCGGTGAGCTGGAGCTATCCTCTGCGCGCGAGATACTTTTTCAAATGCTTGAAGATGAGGTTGATGATGTAGAACTGCGTTTAAATGTAATTTGGGCGCTATCTAAAATCGGCGGCGACAACGTGAAATCTGTACTTAAGCGCATTTTGGATAATACCGCGGACGAAGAAGAAACAGAGGTTATTGAGCTGGCGCTTGCGGAGCTGGGTTTTTCTTCCGAGTTACCTGATCTCGATTTCTAAGTAAATATCAGGAGGGAATCGTGGGTACTGAAAACCAACGCATGCATGTGATTGTAAAGGGAATTGTTCAAGGCGTGGGATTCCGCTTCTTTGTTTATCAACATGGCAACCTTTTAAAACTGCGCGGCTGGGTCAGGAACCGCATTAACGGTGATGTGGAAGTGCTGGCTGAAGGTCCCAGAAAAGAACTCGACTACTTTCTTGAAAAATTAAAAGAAGGCCCGGAACTGGCGCAGGTAGTTGAAGCCAATGCGGATTGGCAGCCCTATAAAGGTGACCTGCCCGTTTTTACCGTCCTTTCGACGGATTATTAAACGGTTCATCCTCACCGCTCAGGATGGCAATCTTTTCCCACGGCGGCAGATTGGATTCATCCGCCAGCATCCTGCGCAGCTCATAGATCTGATCCCTTAAGACAGCAGCGCGTTCAAATTCCAGCGCCTGAGCCGCGGACTTCATTCTCTCCTCGGTTTCAGCGATAATGCGTTTAAGTTCATTTTGCGGCAGGTGCGTCACCGCTTCACCCGCATCATAATCTGCCTGCCCATCCCTGATGGACGCACTTTCACTCAGGCGCGCTGTTATGTCGTAAATCTCCTTGACAATGCTGAACGGCTGAATCCCGTGCGCTTTATTAAACGCGTCCTGTATCTCGCGCCTGCGGTCGGTCTCATCAATAGCCTTACGCATTGAATCGGTGATGTGGTCGGCGTACATGATGACTTTACCATTCAAGTTTCTCGCCGCGCGGCCGATGGTCTGGATCAGCGCGGTTGATGACCGCAGGAATCCTTCCTTGTCCGCGTCCAGGATGGCCACCAGCGATACCTCCGGCAGGTCCAGTCCTTCTCTTAGCAAGTTGATGCCCACGATAACATCATAAATACCCAGGCGCAGGTCGCGCAGGATGCCAACACGGTCCAGTGTTTCAACCTCCGAGTGCAGGTAATGGACAGCGATATCCAGTTCCTTCATGTAATCCGAAAGATCTTCAGCCATGCGCTTGGTGAGCGTGGTGACCAGCACACGCTCCTTACACTCTGCGCGCGCGCGGATCTCGCCGATCAGGTCGTCCACCTGCCCCTGCACCGGCCGGACCTCCACCTCCGGGTCAATCAACCCGGTCGGACGGATGATCTGCTCCACAACATCATCCGCTATTCCCATTTCGTACGGCGCCGGGGTGGCGGAAGTGTAAATAGTGTAGCCCATCTTTTCCCGGAACTCTTCAAAGGTCAGCGGACGGTTATCCAGGGCTGAGGGCAGGCGGAAGCCGTAATCCACCAGCGTTCCCTTTCGCGAGCGGTCGCCGTTGTACATGCCCCGAATCTGCGGAATGCTCATATGGGATTCATCCAATACAAGGATATAGTCCGAAGGAAGGAAGTCCATCAACGTCCAGGGCGGCGAACCGACCGGGCGCTGGTCGAGGTGGCGGGAGTAGTTTTCGATACCGGAACAATAGCCGATCTCCCTCATCATCTCTAAATCATAACGCGTACGTTGTTCAAGCCGCTGCGCTTCCAGCAGTTTTTCCTGCGATTTCAGGTTTGACAGACGCTGTTCGAGCTCGGTTTCAATATCGCTTATCGCCTGTTTCAGGCGCTCTTCCTGGGTAATAAAGTGTTTCGCCGGATAAATCTCCACATGGTCGAGATCTTCAAGGATCTCGCCAGTGATGGGATTCAGGCTGATGATGCGTTCAACCTCATCACCAAAGAAAGAAATCCGGTAAGCCAGGTTCTTTTCATATGCCGGAAATACTTCCAGTGTATCCCCGCGCAACCGGAAAACACCCTGGCGCATTTCAAGGTCGTTGCGCGCGTAGTGTTCTTCTACCAACTGGCGCAGCAGGACGTTTCTGCGGTACATTTCCCCTTTGTTGAGTTTGATCACCACGCTGCTGTATGCTTCCGGGCTGCCCAGGCCGTAGATAGCGGAAACCGACGCGACCACAATTACATCCTTTCGTGAAACAATGGAGGTGGTGGCTGCCAGCCTTAACCGCTCGATCTCCTCATTGATCGCGGTTTCCTTTTCAATGTAAAGGTCCTGCTGGGGCACGTAAGCTTCCGGCTGGTAATAATCGTAATATGAAACAAAGTACTCCACAGCGTTATCCGGGAAAAATTCCTTGAATTCTGCGTATAGCTGCGCGGCCAGCGTTTTATTGTGAGCCATCACCAGAGCCGATTTCTGAACGCGCGCGATTACATTCGCGATGGTGAAGGTCTTGCCGGTGCCAGTCGCGCCAAGCAGCACCTGATGTTTCTTGCCTGCTTCAATGTTCCTGACCAACTGTTCAATCGCTTCGGGCTGGTCGCCCATAGGCTGGTATGGCGCGTGTAATTTAAATTCCATCGGTTGCTACCTTCTAATGAAGCTGCTTTTCCAAACTAAACAAAGCGGTATCCAAACTTGTTTTCAAATCGATCTTGTCGTTACCTTGGATCCAGTAAGCATTTTTTCCTCTCCTGATGTTGGGACCTATATCAGGTAAATCCCTTTCCTTAATTCCTTCCGGCAGTGGCGGGAAGCGCAGCACCAGGTGGTCGCCTTCAACCGTTATAGATGCCAGTCCGCAGCGTTCGGCTTTCAATTTTACGCGCAACTGCCAGAGCAGGTTTTCGAGCCCTTCATCCGGCGTACCAAACCGGTCAGTGAATTCTGCCCGAATGGTATCCAGATCATCTTTATTAGTGATATCCGCTAACCGGCGGTAGATTTGTAGGCGAAGCGCCTCATCCGCGATGTACGTAGTAGAAATGCCAATCGAGAGGGGCAATTCCACGGTTACCAGCGGCCTAAGACCTTTATATGGCAAGGCCGTCTTCTGAACCGGTGACGGCATTTCAGGTTTCTTGATCGAATTCACCGCTTCGGAGAGCAGGCGTGTGTAGAGATGAAAGCCTACAGCGGCGATATGTCCGTGCTGCATGGTACCCAGCAGGTTACCAGCCCCGCGCATTTCCAGGTCGCGCATCGCGATGGAATACCCAGCACCGAGCTGAATATTTTCAGCGATCGTTTCCAGGCGTTCGAGCCCTTCGGGTGTGGGAAGCTTTTTCCGATGGTGGAAAAAGTACGCAAATGCGCGCGAAGCGCCCCGTCCAACCCTGCCGCGCAGTTGATAAAGCTGTGATAAACCAAAGGTGTCTCCCCGGTCAACGATCAGCGTATTTGCGTTGGGTATATCCAGCCCGGACTCAATGATGGAAGTTGAAAGCAGCACATCCACTTCGCCCGCGTTGAAGCGCCGCATCACTTCCTCAAGTCCTTTTTCCAGCATCTGCCCGTGCGCGATACCCACCCGGACTTCGGGCACAATATTCTGCAAGTGGCTCGCCATGGCGCTAATGGTCTGCACGCGGTTATGCACAAAGAACACCTGCCCGCCGCGGTCAACCTCACGGATAATTGCCCTACGGACAATCTCCGGGTCGTATCCGCCCACATAGGTCTGAATCGGCAGGCGGTCGGTTGGAGGGGAATTGATCACCGAGATATCCCGAATGCCCGCGATTGCCATATACAACGTGCGGGGGATGGGTGTCGCCGTCAGCGTGAGCACATCAATTTCTGTGCGCATTTTTTTGAAGAACTCTTTGTGCGTTACGCCAAAGCGCTGTTCTTCATCAATTATGAGTAGCCCAAGGTCTTTAAAAAGGACATCCAGCTGAAGCAGGCGATGTGTGCCTATGATGATATCAATATCTCCAGCTTCCAGTTCAAGCAAGATCTCCGCTTGCTCCGCTGCGCTGCGGAAGCGCGACAGCATCTCGACCTTTACCGGGAAGAGTGTCAGGCGTTTTCGGAAGGTTTCAAAATGCTGCTGTGCCAATATTGTAGTTGGAACCAGCATGGCAACCTGTTTGCCGTCCATTACTGCTTTGAAGGCTGCGCGCAGCGCCACTTCGGTTTTTCCATACCCCACATCACCGCATAACAGCCGGTCCATCGGGCGAGCTTTTTCCATGTCGGCTTTGACTTCCTCAATCGCTCTGGCTTGATCGGGGGTTTCGGTATATAGAAAACTTGCTTCGAGGTTCTTCTGCCATTCCGTATCCTTTGAGAAGACAAACCCTTTGACATCTTGGCGTTTCGCGTACAGTTCAAGCAGCTCATGAGCTACTTCCTGAACTGCCGCTCCGGCTTTCTGCTTGGCTGTCGCCCATTCGCCATATCCCAGCCGCGTCAGGCGCGGGGTCTGCTCATCCGCGCCAATATAATGGCTCAGCCGGTCAGCCTGGTGGACGGGCACATACAGGAGGTCATCATCCGCGTAACCGATAGTCAGGTAATCCCGTTCCACCCCTTCCAGGGTTCGATGCACCAGCCCCTTGAACCTCCCGATGCCGTAATCCACATGGACTACAAGATCCCCATCCTTAAGGTCTGCATACGAGAATTCAGGCGCGTCAAACGACTTGGAACGCCGCCGTCGCGGCCGCTCCCGTTCCCAGCCGAAGATTTCCTGATCTGTTAATAGAACCGTTTCATCGCCATCTTTATAAATGACTTCCCAACCGCCGCTCAGGCTGCCGTCACTAATATCAACCTTATTCCCGATATTAATGTCGATGTTATGGTCCTGCAGGACTTCTTTTAGTCTTTCAGTCTGTTTGGAAACAATAAAGACCTGGCGATTTTTGTCTTTCTGGGAGTGAATATAATCCGACAGCCGGTCCAACTGGGCGCCAAAGCGCGGGCTGGGAGAGAAAGCGGCCGAGACTGGATGCACTTCGCTTCCCAGCGGAAAACCCAGGTCGATCACATGAAAGGTAGATAAAGTATCCATGATTTCTGACCAAGTGATATACGGCACTGGAAAATCTTCTTCGATGATGCCAGTACCGATGTTTTCATTGCGCATCTTTACGGCCTGGTCTTCAATTTCCTCCGCGGTGACCGATACTGACGCGCTGTTATCGATCAGAATAACGGTGCCTTTGGGTAAGTAATCCAACAAGCATGCATTTGATGCATACAATCGTGGAATATTAAACTCGGGGTAGCGGTCAAGCGGGTCAAGCTGTTCTTCCTTCGCGAACACTTTAATGGCTTCATTGGCAGGCGGGATAAAGATTTCCTCAATTGAGTTAATAGTCCTTTGCGTCGCAGGGTCAAAGGTTCGGATGGTCTCAATATCCTCTCCGAAGAAGTCCACTCGGATGGGATTATCGTAGTTTACCGGCCATATATCCATCAGCCCTCCCCGTTTGGAAAACTGGCCTTCGCTAACCACAATCTCCGCTGCGGAATATCCGATGGCCACCCATTTCTGCGCCAAAACATTCATTGGGGTTGATGTCCGTACCCGCAGAACAGAACAGGCGCTGAGAAAGTCCCGCCGGGGAGCGGTGCGTGTCATAATGGATTTGGCGGATGTGAAAATCACAGGGCTATGAGATTGAGATTTCTGATAGGGTAAGAAAGATTTCGCGAGGGATATTAGCGTCTGCAGCCTGTCCCGGCGGGTATCCACATCCCAGTTCGCTTTTTCGTAGAAAAGCAGAGTGGGCTCAGCAAAAATCAGATGATCATCTGTTTTGGACCAGAAACCGTATTCCTCATGCATGGACTGCAGCCGGTCTGGCCGCGATGTAATAAATAAAATTGGTTTGGCCGTATCGCTCTGAAGCGCAGCCATAAAAGGCAAACGGACAGACCTCGGAAGGCTGAGAGGGATCTGTTCAATCCCTCCTTGCAGTTTCCCTATAAGATCCGAATATCCTTGAATTTGTGAAAAGTCGATATAAGAATGGTCACTCATCGTCTAAAACAGAACCGTTATAGCGGTTCATGGTGGTTTCTATCCCGTTTTCAATAAAACACTCCACCACGTCAACGCACTTGTCCAAGATTAATTCAAGGTCTTTGTTCTCTGAGGTTTTGAATTTATTCAGGATAAAGTTCACTGAATTCATTCGGCCTGGAGGACGGCCGATACCCACCCGGATACGGGGAAACTTCTCTGTCCCCAACTGTTCAATAATGGATTTCATTCCCTTATGCCCGGAAGAACCGCCTGATTTTCGGATGCGGATGGTTCCAAAGGGCAGGTCGAGGTCGTCAAAGATAACAAGCACCTGCTCGACCTGCGGTTTATAGAACTGGTAAAAAGACCTGACCGCGCTACCGGAAAGGTTCATAAAGGTTTGCGGTTTGACCAGCACCACTTTTTCGTGCGGCTTGCGGTATTCGCCGAGCAGCGCTTTGAATTTATATTTGTTGACTTCAACTCCCCACCGCTCCGCCTGCCGGTCAATGACCAGAAAACCGATGTTGTGGCGCGTTAATTCATATTCCCGGCCCGGATTGCCCAGCCCGATAATTAAGAAATGGTTCAAATGTGTCAGTGCCGCAAGTTTCCTGAAGATCACCGGTCTTCCTTTCGTTTAAATGGCAATTAATTAGTTTAACATATTTGGATTTTTTTCGCAAAATCGCCAATCAACCGGGAGGGAAACTCTATTGGTTCCTTTTTTTTGAATTTGGGTTCATATTAACAAGATATTTATAATATTTTTCAGAAATTACTGGTATGATATAATAATAATTAATCAGGAAATCAAGAACATGCAGGAAAATGGAATGCCCCGACAACAAAAAACCGCAATAATCCTCATCTCGGTAATCGCGGTCCTTTTTTTAGCCGCTGTCATTACCGGGCTTTTCTTTCTCTCCCATTCAGATGCTGAGACTACCGGCCGTGTCAGGGACATCTTCATCATTGTGCTTGCACTTGAATCGCTGCTCATCGGCGCGGCTTCGGTAATTCTTGTAATCCAGCTGGCAATATTGACCAACCTGGTCCAAAACGAGGTCAGACCTATTCTGGCTTCTGCCAAGGAGACGGTCAGCACCCTGCGCAGCACCAGCCAGTTCATTTCCAAGCGCGCGATCGCGCCCATCATTTCGGTTAGCAGTAGCTTGGCTGGATTCAGAAAAATGTTTGAAATTATCGGGTTTATCAAAAGAAAATAAAAATCAATTCCAGTGAAAGGAGTCAACTATGTCAGATCAGGATGATTTTGGAGCTTTTTTGGTTGGGTTTATTGTCGGAGGTGTCTCCGGCGCGATTGCCGCGCTGCTTCTGGCGCCCCAATCCGGTGAGGAAACTCGCACTATAATCAAGGATAAAGCGATTGAACTGCGCGACCAGGCAACTACTACTGTTGAGGAAAGCATTGAAAAAGCAGAAAAAGCCGCCAATGAGGCTATAAAGAGAGCCGAAGCGCTGCTTAATGATGCCAAGAAACGCGCGAACGAGATCGCCGAAAAAGGCCAGGTTGTGCTTGAGGAAAGCAAGGAAAAAGTTGCCAATGCCGTCAAGCAAGCGACCAAAGGCGAAGCGAAAGCCAAATCATAATCTGTTATTAGATTATTGAAAAATATTTTACACTGCCGGCATCAGTTCTGGATGCCGGTTGTTGTTTTTAGCGCGGCAGGAATTGCTGCGAGCACATCGCGCGCAGTAACAGCAGTGCTACCGCCCAATTGCTCAGCAGCCAGAATTCCGGCCTGCGCGTGCAGCCACACCCCGGTGATGGCCGCTGAATACCCAGCCAGCCCCTGAGCGATCAAACCTGTGATCATGCCGGCAAGCACGTCACCTGTACCCGCGGTCGCTAACGCAGACGTGGCGACAGGGTTGACTGTGTACTTTCCCGATGGATCGGCTGTAACGGTTAGCGCGCCCTTCAGAACCACCACATGTCCCCATTTCTGGGCATATTCAAGGGCGACCTCAATTCGGTTATTCTGGATCTCGTCAACCGGAAGGCCGGCCAGCGCTGCCATTTCACCGGGGTGCGGTGTCAGGACCGCGGTAACCCCCAGTTTGCGAGGCCAATCCTTAACTTGGGCTAACAGCCTGAGTCCGTCGGCATCGATGACCAAAGGAGGCAGTTCAGCCTGACGGGTTTTTTTTTCTTCCCTCTTGGCGTCTGTAAAACCGAAAACCCTATTTGAAGAATCTGACAAATCCGTTTTATCAATGAGAAAGCTGACAAAATCCTGCGTAGGAGTTTCAAAACCCAGGCCTGGTCCGACCAGCATAGCAGTAACGCGATCCAGATTTCGCCGAATGACACCCGCGGCATCAGCGTTGATCACCCCATCGGTGTGCGGAAGCACCAGCCACGTGGCTTCAGGCAAACGACCTGCAATGGCATCATATATCGCGCCCGGGATGGCCACCCGAACCAATCCCACCCCCACCCGGTATGCCGCTTCGGAAGCCAAAAGAGCCGCGCCGCAGTAATTGACCGACCCTGATACCACCAGACACGTGCCAAAGATACCTTTATGCGCGTCCTCAGGTCGCCGCGGCAAAAGCGCGGTTGCTTTTTGTGAGGTCATCACCTCGCCTTTAATTTCTTTCCAGGCTGGCAATGATTTTGGTAAGCCAATATCCACCACCGCGAGATCGCCCACAAGGCAGTGCGCGGGATATTTGAGCAGCCCCTGTTTTACAGCCGCCATACAAACTGTCAGGTCAGCTTTCAGGCATTCCTCTGCCGATGCTCCACTGTCGCAGTCAACTCCAGAAGGACAGTCCACCGCTACAATTACCGGATTGCTTCTGACTGATGAGACTGCTGATAATACCGCCGGGATAGTTCCGCGCAGCGGCAATGAGATGCCTGTCCCCAGGATCCCGTCCAGGATCACATCAGACTCCTTAACCCAAATCTTGAGTTTTCTAAACGATACATCTGCGGATACATCAGCAAGTCCACCGGCTGCAGCCAGGTAAGCGGAAATGAGAAGATCGTTTTTATCTCTTTCATTAACGATGTAAGCTTTTACTGACCAACCTTCATGCTTCAGATGGGTCAGCGCCACCAGTGTATCACCGCCATTGTTGCCGCTTCCTACCAGCCCCAAAACGGAGCGGAGATCTTTTGCCCAGTAGCGGTTATGGACAGCATCTGCCAATCCTTTACCAGCCCTGGCCATCATGCGGTCATAACTCAAGTCACCCGCGTTCGCCTGGCTTTCAAGTTCCCTCATTTGCGCAACAGACACAAATCGCATTTTCAATCTCCAATATTGTTCTCATTATACTTTGGCAGTATTTTCAAACTTTGTCCTCAGTTATAATTCCCCGAATGCGGAGATACCTATACATGGGCGTGTTCTTTGCCGGCTGCACCAGTCTGGCGGTGGAATTATCCGCCTCACGACTGCTGGGGAACTACTTCGGTTCCAGCAATCTGGTCTGGGCTGCCATTATCGGGCTGATCCTGATCTACCTTTCGGTCGGTTATACACTGGGCGGTAAATGGGCGGACCGATCACCGGAGTACCGGACTTTTTTCTCAATTTTGTTGTGGGCGGCGCTCTGCATCGGTTTGGTGCCATTAGTTTCCCGACCTATTTTACGTTTGGCCAGCCAGGCATTTGATGAAATGCGCATGGCTGGCCTATTCGGTTCCTTCGCCGCCGTTCTTGCCTTGTTCAGCTTGCCGGTGATCCTGCTCGGTACCGCTTCGCCCTTCGCGATCAGGCTGGCGATGGACGATACCCAAAAATCCGGTTCTGTGGCTGGAAAGATATACACGATTTCAACGCTTGGTTCCTTTATCGGTACTTTCCTGCCGGTGATATTACTCATCCCGGCTATTGGTACATATAAAACCTTCGTTACCTTAAGCGCCATGCTGATGGCTGCCGCATTCCTTGGCTTGTGGAAGACTGTCAACTTGAAATCCGTGCTGAAATTCATCTGGATGCCTCTCGTCCTTGCAGTAGCCACCTTTTTCGGTATTAGAGGAATGGATAAAACCGCCAGCAATGTCATTTATGAAGGCGAATCTGCCTATAACTACATCCAGGTCCAGGAGATCAACGGTTTCCGGATCCTGCGCCTGAACGAAGGCCAGGGCGTCCATTCCATTTACCATCCAACCCAGGATATCTATCGCGGCCCCTGGGAGCAGGTTCTGGCCGCCCCGTACTTTTACGATCCCTCTACTGAGCCGCAAGAAGTCCAACAGGTGGCAATCCTGGGTCTTGCTGCCGGCACCAGCGCCAATCAGGTCGTATCGGTTTATCCATCCGCAAAAATAGACGGATTTGAAATTGATCCTGAAATTGTGGAAATTGGTTATTCCTATTTCAACATGAACAAAACCAATCTGGAAGTTTTTACCGAGGACGCACGCGTGGGCATTGCGCACAGCAGCCAGACATACGACATCATCAGCGTGGATGCCTACCGCCCGCCCTATATTCCCTGGCACCTGACCACGCGCGAATTTTTTCAGCAGACCTACGACCATTTATCCGACAAAGGATCGCTTGTTATCAACGTCGCGCGTATCTTCAACGACCGACGTCTGGTGGACGCACTGTATATGACCATCGCGTCAGTTTTTCCATCGGCGTATGTGGTCGATATCCCAGACACCTTGAATTCAGTTATCTACGCTACAAAAATGGCTACACGCAGTGAGAATCTCATCACAAACTATGTTGCCATCGATAAAACCAAAGTGATGCCTGGGCTGCTTCGCTACGCTATGGAAACTGCGATTCTAAACCTGCAGCCTGCGCCCAAAGATGGCATAATCCTGACTGATGACCTCGCCCCGGTGGAATGGATCACCAACGCGATGATTTTCGACTTATTCTTTTCTGGAAATGTGGAGGAACTTCAGTGAAATTATTAATAAAAATTCTCTTGGTCTTATTGATAATAACCATGCCTGCCCTACTGGTCACTACTGCGATCCGCGTCGCTCTGACGCCGTTATTCGTCAGTGTTGAATACCGCCTGCCGGGTTTCCCCGCGGATGAATACGGCTTTACAACCGCAGACCGGCTGACCTGGTCGCGCTATTCGATCAACTACCTGCTCGGAGGGGTATCGCACGAAGAATTGACCAACCAACGCCTCCCGGACGGCACGCCGCTGTACAGCGAACGCGAATTAAGCCACATGCTGGACGTCAGAAATCTGACCGCGATTGCGCTGAAGGTTTGGCTGGGTTTGCTTGCCTTTTTCATCCTTGTTACTTTCCTTTGCTGGAGAACAAATGAAATGGATGCCTGGTTCACCGCGACCCGCCGCGGCGGTAACCTGACCATCGCCTTCATTTTCAGCATTTTGCTTTACCTTGCGTTGAATTTCAACCAATTGTTCACTCAATTCCACCAGCTCTTCTTTGAAGGGGATTCCTGGCTCTTTTTGATGTCCGATAATCTCATCCGCTTATTCCCGATCCGTTTCTGGCGGGATATTTTCATTTTCATTGGTGGATTAAGCATCCTGACCGGCGATCTGTTTGTTTTTATCAGTAAGAGACATTTTAAAAAAGAAAAACAAAAAGAGGCTGTCTAATAAGAGCCATGCCACTCTGAGCGAAGCGAAGAGTCTTTTCTTATTACTATGAGATGTTTCGCTGCGCTCAACATGACAAAATGGGCTTTTGGGATTGTCGCTTTTTCTTACTAAAATCTTCTTATTTAAATTTCTTCAACGCCGATACCAGGGTATCCATATCATTGTCTGTGATTACCGGTGACATATGCCCAATCCGGAATATCTTGGGTTTTAATGCTCCCAAACCGCTCGAGATCTGGATGTGGTGTTCCTTCAGAAGATAATCCACAACTTTCGCGCTGTCAATGCCATCAGGCGGATAAGCGGCGGTCAGCACCGGGTTCATGGCTTCGTCAGGGGTAAAGGGCTGCATGCCCGCCTCGCGCAACCCCGCACGGAGCTGCAGCGCCAGTGCTTTGTAGCGCCGCATGCGGGTGTCAATTCCTTCAGTCAGCAGCTGCTCCAGCGATACCAGCAGCCCGTTGGCGATGCTAACCGGCATGGTCACCGGCGTGGGATGCCAGTCGCCCCATTCGTGTGCGTACTCCCGCCAGACCTGCAGGTTGGTATACCAGCCGTGCGCTTTCTCCTCAAACCTGTCAATCATTTTCCAGGCTTTGGGGCTGATTGAAACTGGCGCCAACCCGGGTGTGGCGCCCAGGCATTTCTGCGACGCGGATGGGCACAGGTCAATGCCCCAGCCGTCCACATCCATGGGCACACCGCCCAACGAAGACACCGCGTCCACGAGGAAAAGCGCGTCACTCTCTCTAACCACTTTCCCGATGGCTTCGATCGGGTTGAGGATGGTAGTTGATGTCTCACTGTGCACAACCGCGACAACTATGGTATCAGGGTGCGCTTTCAGAGCATCGGAAATTGCGGTGGGATCCAGCGCCTCTCCCCAGGGCGCCTTGACTTCCACAACCAGCAATCCGTAGCTTTTGGCAATCGACACCAGCCGGTCGCCGAAAAACCCGTTATTGCCGATGATGATCTTCTCTCCGGTCATCATGCTGCTGCCCATGCATGCGTCAATCGCGCTGGTGCCGGAGCCCGCGATCAGGAATACGTCATGTTGAGTGTTGAAAACCTGTTTCAGGAGGCCGGTAATGCGGGAGTATTTCTCAACCCAGGCTGGGCCATAATGCGGCTCGACCGGACCGCTAAGTGCCTCCAGCACAGCCGGATGCACCTCCACCGGTCCGGGGATCATCAGTCGGTTACGCGTTGAATTTACCATTCTCTTCCTTTCCAATTTTTAATATTTCCCGTAGCAGTTTTGGACATCAAAATAAAGTGAATTTGGTGAGGTATTTTTTATATCATCCGTTGGTATATCCGGTGCGTTTTGTAGAAATCAATCCCGAAAGTGCTTAATTCGCGCTGCATGCGTTCATTTTCAACACCGATCT
The DNA here is from genome assembly GCA_030692365.1 of Pelolinea sp. GTDB lineage: Bacteria > Chloroflexota > Anaerolineae > Anaerolineales > Anaerolineaceae > Pelolinea. The sequence goes on along the minus strand of JAUYCC010000011.1, from coordinate 9,837 downwards.
GCACCAGGTCCGCATGGTTATACCGGCCTTCCTTCACACTTTTAGACATTTCATTAAACAAAACCGCCGTACCGCCCATACCGCGGTATTCAGCGATAATCCCCGCGCCGTTGACATTGATCCAATCGGTGCGTTTCAGTTCCCGCAACAGGCGTACCCACCCAAACGGCCAAATCCGCCCTTTAGTTTTTTGGAGCGCTGCTGAAATATCCGGATAAGCCAGCAGAAAGCCCACCGGCTGTTCATCTTTCATCAACACCTTGATCAGACGTGGGTCGGCGAACCACAGGATCTGGTCAGCCATTTCTTTTACTTCCTCATCCGTCATCGGCGTAACATCTTCAGTCCCCACCAGCGACCCGTTATACAGGTCTTTCAAATGCGGAAGCATCTTTTTCAGGTCGCTTCGCGAAGTGTATTTTCGCACCACCAGCCCGCGCTTTTCCTGAACTTTTTCGGCCACCAAACTGACCTTCTCCGGCAGGGGTAGGTCACGGTTGAAGTAACCGGAAACCACATCCCGGATGCCTTTGAACCGCAGCCTTTCAATAAACTCGGGGTAGTAAGCGTGGTTATACGGGATTCCCAGCGCTGGCCGGTGATCAAATCCCCTCACCAGCATGCCCATGCCGTTCAGCGCGGTAAACCCCTGGGGACCAACTAACTCGGTCAGTCCTTTTGAACGCGCCCAATTAATTGCGGACTCTATCAATAGTGAAAAGACCTCAAAATCATTCTCCATTTCCAGCAGGTAGAATAAAGCGGTTTTGGATTGGTTGTAGCGGTTGTGGCGTTTATTATCCAGCACAGCGACGCGCCCAAGCGCTTCACCCGAATCGGAGAACACCATAAAAAAAGCCGCGTCGGATTCACGGTAATACAGATGGTGCGCCCGGTCGAGCATTTTTTTGGCGTCCATTTCCAGCGGCGGTACCCACTGGTCACAACTCTTATAAATCTTAAATGGCAGGTCAAGAAATTCCCTGACCTGACCGCGGTTACGGGTATCAATTTCCAGAACGCGCACGGGCTGCCTCCTGACGCGGATGAAATAATTTTCTAATCTATTTTACCAATTCAATCCCCTTTCAAATGGACTCTGAAGAGGTAAGTTATAATGAAAACTCGCAGCATTTACTTTTGGGCAGGAAAAATTGACCGACAAGCAGACTTTCCTCAGTTTTGACCTCAAACGCGCCATTTCACCCAACCGCCTGGTTGGGCTCTGGCGTTTGCTCAAAGGGTATCATTTTGAATATACAGCAGCGACAATCCTGCAGGGCTTATCTGCCTATTCTAAAACACTGACTTATCTGTTGCTGGCATTTTTTGTTGATAACTATATCATCCACAAGACCGGGAGCTTTCCTGTCTGGCTGATTGCGCTGGGATTCCTGGCTTTTGCAGCGCTGCAGGGCGTTTTTACTTATCTAAGCGGCAGGCTGGCGGCTAAGTCCGCCGAAGGCACCATTGAGCGCCTGCGCAACTACCTATACGACCACATCCAGCATCTGCCCTTCGCTTACCACTCAGAATCCGATACTGGTGAACTGATCCAGCGCTGCACTTCTGATGTGGACGCGCTGCGCCGCTTTTACAACGACCAGGCCATCGGCATCGGGCGCATCACGCTACTTTTTATTATTAATTTCATCGCACTGCTGCAGATCAATGTGCGCCTGACATTGCTGTCTGTCATTGCTGTGCCCTTCATTCTGGGAACCTCGGTTATTTTCTTCAAAAAGGTCTCCAAAGCCTATGAAGCATACCAGGAGCAGGATGCGGTGCTTTCCACCACCTTGCAGGAAAACCTGAGCGGTGTACGGGTGGTTAAAGCCTTTGCCCGCCAGCTGTACGAAATTGAAAAATTTGACCACAGCAACTGGGAAAAATTTCTGCGCGGCAAGAAGCTGCTCACCATCCACTCGCTGTTTTGGCCGATTTCGGATATTTTCTGCGGCGCGCAGCTGCTAGGCGGCTTTCTGCTTGGCGCGCTGATGGCCATCCGCGGCGAGCTCACGGTTGGCAACTACATGGCTTACGCCGGGCTGCTGATCTGGATCATCTACCCCCTGCGCGGCCTGGGCCGCTTTATTGTGGATATGTCCAGCGGGCTGGTTTCTTACGACCGCGTTTTCAAGATTATCAAGGAAGAACGCGAACCGCTGGAAGACGGCAATTACAACCCGCGCGAGGGCGTGCGCGGCGATTTCATTTTCGATCATGTGTCCTTTGAATATGAAGAAAAAGACAAAGTGCTGTACGATATTAATTTCAGCATTAAAGCTGGCCAGAAAATCGCCTTGCTGGGTTCCACCGGTTCAGGCAAAACCACACTGGTCAACTTGATTCCGCGCTTTTACGATTACACATCCGGCCAGATCCTGTTGGACGGGTTTGACCTGCGTTGTTATTCCCGCCGCTTCCTGCGCCAGCAGATCGGAATCGTAGAACAAGAGCCATTTCTGTTCTCGCGTTCAATCCGCGACAATATCACCTACGGTGTAGGGCGTAATGTTTCGCAGGAAGAAGTGGAACAGGCTGCCAAGGTGGCCGCTGTCCACGATGTCATCCTCTCATTCCCCGAAGGTTATCGCACGCTGGTTGGTGAACGCGGCGTGACCGTTTCGGGCGGACAGAAGCAGCGCATCGCCATCGCGCGTACCCTTCTGAAAAACCCGCGCATCCTTATCCTGGACGACTCTACATCATCGGTGGACACCGAGACCGAAGCTCAGATCCGCCAGGCAATGCGCATCTTGATGGAAAACCGCACCACCTTTGTCATCGCTCACCGTATCCAGACCATCATGGACGCGGACCTCATTCTCGTCCTGGAGGACGGGCGTATCATCCAACGCGGCGTGCATAAGGACCTTGTTAAACAGGAAGGCGTTTACCGCCAGATTTACGATATCCAGACCCGCATTGAAACGGAACTGGAAGAGGAGCTTTCGAGTGCCGTCTGATTATTTTGAAGAAGATGATTTTACCGGCGAAGTGAGCGGCGGCGTCCTCAAGCGCATCTTTGAGCTGCTGCGCCAGCACTGGGTGTGGGTGGCCGGGTTCATCGTCACCATCATCATCGTGTCGATCCTAGACGCGTATTTCACCTTCCTCAGCAAGGAAATCATTGATCAGGGTATTCTGAAAGGCGATGTGGACGCTCTGGTGCGCATCCTTATCCGTTACGCCTCCATGATCCTGGTGCAGTCGGCCGGTATTTTCACCTTTGTGTTTCTAGCAGGCGTAATGGGCGAGCGCGTACGCTACGACATGCGCCGCATGCTCTTCAACCACCTGCAGACGCTTTCGCTTTCTTATTACAGCCGCACGCCGGTGGGCTGGATCATGTCGCGCGTGACCAACGACACCGAACGCGTGGCCGAGCTGGTCACCTGGGGCTTGATCGACTCCACCTGGGGTGTAGTAAACATCGCCACCACGCTGGCGTTTATGTTCGCAATCAACTGGCAGCTGGCGCTGATCGTGCTTGCCATCATTCCCGTGCTGATCTACGCGGCGGTGCAGTTCCGCAAACGCATTCTCAAGCAAGTCCGCAAGGTACGGAAGATCAATTCGCGCATCACTGCCTCCTACAACGAAAACATCAGCGGCGTACGTGTGGTCAAGGCGCTGGGGCGCGAAGACGGCAATCTGGGTGAATTCAAGCTGGAGACCGGCGAGATGTACACGGCCGGCTACCGCGCCGCCTGGTTGAGCGCGCTTTTCCTGCCCATTGTGCAGATCATTTCCGCCTTCGCCATTGGCGGCATCATCTGGTACAGCGGCGCGCAGGTCAATTTCGAAGGCATTACTATTGGCGGCATACAGGCTTTCCTTTCTTATATGACCTTCATGATGTGGCCCATCCAGGACCTGGCGCGCGTGTTCGCCGAGATGCAGCGTTCCCTGGCTTCCGCCGAGCGCATCTTCCACCTGGTGGATACCCCGCCCGAGATCCAGAACAAACCCAACGCCATCGATCCGGGGTCCATCCGCGGCGATATCACTTTCGAGCATGTTCATTTCTGGTATGAAGACGAAATGCCGGTCATCAAGGACCTCAACCTGCATGTGAAACCCGGCGAGACCATCGCCCTGGTGGGTTCCACCGGCGGCGGCAAGACCACCATCGTCAACCTGCTGTGCCGCTTCTATGAGCCCAGGCGCGGGCGCATCCTCATCGGTAGGAATGACTACACCGACCTATCGCTGGAAGCCATCCAGTCGCGCATCGGCGTTGTGCTGCAGACGCCGCATCTCTTCTCGGGCACCATCCGCGAGAACATCGCCTACGGGCGGCTGAAAGCCACCAATGAAGAGATCGAGAAAGCGGCCAAACTGACCGGCGCGCACAAATTCATCAGCCATTTTGAAAAAGGATATGATGAACCGGTGGGCGAAGGCGGCGTGCTGCTCTCGGTCGGGCAAAAGCAGCTCATCAGCCTGGCGCGCGCGGTGCTTTCGGACCCGGAGGTTTTCATCATGGATGAAGCCACTTCATCGGTGGATACCATCACCGAATCCCTGATACAGGACGGCATGGAAGCCATTATGCAGGGCCGCACCAGCTTCATCATCGCCCACCGCCTTTCAACCATCAAACGCGCCGACCGCATCCTGGTCATTGAGGACGGGCAGATCACCGAAATGGGCAGCCACGCCGAGCTGCTGCGCTTGCAAGGTAAGTATTACAAACTCTACACCCAGCAGTTCCGTGCCGAACGCGAAGATGCCTACAATATCTTCAAGGAAGAGCCAAAAGTAGCAACTGAAACGGAGTAAGAAAAGGGTTATTAGAGACCCCAAAGGCTTACTCATGACTTTGAACCATTGAAATTGTCAGATGTATGCACTCATCTGTATCGTCCATCCTATATTAATAAGAACCTTAAGGGTCTTTTCCAGAAAATAGTACCCTTGACCGGAATGGTACAATGGCGGTATACAGTCGGTTATAATAATTTCACTAACCTGAAAGGGAGTTGATCCAATATGAATACTAAAATCCGAATGATTGCTTGCGTGTCTGGTCTGGCTTTATTTGCCCTCGTGCTTTCCGCTTGCGGCAAAGCTGCCCCCGCGGAGCCCACCCTGGACCCCAACATGGTCTTTACGCAAGTTGCCGAGACGGTGATGGTCAGCATGACCCAGACCGCGCAGGCAATGCCCCCCACGCCCACGTCTGAACCCACCGCCACCACTGCGCCCACCTCTACCACGGCGCCTACCGTTGATGCATCCATCCCTACCAAAACGCCAAAACCCGTCGGTCCCACCCCGACCGTCCAGCACTTCGGCGATTCAGCCAAATTCAACACCCAGAGCCCGATGGACGGCAAAACCTTCAAAGTCGGCGAGGAATTCGCCTTCCACGTCTGCCTGGGTAATAACGGCAGCACCGATTGGACCACCAAGTATTATCTGGAATGGGTCAGCGGCAACCGCCTGTGGAGCAATGAAAAATATTTCTACGTCGGCAACCTGGTCAAACCCGGCGACAAGTGGTGCTTTGACCTGCCCAGCGTGGCGCCCTACACCCCCGGTACCTACGTCACGCGCTGGTACTTTAAAAATCCCGATGGCTCATTTATGCTGGAAGTGTATTTCAACTACAAGGTGCAGGCGTAGACTGTACAAGGTGCAGGCTTAATCTGGCTTTAAAAAGTGAAGAGCGGCCGCAATAGCCGCTCTTTTTTGTTTAACCAAAAGCGTTAAAAAGCCGGTTTTTTATGCACCAGGTTGACGCTGCTGCGGTTTAACGCGTCGCGCATCTGGGCGCGCGCTTCCTCCTGGGGGATATGGCAGGACTGCACCCATTCATTCACGAACTGGCGCTCCAGGTTTTCGAGGATCTTCTTTTCGTTCACGTGCATATCTTTCTGCACATCGCGCGCATGCAAATCGCGGATGAGGGCAGCCTTGGAAAGCAGCGTCGCGTCCTCCACCAGGTTCTGGATGTGCATCAGCCGCCGGCGGAAGTTGTTATCCAGGGTCTTCGGTTCACTGCCGATAATTTCCAGCGCCTTGCTGAACACTTCGGTCGTTTCCACTGGGCGAATCCGCCCGGAATCCACTTCAGACAGCGAGAGCCAGTAAGTGATCAGCTCAGTTTTGACAATGTAGAATACCTTGCGGTCACCGAAGAGCTCTTTCTTGTCCATGCCGGTGATCTGGCCGAGACCGTGGCGCGAATGTACGATCCAGTCACCTTCAGCCAGTTCGAGTGTGATTTTCGGCATAAATAAAAATTCCTTCTTGTCAGTCCGGGTTGCCTGTTCGCTTGAATAGGATCTTTCCCCGCGGGGAACACAGCCATCATAAAAGAGTCTATCTAATTATAACTTACATCTTGGTATAAGTCGTACAAACAGAGGGAAGGATCTACTGATTTTACTTATTTTTTATTACAGAAGGAAATATAATTGCTTTAGCGAAAGGAACTAATCCAAAATATAAATTGGTACAAAAAAGGCTTCTATGAATCCGCATGAGTATATTCTTTCAAAACAAATCAACTGGGCTATAAATAAAAATATGGCGAGAGTGAGATTTGAACTCACGACCAAGGGCTTATGAGTCATGCGCGGTCCCAAAATTGGCAAGGCAATAGCCGGTTTTTAGCCAATTTACGGGTAAAAACAGGTTGTTTTAGCTTCCACAAAGTGTACTGCTTCTACAGTTTCTACCCCAGTTGCACCAAATTTGCACCCAACTTTTAGGCCAGGAAAGACTGGTTTCCCGATCTATTATATTAGGTTGGTGGAACAATCTAACCAAAAAATGCTATCATAGGGTATGTCAAAACAACTATAGACGCATCAGCGCACATGGAAGGAGCTCCTCAATCAGAACAGTTATTTCCTGTTGAAAGGGAATATGCCCGTTGCGTTACCACCTTAAACAGCACCGGCATTCTCACGCTTCTTCCGAAATCAGAAAGCATTGGGGTGATTGGAATAGATGGAAAAGAGTATCCAATACCAACCCAAGAACAGGTTGTAGAACTATTTGCTCATAATAGAGAGCTTGTAGGCAGAAAAGTTCCACAAGGGTTTGATCGTTTAGAATTAACACCCATGGCAATGCCAACACCCCTTCTTATTGACCGAATGAAAGCAGTTATTCTTAAACACGCAGCAGAAGGAAAAATTTATCAAACCAGACGTTCTTCTTCTGATCCTTTAATACCTGTTCGTGTCAATACCGAAAAACATGTCTGGATATGGGATACCTTAAGACAGGCACTAGATACAGACGAGCTTGTATATTTTCCTCAAGAATATTCAAGCAATCATCGGGGACAGACCAAATTAGAAGTAGTCAATAATGGACGTATTTGTGCCGTTCCAGGCTGGTCTGTGGGATTAGTTGAAAGTTTACCCATTATGCCTCAACAAGGCCGAGGAAAGACATTAGGAGGCAGAAGACAATTAGAAATAGGCTCTTCTCCTCGTGATTACTTACGAACATTACAGACGCAAGCTTATCAAGGAGAAACAGGAAAAACACTTGAAGATTTTATTACAAAATTTCTTACCCACCTCGAAACAACCAATGAAGTAAGTAATGACAGGTATGATAACAATGCCTTATGGTTTCTTGGTCAATATGTAAAATATGTAAAACATGTAAAAAGTGACCTTGTGCCGACTGGGTGGTGGCATCGAGACTTTGGGCGGGCTCGCTTGGATGCGCACCGTCCAGGCAATAGGCTTTGCACTAGGAGTTGGGGTGGGTCCTCCACGGTGAGACTACTTAGGCCTTAACCTTTATCTTTCTTTATGCTTTTTCTTCTACCTTTTTAGAATCAGTTATTTTTTTCCAATATGGGTTTATTACGAAAGTATTGAGTCTAATGTATAGGATAAATTCTGGAAACAGTATGACTGCTTGCAACTTGCAATGAGGAGGATACGGCTGGTTGATTGTTAATATAGCGACCCATTAAATACTGTGCTACTTGTTCACGGTTAGACAAGGCATGCCATCCTCCTTGCTCAGTAATATAGACACTTGCCAAACCATTTGCCATTTATTTAATTTATATATCTATTATTATATTTGAAAAACATTTTAATTTATTTTTTAAATCAATCAATATTTTAAAAAATTGGTTCGAAAGTTCGTAACTTGGGGCAGCCCATGAGATAAATTTGTCAACAATGTCTTAAATAGCATTATCTAAGTTTTTAAGTTATCTTTTTTGACTTAGTTTTTAATCTGTTAGGAGTTTTAAACACTTACTCTTTCAAAGTATAAATACCCTCTATAATTAAGTATACAGCAATAACAATACCCACAATTGGGTCTGCTTGCCAAAATCCGAAGAAAAAGTTTAATGTAATACCTAAGAGAACTGCTATTGATAAGAAAAGACATGCAAGGGTTTCTTTTGAATCAGCAATTAAGCTTTTACTTCCAAGTGATACACCTGTTTTATATTTGAAGTAAAATAAAATTGGCATAGCAATAATGGACATTATGATTATGGCAAGACCTAATATGCTTGGTTTGGAAATTTCCTTAAAATATAATTTGGCAATAGATTCATAGAGAATGTAAGCTGATAGGATAAAAAAGGAAATTGCGACAAACCTTTGTGCAATTCTTTCAACTTTTTCTTCTTCCTCTTTAGTAATTTTATCTAATTTTTTAAATCTCCAGATCATTACAGCACCAGAAATTGACTCTATAAAACTATCCATACCAAATCCTTTAAGAGCTATACTATTTGATAAGATGCCAGCCATAATAGACACAATTCCCTCAATGATGTTATAGCTAACAGTGATTATTGATAAGATAAATGCCTTTTTTCTTAAATCGTGGGTCATATTTATATGGATAAAAAATAATAGGACATTATATCAAGAAATATAGAGTTTAAATATATATTTATAAAAACTCATTTATACTATTTAATTACCAAGCAGATCCTTTAAACTTCTCAATTTATTTAAAATTTGGTTCGAAATTTCACACCTTGGGGGAGCCAGACCAAGCATTAAAAATAGTTAATAAATTTGGGGGGAATCTATATGGTACTTAATCTAAGTTTGGCATAATTATAGGTAATGACTAGTTTTTAAAAGGTGTAAGCTCAATAGGACTAATAGAGATTTTAAGTTAAAATTGCTGATTTAGAGCTTTTTTAAGATACTTTTTAATATTTTCTCTTTTAATTCTTTTCTTTTCCTTGTATCTTTTGGAGCATTTTCTAAATTAAAAATTAAAGTATCACTTCTATTTCGAAACTTTGATATAAGCCTTGTTATTTTATAAGAAATAGTTGCCAGTACAATTTTATCCGAATCTATGATTCTCTCTATAATTTTTAAAAAGGCAGGGTGAAATAGCTCCATCTTTCCAATTTCATCTATGGCAATTATCTTAACATCAGAATCTCTTAGTGCATGATGCAAAGTATTCATCCCCACACTTTCAAAATCTCTTAAATTAACCCTATATTTTCCCACCTTAGGGCCGTCATTATAATAAATATGTGAAAGAATCCCCTTTTTACCTTCATAATTCTCTATACTAAAACCAATACGCCTTTCTTCCTCCCTAATTTCTCTGGTAATAAATCCATATAAATGTAGATCAGGGATGTTCTCCTTAAGATCAGTTACAATGTTATTGAAAATCGTGGTTTTCCCACTGCCAGGATAGCCAGTAATAAAAAAATTCTTAAAAATTTCTTCAGATTTATTGCAGACTAACTTTAAAACTTTCAATCGTTCACTGATACTTTTATTCCTTTTTTTAAAGATTTTTCAATTGCCTCTAAAATTTGCAGGTCATTTAATGCTATCTCTGTTGTATAGTAAG
>JAUYCC010000043.1 GCA_030692365.1 Pelolinea sp. | reverse complement strand
GATTATGTAACTTTTTTTCTGTAAAATTGATCACAGATCCTTCCAAATTATTTGGTCAGCTATTATCCTGACTCCATCTGCAAATACAATTTACCATATTCCCATTCTTCTCCAATCTCCATCAAAATAGCCGAGATCAACCGCAGACATGATCGCTCATTCGGGAACACACGCACCACCCGGGTCCGTCGCTTGATCTCCTGACTGAGCCGTTCAAGCTGATTGGAGGTTCGCAATCGCCTTTGATGTTCCCTGGGGAAAGAAAAAACAGTAAACCCTTCCGGGATATTGACTTCCATCCAGTCCGCCAGTTTGGGAGCGATGAGCGCATATTTTTCAACCGCTTTCTTCAGGTAGGTTTCCGCTGTTTCCCTGTCCGGTGTGTTGAAGATGGTACGGACATTTTCCGCCACCTCCCTGCGCATCCCCACGCGCGGGATATACTGTTGCGCGTTCTGCTGCAGATGGAACCCTGGACTGCACGTCCAGTGCAGGCTGGCAGCGCTGCCAGGGGATGCCAGTAAATACTGATTTGCGGGCAGCTTCCAGCCCCGCATGATCGTCGCTAATGATCAGCTGCACACCATGCAGACCGCGTTTGACCAACCCTTCCAGGAATGCCCGCCAGTGTACCTGCGCTTCGCTCAGGGACACGGAAATGCCCAATATTGACCTTTTCCCATCCCTTTTGACCCCGCTGGCCATCAGAATAGCCGCATCCCGCACACTGCCTGCTTGCCGCACTTTCTCATAACGCGCATCCAGATACAGATAGACCACTTCTCCCAAGGATCTCGTGCGCCAGGCCTCCAGCGTTTCGTCCAGCTGTTCGGCTGCCCGGCTGACCTGACTGGCGCTGACCTGCGTACCGCATAACCTCTCGGTGATGGCGGCTACTTTTCGGGTGGATACTCCCTGCACGTACATCTCAGCTAACGCTAACATCAAGGCACGTTCACTGCGTAATCCTTTTTCCAGCGCTTCCGGATAGAATCCGCCTTCACGCACCTGTGGAATATCAAAGGTCACTTCACCCACTCGAGTCTTGACTGTCTTGGGTTTATAACCATTTGCATGTCCGCTGCGCTCATCATTGCGTTCATAGGGTTTGGCTTTGAGGTGCTTTTCTCTCTCAATTTGCATGGCCTGGTTCACTAGCAGCCGTATCATCTCGGGCAAGCTTTCCAATCCTTCTGAGGTTAGTTGTTCCAGATATTCTTTTGGTAAGGTACAATCATCTTTGTAGATCATGGTCCTAATCCTTTCTGTTGTTTAATGCACTACTGAAAGGATACCGTGATCTACTCTTTTATGTGAAATTACAGAAAGAATGCTACACTAAC
>JAUYCC010000044.1 GCA_030692365.1 Pelolinea sp. | reverse complement strand
CAAATCGGCAAAATCGACATCAGCCATATTGCCGATGGAGATCAATTTTTCAAAACCAATACCTTTCATAAAGGTCGCGGTATCAATGCCAATTAATAAAGCACCGCTTTGAGTAACAAGCGAAGCGCTACCTTTAAATGGCAGGAAAGGCGCGAAGGAACCATTGAAATTATCGGAGTTGGAAAGAATACCGACAACGTTCGGTCCAATGAGCCTCATCCCAAAGCTATGAGCCTTGGCGACAAGTTCTTTTTCCAGATCCACCAAACCGACTTCACTAAAACCGGATGTGATAACAATAAGACCTTTGACGCCTTTCTTACCGCAATCATCAATGACCTGGGAAACGAGTTTGGCCGGAACAACGATGATCGCCGCGTCGATTTGTTCCTTGACGTCAAGAATGGAGGGATAGCATTTGTATCCCAGAATTTCTTCTGCTCCTGGGTTAATTGGGAAAATACCACCTTTGTAATTGCTTTCCTGTAGATTCTTGACAACTGTATGACCGATTTTTCCAGGTGTGGCGGATGCGCCTACTATGGCAACTGATTTTGGAGTCAATAATCCATTAAGAATTTTGAGATCCACTTTGAAACCTCCCGCAATAAAATTGATAGTTTTTGATAGCTTTTGTAAAAATCAAGAATAAGAATTTGCCTGACTTTACTGATTAAAATCAGAAAATGTTATTCTGGTAATTACACAAGAAAGTATTTTACTCTGATTTAAACAAATTTTTATTTTTATAAACTAAAATGAAGATAATCATCACACAATAAAAGTGTATTGTCATGCCGATTAATCAACCCATCCCTGAAAACTTTTATCGTTCCAATGATTTAAACTTGATAATAATGGGGGCTTTGCAGTCAGTTGATCCTGAAAAATGTGTAAAAAAGGTTATTGAAAGAAAAATTGACTCCCTGATTATTAACAATTATAAAAGCAACCTAAAAGATATTCATAAAATATATATTATTGGGGTTGGCAAGGCAGTCCTTCGGATGGCTTTAGCGGTATCGGGTATCCTGGATGACTTGCTCGAAGAAGGTGTACTGATAACAAAGCATGACGATCCAAGAATAAATTCAAAATTGAACAAGAGAATACGGGTATTAAAAGGATCCCATCCAGTACCGACTGAGCAGTCCGTAGAAGCTACTTGGATACTGTTGGATATGCTAAAAAAGACGACTCCTGACGATTTGGTAATCGGATTGTTCTCTGGGGGAGGTTCTGCATTAATGACATGCCCGGATGAAAAAATCGGACTTGTGGGAATACAAAATATTACCTCACTACTTTTAAAATGTGGGGCGACTATCGAGGAAATGAACACGATCCGAAAACATTTGGATAAGGTAAAAGGCGGTGGCTTACTAACACAAATTTATCCAGCCAAATCAACTCACTTTATCCTTTCAGATGTATTAGGTGATCCATTATCAATGATTGCTTCAGGTCCAACTTCTGCAGACCCCACTACTTTTAAAGATTGCTTGGAAATAATACAAAGATATGGAATTGAAGAACAAGTAGATCCCAAAGTCATGTCATATATGAATGATGGTGTTTTGGGACTGCATGAAGAAACTATTAAAGATGGGGATACGTTATTAAGGGATCATAAAAACGTCATTATTGGAAGCCTTTCTATTGCTGCAGAGACAGCTTGTGATCAGGCGGTGAAGTTGGGATTTGATGCCAAAATATTAACCACATCTCTAAGGGGCGAAGCAAGAGCCGTGGGCGTAGATTTAGCAAATCAATTGGTTGACTTGGTTAATAATCGAAAGAATAATGACAAACCAGTCTGTCTGATAGCTGGCGGCGAAACCACTGTTACCGTTACGGGGGAGGGTTTGGGAGGAAGAAATCAGGAGTTGGCGCTTTCTGCGGCGCAGGTACTTGGAGGAATAAATAATTGCACTTTTATTTCGTTTGCTACTGATGGAGAAGATGGCCCGACGGATGCTGCAGGGGGAATTGTAACTGGGGATACATTAGGTAATGGAAAAAAAGCGAATCTCGACGCTCAGGATTTTCTGAAAAATAATAATGCCTACGAATACCTGGACAAAGTAGGCGGATTAATTAGAACAGGACCCACAGGGACAAATGTTAACGATCTTGTTCTTATGTTCGCTTTCTAACCGGTATTTACCTTCCTAATTGCACCCGGCTTGGGCATACCTGGCTCTAATGGCTGGGATTAGATATTTATTGAAAGACCGGTTCATTTTGTAATCAGGTTTCCAACCCCAGTCTTTTCTCGCTGGTGAATCATCCACATCTTCCGGCCAACTGTCAACAATTGCCTGCCGACTGTGGTGGATTTCATAAGTGATCTCGCATTTTGGGAATGCTACTTTTACGTATTTTTCAATTTCTTCAGCGGAAGGTGAGAAACTGGTAACGTTGTAAACGAGTTGAGAGAAATTTTCCTTAGGTGCTTTTTCAATTAATTGCAGCGCTTTAATGGCATCTGGCATAGCCATAAAAGGAATTCTGGTGTCTTTACGGACAAAACATTCATAGGGGATACCTTTGGCAGCACTGTGGAGCATTTCAGGCCCGTAGTCACTCGTTCCACCGGTTGGGGTAGTATCCGCGCTGATGAGGCCCGGGAAGCGTATGCATCTGAAATCAATCGTATTCTTTATGGGGTCCTTCGCCAATTGGCGGTAATAGCGCGAATAGTATCTTCCCAGGTGTTCGCAATAAATCTTGTTGCATCCGTACATGGTAATTGGATTACACCACTGATATTCTTTTATCTTGCCTTCGGATACTTTGGTTTTAAGATCAGGCAGACCATAAACAGCGATTGAACTGGGGTAGATGAATTTGACCGGTTTACCCTGCCATTGCGAAAGTTCTACACCCAAGCGCAGCAAATTGATTGTCCCCTCGACATTTATCTCATGTGCAGTTTCCGGGTTATATTCCGCCTTGGTTGAGAGAATTGAAGCCAAATGGTAAATAGTAGTGATCTCATATTCTGCCATCAACCTCCCCAGAAGCATTTTATCAAGGATATCTCCCAGAATAAATCTTTCACAATACACTTCGAGGCACTCGTCCATTGGTTTAAGGTCCATGGCCAAGATCCGTGCGCGTTTTTCAGCACCGATTTGAGTAATTAATCCATGTCCGATCTCCCCGTTGGCACCAGTAATTAAGATGACTTCTTTTCGCATAGGGTTACCTCTTCACCGATATTACATCATTAGTATATAAAAAAAGGTTCTGATTGTCACCTTTCATCAGAACCTTTGTAACGTTTTATGCCTGGAAGGTTTTAGTTTTTCTAAACCACGTTTTCCATTCTTTGTTTTCCCATACTACCAAAATAGGGGCGGCAATAAAGATGGAAGAATATGTACCGCTCAACAGACCAATGAGGAGAATGATACACATTTCTCTGAGTGTGTCACCTCCAAATAGCGCTAACGCGAGAAGGAGAAATTCGACTGTCATCAATTGGGTATTGATAGATCGCTGCAGTGACTGAATAATGGAATGATTGACCAGTTTTTCAAAAGGCACTTTCCGAAGGATTGGTTCGTTTTCCCGGATTCGGTCGAAAACCACGATTTTGTCCTGAGTTGAAAAACCAATAACAGTAAGAAGAGCGGTGAGGTACAGAGAATCCATTTGCCACCCAAAAAGCTTGCTGCCAATGGCGCCGAGACTAATGACAATCAAGATATCATGCAGCATGGCGATGATGGCGCAAACCCCATAGCGAAAGGCATGAGCAATACCTCTGAATGCAAAGGTGATGTAGATAATTACCGCAATTGCAGCAATGCCCACTGCCAACATAGCACGAGTTGTAACGGACTGGCTGATAGAAGGGCCAACGGTATCAAATCTTCTTTCAACCAGGTTCGGATCAAAATCTGATTTTAAGGCTCCGATAATACTGTTGTACTGTTCCTGAGTTAGAGAAGAAGATTTAATGACAGCCAATAAGGATTGATTTTCCGTGCTTGTCTGAACCTGCGTGTCAACAATATTATTTTGATTATAAATCGCCAATACGTCCGAGTTCTGGGGGGCTTTATCCAAGGCAAAGCCTATTTCAACCAAAGAACCGCCCTTGAAATCGATAGACAAAGGAAGCCCATTAACCGCGATAATCACCAACCCGGGGATGATGAGCAACAGTGAAAACAGGAAAAATAGATATCGTTTACCAAGAATATTCATAATTTCGCCTCTTAAATTCCAAACCAGCGTTCTTTATTTGCTTTTTCAAGGAACTTGACGCCAAGATTCAACAGTGTGCGGGTTACAAATAATGCAGTGAAAAGGCTGACTGCCACACCTAAAGCAAGCGTAAGTGCAAAGCCTTTTACAATTGTTGCGCCAAATGATGAGCCGAACCAGAAGAGAATTCCACTGGTAATGATGGTTGCCAGGTTTGAATCACGAATAGAAGGCCAAGCTCTGCTCCATCCGAGGTCAACCGCCTGATAGAGTGTTCTTCCCTTGCGTAATTCTTCTTTTATTCGCTCAAATTGAAGAATGTTGGCATCCAACGCGCTACCGACGCTTAATAGGAAACCAGCGATACCAGGCAGAGTAAGCGTCACAGGAATCAATAGATACAGCGCAAATGTTGTCAAACCGAAAATCAGGATTGAAATAATGGCCACAAAGCCCGGCGCGCGATAGTAAATAAGCATAAAGAGAGAAACTATTGCAAAACCAATCGCCGCGGCGAAAAGGCTTTTTTGAAGTGAAGCTTGGCCAAGGGTTGGACCAACAACACGGCTTTCGGCAATCTCAAGCGCAACCGGCAAGGTACCGTAGAATAAAGTAATTCTGAGGTTATTTGCCTCGTCATAGGTATATGCATTATCACCTCGTCCACTGATTGCGCCCTCTCCGGTTTCAATCGCTCCTTCAATGACAGGTGTAGATACAATTTTCTTGTCAAGAACAATCGCCAACAATTTACCGATATTTGCCTTGGTAAAAGCGCCAAAGACTTGTTTAGCTTCCGGTTTTAAGGTAAAAGCCACAGCATAACCATCCCCCGGGTTTCTTGGAGGGGTTACTACTACTGTGGCCAGGTCGGCCCCAGTAATCACAGTATGGAATATAGAGATATCTGCAGCTTGGGGAGATGCAATTTCAGGCTGGCCAACATTGAGGGGGGCGGGGGTGGGGGTTACAGTTTCAGAGGTCGTTTGTGTACCAACTTGATAATCAGTCCGAATTGCTGTTCCAGGTGCTAAAAGTGTATCGCCTACATCCACAAATTCAAGCATACCGGTTTGTTTAATAACCCCGATGACCTCAGTTATGTTTTCAAGACCCGGGAATTCACCTACAATATAGTTATCTCCCGCGACTTGAAACATTACCTCGCTAACCCCCAAGGCGTTGCTTCTGTTTTCAAGAATGGTTGCAGCTACCTGTAAGGTTTCCTGATCGATGCTATATCCTTCGGGAGCCTGAAGGACAACTTGCATGCCTCCACGAAGATCAAGCCCCAAGACTGGTGAGACTTTTCGTTTAAAGATATTTTCTTTAAAACCGGTTAGTACAGGAAAGTCAATAAAAATGACCACAACAAGAATTACAAGAATGAGTAAAATCCTTACTAGCTTGTTTCTCATAACAATAAAAGTCCTCCAGGAGGGTTTTTAAAACGCAATTGGTGATTATACTCTTCTTAATCGAATCAATTTTATGGAAAAACATCCCAGATAAATATCTATAAAAAAAGTTTCCTTGACAGATTGATAGAGATGCTTATATAATGTCGTGTCCATTTATTTGGTAGTCTGCAATTAATAAGGAATAGAGAAATGACACCTTTACCGAAGAGAAAATTATCCAAGGGTCGCCGTGACCGCCGAAGAGCGCATGATGCACTGACCGCCCGCAACCTTTCTGTATGCAGCAATTGCGGCGAAATGAGATTACCTCACACTGTCTGCCCGAAATGTGGTTTTTATAAGGGGCGCGAGGTAGTATCCATGGAAAAAAGTGAAAAATAAATTATCAAAATATACTAAAAAGAGACCGGGATTTCCCGGTCTCTTTTCATTTCTTTCTGCGTGATTTAAATCTTTCAAAATCAGCCAGTAATCTGCCAGGAAT
>JAUYCC010000079.1 GCA_030692365.1 Pelolinea sp. | reverse complement strand
AATTCGCCTAATTCAATAGTAAATGAATTTGGGAGAATATCTCTTTGACCTTTTGCTCGTTCAAGGAAATCTTTTAACATTCCTAAAAACCCTTGACATTATTAGATTATCTTATATAATTTTATTAGTATTTCTAATATTATTAGGTTTGTTATTACTCTTCAATATTACAACCTAATAAGTGTTTTCGCAAGTGTGAAACCGATAGGTTTCATACTTGTCAACCGCCCCAGGTGCATAACGAGACGGTCAAGGGCGACGTGAGGAGTCCCTAGATTGTTGAGGGTCAGTGGCAAAGGGAACAGATCAACAAAAATATCCAGTGAATTTGCGCCAAAATCAATACACACAGGCTGATAGACCGGATATTTAAAAAGGATTGAATCGAATTTTTAAAGAAATACTTGCTCTATTTAAACAAAATCCCCCGATGAGTTCGGGGTAATTTTGTCATAGTGGAGGGACCCAAGGCGAAAAAAAGTGGGCCCGGCAGGATTCGAACCTGCGACCAAGCGGTTATGAGCCGCGCGCTCTGCCGCTGAGCTACGGGCCCGAAATGGGCTAAAAAATTATAACATGTTCAGACCCCCTCACTACGTTATGTCCCGCATACCCCTCATCGGCGGCATGAAGCCGCCGATTTCGGCATACACCGCGCTGCGCTCTGTGCAAGTGCCTCCGCCCTTTGCCCTTACAAAGGCCTTCGGCGGGAGAGGGAGTTAAAAATCCTCTCCCCACATAAGGGGAGAGGACAGAGGCTATAACACAGAGCGGTTTCTGCGTGGTGTGAGGGGACCAATTAAATCCACCGATATCTTCGCTGGCAGGATAAGTTATAAAAATCTGTATTTATCCTTTTTCATATCACGTAGGTTCAACTCATAAGTGCAACACTAAAGGCAGGAAAACGGTAGGGCAGGCACCCCTGCCTGCCCCATGAATATTTGTACTTTTTTATTTTTGGCGCCCAGGGGTGGACGCCCTACTTCTACTCTGGGTATGTATTCAAAACGTGTATATGTGGAATTCTGTCCACCATGAATAAAAACTGAAGAGACACAGCATGCTGAGCCTCCACCTTATCATATCCTGTCTTTGTTTATCCTCTTTTCTATCCGCTGATATCTGTGGCTAAAAGGAAAATGGGATGGTCTAACCTGGAAATAATTTCAGGTTGTAATAGAACTGTATCGCTGTTAATACAATCACAATTCCCCACAAAACTTGCCTGGTTTTCGGGTTTGCCAAAAATTTAAGTGGCCGCGGGTAATGCTCGCCTCCGGCAATGTTTGGGAAAAGAAAAACGCCCGCGTATAAGGGAATCATCAATGGTAAAAGATATTGGAAAGACTTCACCGCGATCCAGCCCACCAAGAAAACCCCCACCACCGAACACCAGGCCAGTATCAGGCGATAAAGGGTTTTTTGGGTTCCAAGCAGAGACCCCGCGGCTACTGTAATGAATGAAAAATAAAAGAAGAAATCCTGCATGAAATGCATTCGGAAAAATACCATCCAGGCCGGCAGCCCCAACCGGTAGACGCCTTCAGGGTCGGGTTCATTGTATCCATGCCGCATGACCGGATAGTATTCTCGCAATTCGGAAATATAGGTCTTCAAATTCCAGGGAATCGTGATCGACGGGCTGGTGATGAGGATGGAACCGACCATAACCAGAATAAAGAACAGCCCGGCTCTGACCATTTTCCAGAAATCCAGTTTTTTAGTGAACCAGCCTGCCAACAAATAACCACCGATAGCCAGAAAGAAGAATAGCCCCCACACTTTGATAACCGCATTGAGGCCAATGGTGAAAGCCGCCAGGTAAAAGTCGCGTCCAAACCGTAAATCGTCACGCTTGAGCAGCCAGAAAGTGAGCAAGACTAAAAACACAATGATGGAATCAGGGTGCCAGAAGCGGATATTGTAATGAACCACACCCGGGATGAGGCATAAGACCACAAACATACCGATGGATGCCCAAAATTTCTTAAACTCATTCACTAAATAAATCAGCAGGATGATGGATGCCACCATCGGAAGCACGCTGATAAACTGGCGCATTAACAACAGGTTCAATTCAATATGGCTGGCAAATTCATTCCCATAGATGATGCGCGGGATTACCAGGGTCAGCGCTGACATGGGAAAGTAAGGATACCCGTACCACCAACTGCTAATGATAAAAGAATCTCTCAGGGTTTCGGTAAAGGTGTTACCCGGTATGAGCATATTGACCACGTCCGGGTAAATCACCTCCTCATCCGGATGCACCCTGCCCCCGTAATTCGCCGGGATGAAAGCTGCAAAATAAATTAATCCCATTGCAAACAGAATAATAAAAACCTTGCGCTGGGTTTTTGACCAAGCCTTCCAGCCAGATTTAAGCTGCATGACCAGGGAAGGTTTTTTGTTAAAGATGTCACGATATGCCCGGCGAAGCGTAACCCAGAAAAATAAACAGGCGGCTGCCATCCACAGGATAATGGGTCGGGCGGGAATCGGTAATGTGAAATAGGTGAGCAAATAGGCTTCGGTTAGGAAGATAAACCCGATCACAAGAATAAATTGCAGATTGAATAATCGGGAGTCGGTAAGTGTCAGGATCTTATGGAGTTTGCCTGAGACTGTCTGCCCCCAAGCGTTATTAAACTGAAATTGAATAGCCAATCCTGCCAATGCAAGCAGACCAATGCCCATCAATCCAATAATGATGGTTCTTAATATCTCATTATTAATCAGGTGACCGCGGGAGGGATCCACTGGGATGAATATCAGGTAAACGAGGGCGAAGATTCCTGTCAGCAGCAACCCAATGCTTAAACATTTAATATGTTTTGGCTTCATCTTGCCCGCCTGGTGAATATTGACTAAAAATTAGTATATCACCTTCAAAAAATAAAATCTTTTTTTGAATTCGTTGGGTGTTTAGCAGAACAAATGATTCTTAAATGAAAACGGCGGCGCCCTTCGACATGCTCAGGCAACGTCGCCGGATTTGTCATCCTGACCTGAGCGCAGCGATGGAAAGGATCTCAGCCGATTTGCATTTCTCGCCGAGACCCTTCGCTGCGCTCAGGGAGACAAATGGTCTTTTTTTTCTGTGATTAATCTACCTATTGCCCGTTAATGTAATCAATCGCTTCCTGCAGCACCACATCTTCACCCGAAAGCACACTGGCTTCTTCCACCGGGATATGGATGGTGGGCTGAACACCCTTACCCTCCAGGAAAATGCTTCCATCCGGCAGGGAAAAGCGTCCGGTCGGAATATCAAATTCCATGCCTTCCGGTAAAATAAACTTGCCGCGTGCGGTTTCGGCCTCTACGCCGGCAGTCGGGAACTGCCCCATCACCACCATACCCGGCACCTGGCTGAAGCCGTAAGCCTCAATTTCGCAGGCGCTGAAACAGAACTGATCGACCAGAAGCACCATCTTGTCAAAGCGGTACTGTTCCACATTGGGGAAGACCTTGTCACGCGGGCCTTCCGCCTCGAACTTGCCGGTCTTGTCGCTGTAGTATTCAAGTTGGCCAAGTGGGATATTCTGGTCATACAGGTAACCCGCCAACCCCAGAGGTGAACCGCCGTAATTGTGGCGCATATCAATCACAATGCCCAGCACGCCGGCATCCTGGAAGGATTTCAAGGCGCGATCCACCACCCGGATGACCAAACCCAAATCATCATAGTTGGAATTTAGTTTGATATACCCCACGCCGGAATCCTGGAACAGTTTATATTCAGCCGGTAGCACATAGGGATCGGTCTGCCCGCCCATATACACGGACATCAGGCTGTCCGTTTCATAGATTGAGGTCATTTGCACAGTCTTGCTGCCCTGCCCGGGATTTTTAAATTCCACGGTCACATTTTGTCCAACCCCGCCGCGAGTGAGAAAAACTGTTTGTTCATTACGCAGCCCGAAATCAGTAGATTGCGGCTGGTAGGGTTTTACTTTGGCTAAAGCGGTCTGAACCGGTTCGCCATTGAACTTAAGCAGATCCGCGCCGACCTTCATACCTGCCTGAGCCGCCGGGCTGCCTGGCTGGACAAAGATAACCAGCACGCGTTTATCGTCCAGTTCCCTGACCGCAAAGCCCCAGCCGCCCAAAATGTTACTTTCATTGTACTGGCCGTCATAAGAACCGCCGCTGAACCCCACATGGCCGTCTTTGAACTTCATCATCAAGTCTCGCAGGACAAGGTAATAGGCAAATGGGTCTTTCGCTTCCTGAGCATTGGCCACTTTGGGAGCCAGTTCCGCGTAAACCACGTCCCAGTCAGGTTGCTTGCCTTCGATGCCATTGAAGGCATATTCCTTGCGCACGATCTCATACATTTTATCGAAGGCTTCGATATAAGAGAGAGCAGAGAAATCTTTCACCGCCACATCCGCGGGTTCGAACAACGTCAGACCAGCCACGTTATCACGGATTATCTTGAAAGATTTCTGGTCCAGGTCTATGATCGAATAACCTGACGGAACTGCCATAACTGGATCATCTTTTGTAAAAAGCAGGCCGTCATCCCCGAATCCACTGGGGAATTCCTGCTTGCTGTCAGCCGCCCAGATGACCAGTTTGCCGCCGATGACTTCATCCTGGTTTTCAGTGTCAGTCTTAATCGATGCCAGATACGCCGGCCAGCCCAGGGAGCGGTCGTCGCCTTCGGAGAAGACACCGCCGGTCAGGTTGGGGTTATACCCCACCGCGAAAATCTGTAAGCCTTGTTCTTTTTTGGCATCCTGGTCCACGTCATTCAATACACCTTCCGGCACAACCGGCAGCGCCAGGCGAAATGTAGCGCGGTTATTTTCCGCGTCGAGGTCCATATACCCCAACACCTGGCCTTCCACCGGCATCTCCCATTCCTTATCGCGCAAAACAAAGCCGGTCATGTCCAGCAAGCCGACCGCGTGTTCTACATAGTAGGTTTCAACCACAAAGTCGTTGGTATATTCAAATTCGCCCTTAATCAAAACCACCCCCTCAGGCACAGCCTCACCGGAAGGTAACTGGGCGGTTTTGCCCGGCAGCAGTCCGCAAGCAGAAACCAGTACGGCGCTGATGATCAATAAACCTATTAATGAAAATTCTTTTTTGTTCATAGAACTTGCTCCCACAGAAAAATTTGATTGATTTTATCCCAATCCAGATTCGGTTGCTGTATCAGCATGGTAAAGGATACAGCCATTTAAAATAGTGGAGACACGTACGGCCATGTCTCCACAAAACCACAGTAAAGTTTGTGATTCGTAAACTACCTAATGTTAATTTGGGATGCTACTTTTTTCCTTTGCCATTGCCATTATTGGATTTCACTTTGGGTTCTGCCGCTTTACGCACCTGGCCGACACCCGTGTATTCCGGTTTGTCGTATTTCTTGAACAGCTCACCCATGCCCGCGCCCGCTTTATACTCAGCGACGAGCGAATCCAGGATTACACCACAATTGACGCCTTCCAATGTGCAGGCAGCCTGCGCTTCCACCGTGATCTGGAGCAGCTTAGTAATCTCACCAAATCCCAAATCTTGTTCTTCATGCAGCGCAGCGACTGCCTCTTCAGGCACCACAACGGGCAGCGGCTCTAGTGTTGGCTCTACCTCGCCTTCTACTGCTGGCGGCGTGAACAGGTTTGCGAAGAAGCTGGCCAGCAGTTTTACAATGGGATGATCCATAAAACTGGATACTTCCTCTACTGGCGCTGGATCAACCACTGGAACGGTTTCGCTTTGCGCGAAAACCGGAGTGGCAACAGTGACCAGCATGAGCGCCGCGATAAGCAGGCTCAACCCCTTCATTTTCTACCTCCCTGGATATTTAAATACTGTAGCACGAACTGAGGATGAAGGCAATAAGATGGCAAAAGGAAGATTGCAAATTTAAGTGATCACATTAAAAAAATTGCCCGAGAAAAAAGGTTTTACCTGGAAAATTGAGTACTTGAAATCCTTCTGATTAAAGCTTATAATGAATTTAACAACTTGATAAAGGCAAACCCGCCGAAAGGCGGGGACGCAAAGCCATGGGTCTAAAGCTGGATAACAGCCAGGATTGCCAGGCTGCCGGGTTTCTTGGTTTAATCGACACGTAAGTATCTTCGCCACAAGACCAGCCCGCTAAAAGTTGAAACAATTTCCTTATAAGGAGGAAAAAAATGAAGAAAAATCTGTTGATACACTTATTACTCATTATCGGATTATTCAGTGCCTCGCTGGCTTGCGGCATTACCTTCGCTGGAACCGGCTCCAACACCGAAGGCGGTGAGGATACTGAAGCGCGCAAACTTCAGCTCACCGTGCAGGCACTGCAGATGACCAAGGCTGCGTCATCACAGAATCAACAGCAATCATCGCAGCAACAGCCAACTTCCCAGCAGCAGTCCTCATCCGGACCTACTCCTACCGTTTCCCCCACACCATTACCCTGCAATAAGCCTAAATTTCAGTATGAAACCATTCCAGATAACACAGAGTTCGACCCTGGTGAGAATTTCACGAAATCATGGACAATTAGAAATGATGGCACTTGCACCTGGAATACTAATTACAAGTTGGTTTTTGTCAGCGGTGACAGAATGAGCGATCCGGTTTCCAAGAATTTTACTGAAACAGTTAATCCGGGTGAAATAACCACTATTAGTATGACTCTCTCTGCCCCTTTGGTAAATGGTGAATACGCCGATTACTGGGTGATTGAATCTGATAAAGGTGAAAAATTTGGCAATTACTGGGCCAAGATTCGTGTCGGCCCTCCGCCCGCAGCTTTCGCCGTAACCAGTGTGCAGCTTTCACTTGATACAGGAGCTGATCCGAAAGTGATTGCAAAAATCACTGCCAGTGCGGCTGGTACTGTTACCTATAAATGGCAGGATAATGGTGGCGTCGAAAAATCCGGTTCAGTCAAATTTACCGCTGCTGGAACAAAATCCATAAGCACCGCCGTAGTTCTTGGATCAGGAATCTGGGTCAAGCTGTATATTGACAGCCCCAACCACCAGTGGTTTGGGCCGATTAATGTGCCATAAAGACAATAAGAGGAAAACCAAATAACTCAAAATATATTTCTATATTTTGAAGTAATTTGCGCTCCGTAAATAATAAATTAAAATAATAACCTCCGGTATCAAAAAGGCACCGGAGGTTATTTAAATAAAAAGCGGGCGGTGGGATTCGAACCCACGAATATCAGCTTGGAAGGCTGACGCCTTACCACTTGGCGACGCCCGCGCGTAATCTATTCTACCCAGTTACAACAGGATGGTCAAGAAATCTCTTTTTCCGCTTCAACTTCATTTTTCCCCAGATTTAAACTGATTTATTTCTTCTAACATTCTCTTCAGGTGTTTTACTATCGCCGGAAGGTCTTTATAGGTATTTTTATCTCGTTTAGTTATCTTGTATACGACTACCCTGTCGCTCATCACCGCATATACAATTCGAAAGTCACCATACCTGATTCTATATATTTTTTCTGCGATTTTTTTGAATCCGGGGGGAAGAGGATCTTTATCCAACTTATGAATACGGTCAAGTATCTGCGTGGCAATTTTTTTATTCCCTTGCGCAATTGACGCCATTTCACCTTCAGCATCGGGGTGAAAATAAATTTTGTGAGTCATAAACCAATTCGACTACGAACATTATCAATAGAATTTGTTTGATCTATTTTCTCAATGTCATTCATACGCTCGACGGTATCACGCAAATCTTCATAATCTTCCAGGGTTGTTAATATATCATCCATGGCTTCCGGTGTAATGAGATAAGCGGCAGGTTTGCTGTGTTTCATTATCATTAAGGTCTTCTCATCCTCAAGACGTTCAAAAACGCCGGAAAGGTTATCCCGTAAATCGGTTACAGAAGCGGTTTTCATTATCATATTTTCCTCTATTTATGCCTTAATTTAGACATATATTTACCTATATTTATATGCCTGTTTATAACATACTCTTAGCCAATCCGAAAGGATTAATTATTTGAAGAATATCAGTGCTTTTCCGTCTTTCATCTGTGTATCTGTGGTTCAGGTTTGGCTCGCTTCTTGCAACATTAACCTCAACAACCCGATTGAATTGTGGAGGTACTGAACTATGGTACAGGGAATTGATGTAAGCCACTGGCAGGATGATAAATCAACGCCCCAGAAAATGGATTTCACCAAAGCGGTGAAGATGGGTGCCAAATTTGTGTTTATTAAAGTTTCCGAGCGCGGTGGAATTGACCGCGACTTCGAATACAACTGGAAAGCAGCCAAAGATGCCGGCTTGCTGCGCGGAGGATATCACCTTTTACGGTGGGATCTTTCCGGATTGCTGCAGGCGCGCATTTTCTGCGATATTCTGGGAAACGACCTTGGGGAGCTTCCTCCGGTGGCTGATTTTGAAGCCCCCAACCAGGGCAGCCTCTACCCTTCCAACTCGCTGCTCGAACAGTTCCTGGTGGAGGTAGAAACCATCACCGACAAGAAACCCATGCTCTATACCTCCCCCGGTTACTGGGGCATCCACGGGCGCAATAAATACACCAAGATGTTTGACGCCAAATGGGCTTATTACAATCTGTGGGTTGCCCATTATATGAGGGTTTACACCCCCGGCGTCTCCAAACCCGATGAGCTTGAGCCCTGGAAAAGCAATAAAAAACCATGGACCTTCTGGCAATACACCAACGTTGGCGACGGGATTGCCTATGGCGCCGAAAGCAAAGGAATTGATTTAAACTGGTTCAACGGCAGTTGGGAAGAGTTAAAGATATTTGCTGGAATTAATGATAACAATCCCCCCGCGCCCAATCCCAATCCGACACCAAAACCTGATATTGCTGACCTGAAAAGCCGGGTTAATAAAGCCATTGATAACTGGGCCAAAACCCTGTAAACATCAAACTCAAAATTAAGGCGGCGGTTATCTTTGCCGCCTTTTTTTTTTCTCATTTTCCGGAACCCTACAAGGACGAACGTTCATAAAGGGTTGTCATCCTGAGGCGAAGCCGAAGGATCTCGGCCTTATATCAGACATTCTTCCTGCTTATCGCCTTTCGCATTTTCAGCCCGAGATGCTTACCCTTCGGGCACGCTGCGCAGTTACCTCGTTCAGCATGACAGAGCAACTGTTAACTATCTTTCTTGTTGCATCGCTGTAACCCAAAAGCAGGGTTCACAAAAACATAAAATCTTATAAAACCTCCTAAAACCATTTAATTAGGTGTATATTGTTTTTATTATTTCAAAATCCTGGGAAAGGTGATCATTTTGAATAAAAAAAGTCATCATCATTTTCTTAAGCCTGTCATTATTTGCATCGTGCGCCCCCAAATCGCAGGCAGCCCCCACGCCAGATATGGGCATGCTTGCCACCCAGATGTGGGTGAAGTTATCCGTCGAGCAGACCCTGGCAGCTTCAATCCCGACTGCCACACCCGAGCCCACTGCCACCCCCACGCTTATCCCTACCCCGGTGATGCGCTCCACCCCCATCCCCGCGCCGGCAGACCCCGCGAACTACACGCCAGTTTACAACCCGGTGAACTTCATGGAACTGGTATATATCTCCGCGGGGGACTTCCTCATGGGTTCCACGCAGAATGACACCAACCGCGAAGTCAACGAAGAACCGCAGCACACCGTTTATCTGGACGCATTCTGGATCTCAAAGACGCAGGTGACCAATGCCATGTTCACTGCCTGCGTGAACGCCGGTGTTTGCAAATATTCCGTGAAAACCAGCACCAACCCCAACTACCTCAACCCGCTGTATTCCAGCCATCCGGTGGTATTTATTGCATGGGATATGGCGCAGATGTATTGCGACTGGACCGGCGGCCGCCTGCCCACCGAAGCCGAGTGGGAAAAAGCCGCGCGTGGGCCGAATGGCGCCAAGTATCCCTGGGGTGAAGACCAGCCGCGCATAAAGCTCAACAATGCCAACAACGTCATCGGTAACACCACCGCTGTGGGCCTCTTCCCCTATGGTAAGAGTTATTACGGCTTGCTGGATATGGGCGGTAACGTGCGCGAATGGGTTTCGGACTGGTATGATCCCAATTACTATCAGAATTCCCCATCAAGCAACCCGCAGGGACCGGAGACCGGTGAAACCAAGGTGCTCAAAGGCGCCAGCTATTCCGACCCGTACCGCTACTCGCGTCCAGCCAACCGCCTGTCGCATGAACCGGGTTCTCCCGGCGCGGTGCGCGGGTTCAGGTGCGTGTACCCGTAATTTCCCCGGTTGTCATCCTGAGGCTGCCTTGCAGCCGAAGGATCTCGCCCTGATCTACAATTCCGCACCGGAATTTGTTGCATGGTAGTTGAAAAGAAAAATTCGTGTACCTGTGACTCTGACCCACCTCTACCCTCTCCCAACAGGGAAGGAAATTAAATAAAAAAAATCCCTTTCTCTGAGCCCGCGCCCAAAGCGGCAATGTGGGGTGTCGAAGGGGACGGTTCTCTCTTAAACAAAACTTTGTAGGTGCGATGAATCCCACGCTGCGCTCTGGACACGTGCATCCGCACTACCAGATACCTTCCAGATGGAGGGAAAGTAGCAATCCTGCTTGCCGTCCGTCACTATCTTCCCACACCTGCGCACAGGCGAATTCGAACGAGCTTTCCCTCCATCTTTTATTGTATTGCTTTTAACTCGTCATTTCAAGCTCCTTAAGTAAAATTTATGTAAATCGCCTGGTTTTTATAGCATATAATCGCGGTGAGGTTAGGTTCTAGGGACAGTATGTTGAAGAAAATTTCTTCCCGTAAATACATTTTTCTGGATTATTTCTTCATCGCCGCGGGCGCGTTTGTACAGGCACTGGCTATGCGCCTTTTCCTCATCCCTGGTCTGATGGTTAGCGGAGGCATCAGCGGCGCGTCACAGATCATCAACTACTTTACCAAATGGCCGATCGGCGTCATGGTTCTGGTTGGCAACCTGCCCTTACTGGTCCTCGGCTGGCGTTACCTGGGCGGCCGGCGGTTTGCCCTGCGCACTGCGACTGCTGTTTTCCTATTCTCCGTGTTTACGGATGGGTTGGCTTATTTCCTGCCATTAAAAGGCGCTACAACGGATAAGGTTTTGGTCGCTTTATACGGCGGCGTGGTATTGGGTATCGGTCTTGGACTGGTGTACCGCGGGCGCGGCACCAGCGGCGGTTCGGATATCCTAGGGCGCATCCTCAACCACTACCGCGGGATCGCCATCTCGCAGGCTTATCTCATCACCGACGGGCTGGTAGTACTAGCATCCGGTTTCGCCTTCGGCTGGGACAAAGCGCTCTACGCCCTGTTTGTCATTTATATCAGCGGTATGGCGGCCGAACTGGTTTCTGAAGGCAACAATCTGTACCGTATGGCGTTCATCATCACCAGCGAGCACAAGGTAGTTGCCAGGCAGATACTCACACTGTTGGAGCGCGGGGTGACCATTATGCCCGGCACAGGCGGATATTCCAACCAATCCCGGCCGGTGCTTTACTGTGTGCTCACCCGCGCCGAGGTCAACCTTCTAAAAGCAATTGTCCACGAAGCTGATCCCGACGCCTTCATGGTCATCGGGCAGGCGAATGAAGCCCTGGGGGAGGGGTTCAGGCCGTTCAGAAAAACCACTGATTTCAGGCGGAAAAGGTAAGCAGGACGCCAGCGATGATGGCCAACTGGCCAAGCTGGTAAGTCACCCGTTTCCACAACCGCGCGGTCGGCAGCGGCCGGATAAAGCGGTCCACCGCCAGCAGCACATCTGAAAAAAGAAACAACAGCGCCCCGCATGAGACCAGCACGGACGCAGCAGGCAGCCAGTTTAGTCGGAAATTGGTCGTCAGGGCGGAAATCACCATCAGCAGAATAACCAGGTTATAAACGACCAGCGGTATTTCCATTGTGCGGTAAGCCGCGTTGGCCAGTGCCCCCCGCCGAAGGGTGGCATAAAGCAAAACCCACAAAAAAAAACAAAACAGCACCAAAGCGATAACCACCGGACTCATCACCGGCAAACTCTGGTTGAATCCGATGATAAACGCGACGTGCGTCAGCATGAAGGCGACCATCCCAAATAAAAAACATTTCCCCTGGAATAGCAGCAAGGTATCACCCGCCAAAGCAAAAACCAGTCCGATGCCGAATCAGAGCGTTGGAAAGGAAAACCCGGCGGTTGAGAAAAACCAGCCCAGCAGCGCCAAAATGATGGCTGGTTTTGACAGGTAGTTAGCCATTTTCCAATCTAACCAGATCGCCAGCCAGTTCACCCCCATCAAGAACAATGCCAGAAAGAACCAGGGATTCAGCAATTACTTATCCCCCAGGTCCTCATATCCCATCTGCCGCAGGAAATCGGGGTTGCTGCGCCAGTTCTTGTTGACCTTGACGCGCAGCTCCAGATAAACCTTACGGCCGCTCATGGCCTCAATAGCCAGGCGCGCGCCGCTGCCGATGGCCTTCAGCATCTCGGCGCCTTTGCCGATGACGATACCTTTTTGCGAGTCCTTCTCGACGAAAATTGTCGCGGTGATGCGCGCCCCGGTGTCGCCGCGTTCCTGGTAATCATCCACACGCACCGCGATGGCATGCGGCACCTCATCGCGCAGGTGTTCCAGCGCGGCTTCACGGATCAGGTCGGCGGCAATTTCGCGCTCATAATAATCGGTCACCTGGTCTGATGGGAAAAGAGGATCACCTTCCGGCATCCGCCCCCGGATAATCTCTTTTAGTTCCTCCACGCCGGTTCCCACTTTGGCGCTGATCGTTATCTGCTCTACCTTGGGGTATAGCGCTTCATATTCTTTCTTACGCAATTCCAGTATTTCGGAGTTGGTCAGGTCCACTTTATTCAATACCTGGATTACCGTCGGCAGCGCAGGCAGCGCGGCTAGTTTTTGGGTGATCAGGCTGTCCTCCGCGTGAGGGGGCGCGCTGGCATCCACCAGCCAGAGGATGATGTCGGCTTCCATCAGGGCTTCCTGCGCTAGCGCGTTCATGCCTGTGCCCAGCGCGTACCGCGGCAAATGGATGCCCGGGGTATCAATGAAAATAATCTGGAAATCATCCCCGGTCAGGATGCCCAATTGCTTGAGCCGCGTGGTTTGCGGTTTGCTGGAGACCGCCGCGATTTTCTGGCCGAGCAAGGTGTTGATGAGGGTGGATTTGCCCACATTCGGGCGTCCCACCACCGCAGCATATCCGCTGCGGAATTTGGTGTCTTTTATATCATTCATATACTATTTCATACCTTATATAACACGTTCATGCTCTATGGCCACTCCCTCATGGCGAAGGAGGATCGCTTTGGTTTTTAGCCCGCCGGGAGAAGAAAAGCCGTGCAGCCCTTTATCGCTACCTACCACCCGGTGGCAGGGAATGATGAGCGCGATGGGATTGTTCGCCATAGCCCCTCCGGCCGCTCGCGCAGCTTTGGGGCTGCCGGCTTTGGCCGCCAGCGCGCCGTAAGTGAGGACTTTACCTAAAGGGATTTTGGCGCAGGCGTGCAACACTTTTGCTCTGAAAGGCGTCTGGCCATTCAAGTCCAACGGGAGATCAAATTCCTTGCGCTTTCCATCGAAATACTCAACCACCTGCCGCGAGGCTTCTTTTAATATTTCGTTCGGTTTTGCATCAGCCGATAGATGGTTGGCAGCCGTAAATGTGTCATAATCTTTCCGGCTGCAGAAAAACAGCCGGGCTAATCCTGATTCTGTCGCGGCTAACGCCAAAGCACCGGCAAGCGTTTTTTCAATGAAGGCAGCCGATACGAGCTTATGGGGTGTAGTATTTTTCATGGGAGATTCTTTGTTATCCTCTCTGCCCATTGATTATAGAGGAAAATTAATAATCCGCGATAAATCTGGATAAATATTCGTAAAATTTCGCTAGAAAAAGCGTTCGAAATCGTAGGGTAATCGTAGGTTTAACGTCATGCACAAAAAAGGACCTGGGGGTATATTTGCTGTAAGGGCAACTTTTCTTCTTCTTCTCCTCCTTATGAGAGGGCCGGGGTTGGCGTCTCCGGCTCTCGTTTTTATTTAAAACACCTATTTTCCCTGAGTTTTTATTCTCCTGTGATACACTTCCATTGTAATAAATGAACATTTTTCCGGAGGGACAGCATGGCTAACCCATATAAAACATATGCGATCGAGATCGGCGGCGTGAAGCGCGATCTACGGCTTTTTGAGATTAAACCCGGTTTGAAAATTGCCATTTTAAATATTCTGGGCGACACAGAACTGGTGCAGGCCTGCGCAAGGCTGCTCGCGAAAAAACTTGAAGGCGCTGACTACGACGTGCTGGTCACCGCGGAGGCCAAAAGCATCCCCCTGGTGCATGCGCTATCTGTTGAAACCAAAAAACCTTACATCGTCCTGCGCAAGAGTTACAAGGTCTATATGGGCGACGCTATTAAGGCAGAAACTGTTTCCATCACCACCGGCAAACCCCAGATGCTGCTCCTGGATGAAAAGGATATTCCGATTCTGAAAGGCAAGCGCGCGGCGATCGTTGATGATGTCATCAGCACCGGTTCAACGCTGGAAGGCATGCGCCAGGTCATCAAGAAAGCCGGCGGGCAGGTGAGCCTGGAAGCCGCCATCTTTACCGAAGGCGACTCCTGCGGCTGGGAGGGCGTTATTGCCCTCGGGCACCTGCCCGTTTTTACGGATTAATAACTAAACGGCCACTATTGTTTTGCTTTGTAATAGCGGTTATATACTTCTTCGAATTCTGATTGCGACAAGACCCTGATCTTTTTTCCGGTCTGAAGCGCTTTGTGGTATACCTCAGCGCCTGTTTCCAGGTTATACGCGTTCTGGAAAGCGTCTTTCAAATTCTTTCCTACCACCACTGTTCCGTGGTTTTCAAGCAGCACTGCCTTAAGCAACGGCCGATTACGAAATGGTTCGGCAACCTTTTCAGCCAGCAAATCTGTTCCTGGCAGAATATAGCTAACTACGGGAATAGGCGCTCCCAAAGGAACCAGCTCGGAATTTATTAAGGGAATTTCAAGTTTTACCAACGATAATGCCATGGAATAGATCGAGTGGCTATGAATCACCGCCTTGATATCTTCACGAGCTTTGTAAGCGTTGATATGCAGCATTTTCTCGACAGATGGCTTGTGGTCGCCGTCAACAATATTGCCATCTATATCCAAAATAACAATTTCTTTATAATCCATTTCATCATAGGGTATAGAAGAAGGTGTGATTGCCACATTCCCATCTGGCAGCCGCATGGAAATATTCCCGGATGATAGACGAATTAAACCCACCTCAACCAGTTTAAGCGCAGTATTGTAAACATCCTTACGATATTGTGTGTAATTCATTTTTAATCCTGATCTTTTTCTTTAATATTTAACCTTCAACAGGGATCATTGAAAGCACATTTTCCCAGGCATTCAAGGTCTTTTTCAAGGATGCATCATCATGCTGCATGCAGGTATACATCCGCTTGCAATCTCCCAGCATCAGCACACCCTGGTCAAGCAATGCCATGTAAATATCCTCCGCGGCTTTCGCACGGCGCTTTTGTTCTGCCAGTTGAGAATCAATATCCTTGCTGACCAGAAAGGCGCCCGAAGGGCAGGCAGTTTCAACATGGATAATAGAGCGGATATTATAGGCAAAGAAAGGCAAATCTTTGCGGGTCGCGAAAAGTTCGTTTAGCTTGTTGGTGATTCGGTCGCCATAATCTGATGCTTTGTCAATAGCACCATATTCCTCAATGTACTTAATTGAATAATAACCTGCTGTTGTGGAAATGGGATTGGCTGACAGGGTTCCGCCTGTAAAGGCTTTTTTGCCATGTGTTCCCCCCGGGTGACAAACCGACATAATTTCCCGGCTTCCAGCCACCGCACCGCAGGATGGATAACCATGGGTGATGATCTTTCCAAGAATTGTAATGTCAGGCAGAACATTATAGTATTCCTGGCCACCGCCAAGAGCCAACCGAAAACCTGTGATAACCTCGTCAAAAATCAGCAGCGCGCCAAACTCGTCGCAAACCTTGCGCAACGTTTTGTTCCAGTCTGGATGGTTGGGAAAAGTACCCGCGTGCCCGCCAGTGGGTTCAGCGATGATTGCGGCAATTCCATCTTTGTCGCGGTTTTCCTCAAAAAGGCGATATAACCCCTCGAAATCATTAGGCATCAATTCAATAGTATGAGCATAACTATCCTGGGGAATACCGGAAGCGTGTGCGTTGCCGGTTCCCGGGTAATCGGAAGAAAGCAGGAATTGGTCAGACCAGCCGTGATAAGAACCGGCGATCTTAATAATCTTTTTCTTGCCCGTATACGCCCTGGCTACACGGACTGCCAGCATATCTGCTTCGGTGCCTGAGGCCAAAAACCTGACCATTTCCACACTGGGCATGTGTTTCGCTATTTCTTCAGCGCACAAGATTTCGCTTTCACAGGTCAACCCGGTCGAAGGGCCGTAATTCTCAATTAAGGCGATTACTTTTTCATCTAACTGCGGAAATTTATGGCCCAAAATGATAGGCCCCCCAGCCATCATGTAATCAACATATTCATTCTCATCAATATCCCAGATGCTGGCTTTGCTGGCGGTTTTCATGGTTAATGGGTAAGGATGTAATAAACCCAAATTATGTTCCAGACCCGCCGGAATAACTTGCTTGGCTCGTTCAAAATATTGAACGGAGCGCTTGCATTTTTGCGCATACCTTTTTTTTACATCTGCAATAATTGGATCGGGAATCGCCTTGATCGCTGATGTAACAATTTTTTTCTTTCGGTCAATAATTTCCTGATATTCCACTTTTTAACTCCTGTTTTACACCCTTTATCCAATCTGGTTCTTTTTGTTAATTTCGACTCTAACCATTCTCTCAATTGGCAATACTTATCCATCCTGTTAATAAACAGGTTGAAAAATGCTGATAAATGGTGATGAAACCTAAACACTTGCCCTGATGAGAAAACTTCAATTTCTTAATAGTGAAATTTTCTTGTCAGACGTAATCTCATCGAATTGCTATTTTTTCAAGCCCACTTCATAATCGTCAATAATCTTGTTAGCGATCCTTCGGATTTCTTCAATCGTTTCCGCCTCACCAAAACCACTTAATAAAGAGTGTCCTTTAATAACGGGCACCTTGATTTTTTCAACATCCGGTATGGGTGAAGAGGTAATAATGAGATCCACTGGAGCGGTATCAAGGTAAGTATGGACTTCGGTTGGGCGGATTTCGTCAATTCTGCAGCGAATCCCTTCCTCTTCCAATACATCCTCAACCCGCATGGCCAGCATGGTTGAGGTTACTGTCCCTGCCCCACAGACTCCTAAAACATGAAGAACTTTTTTAGATCTTTTTTTTACCATCTTTGTTCCTTTCTTCTGCTTCAATGAAATAATTATAGAGGATTGACACAATTTCTTTTTTTGATTGAGCATCTTTCATTTTTAACAGTGTGCCATCTTTAAATATTTCCATCATTTTCCTTAAATAGATCACCTGCTCCTTGGGATCTACTATAGTAAGTAGAAAAACAATTTCAACGGGCAATACCATTTTGGGATCGCCCATATTATGAAATTCAACCGGTTTTTTTAAAGTTGCGATTGCCAATGCAGTGCGGTTGACATACTCCGCTTCCACATGGCAAAGGGCAACCGGGATTTTCGTCGGTAAACCCGTAGGATATTCCCTCTCGCGGGCTAATACAGCTTCTTCAAAACCCGCTTCCACATAACCCATTTTATCCATCTTGCCTGACAGTAATTTAATAACCTCTTCTTTGTCTTTCGCTTCAAAGTCTATTTCAGCAAGTTGTTCACTTATAACCATTTCTAACATTAATATAATTCCTGGGCGTTAATGATTTGTATTTGTTTCAATTTGAGGGCACCCAATAATTGTTTTGAATGCCCTCATTTCAGATATTCTGTTTACTTATTACTCTTCAACGACATCAAGTTCCGCCTGTTTTTCAAGCCAATCAGTTACCTTAACTTTGTTCTTTTTATACCAGAGCGTCATTACCAAATAAACCACAAACAGGACGCCAACTGCAAGCCATCCGCTGTTCATCACGAACAAGGTAAAGCCGCCCCAAATAGGTTTGTTCATGATGGCAAAACTTGTGACCAGGGATCCAGCTGTGGCGTTTGTCGCAATTGAATTGTATACGTCGGAGAAAATCGGCGAAGTGGCTGTGGCAATTAATAGGCCTCCAACAAACCAGATTGCAGCGGAGAGAATGGATTTGAAGATATTGCCATTCGAGAAGGCAATGAAGGACTGGATTATGAAGGGAATCGCGACCAGGTCAACCAGCGGCAGGACTCTGTTGCCGGGCAAAATGGCAGCGATTAGGAGCACAACCGGGATAAGCACAATGCCAGTGATCAGAGTCGCGGCTTCACCATAACCGGATGCATCATCCACACCTATATAAATTTCTTCACGGCCTTTATCAACAGCGAATTTGCGGGATGCTGCGGAGAGATGAGTGAACGCCTGTGCGAAGATTGCAGCCACGCGGGGGAAAATAGCCATTACTGCCGCGGTTCCCATGGCAACCAGCATGATTTGACCCCATGCCGCCAGGGTGCCTAGCCGGTTAATGTTTCCGAGGAAGCCCAAAACAAAACCCAGAATGAAACCCAATGCAATAGGATCACCCATGAAGCCAAGTCTATCACGCAGGTCATCCGGTTTCCAGCGGACCTTGTAAGCGCCGAATTTGTTTAATAACCAATTGCTAAAGATCGCGAAAGGCACAGGATCAACGTTGTGCAGCTGAACGATCATGCAGTTCGGATATTTGTAATATTTTGACCAGCGCTTGGCCAACATTTCGTAGAATGTAGTTGCCCACAGGTTAAGGACCAACATGAAAGCAACCGACAACAACATGTTATTGGTAATAATGAAGACCAGCGAGCCCCAAAGCGCGTAGCTGTAAAGGTCCCAAAGCCCCGAGGGTTGGAAAACATTCGTCCAGCCGGTGAGGAAGAGAACCAGTTGGAAAACCAGCCCAAGAGCAAGATAAATCATGCCTGCTCTGGTTGAGTAAGCCACGATCGCAGTCACCTGCCAGCCCATATCCATGATGGGTAGGTTGACGCCTGCTTCCTTAACCATGTTCTCAATGACCGGAGCCACAATCGGCAGATAGGCACCAATCAGGAATGAATAACCGGTCAAGCCGATGCCTGCAAACAGTGCTGTCTGTAATGCCTTGTTGGCTTTGATCCCGAATGCCAGTGAGATAAAGAACAAAATGATCGGGATGACGATCATTGAGCCAAAGGTTGCAACAACCATGCTCATGCCTTGCAAAAGATTATCTAAAATAGTAGCCATCTTTCCTCTCTCTTTTATTTTGATTTTAAAAACAATTTGTGATTTTATTCAACACTATATTTATATAGAGGTCACCTCCTGGACTTCAGTTTTACGGATTTAAAGTAACTAAAAAATAATCGTTACCAGTTGTTATATTTGACATGGTTAATAAATTGTTAATCGTTGTATTAGAATGATGAAGAAATGCTTTACATTAGAATGTCATTAATATACCACTTTTATTGTGCTTGTGTCAATATATTATGGTATATTTCATGATTAATATCATTATTTAATGCTATTTTCTCATAATTTAATCATAAGTATGTTCTATAATAATTATGAAATACCAGTTTTTTACAGCATAACGAGGAAATTTTAGTATGGGTAGAGCCATTGACGTTAAGAAAAGGCAGGCAAAAATTTCGGAATATGTGCTTGCGAATGGATTTGCGTCAGTTGAGGACCTAATGGCTTTATTAAAGATAAGCCGGATGACAGTGCATCGTGACCTGGACGACCTGGAGCGTTCTCAACTGATTCAGAAAGTCAGAAGGGGCGCGTCCGCCCAGCCTTCCAGCATCTTTGAAAGCGATTTTGGGTATCGCGAGCGTGTTAACGCGCTTCAAAAAGAAGCGCTCTGTAAGGCGGCCGCGACTTTTTTGAGTGATGGAATGTCCATTTTTTTGGATGACTCAACCACAGTCATTCCTTTAATAAAGCACTTCCCGGATTTCAAATCTTTGACGGTAATAACATCCTGCTTGCCGTCCATTAATGAAATCAGTAAGATCCCCGGGATTAATTTAATTATATTGGGAGGAGAGTACAAATCAAAATACCGTTCAGCTTACGGCTATTTTTGCATTAGTACCATCAACAAGATTCATGCCGACCTTGCGGTGCTTTCACCCCACTCCTTTAGATCTGGATCGGTTTTTGAATATGAGCAGCAGGTCATTTCAGTAAAAAGAGCCATGATGGATAATTCCGAAAAAAAGATGATCCTGATGGATAATTCAAAATTCAAACAGACCACCTTGTACCTGCTGGCAAAAATTAATGAGTTTGATCATGTGATCATTGATAACCTTGTTCCCAGGAAGATAATCGAGGAGTTGAAAACCCAGTCCAAAGGCCTGATAATCGTGAAACCGTGATGAAATTAACCTTGTTGAAAACCATCTAGTTTAACGCCGCCTCAAAACTTGCCTTGAAGCGGTTTTCATCTTCGTTGTTGTAAAACGGCACACCGATCAGGCGCCAGGTTTTGCTTTCGAATTTAAGGACTTTATCTTTATACTCTTCCGTTATTTCTTTCAGGAAAGTTTCTTTCCAGTGGTCGTGTTCTTTAAGATAGCTGCCTTTCGGTTCAATGAACATCTGATAGGCCAGCATCGCCCCGCTTTTCTCGCGCAGGAAAAGCACAAAATCAGGTTGGAAAGCCTGTCCGTCGCAGAAATTGTAGATGGCAAAATGGCCTTCATTGCGCACAAGGTAAATGCCGTCATAGCGTTCTTTCAATTTGTCCATCTGCTTGCCGAGCATGCGCACAAAAGCCTTTTCCTCGCTGGTGCCGTAAATGGTGTTAAAGGCAAACCAGTCTTTGCCTGAGACGAAATGGTCAAACTGGGGGTCTTCCGCAGCGCGGTGTTGCAATGACAATAAAACGCGGAGGGCGGCCAGGGGTGGCCGCCCTCCATATTCAGAAACGGTAGGGTGCGGTTCTACCGCACCATTCTCTGCACCGTCACCCTGAAGGGTAACCTACGAAACCACTTTTCCCGCGTAAGCCCCTCGAGCCGCATCAACAAACAGTCAAACGACATCTTGGGAGAAGCCCTCAGCCAGCGATCGCTTGCGGTCGTGGCTCATATTTTTTATCTGGATCTCGCGCTTCATGGCAGCCCGCCGGTCTTCCAGTTCTTCATAATAAACCAGCGTCACGGGCGCTTTCATGCGCGTATAACGGGCGCCTTTGCCCTTGTGGTGCATCGCCACCCTCTTGTGCAGGTCTTTAGCCCATCCACAGTAATAACTTCCGTCAGCGCATTCGAGCAGGTAGCAATAGACAGGCATACCGGAAGTTATCTTCCCAGCGCCAGAAAGCGTTTCAACGCTTCTTCTTTCCGAGGAATGCTTGAAGCGATTTCCGTCGGTTTCTGGGGTTTTCGCCGGTCCGCCAGCCAGTCTTCCCTGAATTCCAGCGCGTCTTTGTATGTAACTGTTACTCTTCCCAGGTCGTTGGCTTTCAGGTCATCCCTGATCTGGATGAAATTCCTGATCAAACCGTCCAGCAGCCTGGTCAGATTTTCGCTATTTGAGGTTGCGGTCAGCCCGATGATTTCGCGATCGGTTAAATCCTTTAAAGGCAGGGTGGCGTGGAACAGCGCTTTCCCCGCGATAGCTTTCCCCTCATGCCAGGAAGACTGTTCAGCGGCGGTCTTCATTAAAACAGCAGCCGCCAATTGATGCAGCAGCAGGTTGGCGCTGATCAGCCCGTCCAGTTCTTCCGGGCTGGTAAAAACCGGGTGCCCGCCAAGCAGGACAGCGAAATCCACCGCCAGGTCCAGCATCGCGGGCGGCGCGTCATGCGCGCCAGCGATAAAAACCGGGCTTTTTTCAAAATCATCCGCCCGCGCCGCGTCCGGCCCGAATTCAAGTTCTTCCAAACCAGCCGCGTTGGGGGATGGATAGATGGAGATAAATGGTGTGTGCTTTCCCAATGCCTCCTGTGCCCACTGGCGCATTTGGGTGTGCAGCGGGGATAGGGCAATCACAGCCACATCCCTGCGCAGCGAACTCCCGAGCACTTTCAGGGTCGGCTGCACATCATCCGAAGGTAGAGCGAGAATGACCAGGTTGGCGTCGCGCACCGCGTCGAGCGCCCGTTTGCATACCGGGGTAAAAATCTTGTATCTGTCCGCAGCCACCCGTGAATCAAGATCGGGGTCCCAGCCCGTCAGGCGGATTTCATTACTCTGGCCGGCAAGGGCCAGTGCTGCAGAAAGTCCGAGCTGTCCCAATCCGATAAAAGCCACATTAACGGTCATAAAAAACCTCCCAATAAAATCTGAGCCAGAGTAATAATTGCCGGCCGCAACACCTTATCGATCAAGCTTAAACCAACCATTGGCCCCAGGATCAGCAATGCCAGCAGGATGTAGGGACCATATGGGCGGACATTATCCCAAGACCTCTGCATGGCGGGCGGAAGGAAAAAGGAGAGCACCTCATCGCCATCGAGCGGCGGCAGGGGGATGAGGTTGAAGAGCATCAAACCGAGATTTGTGAGAAGGAAATAGATAAGGAATTGGTAGGGCGTCGGGAAAAAATCCACGAGGGGCGCGCTGGAAACCACCCAGCCAAATCTCAACGGGATGGACGCCAGAAGAGCCAGGATGAAATTAGCGGCAGGACCTGAAAGCGCCACCAGCATCAGGGCCGCGCGTGAATGCTGCTGGATACGGCGCGGGTTGATAGGCACCGGTTTAGCCCAGCCGAAACCGGTGAAGAGCAGCATCAGGCTGCCCATCATATCCAGATGGCTGAGCGGGTTCAGCGTCAGGCGTCCGTAAAGGCGGGGGGTATCATCACCGAAGCGCGTGGCTGTCCAGGCGTGCGCGAATTCATGGAAAGTGAACGCGACCAGCAGCGTGATAACCCCTGCGATGAGTTCCACGGGTGAATTTTTCAGCATGGGTTAACTATAATCTTAAAAGAGACGGTTTTCAACATACGATATAATTTTGCCATGCTCCCCAACCTGGATATGGACGATATTTTGCGCCTGAAGAAACCCCATCCATGCGGAGGGACTACCTGGAAAGTCACCCGCCTTGGGGCGGATATTGGCCTGGAATGTATGACCTGCAAACACAGGGTAATGCTAACCAGGCGTGAAGTCAAAAATCGCCTGAAAAAGAACCTGGGAAAAGGAGCGGATGGACAAATCTTCAGCTAAAAAACCACATATCGTATTTTTATTCTCGGATACCGGCGGCGGCCACCGCAGCGCTGCGGAAGCTATTACCGAAGCGCTGGACCTTGAGTATCCCCACAAGTTCACCTATGAAATGGTGGATTTCTTTCTGAATTATTCCCCGCCGCCGCTTAACCTCGCAGGCCCTGTTTACCCAACCTGGTCAAAAATGGATACGTTGTGGAAGTTTTCCTTCGACCAGAGCGATGATCCTGACCGCATGCGCGTCATATATTCCATGTTCTGGCCTTATATCCGGCTCTTCCTTTATAAGCTGCTTCGGGAGCACCCCTGCGACATGTTTGTCTCGGTGCATCCGCTGATTAACATCCCGCTGCTGCGCGCCATGCGCCGCAGGGAAATTAATAAACCATATCTCATCGTGGTCACCGACCTGGTGTCCACGCATGCCGCCTGGTTCGCCAATGAGGCCAGCCAGATCATTATCCCCACCCAGCAGGCCGTGCGCAAAGCCATCCGCGCCAATGTCAAACCCGACCAATTGAAAATCATCGGGCTGCCGGTGGCGGACCGCTTCTGCAAACTGGTCGGTGAAAAAAAGAACATCAGGGATAAACTCGGCTGGCCGCATGATAAGGTTGTCATCCTTTTAGTGGGCGGCGGAGAGGGTATGGGTCCGCTGGAGGAAATATCAAGGGAGATTAACGACACCAATCTGGACGTTGCGCTGGTGGTAATCACCGGCCGGAATAAAAAACTGAAAAAAAAGCTAGAAAACGTAAAGTGGTCCATCCCTGTCCATATCTACGGGTTTGTGAAAGACATGCCCGATTTTATGCGGGCAGCTGATTTCCTGCTGACCAAAGCCGGGCCCGGCACCATCAGCGAAGCGCTCATCGCGGGGCTGCCCATCATTCTCTACCACCGCATTTCGGGCCAGGAGGAAGGCAACGTATCTTATGTGATCGATGAAGGCGCCGGTGTGTGGGCGCCTGAAATTGACGACATCATCGAGACCCTCAAATACTGGCTTGAGAATCCATCCAAACGGCAGGAAGCGGTGGATAATGCCAAACGCCTGGCGCGACCCAACGCCTCGCGCGAGATCGCGCGGGAAATTGCCAGCCGCCTTGATGTGCATAACAGATAAAATAGGTTCATATGCCTATTCTGGACGCGAACACCTTTGAATTTTTCAGCCGCAGTCCCAACCAGACGCGCCGCATCGGGATGCGCCTGGGCGAACTGCTGCGCCCCGCGGATATTGTCTGCCTGAATGGCGAGCTGGGCGCGGGCAAAACCACCCTGGTGCAGGGCATCGCCAAAGGCTGGGGCACCAGCGACATCGCCACCAGTCCAACCTTTGTGCTGGTTAACAATTACCGCCGGCCGGACGGGGTGGAAATGAACCACCTGGATGCTTACAGACTGGAGAACTCGCTGGAAGCGGAAGATTTGGACCTTGAGCGCATGATCACTGAAGGCCCTTTGCTGGTGGAATGGGCTGACCGCATCAAAGCGGCGCTGCCGGACGAATGCCTGACTATTTCCATGTCCTGGATATCCGATGAGCATCGCAGGATGGTTTTTAGTTTCACCGGGAAACGCTACGGCAAACTGCTTGACAACCTTAAAAGTGGCATGGTAATGAGTTTCTAATGATTCTTGCAATTGATTCTTCTACCCAATGGATGGGATTGGCGCTTTATGACGGCAGCCAGATTCTTTACGAAAAAGTCTGGCGTACCAACCGCCGGCACACGGTGGAACTGGTACCTTCAATTCAGAATATATTTAAGGAAACCGGGCTTGAAATCACTGCATTGAAAGCCATCGCGGTGGCGCTGGGCCCCGGGTCATTCACCAGCATGCGCATCGGGCTGGCCGTCGCCAAAGGTCTGGCGCTGTCGCTGCATATCCCGGTCATCGGGGTTCCTTCTCTGGATATTTCTGCCTATGGCCAGCCAGTTCAGGATCTGCCTATGTTTTGCATTTTGAAGGTCGGGCGCGGTCGTTTCGCTGCCCGGGAATACCGCTCAAATGGTAAAACCTGGGAAGTCGCAGGGGAACTGCTTACACTAACTCCCAAAGAACTGGAAGAGCGCATCACCTCACCGACCATTATCTGCGGCGAGATTGACGCGGAGGATCGCAGGACGCTTGAACGCCGCTGGCGCAACGCGCTGGTAGCCAACCCGGCCGCCAACATGCGGCGCCCCGCTCATCTGGCAATGATTGCCTGGACACGTCTGGCTGCCAATGAAGTGGATGATCCCATTTCACTGGCGCCGATTTATGTGCACACGCTCGGCGGTCCTGCCCTTTAAATTCGGGTATCATATCAATCCGAAAGGAAAACCGTGGAATCAGAACACACTTTAATGGAAATCGCGCAGGAGATCAGTCAGTGCAAAAAATGCGGCCTGGCGGGTACGCGCAAGAACGCGGTTCCCGGAGAAGGCCCGTCCAACGCGGAGATCATGCTGATCGGCGAAGGCCCTGGGTTTTATGAAAACGAGCAGGGCAGGCCTTTTGTTGGCCAGGCTGGTAAGTTCTTAAATGAATTGCTTAAAAACGGCGGCTTAAATCGCGAAGATGTGTTCATTACCAATGTAGTCAAATGTCGCCCACCGGGCAACCGCGACCCGCAGGACGTTGAACTGGCTGCCTGCGCCGGTTATCTTGAACGCCAGATTGAAGCGATCAATCCGTTGATTATTCTGACTTTAGGGCGGTTTTCGATGGCGCGCTATTTCCAAACAGCCAAGATCAGCGCCATCCATGGCCGGGCTTCCTGGATGGACGGGCGCCTGATTGTGGCCATGTACCATCCGGCTGCCGGGCTGCACCAGCCTAATCTGAAAGCGGATATCATGAGTGATTTCGCGCTCCTGCCAGGATTTATCGAAAAAGCGCGCAGTGAGAGAGACAGGCAACAGGCTGAATCTGAGCCTGCATCTGAGGATCGTCAGGAAGATGCCACGCAATTAAGTTTCTTCTAAAGAAAATGTGAGAAATGGACAATGCAAAAGAACTGATCACTAAACTGCAGAAAAAAGAAGCCCACGTAGCTGTGCTCGGATTAGGTTACGTCGGCCTGCCGCTGGCTGTGGTTTTCGCTGAAAGCGGATTCAAGGTCACCGGCATTGACCCGATCCAGGAAAAAGTGGATGCTATCAACCAGGGCAAAAGCTATGTGCTGGATATCAGCGACGCGCAGGTTAAAAAACTGGTGGATTCCGGCAGTCTTTCCGCAACCACTGATTTTTCTGCATTAAAAGAAATTGACGCAGTCAGTATCTGCGTGCCGACACCTCTCAGAAAAACAGGCGACCCGGACCTTTCCTATATCCTTTCTGTGGCCGATTCGCTGCAGCAGTATCTGCATCCCGGAATGGTTATCGTGCTGGAATCCACCACCTACCCCGGCACCACTCGCGAACTGATCCTGGCCAAGCTATGCGAGAAAAGCGGGCTGGAAGTGGGCAAAGACTTCTTCTTGGCGTTTTCCCCTGAACGGGTAGACCCCGGTCGCACAGACTGGACCACCATCAATACGCCCAAGGTCATCGGTGGCATCACCCCGGCCTGCCTGGAAGTAGCTAAAACCTGGTACCAGCAATCCCTGCAAAGAGTCGTGCCGGTGTCTTCCGCCGAAGTGGCCGAAATGGCCAAGCTGCTGGAAAATACCTTCCGCATGATTAACATCGGCATGGTCAATGAAATGGCCATCATGTGCGACCGGCTGGGAGTGGACATCTGGGAAGTGATTGAAGCAGCCGCGACCAAACCCTTCGGATTTATGAAATTCATGCCCGGGCCGGGGCTGGGCGGTCACTGCATCCCCATTGACCCGCTTTATCTATCCTGGAAGCTGAAAACGCTCAATTATTCCGCGCGCTTTATCGAGCTGGCATCAGAAATTAACACCGCCATGCCACGTTTTACGGTCAGCAAGATACAGGATGCCTTAAACAAACACAAGAAACCGCTTAACGGCGCGTCTGTGCTGGTGCTGGGCGCGGCTTATAAAGCCGATATTGACGACCTGCGCGAATCTCCATCGCTGGATATCATCCACCTGTTGGGTGAAAAGGGCGCGGAGGTGAGCTACCATGATCCGTTCATCCCCTCGTTAAACCATGAAGAGGTACGCATGGAAAGCGTCAAGGACCTGGACGCTGCGGTGCGGACGGCGGACTGTGTGGTGATCGTCACCAACCATTCATCTTACAATTACCCCAAGATATTAAAAGAAGCAAAGTTGATCGTGGACACGCGCAACGCGCTGGGCACTCACGGTCAGACGATTGAAAAGGTGGTCAGGCTC
Source organism: Pelolinea sp. (assembly GCA_030692365.1). Taxonomy (GTDB): domain Bacteria; phylum Chloroflexota; class Anaerolineae; order Anaerolineales; family Anaerolineaceae; genus Pelolinea. Next base: position 19,598 of record JAUYCC010000079.1, on the reverse strand, counting down.
TAATGGCGTGTTATTTCGTCACCGGTGCGGCTGGTTTTATCGCTTCAAGGGTCTGCGAATTTCTGCTTGAGAACGGCCATACAGTGGTCGGGATTGATAACTTTGATCCCGTTTATGACCTGCGCATCAAGGAATGGCGGCTGAAAAGGATTCAGAAATACCCTCTATTTTCTTTTTATAAAGAAAGTATTTGCAACCGCCCGGCGCTTGAAAAGATATTCACTGCCCACCCGGATATCGCGGCGGTTATTAACCTGGCGGCCAAAGCCGGTGTGCGCGATTCCGTGATTGACCCATGGTCTTATTACGATACCAACGTGACCGGCACCCTGAACTTACTGGAGATGTGCCGCCACAGCCAAATCGGTAAATTCATTATTGCCTCAACTTCCAGCATTTACGGCGAAAACGCGCCTTACCCCACGCCCGAAACTGCCGAATCCAGCTTCCCGCTGCAGCCCTACGCGGCCAGTAAAAAAGCCGCTGAAACACTGTGCTATAGCTATCATTATCTCTATGGTTTGGATGTTACCGTGGTGCGCTACTTCACGGTCTACGGCCCCGCCGGGCGGCCGGGTATGTCTATGTTCCGCTTTACCAAATGGATCAGCGAAGGCATGGATGTGCAGGTCTACGGCGATGGCAACCAGACGCGAGGCTTCACTTATCTGGATGATATCGCGCGGGGCACCATCGCCGCTCTGAAACCTGTTGGGTATGAGATCATCAACCTGGGTGGCCACGAATCCATCAGCATTAATGACCTGCTGGTTAAATTTGAGAAAGCAATAGGGAAAAAAGCCGAACTGGGGTATTTCCCTGTCAACAAAGCGGATATGTCCGCCAGCTGGGCGGACATAAGCAAAGCCAAGCGCCTGCTCGGGTGGGAGCCGCGTGTCGGGCTGGATGAAGGTATCCGCGCGGTGATTGACTGGTACCGCCAGGAGCATGCGTGGGCGAGCCAGGTGGACACTGAATGAAATTTCTTTCCTCCCTGTGGAACATCTTTAAAAACGATAAACTGCTTCAAAAGGTCGTCAAAAACACCAGCTATTTATTAAGCAGCAACGTGATCAGCATGGGGCTGAGCATGATGCAGAGCATTTTGGCCGGCCGGCTGCTGGGGGTAGCCGGGTTTGGCGTGATCGGCACCATCACCGCATTCGCCTCCATGCTCAACCGCCTGTTCTCCTTCCGCATGAATGAACTGGTGGTCAAGTATTTTGGCGAAGCCACCCTTCAGGATAAACCCGAACGGGCCGCGGCGGTAATAAAAGCAGCTGTGTTGGGTGAAACCATCAGCGCGATTTTATCCTTCATCGTTATTATCTTTCTGGCGCCTTTCGCAGCTGCAAAACTGGCGGATGACGCTGCCACCACCAATCTCTTTGTCCTGTACGGCAGCATGGTGCTGGCGAATTTCGCCACCGAAACTTCTACAGGGGTTTTGCAGGTCAGGAACAAGTTCAAGAATCAGGCAGTGGTCAACCTGGCCAGCAGCGTGATGACAGCCTCCATTGTTGTGTGGGCTTTCATTACCAAAAAAGGCTTGATGGAAGTGATGGCCGCTTATCTGGTGGGTAAATTTGTACTCGGACTTGGAACCGCCGCTTTGGGCTGGCGCGAGATGCAAAAAGCTTTTGGCAGCGGCTGGCTGCGAACTTCATTTGACAAGCTGCCGCCCTTCAAGGAACTGTTTGGATTCGCCTTCAGTACCAATATCAGCAGCACCATCATTATGCTGGTGCGCGATAACGAAGCGCTATGGATCGCCTGGTTCCTTTCACCGGTTGAGGTCGGCTACGCCAAAACAGCGCTGGCATTCATCAATCTGGTCCAGATCCCCATTACGCCCTTTATCTCAACAACCTATCCAGAGATCAACGCCGCGGTCACCAGGAAAGACTGGCCGCTGCTGCGCCGGCTGTTGAAGCGCGTCACGCTCATCTCGGGCGGTTGGACGGGCATCACCGCGGTCGGGCTGGCGCTCTTCGGGCGCTGGCTATTGGGCATTTATGGCGCGGATTTCCAGCCGGCGTATATACCTATGCTACTTTTCCTGGCGGGGTTGGGTTTTGCCAACATCTTCTTCTGGAATCGCCCGCTTCTGCTCTCTTTGGGTTTGCCCATGGTGCCTTACCGCATCAACCTGTGGTGCGGCAGCGCCAAGGTCGCGCTTGCCATACTGCTTGTCCCTAAGCTCGGATTGAACTTAGAAGCCATTCTGCTTTCCTTATTCATCATCATATCCGAATCCTGGATCATCCTGAGAGGATGGCAGGAAGTGAAGAAAATGGAAGCGATACCTCAGGAGAGTATCGCTGCATGAAAATCGCCTGCATCTCCACCTCGATAGTGCCCTCAAAAAGCGCTAACAGCATTCAGGTGATGAAAGTGGTTCACGCGCTTAAACAATCCGGGCAGGATGTGCGCCTGTGGGTGCCGGAGTTTGAAAGGTCGGATTGGGCGACCATCGCGGACGTGTATGGACTGAGTACCGGATTTGATGTCATCTGGCTGCCTTTTTCTCCTCGGTTCAAGCAATACGATTTTTCATTGAAAGCAGTTAGCGAGGCCGCACGCTGGGACGCGGATGTGGTGTACACCTGGGCACTGCAGGCGGCGGTGTTTGGCCGACTGTGCGGCAAGGCAACCGTGATGGAATTTCATGATTTTCCGATGGGGCGCAACGGTCCCATGCTTTTCAGAATTTACAAGCGTTTCAAAGGCAAAAATTTGACCCTGTGCACAACAAAGGCTTTGGCTGAGGGAATTGAAGAACGCTTTAATATACATTTTTCTGCCAACCAATTGCAAATTGCGCCCAACGGCACAGAAACTGAAAGGTATTCAGACCTGCCCCAGTCCGCGGAAGCCAGAAAACAATTGGGCTTGAAGGAAGGTTTCACGGTGGGGTATTCCGGCCATTTTTACCCCGGACGCGGGATGGAATTGCTTACAGAGATTGCGCGCCTGCTCCCGGAAGTCAATTTTCTGTGGGTGGGCGGCAGGCAGGAAGACATTGCTCCCTGGAAGCAAGCTTTGGCGGCGCAGTCCATCCGCAACGTGGCCATCACCGGCTTCATCCCCAACAGCTGCCTGCCACTTTACCAGGCAGCGGCGGATATTCTGGTTATGCCCTATGGCAAGAAAATTTCCGGCTCCAGCGGCGGCGAAATTGCCCGCGTTATCAACCCGATGAAAATGTTTGATTACCTGGCGTCCGGCAGTCCCATCATCGCCAGCGAGATCCCGGTTTTTCATGAAATCCTCACTGAGAACACTGCCATTTTCTGCGATCCGGAAAACGCGCCGGATTGGGCAAAGGCTATTAAGGCGCTTCAGGGCAACCCTGAAAAGCGCACACAAATGGGTGTCCGCGCCAAAGAAAGCGCGGAAAAGTACACCTGGAAAAATCGCGCCCGCACCACTTTGGAGAAACTCAAAAGACTATTAGAATAATCCGTGATGAAAAATAAAGCTCTGCATTACCTGTGGATTTCAATCCTTCCCGCGGTGCTTGTCGGGATCGCGGTCGCTATACTCAACCCTGGGCCTCAACCCATCATCGGGTTTATCACCGCGTTTGGCCTGACCGCGCTTTGCGCTTTTTTCCTCGCATTCGCCTGTGAGCGCCTGAAAATCAACCGCCTGGCATGCTGGGCAACCGCTGTCAGTTTTGCAATTCGCCTGGTCATTGGCATCATTCTTTTCGCTGCCCTGCCGGTTTACGGCTATGACGAGGCGCCCCCCAATAACGGATATCTTTACCTGGATGGCTACGCGCGCGACACAGACGCCTGGCAGCTGGCCAGTTCTGGCGATTCGCTGTTAAGCGCCTTTCAGAACGAATTCAGAACAGACCAGTACGGCGGGCTTTTGTCGTTAAGCGCGGCGGTTTACCGCGCACTCAGCCCCGACGCTCACCGCCCGCTGCTCATCCTGATCCTGACATCCTTCTTCACCTCTCTTGGCCTTCCTTTTCTGTGGAAGGCGGTCAGCAGCCGCTGGGATGAGAAGGCAGCCAACGCCAGCGCCTGGATTTACGCGCTATATCCCGAAAGCGTCATTCTGGGCGCTTCGCAGATGCGCGAGCCTATCTTGATCGGGCTTTCGGCAATCACCTTCTGGGGTGTGGCAGAATGGGGCAGCAGCCGAAAGAATTCAATTTTGGCTTTGTGCCTGAGCGCGGCCGGCATGGTCTTTATTTCCCTGAAAGCCGCGGCAGCAATCCTGCTGGGGATGGTCATATGGTTCTGGCTGGAAAACATCCTCCCACACGTTGATAAAAAATGGCGAACCCTCACCACCCTTCTCCTGGTGCTGGTGATCGCAGCTGGGCTCTTCCTGAGTTGGGGCTGGCTGGTGGACAGCTCAAAGTGGGATCTATACCTGATGGAAAGTTCCTCCGGCCGCATCCAGTGGGAGGTGGAGCTTATCGGTGAAAAATACCGTGCACCTTTCATCATCGGTTACGGCTCCGCGCAGCCTGTGTTGCCCGCCGCGATTGTCTATCCGGGTATTCCCATCACCCGCGCGATATCCATTTTCCGAGCTTTGGGATGGTATCTGCTCGTCCCGCTTATGTTCTCCGGGTTCCTGCTGATATGGAAGAACCAACACAGGGAAAATAAAACGGTTTTCCTGCTTTTCTTTATCCTGGCGCTGGTTTGGACCTTTGTTTCCTCCGCGCGCGCCGGCGGTGACCAGTGGGATAATCCCCGCTACCGCTCGCTCTTTCTGGTCTGGATGGTTTTCCTGGCCGGCTGGTCATGGGTAGAAACACTGCGGCGCCGCTCGCCCTGGCTGTGGCGCATGCTGCTGCTTGAAGTGGTTTATATCGCTTTCTTTATTCAATGGTATCTGAGCCGCTATTACGACCTGTTTAAGCGTATGAATTTCTGGCCGATGGTCAGATTGCTCGGCATCATTGGCGCTGCAATCATCTTCGGCGGGCTGATCTTTGACCTGATTTACAATAAAATTCGAAAGAAAACCACTTAAAGCCAAGTGACATTTTTTATTCTGCCATTTATAATACTTATAAATGGCAGGAGAGGTCTATTTGAACTTAACCAAAACCAAAGCCGCGCCAATCGCGGCGATTACTAAAAAAATTACAAGAAAAGAAGTGGGTCGCATTAAGCTTTCCATCATCGTTCCGGTTTATAACGAGGTGGAAAGCCTTCAATTGCTGTTCGGAGCCATCGAGAAATCTGTTTCCGGTCTGGACGCGGATTGGGAACTTATTCTGGTAGACGACGGCAGCAAAGACGGCAGCCTTGAGAAAATCCGTGAGATCGTGAAAGCCAATCTATCCAAAGCCAGCGCGGTAGTCTTGCGCCGTAATTTTGGTCAGACCGCGGCCATCGCCGCCGGTATTGACCACGCCAGCGGGGATGTGATCGTCCTTTTGGACGCCGATCTGCAGAATGACCCGGCCGATATCCCCTTGATGATCGAAAAGATCAACGAAGGCTATGACGTGGTCAGCGGCTGGCGCTATAACCGCCAGGATAGTTTCATCACCCGTACGCTGCCCTCCCAGATCGCCAACTGGCTGATCTCAAAGGTCACCCACGTGAAGCTGCACGATTACGGCTGCACCCTGAAAGCCTACCGCCGGGAGGTGCTCACCGGTTTCAGGCTGTACGGTGAAATGCACCGCTTCATCCCAGCGTATGCCAATTCATTCGGCGCAAAGATCACCGAAGTCAAAGTCCACCACCACCCGCGCAAATTTGGCAAAGCCAAGTACGGGCTGGAGCGGACGATTAAGGTGGTTCTCGACTTGTTCACGGTCTATTTTCTAACCAGTTTTGCCAGTAAACCCATTTACCTGTTCGGCGGCGCCGGCATTTTCCTGATCCTGGTTAGCGTGATTTCTTTGATCTACCTGGGTATTCGCCGCATTGTGTATGCCATCTCCCCGTTTACTTCGCCCCTGTTCATTATCGCGGTGATGGTAGCTATTATGGGCTTCCAATCCATCCTGATGGGTCTGATCGCGGAACTGCTGGCGCGCACATACCATGAATCCCAGGATAAACCAATTTACACCATCCGCGAGGTGATCAGCGCGGATAAAGCGTAATCATTAGTGGATCGCAAAATCCAATGAAAGTCCTGGTCATTTCCCATGAATACCCGCCCATCGGCGGCGGCGGCGGGAAAGTGGTTCAGGACCTTTGCGCGGGCCTGGCCAGCCGTGGATATCAAATTCACCTCCTTACGGCGTTGTGGGAAAACCTACCCAAAAGAGAAGAATCGGACAACCTGGTCATTGAAAGGCTGCTTTCAGGAAGGACACAGTCCTTTCGGGCAGATTTCAAGGCAATGGCGTTATTCGTCTGGAAAAGCTTCTGGCGCGGTTTAAAAGTCATTCACGAATGGCAGCCCGACTTGATTCACGCGCACTTCGCGGTGCCCGCCGGCGCAGCAGCCTTCGCGCTTTCGGTTTTCACCCGCAAGCCCTATGTCATCACCGCGCACGGCGGTGACGTACCGGGCGGCGCTCCCGAAAAAACAGGCGGTTGGTTCCGCTTTGTGCTGCCGTTAAGCAAACCAGTTTGGAAGCGCGCGAGCGCGATCGCTGCGGTCAGCAGCCAGACACGGCAGCTGGCGTTTAAGCAATATGCGGCGGATATCCAGGTCATCCCCAACGGGATTGACCCAAAAGCATATAAACCGGGTAAATTTACCCCGGGGAAAACACCCACGATCATCTATATCGGCAGGTTCTCTCCAGAAAAAAACGCGTTGGCAGTCCCGCTGGTTCTGGCGGATCTGGTACACCTGGATTGGAATTGCGTCATGCTGGGCGACGGCCCTCAGATGGATGAGGTCAAAGCGCTGATAAAAGAAAATCTCCTTGAGAAACGCTTTATTCTACCGGGCTGGGTGGAACCGGGCGAGGTTGCCGCCTGGATGGAAAAAAGCGACATCCTGCTGATGCCTTCCCTGCGCGAAGCTATGCCGATGGCCGGACTTCAGGCCCTGGCAATGGGGCTCGCATTAGTAGCCAGTGATATCGGCAGCGTTCCTGACATCGTTAAAAATGGTGAAAACGGGTTTTTGGTTAAGCCAGGCGATCTAAACGGATATGGTGAAGCATTAAAGAAATTACTGGGCGATAAAGCCTTGCTTGAAAGCGGCAGGTTAAAGAGCAGGGAAATGGTCACGCAATTTGATATGCAGCGCGTCATAACTGCCTATGAGGACCTTTATCAAAAGGTTCTAAAAGGGAAGATCGGATAAAATGCGAATTGCCTATATCTCCCTACACTGGCCGCGACCTGCCGCCAGCAGCATCGGCAAGAAGATCACCCAGCAGACAGCCGCCTGGCGGAAAGCCGGGCATGAGGTGAAATTCTTTTCACACATGCACCCCTTTGAAAATCCGGAAAGGATGGTGGAGGGCAGCCGCTTTATTTATGAGATTGGAATAGGCAGATTGGGTGGTTTTAAAACCGAAATTAACCGCGGCAAGGCAGCAGCGGACCTGATTCATGCAGTCGCAGCTTACCATCCGGATGTCATCTATCTGCGCTGGGCGATGTATGTTTACCCCATTCAGCGTCTGTTCCGCATCGCGCCGGTGGTGGTTGAGATCAACACCCACGACGTCCAGGAACACCAATTGCTCGGCACCGCGCATAACCTGTATAACCGCCTGACCCGCGGGTCCATCCTGGGCGGCGCGGCTGGTCATGTGTTTGCAACCCATGAATTGATGAATCTGCAGGATTTTTCAAAATACCGTAGGCCGGGTGTGGTGGTTACCAACAGCGTTGATTTGCAGGCTACTCCCTTTTATCCTGCGCCGAACAATATGCCGCCCCATCTGGTTTTCATCGGCACTCCGGGTATGGCCTGGCACGGGGTGGATAAGCTGGTAGAACTCGCAAATGCTTTTCCGGATCTGGTGATCGATCTTGTGGGTCTTAATAAGATAGACGGCGTTAACCATTTGCCTAATAATATTAACCTGCACGGTTTTCTGGAAGGGACGGCGTATGAAGCCGTATTGGCTGACGCGGACGCGGCGATTGGCACACTGTCACTGCACATAAAAGGCATGCGGGAAGCGGCCACCTTGAAAATCCGGGATTGCGCGGCGCGTGGTATCCCCTGCGTCTTGCCATATCTGGATACGGATTTTACAGACATGGACAGCAGCCTGTTTCTGCAAATTCCCAACACTGAAGACAATATCAGAACTCATGGGCAAGCCATCCATGATTTTGTTTATCGGGCGCGCGGTCAGCGGGTGACCCGCGACATGGTTAATAACCGAATTGACAGCCGGGTCAAAGAAACGCAGCGGCTGGACTTCTTTCAGAAGATCATTGAAAGCCGGTGTTAATCGCACCGGGTAGAAAACGGGGAGCAGTTATGCTATACTGTGAAAAACCTGTTGAAAAAAGGGTGTGATTGACAAGTATGGATGAGATTATCTGTCCCGAATGCGGGCGTCCGAACCTGGCTGAGGCCGAAAAGTGCTGGTACTGCCAGATCCCTCTTGTTAAAAGCGACGGAGAGGATAACCAGCGGGAAGAAACCTCTGATTCTACTGCGGAAAATTCAGCCGCTGAAAACACAAAAACTAAATTTGCAGGCAAAGAAGAGTCAGCAGAGGATCTTCCGGATTGGCTAAAGCGTATCAGGGAATTAAAAAAAGTGGATACGCCGGTTGAAGAAGTGGACCAATGGCAGCAGGAAAAATTGTTCGCGGGATTGACGCAAGAAAAAGACAAAACTACAGAACACACCGAAGTGGTCAAGCGGCCGGTAAGGTCGCACGATGAACCAGACCCAAAGCCGACCATCCCTGAAGGGCAGCCTTTATTGGAAGAGACTCCCGCTGAAGAAAAATTGGAAAAACAGGATGAACCTGAGAACGTTGAATCTGACCATACGGATGATGAATTACCGGAAGGATTTACACCGCTCAACACAACAAGCAACTAGGTCTTAATTAACTCAGAAATAATGTGAGGGACAATGAACAACCAGGAAGCAGATAACACCATCAAAGAAGTTTTGGACGGGGACAAGGCGGAAGTAAAAAAGAAAAAACGCGGCCGCGGCTGTTTTTTGCGCCTGCTGGTTATTATCACCCTGTTGTTTATTTGCGTGTACGGTTTTATCCTCTTCCGCCAGGAGCTGCTGGACCTGGAAGCCCAAGCTATTATCAGCGCCAGGCAGACGGCTACAGCCAACGTCGCTGCGCCTATTGTTGAAGCTGAAGAGACTGAAGGACAGCCAGCGGTAACCGCTTCACCGGAAGCCGCGGCTACAGCCCAACCAGATACAGCCACACCCGACCCGATGTTGGACCGCACGGCAACCGTTGCTGTACAGCTGACCAGTGTCGCGGAATTTCAATTATCAGTAACTCCGGTACCATAAACCAAAAGGGGGCAGCATGCTAGGGGCAATTACAGGCGATATTATCGGTTCGGTCTATGAGTTCGCCAATTTTAAGCAATACGACTTTCCGCTCTTTTCAAAAGAATCTTTTTTCACAGATGATACAGTACTGACGGTCGCGGTTGCGGACGCGCTGATCCATAACCTGGATATCGCAAAAACACTGAAAGCGTACGCGCTCAGATACCCCGACCGCGGGTACGGGGGCACTTTTTATGAATGGGTGCACTCATCATCTCTGGCACCCTATAACTCCTGGGGCAACGGGTCAGCCATGCGCACTTCATCGATAGGGTTCTTCTTCAATAATGAGGTCGATGTTTTAAAAGCCGCGCGCGAATTTGCCGAGGTCACCCACAACCACCCGGAAGGCGTCAAAGGCGCCCAGGCAACCGCCTTTGCCATCTACCTCGCGCGACAGGGATGTTCCAAGGAAGAAATTAAAAACGACATCACACAATGGTTCCATTATGACCTTTCCCGGATGCTGGATGAAATCCGCCCTGACTATGTGTTTGATGTCACCTGCCAGGGCAGCGTGCCGCCCGCCATCATCGCATTTCTGGAGTCGGAAAATTTTGAAGATGCTGTCCGCAAAGCAGTGTCACTGGGCGGAGACGCGGATACATTGGGCTGCATCACCGGCTCCATCGCTGAAGCCTTTTACGGGCAAGTCCCGGAGGAAATTGCTACCGAAACGATGAAGCGTTTGCCGGAAGAATTCAGGAAGATCATCGAAAAGTTTTACCTGATGCTTGAAGGATAAGAAAAATCCCCTGAATTTATCAGGGGATTTTCTCTATTATTTCGCCGCATTGGCCACGGATTCGCCGTAGGCCAGCAAGGCCTGCATCATCTCTTCCGACCTTCCTTCCGCGTAAACCCGAAGAACTGGTTCCGTACCTGACGGCCGGATGAGCAGCCAGGAGTTATCCGCCAGAATATATTTCACGCCGTCCAATGTGGAGACTTCCTGCACTGTCTCCCCGCCAATGGAGGCCGGAGCGTCGTTGATCAGTTTTTCCACCATCTTGGCTTTGGCTACAGGCTGGCTCAGGCGCTGATCACGGCGCGCGTAAAAAGCGGGTCCGTATTCCGCCAGCAGGCTGGCTACCATTTCAGACAAAGGTACTTTGGCTTCAGCCACCATTTCAACCAGAAGCAAACCCATGATTACGCCGTCGCCTTCAGGGATATGCCCCTGGAAGGAAATACCGCCGGATTCTTCGCCGCCCACCAATACTTCTTCTTTGAGCATGTATTCGGCAATATGGTTAAATCCGACCGGCGTTTCATGCAGCGTTAAGCCGTAGCGTTTTGCCAGTAGATCGATCATGCGCGAGGATGAGACCGTACGCACCACTGACCCTTTCAGGCCGCGTTTTTCGGCGAGATAGCGGATGGTAAGCGCCATGATTTTGTGCGGGTCCACAAAAACGCCGCGTTCATCCATCGCGCCGATACGGTCGGCGTCGCCGTCGGTCGCCAGGCCGATGCTGCCCTTGCCCATGCAAATGGCGCCCGAAAGAGCGCTCAGATACTGGGCAATGGGTTCGGGGTGCACGCCGCCAAAACCGGGGTTGAGTTCGTTGCGAATCTCATAGACCTCACAGCCCGTCCCCTCCAACGCGCCGCGGATAACGCCGCGCCCGGCGCCGTACATGGAATCCACCACGATGTACTGGGGATTTTCGGCGATGATATCAAAATTGATCAGCTTGCGCAGGTGCTCATAATACATCGGGATAGGGTTGAAGCGCGTGATGAGTTCTTTTTCGCGGGCGATGTCGAAATCGATCAGGTTGGGCCCGCGCCCCTGTTCCTCATTGTCGTTCAAATACACTTCCACCTTACGGCAAAGTTCAGGCAGCGCTGAACCGCCATAAGCAGCCTTAAGCTTTACGCCGTTGTAGCGCGGCGCGTTGTGCGATGCGGTGATCATGATCCCGCCGATGGCGTTCATGTTTTTCACAGCATAAGAGATCACCGGCGTGGGTGCGTCTGCCTGGGTTAAGAACACCTTAAAGCCGTTGGCGGCCAGCACACGGGCAGCCTCGCGAGCATAGCGGTCAGATAAAAAGCGCGTGTCAAACCCCACCACCATTTTCTTGGGATCCGGCGCAGGTTCAATTTTTATCCCGTTCAGCCAGCCTTCAGATTTAACTGCATCAGCGATGGCCTGGGTGATCATGCGTAGGTTGTGGAAAGTGAAAGTATCTGAAATGACAGCTCGCCAGCCATCGGTGCCAAAATTAATGGGCATGAGGAAACTCCTTGCGATTTGAGATAGACAAAATAAAACCCGTTGAAAGCATTACAGGGTTTTGGTAAAATTCAGTATTCTGGGAAAAAAAAGCAGCCCTGGGTTCAGGCGCGGTCATGGGCACAATTATAACCCATGCGGCGCATTAGAGTAAAATAACGCCTATGCCACGCACAAACCAGCGATTCATTAAAAAGTTATTATTACTGTCTTTAATTATTCCGTTGATGGCTATTTCAGGCTGCGGCAAACGCGTCGTTCAGGCTGAACCCGCGCCGACAGAAGCGCAGCCCACCGCACTGCCCTCCCCCACTCCGGCAGCAGACCGGGTGATGCTGGTGGCACCGGCTGATTCGGATCCCGTCATCACCCAGGACGCGGATACTGTCCTGCGTGAATTAGCCGCATCTTCAACGCTGGAGTTTGAAAAACGCGAGCAGGTGCTAGCAAACGAGATCACCGCGGATATCAAGGTGATGGTTTTTCTTAACCAGCCGGATAATCTGGGCAGCCTGGCGGCGGGCGCGCCCGGGACACAGATTGTGGCAATCACCGACCAGGATTGGAACCCGGGACCAAATGTGACCATTATCCGCAGGCGCGAAGACCACACCGCTTTTTTGGCGGGATATCTGGCCGCGCTGCTGGCGCCCAATTTCCGCGTCGGCGCTTTACTGCCCGCGGAAAACCCCGCTGCCAGCCTGGCGTTTGTGAATGGCGTCAATTATTACTGCGGACTATGCGCTTCGGTAATTTATCCTCTAAACAAATATCCGGTCATTTCCACCCAGCCTGCAGCCAGCCCGGCCGCTACATGGCAGGCAGGTTTTGATGCAATCAACGCAAACAAAATAAATGTGCTGTATGTAACAAAAGAAGCTGTATCACCCGAATTGCTGACCTATCTGGCTTCTCTGGATGTAGCCATGATCGGCAGCCAGACCCCGCCGGCGGAAGGTAAACCGAAATGGGTAGCCACCATCTACGCGGACGGCATCACGCCCATCCGGGAAATCTGGGAAGACCTGTTAGCCGGCAAGGGCGGGAAGGTGCTGAACGCTGCGCTGAAGATCACCGATAACCAGTATGTGACTGTTGGCGACGGGTTGGTTTGGCTAAGCCAAGGGAAACTGGACTACGCGCAAAAAACCATGGATCTGCTGCAGGATAATTACATCAACCCCCTGCCTGTTAATTAGTTTACATTTTTATCTCCTTCAAGGAAGAAATAATATGTCATCCTGAGGGAGCGAAGCGACCGAATACCCTCCGCTTCGCTTCGGGTACTATAGGGATGTCGGCCATAATCAAACGTATACCAAAATGGGACGAGATGCTTACCCTTCGGGTAGGCTTCGCACTCACTTCGTTCAGCATGACATCAAAAAAATGTCATCCAGAAGGAGCGAAGCGACTGACTGGGAACCGTGCCCATAGGGTAACGATCCCACTCTAATGTGAAAGAATCCCTTTATTCCTCTTCTTCCTCGTTCCCCATGAATTCATCCATGGTCGCGCGGCCAGGCTGGGAGATTCCCTCGCCCGCCAGAACTTTCCAGACCGTCATCAGAATGATGCGGATATCCAGCCAGAAGGACCAGTGGACCACATACCAGACGTCCAGGCGGAATTTTTCATCCCAGGAAATGGCGTTGCGCCCGTTGACCTGCGCCCAGCCGGTGATGCCGGGCAGAACCTCATGGCGGCGTGCCTGTTCGGGGGAATATCGATCAAGATACTGCACCAGCAGCGGACGCGGACCAACCAGGCTCATCTCACCTTTAATAACATTAAAAAGTTCCGGCAATTCATCAAGGCTGGTGCGGCGGAGAAATTTACCCATCCCTGTGATGCGATCTTCATCCGGTAGCTGCGCGCCGGAAGGTCCGCGCGCAGCTTTCATTGTGCGGAATTTGCATACCTTAAAAATCTTCCCGTCCAGTCCGGGGCGATCCTGGCAGAAAAAAAGGGGCAGTCCCTCAACAGCAAGGGCCATGATTGAAATGAGCAGAAGGATTGGGGAAAGAATAGCTAACGCAGCCAGAGAGACGATAAGGTCGAGAACTCGTTTACTGATTGGCACATGCAAAGGTGAATGAGGCATTACCAAGGATTTTACCAAGATTCGCTGAAGGATATGATGCCGGAGGGCGTAAGTTATAATTTAAACTGATCAACAGGAGTAAAGAAAATGGAGAAGAAAGTACTTATTGAATATTGCGCGGCCTGACGCTTTGATAATCAGGCTGCCAGTTTGGCAGACTCCCTTATGATGCAATTCGCGGGAAAGCTCCAGGACGCCGCCATCAAACCCTCAGACAGGACCGGATGCTTTGAAGTGTATCTTCAGGATGAATTGGTCTATTCAAAACTGAAAATCGGGCGGCTTCCGCACCCCGGCGAAATTGAGCAAATAATTATGGAAAGGTTAATGAAATAACAATGGCAAGCAAAGGACGCGTTTTTTCCGGCGCGCGGCCAACCGGCCGCCAGCATTTGGGCAACTATCTGGGCGCCATCAAGAATTATGTCGCGCTGCAGAAGGACTACGATTGCATTTATTGCATCGTTGACTTGCACGCCCTGACCACGCTCGACACCACCCAGAACCTGAGAGAGAATACCTACGAAATGGCGCTCGACTGGCTGGCGGCGGGAATCGACCCGCAGAAAACGATCCTTTTTGTGCAGTCCAACGTGCCGGAGGTAACCGAACTGCACACCATCCTCTCGATGGTAACCCCATTGGGAAAACTAACCGACCTTCCTACATTTAAGGAGAAGATCCGCGAGAATCCCAATAACATTAATTACGGCCTCGTCGGCTATCCGGTGCTGATGTCCGCCGATATCCTGCTTTATAAAGCCAACGCTGTACCGGTGGGCGTTGACCAGGCGCCGCATATTGAATTCGCGCGCGAAGTGGTACGCACCTTCAATCACCGCTACAACACCAACGTTCTGGTGGAACCGGAGATGAAGGTCACCGAAGTCCCCAAAGTGCTGGGTATTGATGGCAAGAACAAGATGAGCAAAAGCCTGGATAACCACATTGAGATCGCGGCCACGCCAGAAGAAACGCTCCAGCGCGTGATGAAAATGGTCACCGACCCGGCGCGCCAGCGGCGCAGCGACCCGGGCAACCCGGATGTCTGCAACGTATTTACCCTGCATAAGGTATTTTCCAGCCCGGAAGAAGTGGAGATGGTCAACCGGGAATGCCGTCGCGCGGGCATTGGCTGCGTGGAAGACAAGCAACTGTTTGCCAAGAATCTGAATGCCGCGCTCGCCCCCTTCCGCGAAAAGCGCGCCGAACTCGGCCGCAACCCGGACTATGTGTTTGACGTGCTCCGGGACGGCGCCAAACGCGCGCGGGTGATCGCCCAGCAAACCATGGCGGAAGTCCGCGCAGCGATTGGGCTTTTTTAAGTGAAAATTCTAAAACCCGGTAACTAACCATGCGAGCCGTCATTCAGCGCGTTATTAAAAGCAAAGTTACAATCAATAAGAAAGCCGTCGCAAGTATCGGGCGGGGTTTTGTTATTCTTTTGGGGGTTGAAAAAACTGATAATCAGGAGAAAGCGGACGCCCTGGCAAATAAAATTTCCAATCTGCGCGTCTTCAGCGACGATGCCGGGAAAATGAATCTATCCATTCTGGATGTTCACGGACAAGCCATTGTGGTGTCGCAGTTCACCCTGATGGCCGATACACGCAAAGGCAACCGTCCTTCATTTATTGACGCCGCCCCACCTGAGATGGCCAGCCCGCTGGTGGATTATTTTATTGAAGCATTGAAGAAGCTTGGAATTGAAACCCAAAGCGGTGAATTCGGCGCGGACATGCTGGTGGAGATCCATAACGACGGCCCGGTCACCATCCTGCTTGATTTCTAATTTCATCACGAAACATTTACCCAGAAAAAAGGTATAGTTAAGAAATCATTAATGCTATTTTAATAATTTTGTGTAAAAATTAGTTTCTAATAAGAATTGGAGAAAAAATGAGAATCACTGATTTAATTGCAGGTTTATCCGCGATATTATGGGTGGGCGTGATGGCATCTATTGTCATGGTCACCTTTCAGGCCGCCCGCGGGACTAAGCTAAAGAATGGCCGTTCTATTATTATCGCGGTATTGGCCGCCGCTCTGGTTGTAACCACCTTAAGCGCTGGGTTGGTCTTTATCGAACCCCAGGAGCGCGGCGTGGTCATTTCGGCGTTGGCGCCCAAGGGCTACCGCGAGGAGGCTATGACGCCAGGGCTGCGATGGATTGTGCCGTTCGTCGAGCGGGTTGTACGCTACCCGATTTCCCGCCAGACCTATACCATGTCTATCGTTGCCGGTGAAGGCCAGGTTCAGGGAGACGATTCCATCACCGCCCGCACTGCAAACGGCCAGGAGATCTTTGTGGACTCCTCGGTTATCTATCAGGTCGATCCGGACCAGGTTGTGAAAGTTCACATCTTGTGGCAGGATCGCTATCCTAACGAGTTGATACGCGCTCAATCGCGTGGCATCATACGCGACGCTGTATCACAATACGGCGTTGAAGAAGTAGTCGCCGACAAACGTTTTGAACTGGTGAAGTACATCAACACTAAAATGACCGAAAAACTTAAGGAAAACGGTCTGATCCTGGTTGATTTCGTGCTGCGCAACATCACCTTCTCGCCCGAATACGCCGCTTCGGTGGAACAGAAACAGATTTCCGAACAGCAGGTGCAGCAGGCGGTTTTTATTGTGCAGCAGCGCAAGCAGGAAGCCCTGCAGGTGGTTGAAACCGCCAAAGGCCAGGCGGATTCCGCGGTGATCGCGGCTGAAGGCGCCGCAAAGGCTCGCCTGATCCAAGCGCAGGCAGAAGCTGACGCGCTCAAGCTTATTCAGGACGCGATTGCCAATAACCCGGAACTGCTGACTTACCAGTATATTTCCAAGCTGGCGCCCAACATCAATACCATGCTGCTCCCCAGCAACGCGCCCTTTGTGTTCACAATTCCTGGCGTGACGCCATAGATTTACAGAATTACTGTATTAAAGCGCGGGCAAAACCCGCGCTTTTTTCATTTTAATGGTGTATATTTATATTGACTTGCATGCCATGCCATGCTAAGATAATAAGTGTTATATTTATTAATATAATTCATGTGAAAATAAACTTTGGAGGAGAATAACTCATGAAAAGGAATCAAATTGTTTTATTGGCAGCCCTCATCATCTTCAGCGTGATGATCAGTGCCTGCACGCGGTCCGCTTCCGGCAGCCCGTCCGAAGCGCCCGGCGCAGATACAACCCTGCCCAACCCGGTGTCCACGCAATCGCAGTTGATGAAGGACATCATCGCGGGCACCCAGACCGCTATGGCCGTCCCGCTGAATGCCACCCCGGCCAAAGGAACCCAGGTCGCCGATAACGGCGAGGATGCCGCCACCACTGAGACTACACCTGAACCCGATGTGGTTGAACCGACTGCCAAACCGCTGCCAACTTCCACAGCCGGTCCCCCGCCGGTGGTTGAATTAAATTACACAACCAAGAACTGCGCTCCAGGCTTATTTATTTGCGTAACCGAAGTAAATAAGGATCAATCCATAACTTTGAAGGTATCTGCGTGGTTATTAAATAATATGGATTTGACCTTCAAAATGGGACCTGATGGGCAATACGATTTCAGTAAGTACATCGTTGTAGGCACTTCCAAATACAAACCCGATGGTTCCAAAGGTTACGGATTCGATGTCACACTGAATATCCCTGATGGTTTACGTGGCACATCAAAGATAGTTATTTATCTTGAAACGGATAACACCGGTTATTGGGGAATGGATAACTTCGCGAATAAATAAGTTGTAAATAATAAGACGCAGACCCTAAAGGTATGATCCTTTAGGGTCTTTTTAATTAATATGGTGCCAAATAATCTTTTAAATTTAATTATTCACACAATCAATACTTTGCCGCTCCCTTCGACACCCCACGCTATCGCTCTGGGCAAGCGCTCAGGGAGCGGTGTTTCCGTTGGCTGAGCCTGTCAAAACCAACAATCTACATCGCGTCATTGAACTCATCCCGGTACCTGGTCACACCCGTAACGCCTATCATTTTTTCTTCATCAAAAATAATCGCCATAAAGGCCATGGCCGGAACGCCTTCCCACTGGCATTTCAAGCCGTAAAGTGACACGGGTTTAAATCCAAACCGTGGGTAATAATTCGGGTGTCCCAGAACGATAACAAACGGGTATCCCCGCTTCTTGATAATTTTTAATCCCTCGACTACCAACTGTATGCCAATCCCCTGGTTTTGCTGGTCGGGCGCAACTGCCATGGGCGCCAGCCCCATTCCTTTAATTATTCCTGTCTGTGTTTCAATTTCCACCGGGCTGAATAAGATATGACCGATGATTTTCCCATCCAAAACCCCCACCAGAGACAGCGTTTCGGAACAGGATTTTCTTATCTGGTCAACGATTCGCCCTTCATTGGGTTGGCTAAACGCGGCATCATTGATTTCTCGGATCCGATCAATATCTTGGGGTGTTTCTTCGCGAATGATAACCATTTTTAACCTCAATAATATTTTTCCCATTTCCCCAGACCCTAAAGGTTTCTAAAACCTTTAGGGTTTTATTAATTCGAAACAGTATCAATTATTTTCTAGAAATTTTTATGGGGAAACCCTAACCACCCCGCACCCTTCGACGAGCTCAGGGAGCGGGTTTACCGTTGGCTGAGCCTGTCGAAGCCGGTTGGCTGAGCCTGTCGAAGCCAAATCCATAGAAAACACAGGTCTTTAATTCGTCTTTCAAAAGAAATTTATTTTCATGATTCACTAACGATTTTGATAATTTTTAGAATACTCAACCAGTTTTTCTTCATTAAAATCAATCAATGCTTTTTTCTTCCTTCGGCTCCATCCTTGAATTTGCTTTTCCCTAAAATATGCTTCATCAATCCTTGCATATTCTTCACAATAAACCAGCCTTACTGGTAAGCGGCTTTTGGTGTAAATTGCTCCCTGACCATTCTGGTGATCCCATAATCTTTTTTCCAGATTCCATGTTGAGCCTGTGTAGTAACTCCCATTTGCGCATTCAAGAATATACATATAAGGCATAGCTTTTACTTTCTTAATCAGATAATTCTAACCGCTTCCTTCGGCACCCCACGTTGCCACTCTGGGCTTGAACTTAGGGAGCGTTAATCATGTTACACTACCCTCTTAAGGTACCCAACCATGATCCATACCATTCTCTCACGCAAGACGGTCTTCAACGGTCACGCGTTTGACGTGGAAAAATTGCAAGTGCGCCTTCCCGATGGCCGCGAACGCGCTTACGACCTAGTCAGCCATAAAGATTCCGTGACGCTCGTGCCGCTAGACAGCGATGGTACCTTGTTATTTGTCAGCCAGTACCGCATGGGCTGCGAATGCGAGATGCTGGAACTGCCCGCCGGCGTAATGGATGATGGCGAAACGCCTGAAGCTTGCGCCGCCAGGGAGATCCGCGAAGAAACCGGCATGGCCGCCGGCAGCCTGCGCCTGCTGGGCTCCGTTTACCTCGCGGCCGGCTATTCCAGCGAGATCAATCACATTCTCCTGGCCACCGGTCTTACCCACGCACCATTGGATATGGACGAAGACGAATTCCTGAATGTAAAACGCTTTTCTGTAGAAGTAATCCGCAAAATGATAGAAAAAGGGGAACTGATCGACAGCAAAAGTCTGGCCGCGCTGCTGCTGGCCAGGGCTTATTTGAATTGAGGTGTCAGATATTTAGTGCAACGGATGAGGAGATAGAATCATTCGTATGCTAAGGAGAGAATATCAAAGGATCACAAACAGTGAACGGGAGGAGCTCAGTCGGTATCTGGCAATAGGGAGAAGTCTTACCTGGATTTC
>JAUYCC010000045.1 GCA_030692365.1 Pelolinea sp. | reverse complement strand
CAAAAGGCATTCAGCTGTTTGTGCTGCCGCCCCGTTCACCCAAACTGAATGGCTGCGTGGAAAGGGCTCATCGCACCCATGTGGAAGAGTTCTATCAGGTATCTGCCGATGATTGGGATATTCCAACCCTCAACAATGTGCTGCAGGAGTGGGAACGGGTCTACAATTTTGTCAGGCCGCATGCATCTCTGGACAACCTGACACCCTACGAGTATATTCAATCTCACTACCCTAAGTATTTACCCCTAATGTCTCATATGTATTGAACTTATACAAACCCTTGATTTTTGGGCGTTATATCCTGTATAATAACTGTGAATTGATGCGAATGACCATGATTCATTGGAGGGTATTAAACAGTCTTTCATTGATTTGGGCATTGATTACCAATGCTCTTGGTATTATTGCGTTTCCGTCACTAAACCGTAACACCTTGCTTGATCCGCAGGGTGTTTTATTTTCTGATAGAAGCAATTCATCCCGGAAACCATTATTTTCCTAAAAATTAGAAAGAAAGGAGGCAATAACCAGGGAATACATAAACTGACAGAATTACACACTTTATTTAAAAAAAATTTAAAAAGGAGTTTTAAACCATGTCACCTGAAAAGAAAAAAAGTAATTGGGCCGATTCCATGTCCGGTCTGATGGAAAAGATGGCGCCGATCTTTGATCAGCCCATCCTGGCCTCAGTCCGTGACGGCTTTGTGGCCCTCATGCCGCTCATTATGGTGGGCGCTTTCGTTTTGATCATCCTCCAATTCCCACTGTGCTTCCGCGAAGAAGCAGCCTGCTACCTGCAGAGCGCTTTACCAGCAAATGTCGCGGACTCTCTGTGGAATGTGTTCAACGTGACCTTCGGTTTGTTGTCCCTCTATGTGGTTATCTCGGTTTCCTACGCGCTGTCACGACGGCGCGGTCTGGATCCCCTGATGCCGGTCTTCTTCTCCTTTATGTCCTACATCCTGGTTGCCAGCCCGCAATTGGCTGGCGGCGAAGCCGGCACTTTCCTGGATAACAAAGGCCTGTTCACTGCCATCGTGGTCTCGGTCATTTCGGTTGAGGTGTTCAACCTCTTCGTGAAAAAAGGGATCGTCGTCAAAATGCCTGAAGGCGTTCCGCCCGCGATTTCAGCCGCTTTCGCGGCCCTCATCCCCGGCGCGGTGCTCGGTTTTGGCTGGTGGTTCGTCCGCTTTATCCTAAACTTTGACCTGGCTGGTAACATGTTCCTGGTGCTCAGCAAAGTTGTCCCGGCCGCTTCAACCTATACGGCCGCCGCTATCGCTGAAACCTTCCATGCCTTCCTGTGGACGATGGGTATCCACGGCGACCTGACCATCGGTATCGCCCTTGAACCCGTCTGGCAGGCCAACTTGGCCGCCAATGCCCAGGCTGTAGCCGCTGGTCTGCCCCCAACCGCCATCTACACCGGCATTTTCCGCTCTTTCGTTGTGCCCGGTGGTTCTGGCGCGACCCTGCCGCTGGCCATTTACTTCACCCGCTCCAAATCCGTACGGCTACGCCGTGTGGGTTGGCTCGGCATCCCGCCAGGGATTTTCAACATCAATGAACCTATCACCTTTGGCGCGCCGGTCATCTTCAACCCCATCCTGGGCATCCCGTTCATCCTCATCACCTTCCTGAATGTGACGACAGCCTATCTGGCGACTTCGTTCGGCCTGGTTCGCCCGACCTACATTCTGGCACCGTGGACGCTACCTTCACCGCTCCTGATGTTCATGGCCACCGGCTATGACTGGAGAGCCATCGTTGTGGCCATCCTGACCGAGTTCGTCATCCCGGGCATCATCTGGTACCCCGCTTTCAAAGCCTGGGAAAAAGAAGTTTTGAAAACAGAAAAAGCTGCCGGCAAGTAATACGGCGGTTCCTGTAGGTAATTCCGGGGGATGTGGCTTGTTCACATCCCCTATTTAATTGCGAGAGGCTGAACTTATGAAACTAACCTTTATTGGCGCGGGGGGTGTGCGCACTCCGTTAGTGATTCAAAGCGTGCTGGCGTACCAAAACCGCCTGCCTCTGGACACAGTCTGTATGATGGATATTGACCCTGAGCGGCTGGAGTTGATGAAGCTTGCCTGTAAGCCACGGCTGGCCAAAGGGGCGAAATTTAATATTGAATGGACCACCGACGCCAAAAAAGCCATTAGTGGTGCGGATTTTATTGTTACCACCTTCCGCGAAGGCAGCCTTGAATCGCGCGTGATTGATGAACAGGTGCCGCTGAAATACGGCGTGCTCGGGCAGGAAACCACCGGTCCCGGCGGATTCGCCATGGCGCTGCGAACTGTGCCGGTTATCCTGAAATACGTGGAGATGATCCGAAAATGGGCACCGAATGCCTGGCTGCTCAACTTCACCAACCCGGCTGGAATTCTGACCGAAACCATCACACGCGTGGCAGGCTTTGAACACGCGGTGGGCATCTGCGATAACCCTTCTGCCATGTTGCGCGCCGCGGCGGCTTTCCTGAAGGTTGAACCCGAAAAGCTCTTCCCGGAGTATTACGGCATCAACCATCTGGGCTGGATGCGCTCGCTTTACCTGAACGGGCGGGATGTGGTGCCGGATATGATCCGCGCCATCAAGGAAAGCGGTGAATTTCTGGAACACTTCCCCTTTGATATTCATGAGATTGAAGCGCTTGGGACAATCCCCAACGAGTATGTGTATTTTTATTATTATCCGAGAAAGTCGGTGGAAAACCTGCTGAAATCCGGGCAAAGCCGCGCCTTGCAGATCCTGCCTTTTAATCAGGAACTGTATGCCAGCCTGCGGCGCATCCGCGATGAAGAGGAAGACCCCAAGAAGATCCAGGCCGTTTACCTGCATTATCTGGCGCAGCGGCACGGCACCTATATGACGCTGGAAACCGGCCAGCAAACTCAGCTTGTTGCTGAAGATGTAAAGGAAGAAGAGCAAGACGCGGCGGAAGTGATGGACGAATCCGCGGAAGGCTATTCCGTGGTAGCTTTGAATGTCATTGAAGCACTCATGGTCAGCCCCAAAGTGATGATCCTTAACGTTCCTAACCGTGGCGCGCTGCCCGGCATGGCTGACGACGATGTGGTCGAAACCACCGTGATGGTGGGTAACGGCGTGGTGCGGCCGTTCGCAATGGGTCCCTTACCGGATGCCGACCTGGGCTTGATGAAATCAGTTAAGGCTTACGAACGCCTGACAATTGATGCATCAGTTAAGGATTCCTATCCGCTGGCACTGAAAGCACTCACGCTGCATCCGCTGGTACCCGGATACGACATCGCAAAGAAGATCCTGGATGACTATCTGGCACAGCACGGGGATTACTTTCCCAAACTGCGATATACTAAAATTGATTAGAGACATCGCAGTTCACTTTAAATATTTTAAGAAATAATCATTATTTTAAGGAGCAACGATGGCAGAAGAGAAGAAAATTCGTGTGTTAATGGTTTGTGCCATGGGCATGTCTTCAAGCCTGATTGAAACAAAGACAGCCGTCGCGGCCGCAAAAGCCGGAGTGCCATTTGAGTTGAAAGCGATCGAGACAGCCGAAATCTCACGCTGGAATTTCGCAGAGAACCCGATGGATGTGGTGCTGGTCGCGCCGCAGGTGCGCTTTAAAAAGAAAAGCATCGAAGAATCTGCCGGTCCCCACGGCAGCATTGTGCTGAACATCGACACCATCGCTTACGGCATGGTGGACGGAGAAAAGATCTTCGAACAGGTCATGGAAGCCATCCGGGAGCGCGACGCCGGCAAGTAACGCCAGGCTGAGCGTATCTCTAGAAAAACTCAAGCCAGGAAAGAAGGGCAGTTATGGTATTTAAAGGTCTGCTGGTTGTGATAAGCGGTTTCCTGTTCATTTTTGCTTCGGGAGTCCCCATGCGGCTTATTGCCCGCTTTCGCCCGGATTACAAAAGGGAGGGTATCTACTGGGGAGTGCTCATCTGGATCATTGCGTTTTTTCTCGGTACCTTTCTGCAAAACATCGTCCATCAGATAATCTCCGGCGGAGTGAATAACGAACCAATCACCAGCCCCTGGCCTTTTCTGCTCGGTGCGGTGCTGACTACGCTGTTTGTACAGATTGGCATGCTTATCTTTTTAAAAAATTACAGGAAAAAAGGTGAAGATGTGGCCAGCGGTGGCCTGGCATTGGGGTTTGGCATCGGGCTCATTGCTCAGGTTTTCACCGGCATGATCCTGATCACCGCCGGTGCAGGTGTTTTGCTGCAGGGTTTTGGCGTTACGCTGCCCTTTGGCAATATTCAGGCTGCAACACTTGAACTGGTCTCAAAAGAAGCCCTGTTCGGGCTGATCGCGGCGCTGCTTTCTCTGATCCTTTTTCGCGTCGCCCTGCTCACATTCAGCGCGGCTCAGGGATATTTGGTGGCCGTTTCAATGCTGGGAAAGAAATGGTATTTCTGGTTTGCCCTGCTGGGTTACAGCGCCTTTACCTGGATCATCTTCTTCCTGCAAATGCTTTTGGGTGAAGAAAATCCCGGCCAGGTGTCTCTCGGGCTTACCTCACCCCTTACTTCAATGGCATCTGCGGTCTATTATCTGGCCGCGTTTATTTTGGGTTATCGATGGCTGAGCAAGGAATTGCATTCAGCGGACAAGAAAGCAGCAAAAGCAAGGAGTAAATAATAATGGCAGAGAAAAAGGCTCCTTTATTCACCAGTGGAAAAGACGGGCGCCCGATGGTCAAGGTGTCTGCCGGCAAATTCCTCTATGGCGAAGACAAGGAAGAAAAAGAAACCAAAGAATTCTATATTGACCAAAACCCGGTGACTAATGCTGATTTCAAGAAGTTCGTTGATGAGACCCACTTCCCGGAACCCGGAAACTGGCGCGACCACACCTGGCCGAAAGGCAAGGAAAATCACCCGGTCGTTGAGGTGAACTGGAAGAGTGCCGCTGCTTACGCCGAATGGGCCGGCAAACGCCTGCCCACCAATGAAGAGTGGGAAAAAGCCGCGCGCGGCACCGACGGCCGTACCTGGCCTTGGGGCGATGAATGGGATATCAAAAAGTGCAATGTATTCTCTGGCGATACCACCCCCATTGGGCAGTTTTCAACTGCGGGCGATAGCCCTTACGGCTGCGTGGATATGGCTGGCAATGTGTGGGAGTGGATCGGCGGAGGCAATCCCTCGCAATTGCGCGCCCCCCTGCGCGGCGGTGACTGGCTTGACGGGCCTGAAGAGGCGAAGACTTACCATATCCGCATGCATACACCGCACCGCAAAAACCCGTTTGTGGGCTTTCGCTGCGCAGCTGATACGGCTAAGCCGCAAAAATAATCCTCAGCACATAACTTTTTTTATGGCGAAATCTACTGAAATCGTCCTGGTGCGTCACGCCGAAACCACAATGATCTCGGATAACCGCATCCACGGCCAACTTGACGCGCCCCTGACTGAAAGCGGGATAGCGGCGGCACAGAAAACCGCGGAATTTTTCCGTGGGCAAGAGTTTGACGCGTTCTATGCCAGTTCGCTGGGACGCGCTTTGCGTACGGCAGAAATTATTGGTGCATCTATCAATATGCAGCCAGTGCCCGTAGATGGGCTGCGCGAACGCAATTATGGCTGGCTGGAAGGCAAACCGCTGGCCTTGTTCGAACCCGATCTGACCGGCCCGGCCTATATGCACCCGTTCATTAAATTCGCGCTGCATGTCAGCGGCGAACGCGATGAGGAATTCCCCCGCCGGGTGGTGAGAAGCTCTGAAGAAATCATTCAACGCCACAGTAACCAGCGTGTGTTGCTGGTCATTCACTGGGGCATATTGAGTATCCTGACGCGGTACTTCCGCGGTGAGGGCATGCAGGGCTGGCAGTCAGTAGGCCCATGGAAAACCTGCGGGATTTCTGAGTTTCATAAGAATGGTAAAGGATGGCAGGTAATCCGCCTGGACGACCACAGCCATTTATAATAAAGGATAGAAAGGGAAAAGGAAATTATGGCAATGGATAATAAATGGGAGCAGACCCTTTTTCAATTAATTCTGCACGGGGGCAGCGCCCGCAGTTTTGCCAAGGAAGCTGCTGACCTGGCCGAAGGGGGAAAATGGGAAAATGCCAAAGCGGCTTTGCAGCAGGCCAATGAAGAACAGACCCAGGCTCACAAGATCAACACCAGTATCATCACGAAAGCAGCCCGCGGGGAATCCATCGAGTTCTCGGTTTTATTGGTACACGCGCTTGATTTACTTATGCTGGCATGGGCAGAGATTGATAACACCGAACAATACATCCGCATGGCCAAGCGCATCAGTGCATTAGAAGCGGAGGTAATGCAATGTCGCGAACAGATATCGAAAAAATAACGGTGATCGGAGGGGGCAGTTCATACACCCCTGAATTAATTGACGGCTTCATTCAGCACGAAAAAGACCTGAAGGTGGGCGAAATTGCCCTGTTTGACATTGACGAGGAACGCCTGAACATCGTGGGCGGCATGGCGCAGCGCCAGGTGCGGTACGCCGAGCTGGACACCAAGGTAACGCTTAACTTTGACCGCCCGCGCGCTATTGAAGGTGCCAAATTTGTGCTTTCCTCCATGCGGGTTGGCTACATGGCCGCGCGCATTTTGGACGAGAAAATCCCTCTAAAATACGGCGTTATCGGGCAGGAAACCACCGGACCCGGCGGCACGTTGAAAGCCTGGCGCACCATCCCGGTCAGTTTGGATATCGCCAAGGATATGGAAAAATATGCGCCGGATGCCTGGTACATCAACTTTACCAATCCTTCCGGCATCATGACCGAAGCGCTGCTTAAACACACCAACCTGAAAGTAGTTGGATTGTGCAATAACCCCATAAATACCATCGCTGGCATGGCGGAAGCTTTCCATGTCGAACCCAAGGACGTTTTCCTGGAATGGATGGGCATGAACCATGTCAACTGGGTGCGCAAGGTGTACATCAAAGGCCAGGATGTGACCTCCATTCTCTTCGATCGCCTGGAAGAGATGATGAAGATCAAGGAAATGCCCAAGTTCGATCCGGAACTCATCCGCACCCTGGGTGTTCTGCCTACCTATTATCTGCAGTATTACTACTACCATCCTGACCGTGTCCGCGAAGAAAAGGAAGCCGGCAAGACGCGCGGCGAGGTGGTGCTGGAAGTGGAAAAAGATTTGCTGAAAATGTACGCAGACCCCAAGGTGCTGGTCAAGCCGCCCGAGCTGATGCTGCGCGGTGGCGCGCGCTATTCCGAGGCGGCGGTCAACCTGATCCTGTCGCTGATGCTCGACCGGCGCGACGTGCAGATTGTGGTGGCGCGCAACGGCAGTTGCATTGCGGACTTCCCCGAAGATGTGTCGGTGGAAGTGCCTTGCGTTGTTGGCGCGCACGGCGTGACTCCGCTTTCGATGGGCCATTTCCCCGAATCCATCCGTGCGCTGGCCATCCAGGCCAAAGCCTGGGAATCGGCCGTGGTGAAGGCTGCGGTCAGCGGTTCGCGCAGAGACGCGGTGCTGGCCATGCTGCAGAACCCGCTGGTGCCGGATTATCCCACCGCGGTGAAACTGGTGGACGAGATGCTGGAAGCCCACAAGGATTACCTGCCGCAATTTTTTAAAAAATAGTCCAAAAAGTGGAGATAACGAATGACCAAAATTGATTTGTCCCGCAAGATTGAAGTGCCCGAATGGGTGCGAGGCCTGACCAAACCTTCGCGCATCGGCGAAGGGCATCTGGAACGCCAGTGGGAAGAGATCGGCGACGAAGTGATGCAAAAAGTTAAGGAAGTTCTGCCGACTGGCAAGTACACGCTCGGGCCGCACCTGAAGAAATTTGAAGAAGATTTTGCCGCCTACAGCGACAGCAAGTTCGCCATCGGCATTTCCAGCGGCACCAAGGCGCTGCACATTGCCCTGGAAGCCATGGGGCTTGGACCTGGCGATGAAGCCATCACTGTCTGCAATACCTACGTTACAACCGCCTTCGCTGTTTCCTATTGCGGCGCAACGCCCGTGTTTGTGGATGTGGATCCCAAAACCTATAACATGACCGCCGAACTGGTGGAAGCCAAGATTACCCCCAAGACCAAAGCGATCATCCCCGTGCACCTTTACGGGCACGTGGTAGATATGGACCCGCTAATGGCACTGGCCAAAAAGCACAACCTGTGGGTGTTGGAAGACGCATCTCACGCGCACGGCGGTTACTACAAAGGCCGCCGGGTGGGTTCGCTCGGCCACGCGGCGGCTTTCTCATTCTATCCCAGCAAGAATATGGGCGCGTACGGCGACGGCGGCATCATCACCACCAGCGACCAGGAGCTATACGAAAAGATCAAGATGCTGCGCTATGTGGGGCAGCGTGTGAAGTTCATCCATGAGGTGATCGGCTTTCAGGACCGCCTGGACGAACTGCAGGCAGCCATGATGAGCGTTAAGCTCAAGAACCTGGATGACTGGAACAACCGCCGGCGCAAGATCGCCGCGATTTATGATGAGATACTGAAGGATACCCCGCTGCAGCTGCCCTACGTGGCAGATTATTGCCACCACGTCTATTATTCCTACGCGACCATTACCCCCAGCGAGGAAGAGCGCAAGAAGCTGCTGATGTTCATGAACGAGCATGAGATTGGCGCCTTTGCCATGTACCCCATCATGGTACCCATGCAGCAAGCTTATGAGGACCTCGGTTACAAGGAATCGGACTTCCCTGTCGGGTCTGAATACGCCAAGCGCGTGTTTAACCTGCCCATGTTTGAAACCCTGCGTGAGGACGAAGCCCGCGAGGTGGCGAGAACCATCCTGGCGTATTACGACCAGGTGTAAGTAACCTTTCAGGGAGGAGAACATGCCTGAACTTAAGAAACTGGCCGTTCTGGGCGGCAGCAGCATTGCAACGCCGCTGCTGGTGCAGGAGCTGGCTAAACGCCAGGACCGGCCGCCCTTTGAGGTGTGCCTGGTGGGGCGCACACGCGATAAGCTCGAGAAGGTGGCTGCCGCGAGCGCCCGGCTGGCAGAAGGCGCACAAACGCCGCTGAAGATCAGCTTTGAAACCGACACCCGCAAGGGACTGGATGGCGCGGATTACGTGCTCAACCAGATTCGCGTGGGCGGTTACGCGGCACGCGCCTATGACGAACGCTTCCCCAAGCAGTTCGGCATCCTTGGCGAAGAAACCTACGGCCCGGGCGGTATGAGTAACGCGCTGCGCACCATCCCGGTAGTGCTGGAGTACTGCCGCGAGATTGAAACCGTCGCGCCGCAGGCGGTGGTACTCAACCTCACCAATCCTAACTCTTACATCCAGTACGCAGCCACGCGCTATTCCAAAGTGAATATTGTAGGTGTATGCGATTCGCCGGTGGGCATTGGCGAGGGCATCGCCGCCATGCTGAACGTTCCTTACAAAGAACTGTGGGTCGAGTACGTGGGCATGCATCACTTTGGCTGGGTGGTGAAAGCAATCTGGAAGGGTAAGGACATGATGCCGGAGATCCTGTCGAAACTGGAACAAATACCCGGCATGCCCGTGGACGCGGACATCGCACGGGCAGTGGGCGGCATTCCGACCTCATATTTCAAGTATTACTACCACGCCAACCGCGTCTTTGAAAAGCAGCAGAGCCAGCAGAAGGTGCGCGCGGAACAGCTGATGGAGCTGGAAGCGCAGGTGATGAAAGACTATAACTCCGGCGCGGGAGGAATCCCGGAAGCGCTCATGCAGCGCGGCGCGCATTGGTACGGTGCCATCGTGGCGCCGGTGATGCTGGCGCACGCCAATAACGCCAACGAGGTTTACACCCTAAATGTGGTCAACGACACCACCATTAAATGGATGCCGGAAGACGCCATTGTGGAAACGCCCACGCTGGTCAGCGCGCACGGGTTTACGCCCCTTCAGCCGGCCTCAGCCCCGCCTGACCTGCAGGCCATGGTGCGGCTGAACGCGGCCTTCGAAATGCTGTGGGTGGAAGCGGTAGTAGAAAAGGATTACGGTAAAGCTCTGCGTGCCATGATGCTCAACCACCTGGTGCAGAACCTGGATCAGGCCAAAGCCATTTTGAAAGAGATCTGGAAGTAGGTTGGGTTGGTGCTTTCCGAAACCCTCTGCCAGAGCAGAGGGTTGAGGCACTTGCACAGAGTGCAGCGCGGTGTACCCAAACCAGCGCGATGACTTTTTCCTGCCCGCGCTGGTAAACCCGGCCCAGAGCGTGTGTGCGAAAGATGGGTTCAACAGTGGGTTGTGATTGCATTGGTTAAATTATAGTATCGTCATATAGAGCAAACCCCTATAAAAATTACTTGTTGACTATTTTGTCTAACATCATTAAAATGCAATAGATAGTTAGACCCGCGTTAGGTGAGGCGTCTGCACATGACACAGGCCGCTGCCCTGAAAAATCGAGAGATACCAAGGGGTAGACCAGATGAGGCCGGCTTAAGGCTTTATTCAAAGTGGCTGGGAATTCAATCCCTTACGCATTGCAGTGCCAAAACTCAACCAGAGTGGGAAGTGTTAAACAGAAGGTTTTAGTAGAACCAATAGTACCTAAAAGATACTGGCGGCTGAATTGACTTAATTGTCTTTATTTGGAAAATCAGCCCGTGCATCATTTAGGTTATATTGATGCTAAAACTATCACTGAAACTCCCTGGTTGTTAACGGGGAGGTTTTGATTTTAAATCCACTTCGCCTTTGGAATCAATACGCCATAAAGGGAAGAATCTTGGACTCGGAGATGGAAAATGAGCTTTGTAAACAAGGATAACAAGGCGCTCACCCGAAAGGTCGGCTCAAATCATAATCATAAAATTCAGGATACCGGAAAATTACTGGGTATTGCCTTTGCTGATGAGGCCAGTGTTTTAAAACAATTGGGCACTTCCCTTAATGGCCTTTCCGCCAGAGAAGCTGAAACGCATCTGGATAAATTTGGCCCAAATGAAATTGCCAAGGAAAAACGTAAACCCTGGTTTATTCGCTTCTTGGAAAATTTCAAAAATCCGCTGGTTATCCTGTTAATTGTCCTCGGAATTATCTCTTATTTGACCGGCGACATTCGCGCTACTGTAATGATTTTAGTGATGGTTTTCCTCGGAACCATTCTTCGATATTTTCAGGAAAGTCGGGCTGACACCGCTGCCGAGAAACTTCAGGCGATGGTCAGCACAACCGCCACAGCCGTTCGTGATGGCAAACGGATTGAGATTCCGCTTAATGAACTGGTTCCCGGAGACATCGTTACCCTATCCGCGGGGGATATGGTTCCGGCAGACGTACGGGTGCTCTCTACCAAAGACTTATTCCTGAACCAGGCCGCGCTAACCGGTGAATCCCTGCCTGTGGAAAAGAAATCCGCAGCTGCGGACAGGACTATCAGCAACGCTTTGGAAGCGCCAAATTTGTGCTTCATGGGGTCCAACGTTGAAAGCGGTATTGCCACCGCTGTGGTCGTTCACACCGGAGGCGAGACCTATTTCGGCGCGCTGGCATCCAGCATCACTGGCCAGCGCCAGTTGACCAGTTTTGATAAAGGCATTGCCAGCTTTACCTGGTTAATGATCGGATTCATTGGCATCATGGTCCCGCTGGTCTTTTTATTCAACGGGCTCAGCAAAGGTAACTGGCTGGAAGCTTTCCTTTTTGCTCTTGCAGTTGCAGTAGGACTGACGCCTGAAATGCTTCCAATGATTGTTACGGTTAACCTCTCGAGGGGCGCCATTGTGATGTCGCATAAAAAAGTCATCGTGAAACGCCTAAACTCAATTCAAAACCTCGGTGCGATGGATGTGCTGTGTACCGATAAAACCGGAACTATCACGCAAGGCAAGATCATCCTTGAAAAACATTTGGATGTGCGCGGTAATGAAAGCGACCATGTGCTGCACTTTGGATACATCAACAGTTATTATCAGACTGGCCTGAAAAACCTCATGGACGTGGCCATACTTGACCATAAAACCCTGAATGAAGACCTGCTGGTGGATGAAAATTACCGCAAAATCGATGAACTGCCTTTCGATTTTCAACGCAGGCGCATGTCGGTAATTGTGGAAGATAAACAGAACCAGCATTACCTGATTTGCAAAGGCGCTGTTGAAGAAATAATGCGCCTTTCCAGCCGTGTTGAAATTGACGGCCAGGTTCTGGATGTGTTGCCTGAACACGACGCCGAGCGTAAACGCCTGGTGCAGGAATTGAACGCTCAGGGGTTTCGAGTGATTGCCGTGGCCTACCGGGTTTTCCCGGGCGAAAATGATGAACCGAATTACACCATCGCGGATGAATCCGACTTGATCCTGTTGGGTTATATGGCATTTCTGGATCCGCCCAAAGACACCGCTTCGCAAGCGCTGGAAAAATTGAAAGAACATAGCGTGGCTGTCAAGATTTTGACTGGTGATAATGACGCGGTGACCATCAGCATTTGCAAACAGGTAGGCATGCCGGTCGAGCGCGTCCTGCTGGGTGAAGATATCGAAAAGATGGATGAATCCCAATTGAGCGAAGCGGCGGATACTGTTTCTATTTTTGCCAAATTATCACCCGCACACAAGCAGCGCATAATCAAAGCACTGCAGAGCCGCGGTCATGTAGTTGGATTCATGGGTGACGGCATTAATGATGCCCCGGCGCTTAAAACCGCCGATGTGGGCATTTCTGTGGATAGCGCGGTGGATATCGCCAAGGAATCTTCAGATATCATTCTGCTGGAAAACAGCCTGCTGGTTCTGGAGCAGGGCGTCATGGAAGGCCGGCGAGTGTTTGGCAATATCATCAAATATATCAAAATGGCCGCCAGTTCCAACTTTGGCAACATGTTCAGCGTGTTGGGCGGCAGCCTATTCCTGCCTTTCGTACCCATGCTGCCCATCCAGGTACTGACCAATAACCTGCTCTATGATTTTTCGCAAACTGCCATTCCAACCGATCATGTGGACGAAGAATGGCTGAAAAAACCGCGCAAATGGGCGATCGGTGAGATTCGCCGCTTTATCCTTTACATCGGCCCCATCAGCTCGATCTTCGATTACACAACCTTTTTCATTATGCTGTATGTCTTCAATTCCTGGGCAAATCCCGCCCTTTTCCACACCGGCTGGTTTGTGGAAAGCCTTTTCACGCAGACGTTGATCATCCACGTTATCCGCACAAACAAGATTCCGTTCATTCAAAGCCGCGCGAGCAATGCATTGTTGTTCACCTCGCTGGCGATCGTGGCGGTTGGCGCCTATTTGCCCTATTCATCTCTTGCCGGGGCGTTGAGTCTGGTGGCTTTGCCAGCAAAATACTGGCCGCTATTAGCGGGAATGGTTGTGTGCTATGTCTTTCTCACGCAAGCGGTCAAAACCTGGTTCATCCGCCGGTTCGGCGACTAACTGGGAATTGGTCAGGTTATTGGCTGCAAAAAGTAAATTTAAAATATGGATTATCAATCTTAAACGCAAAGTCTTTTTACAGGTGCGTTAATAAATCGCTATAATGATATTAACTGGGGAAAAGCCCTTCCAAAATTGAAATAAAGAAGGAGATGAATATTATGATTGGCTACGTTGGAAATATCGAAAATCAGACTTTCAAGAACAATTATTTCCGCCAGGTGATGTTTACCGGAAAGAATTGCCAGCTCGTTGTTATGTGCCTTCAGGGCGGTGAAGAGATCGGCCGCGAAGTGCACCCCGGTACAGATCAGTTCTTCCGCATCGAAGAAGGTGAAGCGAAATTCATTTTCAACGATACCGAGGAACACATTGTGAAAAGCGGCGAAGCGGTGGTCGTGCCCGCGGGAACTTATCACAACGTGATCAACACTTCAAAGTCCAAACAGTTGAAACTCTACACGGTCTATGCCCCGCCCAACCATCCAGATGGTACCATTCACAAGACCAAGGCCGATGCTATGGCGGCTGAAGCAGCGCATCACAAGTAAGAAGCGGCCAATGACAATTGCCCTAATAGGTGACGATGAGTTGCCCGTTAGGGCATTTTTTTAGAATCCGACTGACACTCATCTGCGAGACATACAAAGTGAATTATGAATAAACAGCAACTCCTGAAAAATCTTGACAAGGCATGGCAGCACCTAGAAGAGTCTTATAACGGCCTGACCGAATCCCAAATGGCGCAGTCCGGAGTTACCGCGGAATGGTCGGTGAAAGATATCCTCGCGCACATCACTACCTGGGAGGAGGAAGCCCTGAAAAACCTGCCTATGATCATAGAAGATCGCAGGCCGCCCCGCTACAAAGACCTGTACGGTGGGTTAGACGCTTTCAACGCCCTGATGACCGAAAAGAAACGCGGCTTTTCTCTCTCAGACATAATGAAGCAAATGGAATCTACCCATCGGCAGTTCATCGCTTACATCAACAGTGCGCCCGAAGAAATGTTCACCCGTGAGACACGTTTTCGACACCGTCTGCGGCTCGACACGTACAGCCATTACCCGATCCATGTCAAAGCGATTCAGGAATGGCGGGAACGGTCAAAATAAAAAATCAGACATTCCTGTTTTCCATCCGGGAGTAGAAATATTTCTTGGCGAATTCAACGACCACGACGTAAAGCACTGTAAATCCAATGATCGTCAGAAGAAGCGGCGCTGGAAGGGGGATAAAGCCAAACAGGAAATTGAAGGGTAGATACGGCAGCACCAGAGTAATGCCGATAACGATTATCGTGCTCACAAGCAAGAGTTTTCCGGGCCGGCTGCGGAAGAAAACACGGCGTGTGCGCACTACCAGCGCGATCACCAATTCAGTCAGCAGCGACTCAATGAACCAGCCGGTATGGAATTCTTCAGCCGAAGCGTGAAATATGAATATCAGCACCATAAAGGTTAGGATGTCAAAGATTGAACTGACCAGGCCGAACAGCACCATATATCTGCGTATGAAGACGGTATCCCAGCGGCGCGGCTTTGCCACCCATTCCGGGTCCACATTGTCACTGGCAATGGCAGTGCCGGGAATATCAGAAAGGAAGTTGTTGAGCAGAATTTGCGACGCGAGCAAAGGCAGAAATGGCAGTAAAAGAGAAGCCGCGGCCATGCTGAACATGTTACCGAAGTTGGCGCTTATCGTCGTGAGAATATACTTGAGCGAGTTCGCGAACGTAACACGACCAACGTCGATTCCTTCCTTAAGAATGTCCAGATCATGTTTAAGCAGCACAAAGTCGGCGGCGTCTTTAGCCACATCCACAGCCGTTTCCACCGAGATGCCTACGTCGGCGGCATGCAAGGCTGGAGCATCATTAATTCCATCACCCATATAACCGACAACGTGATTGGTCTTCCGCAGGGCAAGGATGATGCGCTCTTTCTGGTTTGGGTCCACTTCCGCGAAGATGGTCGTTCGCTCAGCCGCGTGCCAGAGCGCATCGTCAGGCATATCGTTCAGCTCGCTTCCGGTTATCAAACCCGTGACCGGCAGGTGAACGGCTTCTGCCACATGTCGGGCCACTTTCTCGTTATCGCCTGTAATGATCTTAAGCTGCACTCCCCGTTTGTTCAAATCAACGATGGTCTGCTGCACATCGACTTTCGGCGGATCAAAGAAGAGTAGAAAACCGATGAAGGTGAGGTCATTTTCTTCGGCGCGCGAATAGGAGTCGGTTTGGATTGCGACCGTCTTGGTCGCTACGCCCAATATGCGGAAGCCTTTGCCGCTCCAGTCACTGTAGCGCTGTTCAATTTCAGCCCGCTTCGTGGCATCTAGCGCATCAACCCGATCTCCAACCTGCACGTGGCTGCAGATTTTTAGAATGTTTTCGAGAGCACCTTTTGTGATAAGCGTGCGCTTGCCCTGGGTATTATCTGTGACCACGCTTAAACACTTGCGCACAAAGTCATAAGGGATCTCATCAACTTTTTGTTCGGCGCCGATCTCCAGTTTGGCTTCCTGGGCGTAAGTGCTGATGGCATCGTCTAATGGATTATTCATCCCGGTCTGATACTGTGCGTTGAGATAAGAGAAATAGAGAACGGATTTGGATGGTTGGCCCGCGGGGTCAAGCGCTCCGTCCAACCGGACGACACCCAGGGTGAGTGTGCCGGTCTTGTCGGTGCACAGCACGTCCATGCTTCCAAAGTTCTCAATTGAGTTCAACCGGCGCACGATCACGCCTCGCTTGGCCATCTGCTGGGCGCCATGGGCAAGCGTGATACTGATTATGGCAGGCAGTAGCTCGGGCGCCAGGCCAACGGCCAGCGCAAGCGCAAAAAGCAGCGAGTCGATGGGCGGCTTGGCAAGGAAGATGTTGATGGCCAGGACGCTGACCACCATCACTAGCATGACCTGCGTGAGCAGATTGCCGAAACGCTGAATGCCGCGTTCAAACTCGGTCTGGCTTGGGCGCAGGTTCAGCCGGTCGGCTATCTGGCCGAACACCGTGGCTTTGCCGGTCTGCGCGATCAATACGTGCGCAGTGCCGCTCCGTACGCTGGTACCCATAAACACACAATTGGTGCGTTCCGCCAAACTGGCTTTAGCTGGAACAACCCCCGGCTTTTTTTCCATTGGGAAAGTTTCGCCGGTGAGCACAGCCTGGTTAACAAAGAAGTCCTTGGTCTCCAGCACAATCCCGTCGGCCGGGATCAGGCTGCCCGCCGAAAGCAATACCACGTCACCCGGCACAACCTGCTCGGAGGGTAGCAGTTGCGGTTGGTCATCCCGCAGGACGTTCGCTTTGATGGTAACCTGCGAACGCAGTTTCTCGACTGCGTTGCCGGCCCGGTATTCCTGCACAAACCCGAGCGTCGTGCTTCCGATCACCACAGCCAGCACTATGGCGGCATCCGTCCACTCCCCCACAAAAGCGGAGATTATTGACGCGAAGATCAGAATTAGAACAAGGGGGCTTTTGAACTGGCTTAATAGCAGCCCAAACGCCGAAGTCCGTCGTTGTGCTTTAAGGGCATTTAATCCATATTGCTTGATGCGGCTAACAGCCTCTGTTTGCTGGATACCGTTGCTGGTGGTATGTAACGCGCTGATAAGTTG
This sequence comes from Pelolinea sp., assembly GCA_030692365.1. Lineage (GTDB taxonomy): Bacteria > Chloroflexota > Anaerolineae > Anaerolineales > Anaerolineaceae > Pelolinea. Next base: position 2,542 of record JAUYCC010000045.1, on the reverse strand, counting down.
CTCGGGCTGGAGGGACCAATAGTTCTCAATCGTAGCAGCAGTTTCAGGTTGTTTCGCTTGTGAAGGTTGACCAAAGGGTTTCATCTGTCCTCCCCGGACGCAATTGTAATATCTAACTTGATTAGGACAATTGTATCAGCGGTTAAAGCTGCTGGAACCTTTAACCAGGCAAAAGTCTAGCGTTGAAAGAAGGCGGCCTGACTCTTGGTCGCGTTAGGCTAAGCGCATCCATTGGCGTAAACTATGGAATATATCACCTCACGGAATACTGGCTGTAAACCTTTTCCTGTTAGCTTTACAAATCCCGGCCACGGCTTTGCGTGCCGATTGCGCCGCGGTGGTGATGCCGCCCCAGGCTTCAACCCTCTGGCCAGCCCTTTCACCCAAAATAAATGACGCCAGCAAGGTGGAACGCCAGGTTGGCAAATCGGCGGCCGTACACATCTATCCAGCGCATACGCTTTGAAAAACACATGTTTGGATACTTTGGCCCCTGACAATAATAGAAAACCAAGATTTAAAGGATTAAGTTATTAATATCAGAAGACAATTTACTTGGCGGAATAATAATTATTACTCCATTACCCTCAATTGCTGCGCGTCGCGTAAACAACCGTGAAGCGATCATACTCGCCGTTGATGATATATCCAGTGCAGGTGACAAGCGTAATGTGGGAGAGGCCGTCGAGTGCCGGCTGTGGCCCAGTGCCGGAAACTGGCCCGGCGCCGAAGACCTGTGCCAGCACCGCTGGGTCGGAAGACTCCTGGATGGAGTAGACCTTAACTTGGTCAACACTGAAGCGAATGTCAATGGTGGTATTTTTGACGTGGACGGTGATCAGGTCACCGGGATTGAGTTTCTGGAGGTAACCGAAGGTCCCAGGTAATCCAAGCGGATCGTTGACGTGTCCGGCAAACGTGGCAGTGCCTGGCTCGCCCGGGATGCCACTGCCGCGATACCAGAATGCCGTATGCCAGATCGAATCGCCAATCGGACCTCTTGGCGTATCCATCTCATTTTCCGATGTGAGTCCAACTCCAAGCACGGGGGCATCGACCTTGAGTGAAGGAATCTGAAGCTCGAGCGGCACGTCTACAGGTCCAGCCCATAGGTCGAGGTCTGGATCAAATAACGGCCCAAGGACAAAGGGTGTGGGTGTCAGTTGAACTGTCGTATGAACCAATGGCGATGGCATAACAGACGGGAGAGGTTCGGCCAGCGCCTCCCCGGTCTCCTTGTTTCCGCATCCCGCAAGCACTGCCGCAATGACCAGAAGGGTCACGAGCCAACCAAGCGAATTGCGGCGAGTCAACATATTCATTGTTCGCACAATAATAACGTTTTTACTTTCTATAAACCCTCACAGTTTGCTGTGAGGGTTTATTGTTTTTTCAAAATCCGTCCTCAAACGGGGCAAAATTCCATATTACCCCGCAGCTTGCTGCGGGGATAGGAATTTTAAGAATTTTGGTAGTTTATTGGTTCGGCCGATTGGTTCGGCGAAATGCTCGAACGCCTACCAAGACCATGGCGCTGATGCCACCACCGATCAACAGACCCCAGAGGAAATCTGTGTTTAGTATGGGCGCACCGCTGCCAGCTTTCGGCAAACCAGGGCCAACCGGCGCAGGCGTGGCTGTCTTTTTGGGCTTCGGTGTGGCCGCGGCGGCCGTCTGCGTTTGGGCTATCGCCGTGGCACTCGGTCCGGCCGTCTGCGTTTGGGCTATCTGCGTGACATTAGGTGTGCGCGTGCCTGCCGGCGGCAGCCCGACGCAGATCGGATAGGTTATGGTGTTGGAGTCCAACGTCACTGCACCGATTTGCGCCAGGGCTCGACCGTTCAAGGTTGCGCCGGTCTGCAGGGCGATGCTAATGTGCGCGAGAATATTTCCTATCAACGAAGTGTATGTACCGAGAGTCGCGGAGCTGACCACCCGCCACCACACGTAGCATGCGTCGGTGGGACCCACAACATTGGCGGTGCCTGAAGTAATGAGAGTGCTCGCTGACTTGAAAATCCAGACTTCATCTGCTGTCCCACTGAGGGTGAGCGTTCCCGACAACTCAAAGGCACCCGCACAGTAGACGCCTGGTACAAGGGATTCTCCAGCCAGATCCTTAACCCCGGGGTAGGTGACATCACATTTCTGGTCGAGCTTGTCGAACGCAGCGAAGTTAGCAATCTGAGCACGATTCAGTAAGGCGGGGGCTTTTATCGAACCAGCTGGTCCGGACGCATCAACGGCATATATCTTACCCGTTACTTCTGCAGCTGTTAATCCGGCATAATAACTGCCGGCGGCTGGCTTCAACCCAACATCCCCAGTTATTTTAGAAGTAGGAACATTGGTGATTGCCGATCCGGCTAGAATCACAAAGGGTTCCGCAGCGCCCAGCGTGGGCGAAGTGGCCGCGAGCGGGCGGGCATACACTTGACTTACCAATACAAGTGATAGTACTACTATGATTGAAATCATTAAATACTTTGGTTTGCGCATTTTATTAGGCCGGTAAGGCTCCCCTAAAATAGTACCAATGATA
>JAUYCC010000070.1 GCA_030692365.1 Pelolinea sp. | reverse complement strand
TCCGCAAGGAGGATTGTGGGAGGGTGACCCTTTTCACCCGTTAAAACCACTAAAGGAGCAATAGAATGGCTAAAAAAGTAAAAGCAGTAGTAAAACTGAACGTCACTGCCGGCAAAGCAAATCCGGCACCCCCCATCGGGCCTGCCCTGGCTGGCCATGGCATCAACATTATGGGATTCTGCAAGGAATATAACGCCCGTACACAGAACAAGATCGGCGAAATTATCCCGGCAGAAATAACCGTTTACGTTGACGGTTCGTTTACCTTCATCCTCAAATCACCCCCGACGGCTGAACTGATCAAGAAAGCCGCAGGTGTTGAAAAAGGTTCCGATGTGCCCAACCGCAACAAGATTGGTACCCTAACCAGGAGCCAAATGCGCGAGATTGCCCAGATTAAGATGAAAGACATGAACGCGGTTGATGAAGAAGGCGCGATGCGCCAAATTGAGGGCACCGCCCGCAATATGGGAATTACCGTAGAGAAATAATCGCTTCGTGGGAGGGTAAGGATTTACCCGCAATCACCACAAAGGAGAAAAAATGGCAAAACACGGAAAGAAATATTTAGAAGCAAAAGCTAAGGTCAAAGAGGGTACTTTCTATCAGCCGCACGAAGCCATGCAGCTGGTTAAAGACACCACTTTTACCAGTTTTGACGCGTCTGTGGAAGTTCACATGAGAATGGGCCTCGACCCGCGCCAGGCTGACCAGCAGCTGCGCGATGTCGTCATCCTGCCCCATGGGCTGGGTAAGACCGTGCGCGTGCTGGTTTTCGCGCAGGGTGAAGCCGCCAATGCCGCCAAGAACGCCGGCGCTGATTTTGTGGCGGATGATGATGAATGGATCAAGAAGATCGAAGGCGGCTGGGCTGATTTTGATGTCGCCATCTCAACCCCCGACATGATGGGCAAAGCCGGACGCCTGGGTAAAGTGCTCGGCCCCAGAGGGCTGATGCCCAACCCAAAAGCTGGCACAGTTGTGCCCGCCGATGCCCTTGAACGCGCTATCATCGAATCCAAAGCCGGCCGTATTGAATTCCGCCTGGACAAAACCGGCAATGTACACTGCGTGATCGGCAAGGCGTCTTTTGATGTGGATAAATTGAACGAAAACTTCGCTGCCCTGATGAGCGCCATCCGCAAAGCAAAACCGGCAGCCGCGAAAGGTATTTATCTGAAGAAGATAACCGTCGCTTCTACCATGGGCCCCGGCGTCAAAGTTGACCCCAACGCAGCCTTGGCCATGGAGCTAGCTACAGAAGAGTGATATAATTCGCCCTGAAATTTCACCAAAGACAGCCGGTGCCGAAAGGCTTAATACCCTGCTCAGGTGGAGACAATTGAGTTTGCTTTTTACAGCAACAGCATAGTCTTTACCCGAGCATTAACCGGTAAAGACTATTTTTTTTGAAAGGAGGTAAACCCTTGGCCTTTACAAAAGAAGAAAAGAAAGAACTTGTCGCGACCTATGAGAAATGGCTCAAAGAGAGCAAGGCAGCTTATGTGCTTTCATACACGAAAATGGCGATGAAAGATATCGACGCGCTGCGCTCGGAAGCGAGAGAATTTGGCGGCGAGCTCCATGTAGTTAAGAACACACTGATGAATCTGGCGCTCAAGAACTGCGGATTGGAGGATGTTGGCCTTTTCGACAAATCCTCGCTTGTGGCATTCGCTTTTAATGATGCCGCGTCCATGGCAAAAGTAGTTGACAAAGCCAGCTCTTCAGAGCAGTACGACATCAAAGGCGGATATTTGGACGGCGCTCCCCTGAATGCCGCTTCTGTGCAATTGCTGGCAAAACTGCCCGCACTGCCCCAGATGCGCGCCCAGCTTTTGGCTCTCATTCAGACGCCCGCAACTCAATTGGTGCGCACGCTTATGGAACCCGCACGGAAAGTCGCCGCGGTTATCAAAGCGTATTCAGAAAAAAGCCCGGCGCAAGCCGTTGGCTAATATTGGAATTAAACAATTAATTTTAGGAGATTTAAAATGGCAGATTTAAAGAAATTAGCAGAAGAACTCAGCAAGCTGACTGTATTGGAAGCTGCTGAACTCGTGAAAACTCTAGAAGCGGATTGGGGCGTTTCCGCCGCTGCTCCCGTTGCAGTTGCGGCAGTTGGTGCCGGCCCTGCAGCCGTCGAAGAAGTTGAAGAGAAAACCGAATTTGATGTTGTTCTCAAAGAAACCGGCCCCAAGAAAATTGACGTTATCAAAGTCATTCGCCAACTCACCAGCCTTGGCCTGGTGGAAGCCAAGAACATGGCTGAAACCGTCGGTTCCAAGGTTCTCACCCAGGTTGGTAAAGAAGCCGCCAATGATGCCAAAAAGAAACTTGAAGAAGCCGGCGCAGCCATCGAGCTTGCCTAATCGTTTCTTAGTGTTATTCAAAAAACCGCTGACCAAAATCAGCGGTTTTTTTAATGTTCAACACCCCAGAACTTGAAGATGCCATTCTCCCCCATGGTCAGAAGCCATTTTTGATCGGAGGCGACAGCCATACCAATGATCTCATCCGTATGCGCCTGCCAACGGTGCAACATCATTCCATTTTCAGGCGAAAGCATGGATACCTCCCCGCTCCGCCCGGCTATCGTCCAAAATGTGCCATCAGTGGAAACCGAAAATACGGTTGGGGAGGTTATCCCCGCTTTTTTCAGCGATACTCTGCCGGATGATTTCGCAGTCTGTATATCAAGCGCTTCCACAGACAGGCCGTTGGCATTATTCAGGTTTTTGATGACATAGAAAAGTGTGGTTCCGTCGGTGGAAAAAACAGGATTCACCGGAAAAGCCCGAGCCTGGTATGGATATTTGCGTGTCAAGATTTTGGTAGAAAGATCATAGAAAAATAAGGCATTGACCGTGCGATCAATAAAAGCAGCCTTTAACCCGTCGGGGGATAAGCGTAAATATGATATATCCTCCGGAGCGGCAACCACTTTCTTCAAATAGGGGTCATAAATAAAACAGCCGGCCTGGCGGAGGTTTTCATCCACACAATAGAAAAGCGTCTGCAGCATCATGGAATACCCCAGCAACCTTACGCGCGTTTTGGAAGGGTCCGCCAGCTTGGGAAGGGCGATCTCTCCGATGATATTTTCTTTATTGCCACTCTGCCTGGCCAGGACAAACTGCCCGCCTTCCTCGTTCAAGTAAATCCGCTCACCCTCGGAATCGATCAGCCCTTTTGAGCAGGTAATTTCTCCCATTTCGGAATCAACCGAACAGGTGGCGCAGAATTGGCAATCCTGGCTGCCGTTGGAATTGGCCGCTAAGGGCATGAATGTTATCTTGCCATCACCAGTTACCTGCAAGCCGGCAAAATGGTCTTTGAAAGTCCACCATCCGGGTGATCCTTTATCTCTGTCTGCCCCGAGCAATTTACCATCATCCTGAGCCAGAACGCCTTCCAAATCGCGGAACAAGCCGGATTCATTTCTTATTTCCTGGTTTTTCGTCAGATCCCAAATAAAAATGGAAGGATGCAAGGTATCATTTTTAAACTGGAATTTCTCACCGGCGTGGTTCAGAACAACAGCTCGCTTGCCGTCAGGCGAAAAACGGGTTTCACAGGGAGAATCCCATATACAGCCTTCCACATTGATTTTGGCAGACAGCTCAGCGGTTACTTTACTTCTTATCTCTATTACGCCAGAATCTGACCAGGGAAAAAGCAACTGCCCTGGTTGAAAACTCGCACTAACCAATTGTAAATTGCTTTCAACTTCCTGCCAATCGCCCACAGACCAGAAGCGAAAAGCCATATAAACATCCTCTTTCGAGCGGATAAAGCGCGCCGGGTCAAAGGTTTGCAGCAGTTTTCCGTCATCCGAAAAACCTAATCCGTAGAAGGTATAAAGATTTCCATGCAACGCGCCATTTTTGCCATCCCACTCATACAGAACCTTGTTCGATAGAATATCAATCACCCGGAAGTATCGTTTGACCGACGTACGGGAATAATCCATGCCGCTGACGGCCAGCAGTTTGCCGTCGGGCGAAAGCGCCAGTTCGGGGAGATCTGCTCCGCAGGTATGTGCATTTGAAGCAAATCCGCTGAAAAGCGGATTCTCATAGATCAGCCCTCCACCCACCTGCCAGACCTGGATGGTCTGGCTATTCACCAGCGCGATATAAGCACCATCCGCGTTCAGGCGGAAGTAGCGGTCAAAGCCAAAATCGCAGTCTGGCAGTGAGGCAGGGATTGAGGAAATAATCTTTTCTGCCGCCACATCCCAAATTTCAATTTTCTGCATATCACCAATTGCGACACGCAACTCATCATTTGAAAATTGATAATAGGGCGGGAAATAAGGGAAGACACTCGCCAGTTCACTAATATCCTGCAGATTATCCAAAGAGATATTGATCAAACTATTTGGCAGGCTGAATAACGGGCGAGATACAAGCTGGGCAGTTTGTTCCGCGTCAGGAGCTTTGGTTTCACTGATATTCGCGGGTGTGCGAGATGTCTCCACATCGGTATCAGGTAAATCCGTAATTATCGGGCTGCACGCGGCTATAAAAATGAAAAAAATGAAAGCCGTAATAATTCGGCAAATTTTGTTAGATATATTGGAGTCGGCGGACATATCAGATTAGAGATTATATCCAATCTCAGGATACACCATTCGCATATTAAGTGGTCTCTATTTTTCCTTGAGTATTTACGGGGGATTTTTGTATAAATGCCAGATGATACCTGACACTATCCCGCCCGGTTTTGATTATAGTAAAATTAGCGAGTATTTTGCACCAATTTTGTCCTATTAATATTCTGGAAAAAGGAGCTTTCAATGCCCTTAAAAGGTACCATTATCGTTGATGAAAACCTGTGCAAGGCGTGCGAGCTGTGCGTTGAAGCCTGCCCGCAGCACGTCATTGCCCTGGAACTTGAAAAAATCACCCCGCGCGGTTTCCATCCCGCCCATCTGGCGCAGGATGGCTGCACTGGTTGCGGGATTTGCGCGCTGGTCTGCCCCGAAGCGGCAATTGCAGTCTACCGCGAAAAACGGGCTGTTTAGGAACTGGAGGAATCAATGGCAAAAGAACTCTGGGAAGGCAATCAGGCATTCGCTGAAGCAGCCGTTCGCGCGGGATTAAAAGCCTACTTTGGCTACCCCATCACCCCTCAGACCGAAGCGCTGGAGTATATGTCCTACCGCATGCCGGAACTCGGGCGCACTTTTTTACAGGCCGAGAGTGAGCTGGCAGCTATCAACATGGTTTACGGCGCCGCTTGCGCGGGTGTGCGCGTGATGACCTCCACCTCCAGCCCTGGCACCAGCCTGATGATGGAAGGCCTTTCATACATCGCCGGCACGGAATTGCCCATGGTGCTGGTGGATGTGGTACGCGGAGGCCCCGGCCTGGGCAACATTGCCCCGTCGCAGGGAGATTACAACCAAATGGTGCACGGCGGTGGGCATGGGGATTATCACCCCATCGTCCTGGCGCCCGCCAGCATTCAGGAAACTGTGGATACCGTTTACGGCATTTTTGATACTGTTGAAAAATATAACGCCGTCGGCGTGGTGATGATTGACGGCAGCATCGGCCAGATGATGGAAGCCGTGGAAATGCCCCCCATGCTGGAGGTACGTAAAGACTACCCCGATTGGGCGGTCAAAGGCGGTTTTGGCAAGGATAGAAGAGTGCTCACATCCATTTACCTCAATCCTGCGGAAGAAGAAAAAACCAATTTTCGCCTGATGCGGCGCTGGCAGGAGATCGAGAAAAATGAGGTGCGCTTCAAGGAGTACTTCATGGATGGCGCCAAATTGTCGGTGATGGGCTTCGGCTCTTCCGGCCGCATCGCGCTCTCCGCGGTCCGGGCTGCCCGGGCGGAAGGCTTGCCGGTTGGGCTTCTGCGTCCCATCAGCCTTTCCCCATTCCCCTACCAGGCTGTCCGGCAGGTTGCCGAACAGGTGGAAAACATCCTGGTGGTTGAAATGAACTCCGGGATGATGCTGGAGGATGTGCTTAAGGAAGCCAAAGGCAGGACCAACGTGGAATTCTACGGCCGCATGGGCGGCGTGATGCCCTTCCCGGATGAGATATTGTCCGAGATCAAACGCATCATGTCAGAAAAAACCCACTCAGACGCGCACCCGCGCGACCAGTGGCTGAAGCATATGGAAGGCATCGCCTAATAAAGGAGTAAGAATGGCAACTTTGGATATCAAGGATATGGAAGTAGTTTACAAATATCCCAAAACATTGGTTGATATCAGCACACACTACTGCCCGGGCTGCACGCACGGCGTGGCGCACCGCCTGGTGGCGGAAGTAATTGACGAAATGGGTTTAAGCGACAAGACAATTGGCGTCGCTCCGGTGGGATGTTCCGTTTTCGCTTACAACTATTTTAATTTTGACTTTGTCCAGGCGCCGCACGGCCGCGCGCCTGCCATGGCCACCGGTATCAAAC
>JAUYCC010000036.1 GCA_030692365.1 Pelolinea sp. | reverse complement strand
GATCAGGTAGCGCCCCATGATCGCGCTGGGGAGGTCAGCGTTGTAATACGCGCGCCAAGAATGGCGCGTGACGGCAGCGTAAAAACCGCCCATAACCGCCAGCACCTGAAATATCCAGCGCCCGAACCCTTCGCGCCATCGTTTGTAATCTACCTGGAAAAATGAAATGACCAGCAAATGCAGCACAGGTGCGGCCACCAGGATAAAGTAGCAGGCATATAGCGCCGCCCAGATCAACAAATTCGGCATTGTCAGTTGTTCGGGAGTGGTGCGCGCTGTAATGCCAAACCCGAGGATGAGTTTGAGCTGCACCTTTTCACTCAGCCCGGCGAACAGCCAGGGGCTGTAGGCAGCCAGCATGGCCGTTATCAGCAGGCAAAAATGAAGAAACTTCTTCCAGCCGGGTTGAACCAGTGATTTCTCTCTATCAAAGGGCTTAACCCACCAAGCCAGCAGGAAAAAGGGAATGATGGCCAATGTGATATAGCGCGTCAGGTACAGCGCCGCAAGAATCACGCCGTTCAATAGATCCCAGTGCAGGCGGTAAGCGCGCGACCGCGGCACGGTGAAGGTGATGGCCATGGTCCACAGGAAAAGCGGGAAAAAGAGATTCTCGCTCAAAATGCGGCGCGGGAAAACCAGGTGGTAAGGGATCAGACAGGAGAGGAACGCGGCTGCCAGGCTTTTGGGCGCGTCCATAAAACGCCGCGCAATGAAATAAACCGGAAAAACGATGCTTGAGGAATACAGCGCGTTGAGTAGCTTGATGCCGTCAAAAGTCCAGCTTTTAAAAACCAGCGTCACCATGATCGATAACGGATACAGCGGCGGATAATGGTGCGACTGTGCGATCGAGAAAAAGCCGCGGTAAAAAGAATCCGCCATATCGAAATAGGTCATCTCATCCCCGCGCCCCAAAGGGCCGTAGGAAGTGCGGCTTACAAAAATCAGCTTGAGGACTATAAATCCCAGATACAGTCCCATCAGGGGCAGCAGCTCTTTCTGGGTGGCTTTCGTATTCTGATCTCTATCCACGGTAACAAAGTGGGCGAAATACCAGACCGCTGTCAGAAACGCAGCCTGCGCCGCGAGCACAGCCAGCCAGACCAGCGCCGGTTCAAAGCGCTGGTAAATCTGTTTGAAATCCCCGAAGGTATCCAATTGCCGGCTGAGTAAAAATATAACCAGTCCGATGACCGCCAGTGAAATCACAAAAGTCAGCCACTGGCATCTTTCATTATTCAGGTAATTTTCCTGAAAAGCGTACAGTTTGCTTTTATGTTTCAGCGACCGAACCGCGAGAACAACAAAACCCAGTCCGCATACAAAGAAAAAAAGCACAACAGCCAGCCGTGATGGGGATAAATTTAATGTCAGGCTTTCCTCGGCGTGCGAACCCACTGCCGCCAGATAGGCGCTCAGCACGAAAGTCTCTATGGCGCTGAGGATGTAAAAAAAAATGAAAAGCATTTACAGGGTCCCTGATTATTGTTCAAGATGTGAATACCGCCCCATTATACAGGACAACCTAATCGTTGCGGGTTGGGTTGAATTGGACGTCTGTCAAGATTGCACCACTTTTATTCTATTGGGAGAGGTGGATTCTTTAGCTTCTACCAAACTGAATTTTTTATTTGTGAGTTGAATTTTGTATCAGAGACTGCTTTGCGAAGCATTCTACCTGCTCAAAGCATGTGTACGGAAAAGATAACGAAACGTGGGGAAACCCAACAATACCTATTCAACAATGATCAATTCGGGAGACATGGGTGCTTCCTTGTTCGATGAGAACTGAACGACTAGGATACCGGTCAGGCAGATGATTCCTCCCAACGCCTGCAGCCACGAGATTGTTTCGTTAATAAGCAGCGCGCCAAGAAGTGTGGTGACGATGGGTTGACCAACCAGCGCCACCGAGCCCGCCGCCGGGGGCAAAACGCCCAGCGCATAATTGACCAACAGCCAAGCGACCACCTGCGAGGTGAAAGCCATCAGCGCGATCAGAATATAGGATCGCAAAGGCAGCGGCTCGCCAAACAGCCCGCTAAGCGCGCTGACTACAAATAACGTCGCGGCGCCCACCACCGCCACCATCCAGGAATACGACAGGCTGCTCATGCTCCGGCGCGCCCGCTGAGTGAAGATGATATAAGCCGCGTATGAAAAACCTGACGCGAGGGCGATCATATTTCCTTTAAACTGGGCGCTGCCGATACCTAACGAATTAAAACCAACCGTCATGGCCGCGCCGATCAGCGTGATTGCCAGCCCAAACCAATACCATGGTCCGTTCTTTTTCCCCAGGAACAGCCATGCGAACAATCCCACCCAAACCGGCGCGGTGGTATCCAGCAAAGTCACAGCTGACGCGGTGGTGAAGTTCAGCGCAGTGCACCACAGGGCGATGTTAACCGCGTAGGTAAGGCTGCCCAGCAGCGGCCACCATTTATTGTCCTTCTCATTAAGCTTAAGCGGTTGCGTTTTCCAGCTTTTAACAGCGGGTAGGGTTAACATCAGCCCGGCAAAGGTCATGCGGAGAAATCCAACGAGAATACCATTAGCATGCACCGACTTAACAAAGATAGGACCGGTGCCCAGTAACGCCACGCCGACGGCAATGGCTATGAATCCTTTTTTATTCGCAGTATCTGCCATGATTGTTCCAAATATTAAATTACGGCCGAAAATAATAACATGACCGCAGGCGAATTTTAATATAAAAAGATCTTCGCGAGCTGTGACCTTCAAAATCATTTGGTAAGTGCGAAGCATACTACGCTGCGCTCTGGACATCGTGCTTCGCACTTACCAACTTACCATCAGGGGCTGAGCCTTGAGTTGGGTTGAGAAACGCGGGCTGAGCTTGTCGAAGTCCACATATAAAAATCCTGCCTTTTTTGTCATTGAGAGCCGAGTTTGGGGCGATTGCGGAGCAACCAGAAGGGAAGCAATCTCAACCTTTTGTTGGGTTGGTAAGCACCAACCCAACCTACAATGCGAGCTGAGCTATGCGAAACCCAACTACTCACTTTTGGTAATTGCGAGGCATGCTTCGCAATTACCGACACAAAAACAACATTCATTAGTCATTTTGTGGATATAATAGCGCATCCATTTATTCCATTATTAAAACGGAGTTCTTATGCCCAAAACAACCATACCAGCGCTCACGCGCGAAGAAGCGATGCGCATTTTTCACCAGGACGGCATCATTGAAATCATTACCGGAGCGGTGCTGATCAATTTCGGTTTTGACCTGCTCAATCAATCATCCAGAATTACCTCGCTATTCACTTACATTCCCATTATCCTGCTCTCATCCATGAAAAACCAGGTCTCAATCTCTCGCCTTGGGTATGATGCCTTTGGCGGCGATGAAAAAAAGGTCCGTTTCTGGAATTTGGCGATAGCCGCCGGACTGGTGGTTATGCTTCTGCTGATGAGCACTACGGTTCTGGATGATCCGCTGAAGATCCGCACCGCGTTGACCCTGCCTTTCGGTGGTGATATCAGAAATCTGTTCGCCGGGACCATCATGGCGCTGGCCTGCCTGGCAGCGGGTTATTTTATTCCGCTCAAACGCTTTTTTTACTACGCGCCGGTTCCATTTGTGGCTGGCCTGATCAGCTTTTTCTTCTTCCCTGCCTATGTGCCTGTTTTCTTCTGCGCCGTGGCTATCCTGGTGCCTGGCATCCGGCTCATGGTTAAGTTCACGCGCGCTTACCCATTAAACAAAGTCAAAAAATGAAAACCAAAGACTGGATTCTGTTTTCCTTCATTGGCCTTATCTGGGGAACCTCCTTCCTTTGGATCAAGATCGCTGTTCAGGAAATTACCCCCTTTGTACTGGTCGGGTTCCGCACACTATTTGCCACGTTAGGGCTTGTTGTTTATTTGCTGGTTGACCACAAAGCGCGCGCTCCATGGAAAGACGTTGCGCCGCGCCTTCCGGTTTTCATCGTGCTGGGCCTGGTCAATATCGCCATCCCCTGGCTGCTCATTTCATGGGCTGAAACGCATATTGAGTCCGGCGTGGCTTCCATCCTAAACGCCACCATGCCGCTCTTCACCATTCTTATCGCACCGCTGGTTATCAGCGATGACAAGATCACCCTGCCCAAGCTGGCCGGGTTGGCCACCGGGTTCATCGGTGTGGTTATTCTGCTTTCGCCATCCCTCAGCAAGGGTTGGACCAGCGACCTGCTGGGCCAGGCGGCTGTATTGGGAGCCACATTCTGCTATGCAATTGCAACTATCTACGCCCGCAAGAAGGCGCACGGCCTTCCTCCCCAGGTGCAGTCCTTCCTGCAGTTTCTAATGGGTACTCTGATCGTCTGGTCGCTGACCTTTGTGATTGAAAAACAGATCACGTTACCTAACCTGCCCATCACCTGGGTCGCGCTGCTTTGGTTGGGTCTGCTGGGCTCCGGGTTGGCCTATGTCATTTATTTTGATCTGCTGCACCGCATCGGTCCCACACGCATATCAATGGTTACTTATATCCCCCCGCTCGTCGGCGTGCTTCTTGGGATAATTTTTCTGGGTGAAGCTTTCCACTGGCAGGCATTGGCGGGCGCTCTGCTGATCCTCTCGGGCATTTCGATCGTGAACCTGAAGCCGAAAGAAAAGCCTCAATCCGCGTAAGCGTTTTTTATCACTGAAGAACCGTTGAACTTTTATAGCCTGGCGGTTTTTTTATATAATTGCGTTATGACCATCACCAGCGTCAGCGAACCCGCGAACTAGGTTTGCGGTTAGTCCGCGAAATCTCTTCACGCCAGCCCGCTGTAGCTTATATGCTTCTTACGCCAATCATGGCTGAGCGGACACCCTTCCGCCTGCTTGACCTGATCGGCGAAAGTCTGGCAGAAAGTCCGTTCTATAAATTGGATCCCTTTCTGAATGAGATCGCCACCCATGCTACCATTGGCGGCTGGATAGTCATCGCACCCGCACTCATCCCAGGAAAAAACGCTGGTCATCATCCCCGATACCACCCGCAGCGCGCCTAAATTAATCGCTTTTTGTGCTATCAACTATTTCACGATGTGACTCAAATTCAATATAACAAACTGAAATTTGTTAATATATCTATTTAAATACTATCCCAAAAAATGATTGACTTTAATTAATAAAATGTTATAATGAAACAAATTATTCAAATCGATACATTAAATTGTTCGTTTTTGAATATTTGCTCCTGTTTCTGGATTGTATGCTTTCCAGGAGAATTATGCTAATAACAGGGTATCTTTAAAGCTTGGGCGGCCATTATTCGGTATTATTTTTTAAAAATCTTAATTAAAGCAGAGGTAGCATTATGGCAACATTTTGGACAGAAGAAATACTTGGCGTAAAAAAACCCATCATCGCGATGTGTCACCTTAACCCACTTCCAGGTGACCCGTATTACGACCCCAAGGAAGGTATGAAGGGCGTAATTGACTGGGCCAGAAAAGATTTCCACGCGCTGCAAAACGGCGGTGTGGATGCCGTCATGTTCTCCAATGAATTTAGTATGCCCTACCTGACCAAAGTTGAGACCGTCACCGTGGCGGCCATGGCGCGCGTCATTGGCGAATTGATGTCCGAGATCCGCATCCCCTTCGGCGTCAATGTCCTGTGGGATCCTGCCCGCTCCCTTGACTTGGCAGTCTCCACCGGCGCGAAATTCGTCCGCGAAATCTTCTCGGGCGTTTACGCCTCTGACTTCGGCCTGTGGAACACCAACACCGGTGAGGTGATCCGCCACCAGCGCGCCATCAGCGCTACCAACGTTAAGCTTCTGTTTAACATTGTTCCTGAAGCGGCTGTCTATCTGCAGGAGCGCGATATCGTCGCGATTGCCAAATCCACCGTCTTCAACCACCGCCCGGATGCCCTGTGCGTTTCCGGCCTGACCGCTGGCGCTGAGACCGATGCCTCTACCCTCAAGCGTGTCAAGGAAGCCGTACCCGAAACCATTGTCTTCGCCAACACCGGCATGAAAGTCAGCAACGTGAAAGAACAGCTTGGCATCGCCGACGGCGCTGTTGTAGGCACCACATTCAAGATTGACGGCAAATTTGAGAATCACGTGGATCAGAGCCGAGTGAAAGAGTTCATGGATAAAGTTAAAAGCCTGCGATAGGTTCCTTCTTTTCGTCAAAGCCCTTCCGATGGAAGGGCTTTTTTTTATACTAATACAGGTTGCAAGGTTTTGGGATGATTTTCCGGAGGATGACGCAATATGGCCATGCTCGCCTGATTTTGGCGTTTTGAAAAAGACCCTATAGGTTTAATCACAAACTCGAAGCGCACAAAATATTTAAGGAATCAAACTGTTTTGATGGCTCAATTCTGTTGAGTACCTTTAGGGTCTGATCTTTCTAATTGTTTTTCAACAGCCTCTGATAACCTTTTTTTACTAATACTTTTTTTGCTTTTATAATAGGGGCTTCATGGCAACCAGGCGTTCTCCCTTATTTAGTGAGTTTTTGCGCGGCGTAAAAGCAGAGCTGCCCATCCTGCTGGGCGTGACGCCCTTCGGCATGATCTACGGTGTGCTTGCCACCAACGCCGGCCTTTCCACGTTCGACGCGCAGGCCATGTCGGCGGTGGTATTCGCGGGCTCCTCACAGTTCATGCTGGTGCAGCTGGTCGCTTTAGGCACACCGGCCATCATGATGATCCTGACCGGGTTCGTGATCAACCTGCGCCACGCGCTCTACAGCGCCTCCATCGCACCTTATACCCGGCATTTGTCCACGATCTGGAAGGTGGTTTTATCTTATCTTCTGACCGATGAAGCCTACGCGGTGACGGTCATGCGCTACCGCGATTGGGACGATATTAAGCACAAACACTGGTTCTTTTTAGGCGCCGGTCTTGCCTTATGGACCTGCTGGCAGGTGAGCACCGCCGCAGGCATTTTCCTCGGCGCACAAGTGCCGCCCGCCTGGGGGCTGGATTTCACCCTGGCGCTGACATTCATCGCGATCGCGGTGCCCGCTATCAAAGACCGGCCATCCCTGCTTTCCGCGCTAAGCGCAGGCGTTACCGCCCTGCTGACCTGGAATCTGCCTTATAAACTGGGTGTGATCGCCTCAGCGCTGGTGGGTATCGGCGTAGGCCTGTGGAGTGAAAAGCGATGAGCAGCCTGTGGGTGGTGATGATCCCTTTGGGCTTGCTGACCTTCGGCATGCGCCTGTCCTTTGTGCTGCTGCTGGAGCGTTGGCAGCCGCCCGAGGTAGTTACGCGTGCACTGCGCTTCGTGCCGGTAGCTGTGCTGACTGCCATCTTCATACCTGAAATCATGCTTCAGGACGGAAGCCTTACTATCTTGCCCCTCAATCCGCGACTGTTCGCTGGGTTGGCTGCCATCCTGGTCGCCTGGAAAACCAAAAGCGCGCTGTGGACCATCGCGGCGGGCATGGCTGTCTTCTGGCTGGTAGCCTGGCTGATTAAATAAAAGGCTCCCGCATTTCACGGAAGCATCTTATCTCCTTCATTATAGTGGGCCCGGCACGCCCTGCGGGCAGTTCGAACCTGCGACCAAGCGGTTATTAATGCAATTCCAGTTGGGCTACATTTATTCATATTATTAATTGGGATATAAACCGCAGACCTCACGGACATATAACATTATCCTATAGAAGGTACAAAACCAATAATTTCTTTGGTTTATTTCATCAGAGTTACTTGACGCTATCTTTAATACACTTTGCCAGTATTGCACCAGCAAGAGGAGCATCTGAAGAGATCATAAATATTGGACTTTTTCCAGATTCCTTAACTATCGATATACCATCTGAACAAACTTCAAAATCAATGATTTGTGAATACATGATAGGGCGGTTGGTACTTGAACCAACAAATAGTATTCGTTTATTAGTAATATAAATCATCCCATCGTCAATCTTTGTCATTTTTTGTTCCGACTTTGGGCGTACGTTTACAGAACCTAATCGATAATATACACCTTTCATAATTCGAATTCTAGCGGTTGGACCAAAATAATTGACGCGTGTATTTACTGCCCGAGTTTCTAAAAGAGTTACGGGAGATTGAAAATAACATCTCTCCGTTTTTTGTAGCAAAATTGATACTGGTACTTCTGGAAGAGGTTCGTTCTCAAATCGCCAAAGCGCCTTCATTTTTGCAATTCTATCCAAGTCCTCATTGGAGTAAACAATCGTCACCCGAAGGTCCTTCATTTGCTTGATAAAATCTTCCTCTTCTGTTGGAGAAATCCGACCATCACTCCCGATTTCATGGAATTTTTCATTCATCATCTGGGTTCGAATTTGTTTAAGTATATTATTTACCTTTTCGTTTGACACATTTAATCTTGTTTGGAGGAGTATTAGCGAAGCCTCCTCATCCTCAGTGAAAAACTTATCTCCTAATAAGAATCTGATTCTATTATCGATTTTCGATTCAGCGATTTTGTAATAACACTCGTTGAAAGCACTTTCTTCGATGGTCAGTTTTTTCTGCATCTTTCTAGCAGCTTCGTAATCATTTAATTTTGATTCTGAATTACCAAGATGATATGCTAGAAATAAGGTAAAAATTTCGATAAGCGCATTTCGTTGTCTTGAAGATAGTTTCTTCTCACCCCTTTCAATAAGGCATCTGCTTACGATATCATCAGGTATTTGGTCAATATCAACTTGGCACAAAGTGTTATTGATACTAACAGCCAAGTTTTCATCTGGATCCTTGTTAAAAAAAGATGGCTTAATAGACAATTTAGGTTCAAACGGTTCCATTTCTACCTCCTAATTAAATATTCTTGTATATAAGAGTATACATATAAGAATACATAAAAAGATATATCCCATTATAAAATGGGATTTTTATTATTTCCTGTCGGGGTAAAAGGATTTGATACCCCTGTGGGGAAATTACCGCTGACCTCACGGACTTACAAAATAATCCGAAGTGGTATACAAAATCATATGCTTTTGATATCAAAGACTCAAACTTCAAACCTAGCGGAAGGCAGTATTATTCTTGTGGATAGACAATTTTCATCCTTCTAAACAGCACTCGTGACCAAGCGATAATAGTATGATTCCTATAGGGCTAATAAATGTAATATTAATCGATAATTATGGTTTTCTTTAATTTCACGTCAATTTTTTGTTATAAATAACAAGATGTTAATAACCATTTGCATTAAAGGTTTCATATCGATACTACCCTCTCGGTCGTCATTTTCAATTAGCAAATAATCTTTGAACTTGTCAATATATATAGGAATAAGTTCTTGTAGATATATCAACATTGATAATAATTCTGGATCAATTAATTGTGGAAAGTCATTGATTATTTTATCAATTCTTTCATTTACATCTACCAAAGGTTTTACTGAAAGAGAATTTAATCCTTTTAATTTGTTCCCACTAATAGTTACATCCGCATTTTTAAGTGTTGTAACATCATAAGGTGTCCCAACTGAGATTGGGCCAAATTGATATGAGTGAAAATTTTGTTCATTTGCCGATTTTGGAATTAGTAAATAAACTATTCTCAATAGTTCGCTAAAAACCTTAGAATTGACAATGCCTTTTGCAGGTTCCCAACGTTCATCTTCTCTTTTTTTAGCGTTTCGATCGATAATAAATACAGTAAAGATAATTCCTAAAATACTAATTATGATATTCCAAAATACATTCGATATCCAGCCATTAGAAAAAATAGCGTTATAAATCGTATTTAACCATTCCAGAAACATAACACCCCTTTCAATATTAATATTCACATCTGTTGGTATATGATGATGAAAAGTTCGAACATTCGAAGTAAGTTAATTTTACTTCTATAGATATGATAGCTTATGACAACTGTAGTTATCGAAACCTAGCGGAAGGAAGCTTTACTCTTGTAAGTAGGCGATTTTCATGCTGCAGTAAAGGGGCTAATAACTAAGCGGATAACATAATCCCCAAAAGGCGGGTGTGATCATACCTGCCCACATACAATCATTTTCAAATTTTATTTATTTAGGATATAGCGACTGATGAATTAGATTCCACATTAATTACAGATTTTTTTCATTATTTCTACTATCAATTTCATTTTTTTCATTAACTTTAGCTAATAATTCTTTAGCTTTTTTTAGCCTTTTCAATAGTATTGGTGTTTTAGTGCAAAAACCGTGGCATGGCGCACAGGTTAACCGGAGCATGGCGCACACCTTAACCGGGGTCTGGCGCACACCGAAACCGGAGTAAGGCGCACACTTTTTCTAAAAGTCGGGACGAGAGAAAAGCGCTGGTTAATCCAAAA
>JAUYCC010000001.1 GCA_030692365.1 Pelolinea sp. | reverse complement strand
CAGCCTCTTTTTTTCTCCCACTTTTGGTGAAATTTCAGGTAATTTTTTTAAAAATTAAGAAGAAATTTGCGCTAATCTTATGGTTTGCCCCCACTTTAACTACTTAATATTCTTACAATTTGACTTTTGAGACAACCTCAAGGCACTATGCACCCTGAACTCGTTGAAGGGTGCGGGGCGATGGCACGCAAGGAGATGCGCTACCAATGTCATCCTGAGCGCCGCAGGCGCGCTTGCCCAAAGCGACGCGTGGGGAAGGATCTCAGAGAAATAAGTAAGATTATTAATAGACTTAAATAAGTTGGTTGAAGATTCTTCTCTATTCTGGCTCGGATTGAAAATTAAAATCACTGGTTTCAGATTAGGCCGAGATTCTTCGCTTCGCTCAGAATCATACTAATGACAAACCAGGAATTAATCCACCCAATATCCCCCTTGAAAAACGCAACAATTTCACTATAATATAATAGTACTTTTGTTCTATATTGAACATGCTGATAATAGCCAGAATGGAGACATAAGACCGCTGGCATGTTCTGAAAATGACACCCGAATCAATCCCCCAACCCCGATTATCCCAACGCCAAAAAGAATGCCTGCGCATGGTCGCGGAAGGCCACACTGCCCGATCCATCGCCGCGCGATTGGGAATATCAATAAGAATGGTGCGATTTCATTTGAAAGCCGCGCGGGAAAAGCTTAACGCGGTTTCTACCAGCCAGGCAGTTCACATAGCCGCTAAGGGACGCTTGTTGGAATAAACTGATTAATTACCTTCCGGTGTTGCGCCTGCTTCCCCATTGGTCAATGCCGTGGTAAGCGTCGGTTGGGGGCGCGGGGTGAGCGTCTGCAGACCCTGCAGGGAGAATCGAAGGTCAACCACCTCACCCACATCCCCCAGTTTGCCCAGATATTCTTGATTGAAATACACTTCCAGCGCGGCGCCGTTGCCGGTAAGCAGCGAGATCAGGTCATTTCCGGAATAGGTGTAAACGTTATTGGGGATCACTCGACCGTCAAATGCCGAAACCCCATCAACGGCTACGCGCATAAAAGCACGGTCGTGGGCGATGATATAAAGCTGCAGCGGCGCGGCATTGGCGGTGGCTACCGGCGTGGGCGTGCTTTGCGCGATGATCACCCCGGGCACCGCGGTCGTCTGCTCTGTTAACTGTATGGCTTCAGCCGTCTGGGTCAGGTCAGGTATTGGTGAGACAGAAGGCGTGATTTGCAGCATCTGTGATATAGACGGCGCTTCGGTGGGTTTCTCGCCGCTGGAGACCAGCATCTGGGAAGCGCCCCACAAAATGAATCCGAACAAAGCCAAAATGAGCGCGCCTCCGACCACCAGGTCAGGATTCAGGACACGGCGCAACCCCTCCGGCAGATTGACCTTGACGCTGACTGTCGGTTTAGGCGCTTTGCGGGAGGGCATGCGCTCCTCCCTTTGCTGCTGCAAGGCTTGCGCGTAGCGGTCCATGACCGCAGAATCGTCCATGGCCAAGAACTTGGCGTAATTGTTGAGCATGCCGCGCCCTTGCACTGTGGAGGGAAGATCATTAAAGCGCCCATCCTCTATGGCGACTAGCACCATGCGCTTAAGGTTGGTGAAATGCTCGATATCCGAGAGGTTAAGGTCCATCACCAGGCGGCGGTCGCGTAAAGCGGCCCCAATTTGTTTGAAGATTTCCTGCGATGTTTCTTGTGGCGCGGCTGCCTCGGAAACCTCGGGTTTTAGCTGGCGAGCTGGGAGCTTTACCTTTGAAGCAATGCTCTTCAGTTTATCGGGTAAAGAAAGACGCGAGAAGGCTGACTTAATTTTCTCGGGTACTTTTATTCCCGAGAAAAGCTCCTTTATCTTGTCCGTCAGCGGCAATAACGGTTTGGGCGCAGGTTTCTTTTCAGGTTTTTGCTGCGATTCAGCCGTTGGCTCTGCAAGCACTTCTGCATTTACCTTATCCTCAATTACAGGTTCTGCGGTCGGTGTGGTTTCATCTGGATTTGGAAGTTTAGGAGATACTTTTTGCTCCACAATCTTATCCGGTTCTTCAGCCTTCGCCGGCGAATCCCAGAGGGCGATCAGTTCATTAGCATCCAGGTTTAAGAACGCGGCATATAAGCGCAGAAAGCCGCGTGCTTGCACTGCGGAAGTGAACATCTCAGGATGGTCGTTTTCCAGTTCCTGAAGTTGGTTGAATTTAATTGAGGTCGCTTTGGCGGCGTCCTCCAGGCTGAGGTTCAGCGCTTCGCGCGCCGCGCGCAGGCGTTCACCTACGGTTCGAGGATCAGATTGGTTCATCGCCACAGATTATAAAGGGAATTAATAAAAAGAACCGGCCTGGCAATAATCCCCAGGCCGGTTACTTTCAGAGCAAATGTTTTACACTTCAGCAGCGGGAGTCTCTTCAGCTGCATGCGCTTCAGTTTCTTCCACAGGTTCGGTCTTGGCTTCTGCCTTTCGGGGGTGATTGCGCTTGCCTTCGGGTTCTTCCACCTTTTCTTCCACATCGCTTTCAACGGTAACCTTTACTTCAGGCACCAGGTCAAAGGTCAAGCGAACTTTGACTTTGTGGTCACCAGCCTCACGCAGGGGCTGCGCTTCCACCCAGCGGCGATCCACTTTGGCACTTATCTTTTCGGAAATGGCATCCGCGATCATCTGCTGGGTGATGGAGCCGAAGAGTTTGCCGGATTCGCCGACCTTGGCTTTGAAGACCAGTTCCAGGCCGGCAATTTGCGTAGCCAGGCCGGACATTTCTTCATTGACCAGTTCGCGCTGTTTATCAGCGGAATCTTTAATGCGTTCCACATGCGAGGTGGCTCCAGCGGTGGCCAACACAGCCATTTTCTGGGGGATGAGGAAGTTGCGGGCGTAGCCGTTGGCTACTTTTTTGACGTCCCCGGCCCGGCCGAGATTATAGACGTCTTTCAATAAGAGTACTTTCATGGGTCAAGCCCTTTCTACAATTTAGTATTTGCGCGAAGGGTACAACGCGCCAAACAGGTATTTTATCATAGTTCGTATGGGGGTATATGTAACCGCAGGTAAAAATTATTTAACCACAGTATCCCCTTCGGGGACACCACCCCACGCGTAAAGCGCTCTCCTTACAGGATGCTTCGCAATGGGCATGCCTTCGGTGAACACGGGTAAAGATCGGAAAAATACAGCTTACCCTTAAATTAAGAAACCATCAGAATTTGTCATCCTGAACGGAGCGCAGCGCAGTGATTGCGAAGCGGTGTGTAACCTCCAGAAGGGATACCCGTAGGTTAAGGATCTTGAACTGAATTGCATACCTGGCCGAGATCCTATGACCTGCGGCCTCAGAACAAATTTAAGAGGTTGGCTTCGACGGGTTCAGCCAATGAGATTACCGCACCCTGAGCCCTTCGAAGGGTGCGGGGCAAAGGCGCTTAGGGGCTTGCACAGTTCGAAGTGCACCTGCAAGATCACTATCTACGTGAGGTGGCGTGCTCGACCGATTTCTTTTTTCCTCTTTAAATTCATCAAAAGATATTGCTGATTCTTTCCAACGGGAATTGAATAATTCAAAAATTATTCATATATACTATCCGAAGAGGTCAAATCTCTATGATCAAGTCATTGAAATCACTTTTTTCATCCAAAAGACCGCTTGAAGACGTCAGCGGAGTCTATCTGGGTGGTAACCGCTACCTGAGGGTGGTGCAGCAGCCGAGCGGAAGGCCGGAGTATGTATCCAGTGTTTCGGGGGTTGCCACCAGTTTTCAATTAGCCTCACGATATGGCACTATCGGGCTGATCGCCCACAATTATCTCGGCGGGAGGTTTTTCCTGGAAGTAAAGGAAGGCGATGATATCCATGTTCTGGATGGGCACAGGCGGTCGCGCCGTTACCGTGTCACGCGCATCCGCCAATTTCAGGCGCTGGAGCCGCGCAGCCCGCGAAGCCGGTTTATCGACCTGGATACCCACCAGACAAACACAGCCAGTGAGGTGTTCAAGGAAATCTATACCGGAGAACACCATTTGATATTACAGACCTGCATCGAGAGGGGACAGATCAAGGAATGGGGGCGGCAGTTTGTGATTGCAGAGCCAGTCAGAGAGTGAGTTTTAACCACAGATTCACACAGATAAATTCGATATCCCCTTCGTTGACATCACCCCACGCGTAAAGCGCTCTCCTTACAGAATGCTTCGCAATGGGCAAGTGCGCTACGGTCTATGCATGCCTACGGTAGACACGGATTCCAAAATTATCGTTTTTACGTAGTTAGAATTTCACAAGGCAAGCAGCGCCCTATGCTTGTCATGCTAAACCCTGAAGAGGTGAAGCATCTCGCATGATTTATTAAACTTTGCTATTTTGGCCGAGATCCTTCCCTCCCTGCGGTCGGTCAGGATGACTCTAACCCCCTTCTACGCTTCCCCATTGAAATGAATTCCTGGGGGAGGATGTAATGTTGTAGTGCGCGGTTGATAGGATGGTTTTTTTCATGAGCTGATTTCTATCGTTGCTATAATTACCAGTATGAAATCATCCAAAGAAAAGAGGGCTTAACCATGAAAGATAAACTGCACGAGCGCGCCATCCGTGCGTGGACCATGTATGACTGGGCGAACTCGGCATTCGCCACCACCATCATGGCTTCCATCCTGCCCAATTATTTCGGCATGTTCATCGCCACCGAAGGCTCGCTCACCCTGTGGGGCTATACGGTGGCCATTGGGAGCCTGATCGCCGCGATCATCAGCCCGGTACTCGGCTCAATAGCCGATTTCCGTGGGTCAAAGAAGGTCTTTATGGGCTTCTTTATCGCGCTCGGTGTGGTTGCCACCGCGTTACTCTATCTCGTCGATCAGCCCGGTGAATGGCTTTTAGCCTCCATTTTGTACATTCTAGGAACTATCGGTTTTGCCGGCTCGCTGGTGTTCTATGACGCGCTTCTGCCGCATGTGGCAGAGCCAGATGAAATTGACCAGGTTTCATCGCGCGGCTATGCCATGGGTTACATCGGCGGCGGGCTTCTACTGCTCATCAATGTGGTCATGATTTTCATTGGCCCACGCTTCTTACCCAATATGGAAGAGACCGAAGCAATAAAGCTGATGATGCGCCTCAGCCTGGCCAGCGTAGCCGTCTGGTGGGCGATCTTCTCCATCCCCATCTTCCGGGATGTCAAAGAACCTGTGCGCAAGATCGAGCATGGCGAGGAAGGGCTGAATGTTTTAACGGTCGGGTTCCAGCGTTTCTTTAAAGCTCTGAAAGGCATCAGCAAGTTTCGCGATCTGTTCCTGTTTCTGCTGGCGTTCTTTGTGTACGCCAACGGCATCGGCACCATCATCACCATGGCCGTCGCTTTCGGCACCGACCTGGGTTTCGGTTCCACTGTCCTGATTGGCACGCTGCTGCTGGTTCAGTTTGTAGCCGCGCCGTTTGCTATCCTTTTCGGAAAATTATCCAAAAAATTGGGTATTAAAAAGACAATCACAATCAGCCTGTTAGTTTACACACTGATCGCCATTATCGGTTACTTTATGACCAAGGAATGGCATTTCATCCTGCTAGGGTTGGCTGTGGCCACTGTCCAGGGCGGCAGCCAGGCGCTCAGCCGGTCATTGGTCGGGCAGTTGATGCCCAAGAGCAAGTCCGCGGAATTTTATGGTTTCTACAGCGTCTCCGAGAAGTTCAATACCGTCATCGGACCGATCTTGTTCAGCGTAATCAACCAATTAACCGGAAACAGCCGGCTGGCGATCATTTCACTGGTGATCTTCTTCCTGGCAGGCATTGTGCTGCTTTCGAAAGTGAACATCGAACAAGGCATCAGCACAGCCAAGGCGGAAGATGCGAAAATGATTACTGTGGAATAAAGCAATCCTTGATAAAAACCGTCCGAGCTTCGGGCGGTTTTTTTAATCACAGAATAACAGTTAAATAAAGTTTTATAGCTAAATTTTAACCTTCAATATTTCATGTAAGTGCGATGCATGCATCGCACTTACCAAAATTCCGGGGACACTATTCCAGAATGTAGGATTTATCAATTGTTGGAAAGGAATCATCAATAGCACCTAACGAGTCAATTCGTACAGCTCAACCAGCACGCCGCTGGCGCTTTTTGGATGGATAAATGCGATCTTTCGGCCTTCCATTTCCAGCGGGGCTTCATTGATCAGCCGCACGCCTTTTTCTTTCATTTGCGCCAGCATACCCGCGATATCATCCACTTCCAGGCAGAGGTGATGCATGCCGCCGCCCCGTTCTTTAAGAAATTTGCCTGTCCCGGATTCCGGGTCTGTCGGCTGGACCAGTTCCACCTCACCCTCGCCCACCGGCAGGAAAGCCACCTTTGCCTTTTGGGCTGGTATATCTTCCACCTTCTCCAACTTAATGCCCAACGCACCTTCCCAAAAAGCCAGCGAAGACTGGATATCCTCAACAACAACCGCAATATGATTGATCTTTTTTACTTTAGCCATGATTTCCTCTCAATGAATTTATCCCCAAACAGGTGGCTGGTATTCTCCCCACACACCGCGCAGAACACCGCAAATCTCGCCCAAGGTGAGGTTATTCTCAACACAGGTGATAAACAGCGGCATCAGGTTATCATCTGAACACGCGGAAGATTCAAGCCGCGCTTTCAATTCTTTCACCTTGCCATCATCGCGGGATGAGCGCAGTTCCGCCAGCCGGGTTTTCTGCTGCACTTCGATCACCGGGTCCACCTTGAGCCTTTCAATCTCCACTTTCTCATTCATCTGGAAATTGTTCACCCCAACGATGATCTCGGTATTATTCTCCACCGCTTTTTGGAAGCGGTAAGCGGATTCCTGGATCTCCGTTTGCACAAAACCATTATCAATAGCCGCCAGCGCGCCGCCCATCTCATCGATCTTGCGAATGGTTTGCAGCGCGAGTTTTTCAAGCTCATCGGTGAGGGATTCAACCAGATAAGACCCCGCCAGCGGATCAACAGAATCCGCGACGCCGGACTCATGCGCGATGATCTGCTGGGTGCGCAGCGCAACCCGCACGGCTTTTTCGGACGGCAGCGACAGGGCTTCATCCATACTGTTGGTGTGCAAAGATTGCGTGCCACCCAGCACCGCCGCCAGCGCCTGGATGGTGGTGCGCACGACATTGTTTTCTGGCTGCTGCGCAGTGAGCGTGGAACCGCCGGTCTGGGTGTGAAAGCGCAGCATTTGCGAATGCGGATCTTTTGATTTGAAGCGCTCCTTAACCAACCGCGCCCAAATACGGCGCGCGGCGCGAAACTTGGCAATTTCTTCAAAGAAGTTGTTATGGCAGGCAAAGAAGAAGGAAAGCTGGTCAGCAAATTTATCCACTTCCATTCCCGCGGCTAGAGCAGCTTCAACATAAGCGATGGCGTTTGCGAAGGTGAATGCCACTTCCTGTGCGGCGGTGGAACCCGCCTCGCGGATGTGATATCCGGAAATACTGATGGTATTCCAGGCAGGCACATTCGTCTGGCAATACTTAAACACATCCGTGATCAGGCGCATGGACGGCTTGGGCGGAAAGATATAAGTGCCGCGAGCAATATATTCCTTTAAAATATCGTTCTGAATAGTCCCGCGTAAGGCTTTTTCTTCTACCCCCTGCTTGCGCGCCACTGCGATATACAATGCCAGGAGTACCGCCGCAGGCGCGTTGATGGTCATGCTGGTTGAAACCTTGTTTAGGGGAATGCTATCGAAGAGCGCTTCCATATCGAACAGTGAAGAAATGGCCACACCCACCTTGCCCACCTCACCGGCTGCCATGGGGTCATCGCTGTCATAGCCAATCTGGGTGGGCAGGTCGAAAGCCACCGAAAGCCCTGTCTGCCCCTGGTCGAGCAGATAGCGATATCGGCGGTTAGATTCCTGCGCGGAGGCGTATCCGGCGTATTGGCGCATTGTCCATAACCGCCCGCGATACATGGTGGGCTGGATGCCGCGCGTGAAAGGATATTCTCCAGGAAAACCCAATTCCTCCAGATATTCGCTTTCTCCGGGCATGGCAACGCGTGGCACTTCTACTCCCGAGGTTGTTTTGAAGGTTTCTTTTCGCTCCGGATATTTTGTTAGAAGCGGATAAAGGGTTTCATTTTCCCAGCGGTCGAATTCAGGTTTGATATCTTTTGGCATCGTGTCTTTACTTTATTGAATTGATAAAAGTATATCCCATGCAATCATGGATGATTAGCAAAAAAGAAAATAAAGAGGAATAAATGTCTTATTTAATGTCACTGTTTAAAATTATTAATTAGCACTTTTTGCTGTTCTTGAAGTAAATTACTGAAAATGACAATATTTTTCGAATTCGTTTATTGCCATTCTGCTTTGATTTGGTATAATACAGTCCTGTGGGCGGTTAGCTCAGTTGGTTAGAGCGTTGCGTTGACATCGCAAAGGTCGTAGGTTCGAGTCCTATACCGCCCACTGATAGACAAAGGTTATGACCAGAACGAGTAACTGGCCGCCATCCTGACAGGAAAGGGAATCACAGGCTGAGAATTCCCGACAGCGATGACCAGTGAACACCCCCTGCGAGCCGCATTCTGAACCTGGCCAAAGCCATCAGTACGAAAGCCGGCTGACCCCGTTACCGGTCACTCCAAGTGGGCTGAAATATTTTAGCCAAACTGGGTGGAACCACGAGAGACGCCTCCCGCCCCAGAATCGGGGCGGTTTTTTGTTAATACTTATCATGGAGGTAAGAATGGCAGAAAAAGTTGTTGAAAAATATGAAGGTTCGCATCTCTACCGGCTGCGGCACTCCACCGCGCATGTGATGGCACAGGCGGTGCTGGATAAATTCCCGGACGCCAAAATCGCCATCGGTCCGGCCATTGAAGATGGCTTTTATTATGATTTCGACCTTCCCCGCCCGCTTTCTTCGGAAGACCTGAGCGACATTGAAGTTCGCATGCGTGAGATCATCAAGGGCAATTTCCCTTTCAGGCGCGAGGTGGTGGATGCGGCCAAAGCCAAAGAACTATTCAAAGACCAGCCTTTTAAAATTGAACTGATCAATGATCTGGAAAAAGGCACCCAGGACGAGCACGGACACGCGGTCTCCGAAAAACCGGAATTGAGCATCTACCAGCATGACAAATTCATCGATCTGTGCCGCGGGCCTCATATTGAACACACCGGCGAGATCCCTCCCAAAGCCTTCAAACTGCTCAATGTTGCCGGCGCGTATTGGCGTGGAGACGAGCGCAACCCCATGCTGCAGCGCATCTACGGCACCGTGTGGGAAACGCCTGAAGCGCTTGAGGAATACCTGAAACTGGCTGAAGAAGCCAAAAAGCGCGACCACCGCAAATTGGGCAAAGACCTGGACCTTTTCAGCAGCAATGACGATATCGGCACCGGGTTGATCCTCTGGCATCCCAAAGGCGCCAAGATCCGCAAGATCATGGAAAACTTCTGGAGCGAAGAGCACGAGAAAGCGGATTATGAATTTGTTTATACCCCGCACATTGGCAAATCTTCCCTGTGGGAGACCAGCGGGCATCTCGGGTTCTATAAAGAGAATATGTACTCGCCCATTGATATTGACGGGCAGCAGTACTACCTTAAACCCATGAACTGCCCTTTCCATGTGCATATCTACAAGAGCCGCATGCGCTCCTACCGCGAGATGCCAATACGCTTCGCAGAAATGGGCACCGTATACCGCTATGAACGCAGCGGCGTACTTCATGGGCTGCTGCGGGTACGCGGCTTTACCCAGGATGACGCGCACCACTTCTGCACGCCGGAGCAAATGCCGGATGAAATTGATTTCGTGCTCAATTTCTGCCTGCACATCCTGCGCTCGTTCGGCTTTAAAGATTTCAAAGCCTACCTGGGTACCCGGCCTGAAAAAGCCGTCGGGGAAGAATTCCGCTGGCGCGAAGCGGAAGCCGCGCTGCGCTCCTCTCTGCAGCGTTCAGGGCTTGATTACGTTGTGGATGAAGGCGGCGGCGCGTTCTACGGCCCCAAGATCGACTTAAAGGTCAAGGATGCCATCGGGCGCGAATGGCAGCTTTCAACCAATCAATTTGACTTTAATCTGCCGGACCTCTTTGACCTGACCTATATCGGCGAAGACGGGCAGCAGCACCGCCCGTACATGGTGCATCGCGCGCTGATGGGCAGCATGGAGCGCTTCTTCGGAATCCTGATCGAGCATTACGGCGGCGCATTCCCGGTTTGGCTGTCACCTGTCCAAGCTATGGCCATCCCCATCGCCGACCGCCATTTTGAGTATGCCGCCCAGGTGGTGAAACAGCTTAAGCAGAACGGCATCCGCGCCAAACTGGATGACCGCAGCGAGCGCATGAACGCCAAAATCCGCGACGCGCAGAACCAGAAAATCCCTTACATGCTGGTCATTGGAGACCAGGAAATGGAAGCGGGCAAAGTAGCGCTGCGGTTGCGAAACGGTGAAAATCCGGGGCCAATTTCACTGGATGAATTTGTTGCGTTCGCCAAGAAAGGCATCGCTGACAAGGTATAAGCTGCGAAAACAGGAATTTGAAAGCCCGGAAAACATCCCGGGCTTTTTCTGTTAATTATTGACTTAGAAATTATAATTATGGTAATATCAAATCTACATGTTTATATGAGGAGATAAAGATTAGCGCATCATCAGACGTAAGAGCCAACCAGTTTATTCGCGCCCCGAAAGTCAGGTTAATTGACGCCGACGGGGAAAACCGGGGAGTCGTACCGATCGAAGTCGCCCAGCAGGCTGCCAGAGACGCCGGACTTGACTTGGTGGAAATAGCCGCCAACGCGGACCCGCCAGTAGTCAAGGTAATTGACATGGGAAAATATATTTTCGAACTGGGAAAGAAAGAACGCCAAGCACGCAAAGCCCAGACCAAGATCGAGATCAAGGAAATCCGCCTGCGCCCAAAAACCAACGTGCATCACCGCGGATTTAAAGTGGCTGACGCCCGGCGCTGGCTGGAACACGGTATGAAAGTACGCGTGACCATCAAGTTCCGCGGCCGTGAAATCACTTACCCTGAGATCGCGCTTGAAGACCTGAAGGAAATCGCCGAAGCTTTGAAGGATGTTTCAAAGATCGAATTTGCTCCTTCCATGGAAGGCAAATCCATGACCCTGGTATTGGCGCCCGAGAAACCCGGCAGTAAAAAGGCAGAAGTTGCCAGCCTGGAAAAACCAGTTGCCAAGGCTGAGAAGGCTGAGGCGCCAGCCATGCAGGAAAAAGCGGTGGACACTGTAAAACCGGAATAGGTTTTACTCTCAATCCAAAATAAATATTAATGGAACACCATCTGGTGTTCCATTAGATTGATCTTCAGGAAATCTGGTATAATAGCGCTTCGCTCTTCAAGCGAGATTTTTTTGTAAACCTAAAGTAAGGAGAAAGACCGTGCCGAGGAAGCAGAAAAAAGGTAAATTCAAACTGAAGACCCATAAAGCAACCTCCAAGCGCTTTCGCGCGACCGGTTCAGGTCTGGTAGTCCGCACCAAAGGCGGAAAAAGCCACCTGCGCCGCAAACGCTCCGCACGCGCCTTGGGAATGCTTGATCAAATGGTACCTGTTCAGGGCAAAAGTATTATCAAACGCGTGAGAAGACTCGCGCCGTATCTCGATAAGAATCATTAATTTTTATTAGAGCGGCTGTTGGGTGTCCACAACTGGCATAGCGCCGACGCCCAGGGGACCGCAAAGGAGACATCATGACCCGTGTAAAAGGTGGTCCAGTAACCCATCTGCATCACAAAAAAGTTCTGAAATTTAACAAAGGTAACTTCGGCTCTCGACACCGCCTGTTCAAGCGCGCCAACGAGACCATGCTGAAAGCCCTATGGTATTCCTACCGCGACCGACGTGTCCGCAGGCGAGACATGCGCAAGCTTTGGATCGCGCGCATCAATGCCGCAGCCCGCATGAACGGTATGCCTTACAGCAAGTTCATATTTGCCTTGAAGAAAGCGGATATCCAGCTTAACCGAAAGATGCTTTCTGACCTGGCTGTGCGCAACCCGGAAGCTTTCAGCAGCGTGTTTGCTAAAGCGAAAGCCGCTTTATAAACTTTAAAGCCTCCTAAAGGGCAGTCCAAGTGACTGCCCTTTTTTATTTCCATTAAAATAAGAGTATAAGGTAGCTATGGCAGAGACCCAAAAACATTATCAATTTACATCCGGCCAGATCCTTGAGATTTGCCAGGGGGATATAACACGCGAGGTTACTAATGCTATCGTCAATGCTGCCAATTCTCATCTGATGCACGAGGGGGGCGTTGCGGCGGCTATCGCACGCTGGGGCGGCGAGGTGATTGACCGCGAAAGCCGCGAATGGGTAAGGCTAAACGGCCCGGTAGCTCACACGAAACCAGCGGTCACCTCTGGAGGGAACCTGCCGTGCAAATTCGTCATCCATGCGGTTGGTCCGGTATGGGGCGAAGGGGATGAGGATCGTAAATTGAAAGAAGCAATTCTTGGCAGCCTTAAAACTGCTGAGGGCTTGAATGTGAACTCAATCACTTTTCCTGCTATTTCCACCGGAATTTATGGATTCCCCAAAGACCGCGCCGCGGAAATTTTTATGCACTCTATCCGGGACTATTTCATGGAATTCCCGATGTCAATAATCTGTTCTGTCAAAATCGTGCTGATGGATGACATCACGTTGCATGCATTCATTACCGCCTTTCAAAATGAATTTAGAAGTGAGAAAAAGATATGATCACCTCCAGCCAAAATTCCAAAGTAAAACTTATCCGCGGGCTGCTCTCATCCAAAAAAGACCGGGATGAAAGCGGACTATATGTTATCGAAGGTGTGCACCTGGCAGAGGAAGCCCTTAATGCCGGGGGACAACCAGAATTTGCGCTTTTCACCGTTCAGCTTTCAAACCGAGGACAGGCTGTCATTCAGTCTTTGACAGATAAAAAATGTGAGGTTGAAGAAGTCTCTCCTGAGTTGATGGATCGGATATCCGATACTCAGAATTCCCAGGGTATCCTAATGGCTGTGCATGCTTCACAAGCCAGGCTGGGAGATTCTCTCAACCTTGTCATGGCACTCGATCAGGTGCGCGACCCGGGCAACATGGGCACGTTGCTGCGCAGCGCGGCAGCATTGGGAGTCCAGGCTGTGTTTCTTACCCAGGGAAGCGCGGATGCCTATGCACCCAAGGTACTGCGCTCGGGGATGGGCGCGCATTTCAAACTGAAAATCGCATCTATGAGCCCTGAGGAAATTCACGCCTTCTGCAAAAGCACCAATAAACAGGCGCTGGATATCCTGCTCGCGGATTCCGGAAAAGGCAGACTCTGCTGGGAAGAAGACCTCACCCGCCCGCTGTGTTTGGTGATCGGCGGCGAGGCAGCCGGCGCGGGAGACGACTTCAGACAGATAATTGACGCATTTGTCCAAATTCCAATGCTGGATAATACCGAATCTTACAACGCCGCGGTTGCCGGTAGTATATTGATGTATGAGACATTTCGTCAGAGGAAAGTCCTATGAAAATCCGTTCCATTACCTGTTTCTGCAATCCTTTAGACAAGGACTTTGAGTCCATGCTCAATCGCCTGGCGACCCTGGCGAATAGTTGTAAGGAGGGATTTGAAAAGAAAGGCTGGGAGGTTCAAACCCTGCGCCTAGCGACTATTCCTTTTGGGCAGTACACAACCGCTCAAAATGTTATTCAAAAGATAACCAACCTCGAATCATCCGCTCAAGCCCTCGGATTCACCTATCTTTCGGTCGGGCCTGCCCGCCTGTCCACTTTAGAGGACTATGGGCTTATCACAGGGATACTTAAGGCTACACGCAATGTTTTCATCACAGGAATGCTCGCCCACCCGCAACGCGGCATCTCAATGCAGGCTGTCAAAGCCTGCGCCAGAGTCATCACAGAGGCTGCCACGATCACGCCGGATGGGTTTACCAACCTGCGCTTCTGCGCGATGAGCCATGTACAACCGTTCACACCATTTTTTCCCGCGGCATACAGCTACGGTACCCAATTCGCGTTCGCGTTAGCCATGGAAGCGGCGGATGCGGCAATAGACGGGTTCAAGGACGCGAAGGATATTTCCGAAGGGCGGAACAAAATGTTGAGCCATATGGAAGATTCCGCAGATGAACTATCCAAAATTGCCAAACTCAACGCGCGTGAGGCAGGTATTTCTTTCAAAGGTTTTGATTTTTCACTGGCGCCCTTCCCTGAAGACTGGTGCTCTATAGGGTGCGCTTTGGAAAACCTGGGCATCCCGCAGCTCGGCTTTATGGGCACCCTTACTGCCGCGGCCATCCTAGCCGAAGCACTTGATCAGGGAAACTGGCAACATGTGGGCTTTAACGGCTTGATGCTGCCGGTGCTTGAAGATTCAACCCTCGCGGCGCGAACTTCCAGCGAGCATTTCACCATAAAGGATTTATTGATGGTTTCGGCTGTCTGCGGCACGGGACTTGACACCGTCCCTCTACCCGGGGATATCAGCACGGAAGAAATAGAACCGTTGCTGATGGACATAGCGGCACTTTCGCTGCGCCTGAGAAAACCCTTGACCGCGCGACTTATGCCCGTGCCTGGATTGAAGGCGGGCGATATGACCGCTTACAATTTTGAATTCTTTAAAAATGGAAAGGTTATGGATTATCCTGCCGGAAAGATCGGGGGAGCATTGGCTCAATCTGATTGGGTCAAGATCAGGAAACGTGAAGCGAACTTCTAAGGAACCAGAATCTCAATCGCGCTCTGGGCACGCTGATCGCGCAGCCATTTTTCAAGCGCATTGCGCCTCATAAACTGAAGCGCTTCGGGTGAAAGGGGATGCTGGCTGTCTCGTTCTATCACATACACAATATGAAAACCGTAACTCGTCGGGATAATCCCGCTGTACTGGCCGGGCTGTAACGAAAACGCGGCTTTCTCGACATCCGGCTGAAGAAGATAGCCTGATGGGAACCAGCCCAGATCACCACCGGTCAGAGAGTCGTACTCAAAGGCCAGAGTCTCAAACGCTTTTCCAACCTGCAGCTGGCGTTCAACCGCAATAGCTTCATTCTCATTCTTGACCAGGATCTGGCGCGCGTGTACCTGGTCAGCGGTTCGTGGTACACCTGCGACGATATTATTTCGCATCCAGATCGCGGCCATATCCAGAGCCAGCGCGCGGCGAAAGCTCTCATCGGAATAGAAATTCTTGCTCATCCAGGTTTTCAGGGCTTCTTCGCCGCCCGCTTCAACAGCCAATTCGTTGTAACGTAATTGAAGCGCGGCATCGTCTGATTTATATCCCTGTTCCCTGGCGGCCTGTGCCAGCAGAATCTGGTTGGTCATCACATCCATCACGGCCTGTTTTGCGGCTGCGGGGTCATATTCCTGGCCCAACTCCGTCATTCCAGCCTGGTAGCGCTGCATTTCAGCTTCGTAGTCGGATAATAAAATCCCTTCGCCATTGACCCGCGCGGTCAAGGGCACTTCAGTGGGTGAAGGTGTCTCCGCCACCGCCTGCGGTTGTTCATTAGCAACGTCCAGCTTTGGTTTGCAGCCAGCAATTATTAAAAGAATAGCAAAAAAAACAATCAGAGTTTTTGAAATTTTGTCTTGAGGTAACACGCGGCAAATTATAACTGATTCGTTCAATACTATGAATTGCTCACTGGTCTGTTCAAGCGCTATAGCTTTATCCTCTGCAAAATTATTCATAAAATCTTAGTAATTTAAATCTGTTATTATTCTTCATATGCGAAAAGCGATATATTCAGATCTCTTTTTGATAGTTCTCTTGTTTTTTCTATCAATCACCATCCAAATAATTTTTCTAAATCCACCCATCCTTAGCGATCAGATGGAGTATTACTTTACCGCGGTTAGATTTCCCCATCTTCCAGAACAACCTAACCACTGGAGTATGCGCATCGGGTTGATTATTCCTGTGGCCATTCTTTACCGGATTTTCGGAAACGCGGAAATTTCATATTACAGTGTGCCGCTGGTAAGTATGGCGGTTTTTTCAATTAGTATCTATCTTATCGGCTGTAGATTATTTAACAGACGTGTGGGGTTAATTGCTGCTCTGTGGACAATTTTTATCCCAAGTCTTATGCTTGAATCCGGGCATTTACTGCCGGATGTTCCAGCCACTGCCTGTCTAACAACCGGATTCGCTCTGATTATGTGTATAAAAAAGACTGGTAAAAACAGAAAAATCAGTTTTACAGAAAGAAAAAGGCAATGGCTTTTCTTCCTGGCAGGTATTTTATTCGGTTGGTCTTATCTGACCAAAGAATATATGGCTGTATTGTTCCTGCTTATCCCGTTGATATTTTGGACTCTTGACATTCCTTACCGACATTTAATTTCCATTATCACGGGAATGGTGTTGATGTTTGGGTTTGAATTAATAATAGGATATATTTATTACCAGAATCCATTAATTCGGTTTATTACTGCAAGCCCCAGAGAAACGTGGGGCAATATCGAAATGGATGTTTCACGTATCGTCAGTTTTTTACCTGTGCTTCTTAAAAGATATGGGGGGGAAGGCACGACTATTATCAGTGTAATAGCAGTGATATCTTTTGTTTTTCAGGGAATAAAAAAAGACAAGCGTTATATTTTTCTTTTCCTGTGGGCGATGATATTTTATTCATTTTTTACGGTAGTTGGATTACTGCCGGTGATTTTTTCCTGGAAGGATATTGTCCTGATACGTCTGCATAAATTCCGCTACTGGATACCGATTCTTCCTCCGTTAATCATCGGGGGAGTCGCTGCTGTGGATAATTACTTAGGAAAACTATTGCAAAAATTAAAGAAAAAACAACCCAAAAATGATATCCTGGTTTTCATGATCATGGCTGCTTTATGTACAGCTACGGGTATCAGAGGGGTTCTGTCAATTAGAGATCATCCTGATCTTATTCGCAGTGGTGCGGATCACTACCTTGAATTGCGCGCTTATTTAAAAGAAAACAGCAATCCAAAAGACGTGATTTGGATTGATCGAGACAATAACCGCGCCTTTGAACGCATCCTGCCAATGTATAGCCACGATTTTTGGGGTAGCCTGGTTTGGGAAGGGGGTTTTAAATACCTTAACACCAATGGACAATATTTGCGCTCAGAAGAAATAAATGAAGGAATGGTGATTGTAGACCGTGATTTTTATAACGCAAAGCTATATGAAATTCCGGAATACCTGGATGAGATTCCCAAGAATTGGAAGATATTATTCGAGAGCGAAAATCACATGATTGCTCTCTATTCAGTTGAATGACCGTCCTCATTATCACATTACTCGTACGATGAGCAAGTATTATTTATTATTTACTGCGTTTGTACTCATTTATACAGAATTCAAAAACAATAAGCAAGTAGCCGGCAATTCGATTAATAATATTTAGAGTGTTGCTAAAATAATTAGACCTATGGTGAGAAATTTTCATCCACTACAACAGGGTTTAAACATGCAATAAGCCCATGATGAAACATGCGACTAATTTGACAAATAGTAGAAATATTTATAAACTCATTTAAAATCCAAAGTGGCGAGGAAAAAGTGGCTGGAAGACGGTTAATTGCTGCAAACAATAATGCTTTTTTAAATTTTACTAACAGATATGGCCTCGCCATAATGTTTATTGCATTTTTTTTATATTCAGTTTTTTATGTTGCATCTCGCTCCTTTTGGATTGACGAATCTATGGTAGCACTTTCTATAACAGAGTCGGGTTTATCCCCTTTTGAACCTTTAAAAGCCTATAACCAGGTATCCCCGTGGGGATTTGTTTTGATCACCAAACTGGTTAGTTTCTTGTTTGGTGCAGGCGATCTTCAGTTCCGGTTGCCTGGAATTCTCATGTATTTTTCCGCAATGAGTTACCTATCTTTATTCCTCAAGAGACATTACGGGATCACAATCTCATTAGTATTTACATTCATGATGTTGTCTAATCCTCTTTTATTACAATATTCAACTGAGTTTAAGCATTACATCTATGAATTTTCCTTCGTAATCATCCTTCTAACAAGTTATTTTGAAATACAGGAAAAAAAACAATAGTGCGAAATATATTTACGGAATAAGTGCTGGTGTATCTATTTTTTTCTGCATATCCACAGTTTTCGTGGTGGCCGCAATATTTGGCACAGAAATGCTTTTACGCCTCAGATTCTCTTTTAAGAAAGCATTTCTGTCAAAGTGGTTTGTTCTGCATATTACATATTTTGCAGTATTCCTGGTTTGGTATGTTGTATCAATTACCCCCAACCTGAATTACAACCTAATAAATTATCCCTATATCTATAATGTCGATTTGGGACTTGGTAATTTATGGAACATAAACCACTGGGGAAAAGTTCGCCTGATCCTCGTATCCTCTTTAATGGAACCACAAAGTGCAATACTATTATTTTGCATCTTAGCGACTATATTTTTGTTTATCTCCAAAAAAATAAATAACTGTAAATTTTCAATAATTGCTATTCCTTTTTTTATATATATGCTTGTCTATTTGCTTAATTTTGCCGGTAAGTATCCAATTCTGCTGGATCGCCATTTTTTATTCATGCTGCCAACTGTCTATCTGCTTTTCGCGTTTCTCGTATTCCAGCTTGCAACCATATCAAGGAATAATCTTTTTCGGTATATTTTGTTTTTATTGCTGGTCGGTTTTTCCGCTCAGGCTTTGGTCGACCATCATCTCCATAACCGATTTTTTTTCAGGAGATTAAGCCGGTTTTAAAAAATCTGAATTCATCTGATAAAGTTTTTTTATATTTCTCCGCACAGCCAGGATACAATTGGTATAAATATAGTCTATATAAAGATTTGCCCGAACCCATGAACCCCGATGTGAATCCAGTTTCAGGTCCCAGGATTTCACTTGAAGACATGGAATCCAATCTTCCAGAATTGATCACCGAACCTGGTGCGTGGCCTACAAATGCCTTATTAACTACCAGCGAGAATTACGAAATATATACTAACTATCTGGCAAATCAAATCACAAAGGTTGGGAACGCAAAAGTTATTGTGTCACATCGCAGCGGCTTAGACCTGCGGAACCTTCTGGCCGAAAAATGTAATTTCACATATCTCGAACGGAAAAAAGGTGCTTATATTATCGATGTGTACTGTCCATAAGTTACTTCGATAAAATATCAAGACCACCTTAAATTCAACAACTTTTACCTAATTTAATGAGCTCGTTACTGAGGTTTATTATTAAAGGAATTCATAATAAAAAGACGCTTAACAGTGAAGTTCAATTCTAGGTTTTTTTATTTATATATAATAAATTCTTTCTGAAATGGAAAAAACAGAATCCAAATCTGGCAGTCGTGAAGAAATCTTAGCGGCTACCAGATTATATAAACAGAAATTTCCAGCCTAGAAAAAACTGGCCGTTTTTCAACGGCCAGTTTTAATTCAGTTTAGTATTCGGGCATGGGAGGCGGAGCGTATTTTTCCTTTTCAGGAACATCCGTGATAAGCGCCTCAGTGGTCAGGATCATGGCCGCGATGGAGGTTGCGTTCTCCAGAGCGCCGCGGGTCACTTTGGCGGGGTCAATCACGCCGCCTTTGACCATATCGACATACTTTTCTTCCAGGACATCAAAACCAACTTTCTTGTTCTTGGTTTTTTCTTGTTCCTGGCGGACGTTCGCGACCACCACGGATCCATCATAGCCTGCATTCTCGGTAATGCGGCGCATGGGAACATCCAGCGCTTTGCGGACAATATTGACACCGGTTTTGGCATCGTCGTTTTCGAGCTTCAAATTGTCAAGCGAGGAAATGGCATTAATGAGCGCCACACCGCCACCAGGGACGATACCTTCTTCAACAGCCGCGCGGGTCGCTGAAAGAGCGTCTTCAACGCGATGTTTCTTTTCCTTCAGTTCGGTCTCGGTGGCCGCGCCAACACGGATGATGGCTACGCCGCCGGAGAGTTTGGCAAGGCGTTCCTGAAGTTTTTCACGGTCGTAATCGCTGGTGGTTTTGTCAATTTCAACACGAATCTGATCAATGCGGCCTTTAATTTCTTTCGAATCGCCCTTGCCGCCAATGACGGTGGTGTTGTCTTTGTCAGACACAACCTTTTCCGCGCGGCCGAGGTCGGCCACTACAGCGGTATCCAGCTTGCGGCCGGTTTCTTCTGAAATTACGGTCGCTTTGGTCAGGATGGCAATATCCTGAAGCATGGCTTTGCGGCGGTCGCCGAAGCCGGGGGCTTTGACAGCCATAACGTTCAGGGTGCCGCGCAGTTTGTTGAGCACCATAGTCGCCAGAGCTTCGCCGTCAACATCTTCAGCGATGATGACCAGTTCGCGCTTGCCGATCTGGACCAGTTTTTCCAGCAGGGGCAACAAGTCCTGGGCGGCTGAAATCTTCTTGTCGTAAACAAGAATATAAGGATCCTGGATAACAGCTTCCATGTGCTCGGAATCAGTGATGAAATAAGCAGAAATGTAGCCACGGTCGAACTGCATACCTTCCACATATTCCTGTTCAAATTCCAAACCTTTGGATTCTTCAACGGTGATGACACCGTCTTTGCCAACCTTGTCCATAACATCGGAGATCAGGTTACCAATCTGGCGATCTTGGGCAGAAATGGTGGCGACATTGGCAATTTCTTCCTTGGTGGAAATGACAATCGCCTGTTCCTTGATCGCTTCTGCGACAGCCTTGGAAGCCGCTTCAATACCGCGCTTCAGCATCATGGGGTTCGCGCCGGCTGCAAGGGTCTTGAGACCTTCACTAACCATGGCATGCGCCAGAACGGTGGATGTGGTGGTGCCGTCGCCGGCGATATCATTGGTCTTGGTCGCAGCTTCTTTCAAAAGCTGGGCGCCCATATTTTCAAAGGGGTCTTCCAGTTCAATTTCTTTCGCCACGGTAACGCCGTCATGCGTGATGGTGGGGGAACCAAACTTGCGATCCAGACCTACATTGCGGCCTTTGGGGCCGAGGGTGGTGGCTACAGCTTCAGCCACCACATCAATACCATTGCGCAGTTTCCTGCGCGCTTCTTCTCCAAAAACTAACTGTTTAGCTGCCATAAAAATACTCCTTAATTTAATTCCAAAATTTTCTTCTTAGCCTTCAACGATCGCGAGCACATCGCTCTCTTTGAGGATCAAGAGTTTCTTCTGGTCCATCTTGATCTCCGTGCCTGAATACTTGGCATACAGCACGGTATCGCCCACTTTGACATCCATGGGAATGCGTTTGCCATCTTCATCGCGGTCACCGGGACCCATTGACAGCACTTTACCCTTCTGAGGTTTTTCTTTCGCTGTTTCTGGCAGAACGATACCCGAAGCGGTCACATCTTCCTGTTCGATGGGTTCCACAACCAGCCGACTGCCCAAAGGTTTGAGTTTTAGAGCCATACAATCCTCCAATATAAAAGATTTTCAAATTGTTAGCACTCGCATACATAGAGTGCTAATTAATTGAATATTAATCGTCTTTTAGGAGGGTGTCAAGGATTCAGGCCGAAATCTTATAAACTTTTAATATTAATGGCTATGAATAACCATAATCGCGGCAAATGGTTTCACTTTCGGTGATGTTTTGCAAAATGATCGGGTCGGTGCTGTATTCTTGTTTGACCATTTTCAGGATTTGCATGGCTTCTTTGCAATAGCCATTCACCGGTCGGTGCATGCCCGCCAGCACAGCACCATAAGTTAAATAATAATCAACAGTACCGTTACTTAATGGCAACCCTTGCACCGCAATCATTGGGTCTACATCCGGTGTGCACTGGCGCACCTCGCAGCTTTGCTCAGCAGCGCAACCGCGGATGGCACAAGCAAAAGCAGGGATGGCGCCTTCGTAGTTGCGGGCGCGGTGATACACAATTCCCAGCCTGCCATAGGCATCGGAGTTGCTCGGATCAAAGTTAAGCCCTTTACGCGCGTTTAAACCTGCCTGGAAAAACTGACCCATCTGGATATAGGTAGTGGCAATTGAAAAATAAGGAATAGGGTCATTAACACCAAGTTGTTCATTGATCTTGGCTGCTTTATCAAAATATTCCAAAGCCATTTCATACTGGGTCAACTTGCGGTAGTTCGCGCCAATACGAAGGTAAATAAAGGTCAGATTTGGATTAACTCGCACAGCTTCCTGGTATTCACTGATCGCCTGGCCGTAATTGCCCAGTGACTCCTGCACGTAACCATTGATACGGTGAACATCCATCAGCTCCGGCGCCCGTTCCAATGCCTGACTTATGTTTTGTTCTGCCTGAATCCATTTTTGCTGGTCTACCAGAATTTCCGCATAAAATGCCAGCGCAAGGTCGTTCTGGTTGTCCAGTTGAAGCGCAGAAATAACCTGTTGTTCCGCTTCAGTGAGAAGCCCTTCACGGTCCTCCATTCCCAAGTTGGGATCTGAAAGCCAATCAAGCGCAAAAGCTTTCACCGCGTGTACCATGCTGTTGTCCGGCACAACTTCAATAGCCGCATTGATAGTCGCCAAGGCATCATTCAACCGGGCCAGACGCTGTTCATCTACGGTAATCAATGTAGATGAATACACCATAATTCGAACCAGTTCGGCTTGCAAATCCGCGTTGGTCGGGTCAAGCGCGACAGCCTGTTTGTAAGCCTCAATAGCCTTTTCCAGGTCACCGGCTACAAAATAGGTTTCGCCTTCTTCTGCAAATGAAGCCAGTATACGCGTAGGTGTGGCAGTGGCCGTGAACATGGGCGTAATCGAACCGAGGCTCAGGTTACGTAAAATCATCAGCATCACCAAAACAATGCCAACCATCACCGCTACGCGGTAAGGGTTGGATTGGTGG
Organism: Pelolinea sp.; assembly: GCA_030692365.1. Classification (GTDB taxonomy): domain Bacteria; phylum Chloroflexota; class Anaerolineae; order Anaerolineales; family Anaerolineaceae; genus Pelolinea. Next base: position 14,805 of record JAUYCC010000001.1, on the reverse strand, counting down.
CGGGGTTTACGGAAAAGCGGTTTTTGTTCCGGGATATACATTTTCTTTAAGGTATAGGTGTAGGCGACGGTTCAGGCGTTGGCTCACGCGTGGGGGTTGGCGAAGGACGCGGGGTCCAAGTGGGAAGGAAGGTTGGCGTGGGCAGTTTTGACAGTTGCAGATCGTTGATCTTCTGGTAACAACGCTCCAGGATATAGTTGGCGTTATAAGTGGCGATCTCATCATTCTCAATGCTTTGAATAATAGACTGGGCAATATCCGTCGCTTCTCCGCAATAGCCCAGTTCCATGAGCGCCAGGCCATAATTATAGTAATACTCAACAATACGCCCATAGGCAAGCGGCAGGCCTTTCACTTCAACTCCTTCGGGCGTCAGCCCGCCTCTCACTGCCAGTTTAAGCATTAGAACAGCCTTGTTGAACTCATAATTTTGTTTGTACATCACACCCAGGTTACCATAAAGGTAAGGATCTTCGGGTTCATCTGCTACAGCCTGTTCCGCGTACTGTATGGCGCGCGCGAATTCTCCGATATTCGCGTAAGTTCTTGAGATAAGAGTCTCCGGGTAAGAGTCCGCAGGATTCAAAGCATTAGCCCGGGTAAATTCTTCTACCGCCTTGTCGTTCTTGTCGAGGAAGCGATAATTGCGTCCCAAGGCGATATGCAGTTCAGCAATATTGCTGTTCACACCAACCGCCTTTTCAAGTTCTGTGACCGCATCCTCATAGTTGGCGGTAATTTCAAGCACCACACCGCGCGCCCAATGCGATTCGAGCGAATCGGGCGCGATAGATTCGGCTTTGCGTGAGGCTTCGATGGAGCGGTCCAGGTCACCCAACACCTCATCACCCAAGACAATTTTTTGGGAAAGGATAATTGATAAGTATGCATAAGCAGAGGCATTGCTCGGGTCCAGTTCAATCGCGCGGTTCAAAGATCCTTCAGAATCAAGGTATTGGCTCATCAACCCCTTCGCGAATCCTTTTAACGCCTCCCCCATGCTGCTGGTCTGGTTGAGAAGCACCGCGTTGCTGGCGTTCTCGATCGCTTTCTCAAATTTGCCGCTATAAATATACAAACGGGCTGAGGCAATGTAATTCGCCGGATTTTGGGGGTCGGCAAGAATTGCCTTGCTATACGCCTGCAGCGCCTGCGAGTATTTGCCTTCATTCGCAAGGTTTTCTGCCTCAGTAATGAATGTCTCCGGTGAAGTGGTAGGCGTCGGCGAAGCCAAAAACAGGGTTGGCGAAAGTGGTTCCACTGTTTTATTGACATACACAAGGAATGCGATGATCCCAACTAAGGCAAGCAATTTAAACGGACTGGAACGGCGCTTTGGCTGGCGCATATTCCACCGTCTACCTTTAATTTCCATGGGGTTATATTATCACTTACGCTTTTTAAGCGTCAAGCGGCCTTTATTTACAAAATTGACCTGATTGCACCAATTATATATAAAAACTACTTGCCAAGCGGTTTTCTTAAAGATAGAATGAAACTATGCGTTTTGATGTTTTTACCATCTTTCCCGACGTTTTCCATCCTTATATTAATACCAGCATCATCCAGCGGGCGATTACCAACCAGATCGTTCAAATCAATTTACACAACATCCGCGACTGGACGACAGACAAACACCATACCACCGATGATACTCCCTTTGGCGGCGGCGGCGGAATGGTGATGAAACCCGAACCGCTCTTCGCCGCGGTTGAAGGGGTCGCGGGTAATCCACCGGAGTGCCCGGTAATCCTGATGAGCCCGCAGGGGTCACTGCTGACATTTCAGAAAGCCAAAGAACTTAGCCAACAGCCTCGCCTTGCGGTATTGTGCGGACGGTATGAAGGCGTGGATGAACGCGTGATTGAGCACCTGGTGACTGAGGAAATTTCAATTGGCGATTATGTGCTTAGTGGCGGTGAACTGCCCGCCCTGGTTCTGATTGAAGCGCTCACGCGCCTGCTGCCCGGCGCGTTGGGAGACCCGGACGGCGCGCATGATGATTCCTTTGCCAGCGGATTACTGGAATATCCTCATTACACCCGACCGGCGGAATACAGGGGTTGGAAAGTGCCTGAGGTGTTGTTAAACGGCAACCACAAAGAAATCAACCGATGGCGCCGAAAGCAGGCATTGAAACGTACCCTTTTAAAGCGGTTGGATATGATCGATGCGGCAGCGCTTGACAAGCAGGATCTAAAACTTCTAATTGAATTGAGTGAAGAAATACTGATACCTGCCGAATTGATGAAAAAAATAAAGGGGAGATAGACTCAAAGATATTTTTTACTGTAAAAAAGCTCGAATTTTAAAATGATATAATGTGAAAATACCTGAAATATGAGCGCAAATCGTAATAAGGAGGTGAGGTTACTCATAATTTTGGAAGATTATTTCTTAAATTTTCCCCAACACATTGCTCATTAAGGGCAAAAACTATATACTATATTTAACAAATTGGCAAAAGCCAAAAATAATCCTGGAGGAGAAAAATGAAAAAGCTTTCGATTTTATTAGGTTTGTTGATGGTCGCTTCCCTGCTGTTCGCGGCCTGTGCACCTGCGGCAGCGCCCGTTGAGGAAGCACCTGTGGAAGAAGCTCCGGCAGAAGCAGCTCCCACGAAAGCAGTTCCGACTGCGGAACCAGTCATCGAGAAAAAGTTATTTTGCCAGGTTACGGATGTTGGCGGCATCGATGACAAATCCTTTAATGCATTAGCCTGGGCAGGTATGCAGCGCGCCGCCGAAGAATTGGGCGTCGAAGTGAAATACCTGGAATCTCAGCAGCAATCTGACTATGAAGTCAATATAAACGCTTTTATCGATGAAGGCTGCGAATTGATTATCTCGGTTGGTTTCCTGCTGGGAGATGCGACCGCGGCCGCCGCTGACGCGAATCCAGATCAGAAGTTCGCCATCATCGACGTGGACTACCTCGCGCAGCCCAATTTGCGCGGCAACGGCACCAAGATTGACCAAGCGACCTTCCTAAATGGTTACTTGGCCGCCGGCATGACCAAAACCGACAAAGTTGGCACCTATGTCGGTATTCTCTTCCCCGCAACCCAAGCCTTCATGGATGGTTATGCGATGGGCGTGAAGTATTACAACGAAGTCAAGGGAACCAATGTGGAAGTCCTCGGCTGGGATATGGAAAAACAGGAAGGCCTGCAGACAGGCAACTTTGAAAGCCTGGATGACGGCCGCGCATTCGCGGAAGCCTTGCTGGATGACGGCGCAGACATCATCATGCCTGTTGCCGGCCCGGTTGGACTTGGATCACTTGCCGTGATGGCGGAACGCGGAAGCGGCTTGCTGATCGGTGTGGATAGCGATTGGTCAGTCGCCAATCCAGATAAAGCCGATTATGTACTTGCCAGTGCTCTGAAAAAGATTGACGTGTTTGTGTACGACAGCATACAGAAAGCATTGGATGGCACCTTCAAGGGAGGAGAAGCTTACATACTGACCCTTGAAAACGATGGCACCGGCCTTAGCTATGGTTCAGCATGGGAATCCAAAGTTCCTCAGGAACTAAAGGATGAAATCACCGCATTGATCCCCAAGATCATCTCTGGCGAAATCGCGACTTTACCAACCCGCTAATAAGCCAGAATCACATAACCTTGTAAGTAATAAAAAAAATGGAGCCGTGGAATACTCCCGGCTTCATTTTTTTACCCGGATATTATAATAAGTGAGACAGAATTGATGGTCAAACAATCTTTTTCTGAGGGTGAAAATGGCTTCATTACTTGAATTGCGAGGAATTACCAAACAGTTCCCGGGTGTGCTGGCCAACGACCATATTGACCTGACGCTTGAGAAAGGAGAAATCCACGCACTTTTAGGAGAAAACGGCGCAGGCAAGACTACCCTGATGAATATCCTCTACGGCCTGTACAGGCAGGACGAAGGAGAAATTCTGGTAAATGGCAAACTGGTTTCTATTAATGGACCGACAGACGCCATCCGGTCAGGCATTGGTATGGTGCACCAGCATTTTATGCTTGTGCCAGTGTTCACTGTCACAGATAATGTGATGCTCGGTGAGGAATTTATAAAAGTCGGGGATTTTCTTGATCGAAAAAAGGCGGCAGACCAGATTATAAAAATATCGGAACAATACAAATTAAATATTGACCCCAAGGCTTTAATTGAAGATCTGCCTGTCGGCGCCCAGCAAAGAGTTGAAATAATCAAACTGCTTTTCCGTAACGCAGATATCCTCATTATGGACGAACCCACCGCTGTGCTTACCCCTCAAGAGGTAGAGGAGTTATTTAATATAATGCGCTTCCTCGTGGACCAGGGAAAATCCATCATCTTTATCACCCATAAGCTGGGTGAAGTGCTGGAATGCGCCGACCGTATCACAGTCATTCGAGGCGGCAAGGTGGTGGGGTCTACTACCCCTGCTGAGGCCGACACAAAAAAACTGGCTTCCATGATGGTTGGCCGAGAGGTGCAATTGCAGGTTAAGAAAAAGAAAGCCACTCCAGGCGATGTAGTATTGAATGTCCAAAATCTGAAAGTTCTTAATCCCCAAAATCGCTTGGCTGTCAACGGAATTTCTTTTGAAGTGCGCTCCGGCGAAGTGTTGGGTATCGCAGGCGTACAAGGTAATGGACAAACCGAACTTGTGCGTGCACTGACAGGGTTGACCCACGCAGTGGATGGAAGAATCTCAATATTAGGCAATAATGCCACTAACGCAGCTCCGCGTACCATCACCAAATTCGGTTCTGCCCATGTTCCGGAAGATCGCCAAAAAGACGGCTTGGTTCTTGCGTTTCCGGTCGCGGAAAATCTGGTACTCAACACTTATTTTGAACCACCTTTTTCCAGAGGAATAATTACCGAAGAGAATGAAATCATAAAAAATGGGCAGGAATTGGTCAATAAGTTTGATATCCGTACCCCCAGTGTGACTACAACCGTCAGCGCCCTTTCGGGTGGAAATCAGCAAAAAGTGATCGTAGCCCGTGAGTTTTCACGCCCGATCAAATTACTGATAGCATCTCAACCCACACGCGGACTAGATGTCGGTTCGATTGAATATATTCACAATCGCCTGATTGAGAAGCGTGATGAAGGCGCTGCGATTTTGCTGGTTTCTACTGAACTAGATGAAGTCTTACAGTTATCGGATCGGGTGGCTGTGATGTACCGGGGGCAGATAATGGATGTACTTGAAGGGGATCAAGCTTCTAAACAAGTGGTAGGTCTGCTCATGGCAGGCATCCGACCGGATGAAGAAATACGGAAAAAAGCCAAAGGCAAGAAGGAAGAGATACTTCTCACCTAAAGGAAAGTTCTATGAACAATTCACACAAAAACACCAGGAAATCCGGTTCTATTCAAATTTTTCTTGAAGAGCTTCAAAAGAGTCCTCTGACGGTTACCATTCTAGCTATAGTCACAGGCATAATTCTCGGCGGGTTTCTTGCCGCTATTACTTCCCTGGAGATGTATGCCGCTTTTAAAGTCTCCTTCTGGGATGGACTCAAAACAGGTTTAAGTGTCGCCTGGTCAACATACTCTGCGTTATTCACCGGTTCGGTGGGTGACATCGGTAAAATCAGAGCAGCGCTGGCTGGCGGGGATGCAATGGAAATTCGGCGCGCTTTCTCTCCGTTTTTTGAAAGCCTGGTTCAATCCACACCTTTTATCCTGGGCGGGTTGGCCGTTGCTTTTGGTTTCAGGGTAGGATTGTTTAATATCGGTGTTGAAGGGCAAATTTTTATTGGCGCGATGACCAGCGTTTGGGCAGGCTTTACCTTTACTGGTCTGCCGCCAATAATTCATGTTCCATTGGCGCTTGCGTTTGGCGCGCTGGGAGGCGCTTTGTGGGGTTTTATACCCGGTTTTTTGAAAGCAAAGACGGGGGCACATGAGGTGATTAACACCATTATGATGAACTATATCGCTTTCAGATTAAGTGATTTTATGCTGCGCGGTCCCTTGAAGGACCCTAATGAATACACGCCAAAATCCCCGTGGATCCAGGAAAGCGCCAAATTATTGCGATTCTTTAAGGACCCCATCCGATTTCACATTGGGTTTTTTATCGCGCTTGGTATTGCTTTCCTGATTTATTGGCTGCTCTTTAAAACCACCTGGGGATTTGAACTGCGTACTGTGGGCTCAAACCCGAACGCGGCCAAATATGCTGGGATGAACAATATCATCGCGACAGTGGCAGCTATGTCGGTATCAGGCGCGCTGGCGGGCTTGGCCGGTGCCAATGAGGTGTTGGGCGTTAATTATCGCCTCTTGCCCGCTTTTTCCTCCGGTTATGGATTTGACAGTATCGCGCTAGCTCTGCTGGGAAAGAACCACCCCTTTGGTGTGGTACTTGCCGCTCTCCTCTTCGGCTTCCTGCGCAACGGCGCGCGTCAGATGCAACTCAAAGCGGGAATTCCGGTTGATATCATTTCAATTTTGCAAGCGCTGATTCTGGCATTTGTTGCCGCGCCTGCGATAATCAGGACTATCTACCGCCTTAAAGAGCCGGATGTAAAAGAAGAAGGCGTAAAACTCAGTGGTTGGGGAGGGAATTAATGGCAGTAAATATTTCCAACGACAATTTCATAAGATATCTTTCTAAAACCCGCCGATTTGTGATGGGAGGTGTTTTCCTGGCCATCGCGGCGATTATCTTTCTTGTTTTTTCAAAAGGGGATGAAGTTGGTGCCGTTACAACTTTTAATATGGTTCCTGGCGGATCTACTGTAACCCCGTGGAATTGGGTATTCCCCACAAGGAGCGTTCTGTCACTGCTGTCTGGCGTCTGCCTGGTGGTTGGTTCATATCAAATTGCCCGCGGTTTTAAGAAATTGACCAACAGCTTGCTGGTCGTTGTAGTCGGCATTTTTCTATTTAGTTTTCTTTCCTGGGCGGCTTCCAGCGGTTCCATGAATCTGGGTGGCCTCCTACGCATCACCATAATCCGCGCAGTACCCCTGACATTGGGCGCAATGTCCGGGATCCTGTGCGAACGGGCTGGTATTATCAATATCGCAATTGAAGGCATGATGCTCTCTGCCGCCTTTGTTTCCACGGTGATTTCCAGCCTTACCAATTTGTATGTTGGTATTTTTTCCGGCGTTCTAATTGGCGCGCTGTTGGCATGGATTCACAGCGTCCTTTCCATCAAATACAAAATCAACCAAGTCATCTCCGGCACTGTCATAAATATCTTTTCCATAGGGCTGACCTCTTTCCTCTCGCAGAAATTTATCCAGAAAGTCGAATACCAATACCTGAATGAACCTGGCCTTTTCCCCCAGGTTGAAGTACCACTCCTTTCCAGGATTCCGGTGATCGGACCAATTCTATTCCACCACAATATTTACATACTCTTGACAGCCATTCTGGTTACTGTGCTTACTATCGCACTCTTTAAAACACGCTGGGGGCTGCGTATGCGCGCTGTTGGAGAACACCCCAAGGCTGCAGATACTCTGGGAATTAACGTCTTCAAAACGCGATATATATCAGTAATCCTGGGAGGTATGATGGCAGGCTTTGCCGGCACTTACTTTACATTGGGATCATCCGGGCGCTTTGATGAACTAATGACAGCGGGGCGCGGTTTTATCGGACTGGCTGCGATGATTTTTGGAAATTGGAATCCGGTAGGCGCATTAGGGGCCGGCCTGCTTTTCGGTTTCTTTGATACCTTGGCAGTCAGGGCGTCTATCCTGAACGTTCCCATCCCTTCAGAATTTCTGGGAATGACGCCATACCTGGCAACAATGATCGTCCTTGCGGGTGTTGTTGGCAGAAGCCGAGCGCCAGCCTCCGAAGGCATTCCCTACGAAAAAGAATCGCTTTAAACCAAAGCGGGCGGCTGATACAGCCGCCCGCTTTTTCGTCTTTTAAGTTTATTTCTTCAGCGAGTAATAACCAAATTCTTCAACCGCGTCCACCATCGACAGGATATTTTCAGCCGGTACCTCATTCATGATGGTATGCACAGACGCAAGTATGTATCCGCCGCCTTCACCCAGGATGTTGATCACCCGTCGAACTTCCTGCCGTACTTCTTCAGGTGTGCCTTGCGGCAGAATATGCTGGGTGTCAATCGCTCCGCAGAACACCAGGCGGCTGCCATAACGCTGCTTCAATCCTTGCAGATCAGACATCTTACCCGCTGATGTCTGAATCGGGTTGAGTACATCCACGCCAATCTCGATGAAATCTTCAATCAGGTCAAACACATCGCCATCGGTATGAAAAAAGACTTTGGCTTTGGTGCGTTCTTTTATAAATCGGATCAAGTCGGCATGCAGCGGTTTCAGCATCTGCCGGTACATTCTTGGTGAAATCATCAATCTGTCCTGTGATCCCAGATCATCACCGATCTTGATCAAATCAATATTATCGCCAATGGCTTCAAGGAAATGGCCCATATGCTGCTTACACAATTCCAGGTTTTTCTTTAGCATCGCCACCGCGAAATCCGGAACCATGGCCAGATTCATCAGGAACTTGTCCATCCCTTGCAGGCCGAAGGCGCGTTCCAGAGGGAACATCAGCCAGGGGGTGGCCATGATAGCGAACTGTTTTTCATCGGCAAGCTTTTGCGCTTCGTCCTTCACATGCGCCACACGGTAAGGATCATCCATTACAGGCCAACCTGGATAATCTTCTAGCTCTTTGATGGTGGTCGCGTCCGCCAGTGGATGGTAACTTGGGAACCAGACGCCCGGTTCAATTTCGACCTGCCCCATGCCCCAGTCATCCAGGCAGTGTGAATGCGGTTTTCGATTTTTATTGCGCTCCTGAACTTCTTTGGGAAAGAGGTCCAGAACACCGCGCACATCGCTATGCAGGCGTACCATAGTTTGTTCATCCACTTTGGCAGTGCCCAGTTCCGGCCATTCGTAGATATAGTTGTCTGGAGCATCGATCCCGGCCAGCTTTTTTACTCTCTGGTAGGGCTTCATTTTGATGCCAGTAGCGTTGCTTACACCCAATATAACCGGCACCCGGTCAGGAATTTCATGATTCAAAACCGCCCGAACCCTTTCGCGCGAAGTCATTGCCATTGGCTTATTCTCCTCATTAATAAAAACTGTATGGGAATTTTAACAAATATTTATATTTATTAAGTGAAAAAAAACTAAAGAGGGAAAATCTCAATTGATAAACTAGTGATCCGGATAATTTATTTTATGAATTTATATAAACAGGACCATCTTTACAAGTCAGCCAACCGACCGGCATACCTGCTGACTTACGAACCTCTTCATCCAGCTCACAAGAACCGCACAATCCAATCCCGCAGCGCATCCGCGCTTCCCACGATAGTTGAGAAGGGACATTATCTTTCTTGCATATTTCCGTAAGGGCAGACAGCATCAGTACAGGTCCGCAAGCATAAAGGGTATCCGCTTTAAAATGTTTCAAAACCGAATCCACAGCTTGAGTAACCAATCCCATTTCACCCAGACCGCCATCATTCGTCGTGATAAATACCTCACAACCCAAGGCTTTGAACGCATCCGTCATCAAAATATCCCCGGCTGAACGCGCTCCAAGGCATACTTTAACCTCATTTTTACGGCTGCATGCCTGCCGGGCGAGGAAAAGCAAGGGAGCAGCGCCATAGCCACCGCCTACAAGCAAGTGCCGGCTGCCATTCAATCTGAAACCCTGCCCCAGCGGTCCCCTCACCCAAACCCGGTTGCCAGCAGGGAGGTTAAATAAGGCTTTACTAAAAGGACCTACTGAGGACACAGCAATAGAGAAAGGCTCACAATCGAGAATGCTGTAAGGTTTTTCCCCAATGTCGGGCAGCCAAACCATCACGAATTGCCCGGGTTGCGCGTCAATTAAAGGTTGATCAAATATCAGACTGTTGGTCGCACTATTTTCTTTCCTGATTTGCACAAGCCGGAATGATTGATAAGATTGATGGTTATTCAATGGATTGCAATCCCTCTCATACTTTCCAAATCAGAATATCCTTCCTGTTCCATAAAGGCGATCAGTTCAGTGTTTATCAAGGCAAAAGCCTCAGGACCGCGAAACCAGACCGCTGTCCCGACCCCAACGGCAGTCGCCCCTGCCATCAGCATTTCAGCAGCATCCAATCCGGTGGTAATGCCCCCGGTTCCAATAATTGGCACATTTACAGCTTGCCTGATCTCCGCCACGCAGCGCAAAGCAATTGGTTTAAGAACATAACCCGAGATCCCGCCCATGTGGTTGGAGAGCACAGGCTTGCCCGCCTGGGCATCAATAATCATTCCGGGCATCGTATTAATCGCAGTAATCGCATCAGCGCCTGCCTTTACAACCGCAGAAGCAATTCGCGCAATGCTGGGTACGTTGGGCGCAAGCTTAACACTCACCGGGATGTGGGTGGAGGATTTGACAATTTCAGTTACAGCCGCGGCTGATTCAGGCGAACCGGCAAAAGGTGTGCCAAATTCATCGCCAACATTCGGGCAGGAAATATTGACTTCGATCAAGTCCGGTTCAGCCTGGCTGATTATGGCTGCCACCTGGCCAAATTGTTCGACGCTTGAAGCGAAAATGCTCGCGATCAAAGGAATTCCCAAGAGTTTAAGGCAGGCTTTGGCTTCTCGTAACAAATGAACTTCCTCATCAGCCCCCGGGTTGGTCAAACCCACGGCATTGATCACCCCTCCTCCCCATTCCACTGCGACAGGGTTGGGGTGTCCCAGGCGCGGCTCAAGACTGCAGCTTTTGGAAGTCACCGCTCCCGCACCGCAGCGAGCCGCCCGTTCCAGCAGCCCCGCGCTGGTTCCAATAATGCCGGAAGCCAACACCAGCGGGCTGCTCATTTTTAGCCCTAGAAATTCACAGGATATGTCAATTCGCGGCATTGTCATTTATATATTGCATTACGATCTTGTATGTTTCCGCGTCAACCAAGGCTTTTTGTTTAAGGACCGATACTATTTCGCTAAATTTAAGCACTGAATGGAGGTTAAGGCCAATCTCTTCCATTTTAGAACATCCACCCTGTTCGCGGTCCACTAACACAACCACATCTTTCACAACGATTCCGGCCTGCCTTAGTACATCAGCCGCGGTAACAATGCTGCCACCTGTGGTGATGACATCCTCAATCATCACTGCTGACTGACCGGCTTCAAAGCTGCCTTCAATCGCCTGGCCGGTTCCATGCTGTTTTACCTCCTTGCGCGGATAAATCATGGATACGCCCAACTGCCAGGCGACCACTGACCCCGCTGGTAAGGCGGCGTAAGGCACGCTGGCAATATGGTCAAACTTTAGCCCATGCACTATTTCGGCGTAGGCTTGTGTAACTTTTCGGAAAAGGCCAGGGAAAGAAATTACTCTCCGTAAATCGATATAGATCGGTGATTGTTTTCCCGATGCCAATACAAAGTTTCCGAATTTTATGCAATCTGCCTTGAAAAGGTCAGCAATAAGGTCGGTCTTTCTTGAATAGACTTCGGATGATTCGCTTCGCACTTTGGCTTGCTCTCGCCGGATATTATCCCTGAGGTCCATAGCTGCTTGCCGCGGATCAGCCGCGGCTATGACGCCGCGGGAGACCGGAATGATCAAACCGCTGCTATCAGCCCTTAAGCCGGCTCGTAAAGCCACACCCAGGTTAGCGCCTTGAGCCCCCACCCCGGGAGCCAAAATCCAGGTCTGTGGACAGATTTCCCGGACAGCCAACAGCGCATCAGGCTGCGTGGCGCCAACCACCAATCCGATCTGCTCAGGGTTACCCCAATTTTGTGCGGTTCGCGCTATATGCTCAAAGAGCGGAGGTACGCCGTGTTGTTGAACCTGCGCGGCAGATGGGTTGGACGTATAGCATAGGATAAATACTGCTTTCCCATCGGACGCAAGAAAAGGTTTAATACTATCTTCCCCAAGATATGGTGAAAGGGTCACCGCGTCTGCCCCCCACTGCTCATAAGCAGCAGTGGCAAGAGCTGAGGCAGTTGACCCGATATCACCTCGTTTGACATCCAGAATGACAGGGATCATGTCAGGAATCGCAGCCAAAGTCCGCTGTAAAGCGCGCAAACCAGCCAGCCCAAATTGCTCATAAAACGCAAAATTGGGTTTATAACAGCACACCAAATCAGAGGTTTGCTCGATGATCCTTTTACCCCAGTCCAACAAGCATTCTTCAATGTTTTCTCCGTCTGGCAGCAAATCTTGCTGCGGGTCAAGCCCAACACAAAGCAAAGTATCATTAGCGCGAATTGCTGCAGTTAATTTCGAGAAGAAGCTCATTTCTGAAATGTCCTTTCTGTTTGTTTTTATTTGAATCTTTATGAAGATTCATTACGCTTGAAATAATCCGGGCTTACGCCTGGCCTAAAACAGCAGCCAGCAGTGCCATTCTCACAAACATCCCATTTTTTACCTGGCGGAAATACGCAGCCCGGGGGTCTTTATCCACATCGTAATGGATTTCGCCAACGCGCGGCAGAGGGTGCATTACGATCATCTCAGGTTTCGCGTGTTTCATGACTTCGGTGGTAATTTCAAAATAATTCTTAACTGCTTCGTACTGATCCATATCGGTGAATCGTTCTTTTTGGATGCGGGTCACATAGAGCACATCCACATCCTTAATCACATTTTCAACACGATCGTCTTCCCTGACGTCGAAGCCTTTATTGATCAAATCATTCATCAGGTTAAGCGGCAGCCGCAGTGTGTCGGGGGAAACGTACCGAAAATTGACGTCATAATTCATTAGCAGTTTGGTCAGGCTGTGAACTGTGCGGCCATTACGAAGATCACCCACCATTGCAACCCTTAATCCATCTATCCTGCTCATCTCTTTTCGGATGGTATACAAATCCAGCAATGCCTGGGTAGGATGTTCACCCACGCCATCACCTGCGTTGATGATCGGCACTGACGCGTACTTGGCCGCCTGCGCGACAGATCCCAATTCCGGGTGGCGCAACACTATCAGATCAGAATATTTTTCCAGGGTATTCATCGTGTCTTCCAGGCTCTCTCCTTTGGAAACCGAAGAGAACTGAATGCCTTGCGTAATCGGAATCACTTTCCCACCCAAGCGTTCCATCGCCGCGATAAAGGATGCACTGGTGCGCGTGCTGGGTTCATAAAAAACACAAGCCAGGGTATATCCATTTAATAAATCACAGGTACCGACCTGATTGACCATTTCAGACATTTCTTCGGTACGGGTGAAAAGGTATGATAGCGATTCTTTGTCAAATTGATCAACAGAGAGGATATCCTGCATATAAAAACTGCTACGAAACTTGGGTTCCAGTTTTCGGTCTCCCAGGTTGAATAATTTGGGAAGTGTAATTTGATTCATTTTTCTCCTAGTTTTATAAATATTATTTTAGATTGCTTAACGAACAAACTCATGAACAACTCCGTCTTTGACCGCATCCTTTCCGCGGAGAACCACTTTTCGGATTCGTCCCTGTACAGGAAATCCGGAAAAAGGTGACCAGCCGCATTTTGTGTAAAGGCTATGCTCAGGAAATACATAGCATGCCTTGGGATCAACCTCTATCCATGTTTCAGGTTGCTCTGGAAGCCCGTAAATTCGTCGTGGATTGACAGCCAACAGGGCAACCAGGCGCTCATAGCTTAAACGACCTTCCGCCGCTGCCGTAAGCAGCAGGGGCAGAGTTGATTCCAACCCGGGGACACCCGGCGGCGGGTTCTCACTGTTCTGCTTTTCTGCCAGGGTATGCGGAGCATGGTCGCTGGCCACGCAATCAATAGTAGTGTTAATGTGCGCCCAAAGAGCATCCAAGTCACTTTGCTTAGCCAATCGCGGGCGCATATCACCCAGCGGACCAAGGCGCTTCGCATCAGATTCATTCAAGAAGAGATGATGTGGAGTCACTTCACATGTAACAAGTAAACCTTGATTTTTTGCGGCGGCAATCCATTCAATTTCTTCCTTGCGGCTGATGTGGCAGAAATGCACACGCCGGTGGTATTTTTTCGCCAGGTCAAGACCTGTTTTCACGGAGTCTCCTTCCGCATGCAGTGCCAGGACTTTTTCGCGCGGCCAAAGTTGGGCAATACGAGCCAGGTTATCCAACCCATCCACCCGCAGCTCTCCATAGGTCAGGTCCATATAAAGTTTAAGCGCGGGGGCATAGCGACTTAATTCAGGCAAGCTTTCCAGAAAGGTTACAGAAGCACCTGCAAACAGGGCAACATCGCAAAGACTTTCCTCATTGGCTTTTTTCTGGGCAGTTTGCCAATCTTCCAATGTGATGATGGGAGGAGTTGTATTTGGCATGGCCATCAATGAGGTAATCCCGCCTGCCAGCGCGGCTGCACTTCCGGTGCGGTAATCCTCTTTGTGCTCACCGCCAGGAACGCGCAGGTGAACATGAACATCTGCCATACCGGGCAATACCATCAGGCCATTATTGATTTTCATCGAGCTAATATCCCTTCCACGTAAAGGGGCACTTCAAGGCAAGACAAAAGAACTTTTAAATTCATTTTGACAAAATAAAAGCCCCTTAAGAAAGGGGCTTCAAAATACAAAAATAAAAATATTTTGCTTTTTCTTTGGTCGCGGTGCCGTTGGTGTATGATTGGTTTCATTGATGCCTATATGTGCACACAAATTCCGCATTTTATACCATATGTGGGGGTATGTTGTCAAGGGTTATGGGGTTTTTTGTTAGCGCAAAGTTGAAATGTCCCCTTTCTGCAAAGTTAAAATGTCCCCTTTGGAAAGGGACAAGAAAGTGGACAAACTACTAACCATGAGCAAAAAAGAGATTATCCGCTTGGAAGTGATACAGCGAATAAAAGGTCA
>JAUYCC010000012.1 GCA_030692365.1 Pelolinea sp. | reverse complement strand
CTTCGCAAACCGCTTCAACCTGCTCCTGATCACCCCTGGCGGAAAGGATTCAAGACACCTTTATCTATTCATACCCCCCTGACACAATGGGACATCTTATCTTTGGACAACTAGGTGACATTTTAACTTGGGGCTAACAGCTTAAGTGAATTTCTAAGACTTGTCCAGCCAGCCGGTGAACTTTCCTCGCGGCCAGGGATTGGACATCCAGGAGGTGTCCGGTTCGGGTAGTTTCAAGGCTTCTTCCACACTCAGCCAACCCTTGGGTAGGGCAAGGCGCTGCAGTTTGCCCGTATTGCTGAACCATTCCAGATGATGCTTACTCTCACAGACTGAGGCAAGTTCCAGTGTGGTTTTCACATCCTGAGAGAGATACTCCAGCACCATGTCAAACTGGCCTTGCTGCCATAACATAGGCACTTGTGAGCCATCCACACCGGGGGTCTTGCCTGCCAGTCCCATGCCTCTTGCTGCTTTATCCAGCGAGAGAGGGTAGCCTTTCTCGCAGAAAAGGTGAAACATCATGTCGCATTGGTTGAGCGCCAGATATTTGCAGTCGGGGTTGCCGCCGGTTTCTTCATGAAGAATGTCAAAGTCAAACCCCAGCCCGTTCCAGGTGACAATCTTATACCCTTCGCGGCGGCGTTCCATGATATAGGCTACAAGGGCGTTGAGCTGCTTGACCGGTGTCTGACTGGTGATGCTGCCCTGGCTGTCTTTGCCATGCCAGAGAATCAGGTCGCCATCGCTGGTCAGGGTTGCCGCGCAGCTGATGCCAAGCGGGCGGAAGCGCATGAAATCTGTTACTCCGTCCGGGATGACTTTGGAGATTTCGAGGTCAAACGCCAGGTATTTGGGCAGGGTTTCAGTGAATTGCAATGGGAGCATGACGTCCTGGTTATTGGTTTTCATGAATTTAATAACTTCTCGTTTACAAATAAAAAGATTATACAGCCTTAAGAAATCAAGATTATTATTGGGATGGTCTAACACGAAGAGCGCTATAGGCGAATCCTTACTCCCCCAAATGATCCCGGTGGGGATGCTGTTGGATCGATTGATTCTTCCCGCTTGAATTTATGTCACAGCAAGCCCAGATTTTGGGCGATAGCGCAGCATTCAGTAGGGAAGCAGTCTCGTTCGATTGAAATTTTCTTACGTAAAACTATATCACAGCGAGCTACAGTCGTAAGAAATTTGATTTTTTTACTTTGCGGCCAGGAGAAAATAGTACCCTACTCTTCGGCGGCTTGAAGCCGCCGTGGGTGGGTACACCACACTTTGCTCTCCTTACCCCACACTTCGTTCTGGGCAGACAGGATATTACGCCCTGTGCAATTGCCTGCGCCCTTTGCTCTTGCAAAGGGCTTCGGAGATTGCTTACCCTTCGGGTATCCTGAAAGGATGTTTTGCACCCCTATCAGGATGCTTCGCAATCCTTTCAGGAGACTACGCACCGGTTCCCAGTCGTCGCTACGCTCCTCGCAATGACAGAAAGTGTAGGGTGCACTGAAAGCGAATCACAAAAAGGTGCGGTCAGAGACCGCACCCTACATAGAAGGGAAAGTCGCGAAATTCTTTAAACTGAAGCTGGCTCTTTCAATCGCGTGCAAAGCAGCAGGACAACGACCATCAACCCTAGCAGTACATTCAGCGAAGCAGTCATGGACCCGGTTTCAGGTGACTTGAGCAGTTCCATTCCAAAGATAAACAGAATGCCGGAAATCTGGCCCATCAGAAGCAGTAGACCATTGGACGTACCTTCAGGCACCGGGCGGGTGATCTCGGCGCCAAACTGAAACCCGATCGGGCCGGCGCTGAGCAGGAAGAATCCCAGCACAAACGCAGAAGCCAACAGCATAAAATAACTTGCAGCGTAAGTGACGCCTGCCAGCCCCAAAGTCGCGCCCAGGATAGACGCGAGGATAAACGGCACCCGTTTATGCTTGCGGTCAGAGAGCGTAGGCATGACCACTGCCCCAATAATGCCGCCGATGATCATCATCCCACCGGTAACCCCGGCTTGCGTAATCGTAAACCCTCTGGGTTTTAGCAGATCTTCAATCCAGGTGGTTACCGCGTTGAACGCGCCGAGCCCTACGAAAAAGATTGCCAGGAGAAGGAGGAAATTCCTGTTCTTAAAGGTTTCACGCAGCCCGTCAAACATCAGCGAGCGGACTTCCGGTTCGGTTGAAACTGCCGCATTGGCTGGACGTTCCTTCACGAAAATAAAAAAGGTTAGGATCGGGAGAAGCGACAGGATGCCGTAAATGAGGAGCATTTGGCTGATCCCGAAGCGGAGGGCAAGCAAAGGGGTTACCAGCATGCCCACGAGAATGCCAAGGTAAATAGAGAGCGATCCCAAACCTGAGGCGGTAGCGCGTTCGTCAGGAGCGAACCAGCGGGCCGCGACACTGGTGATGGCATTTAGGATGAAAGGTTGGCCAACCGCGATCATGATCTGCGCGAAGAGCGCGAGGGAATAATTGCTACCTGCCAGTCCGCGCATCAAACCGAAAACACCAGTTAATACCGCGCCAATTCCGACCGCTATGCGGATTCCATAGCGGTCGATCACCCAGGAGGCGGGGATGGACACCAGGATATAGACGATCATGAAACTCATAGATAACAGCCCGATGCTTAAAGTTGACACGTTGTAATATTTAGCCGCGTCACTGGTCACCGGGGCGTAGGTGATCCAGAGCAATTGATTGATTGCAACAACAGCCATAAATGCCAGCATGACTGCCCAGCGGTAAGCGTTTGGTTTCTGTGTATCCGTTTTCATCGTATTCACTCCTGATAATTAATAATTGGAAATAATTACTACAATGCCTTATTCTAACAATATTACTTATTAGTCAACACTGTAAGTATCACTGGGATACAGTGTGAATTAAAAGTAGGGCGACTTTCCGTAGGCACCGAATAGGTTAAAGTACCTCGCCCTTCGGCGGCTTGAAGCCGTCGTGGGCAGGTACACCACACTTTGCTCTCCTTACCCCACACTTCGTTCTGGGCAGACAGGATGTTACGCCCTGTGCAATTGCCTGCGCCCTTTGCTCTTGCAAAGGGCTTCGGAGATTGCTTCCCTTCTGGATGCTTACCCTTCGGGTATCCTGAAAGGATGTTTTGCACCCCTATCAGGATGCTTCGCAATCCTTCCAGGAGGCTACGCACCGGTTCCCAGTCGCAATCGAGACGTGGAGCGGCTCTCGCAAAGACTATATGTCTAAAGTTTTATTTTCCAGACCGTTGCTATACCATCCGTGCTGCAGGTGAGCAAGGACTTGCCGTCGGGAGAGAAACCCAGGCTGTTGATCACGTCCCCGCCGGTCTGCAAGCGTGAGAGTTCTATTCCAGAAGCGACATCGTAGAATACGACTTCATTCCTGGTACCGGTGGCAAGAATCGTATCATCCGGGGAAAAGTCAAGTGAACTGAAATATTCCGCATTTCCCATCTGCCAGAGCACGGCGCCGCTTTGCGTGTCCCAAAGCGTCACCAGCGGCTGCATTTCGCCGTTCAATGTGCCAGCCGCGGCTGTGGCGATTTTACTGTTATCGCGCGACATCCTGGCCGCGGAGATGAAATCTTCATGGCTGAGCGCTGGCTTTAATGTCCGGCTTGAAATTTCCATTGGCTGCGCGGTGCCGCGCGAAAGCCAAAGCAGATTACTGCCGTCCGGGCTGAAATCTGCGCTGTATACCGGCGCGGCGGTCTCAAATCCGCTCAGGCTGTTTACCCGCTCGCCGGTGGCTGTGTCATAAATCACTACTTCGATCGCGTCCAGCGAATCAACTGCCAGACGGGTTCCGTCCGGGGAGAAGAAAACGCCAGTATATTGAAAATCGGGTGTAATGCTGAGCCGATCGGCTTTGGTGGCGAAATCGTAGAGCTGAATCTTTTTGCCGTCCAGGGAATAGGCTGCCAGCGTTACATCTGGTGAAACTGCGTAAAGAGCGGTGGACTCATCACCGGTAAACTCACCGGTCAATTCCAAAGCATCGGCTTTATACAGCCCTGCCCAGGTGATGTCCATTAACACGACCGAACTGCTGTCGGATGACCAGGCGCAGTTCAATGCCCCGGTTGAAGCTTGCAGACTGGCAGATTTTTCCAGCTGTGCCAGGTTTTCAACATTGATCGTTGTTGACTGCACAACGGGCGGTTCGGTTACTTTGGGCGCGGGAACGGAGGTGCCAACCGCGGGGGCTTCCACGACCGGCGTCTGAACCTGGCAGGATACTCCCGCCAGAAGAAGGACTAGCGCAACAATAAGAATTCTATTGAGTTTCATTTTTCCTCTCAGGTCCATTTTACCCCTTGGCCAGTCCCAGGCTCTTGCGCAGCCACTGGTTGAAACTGTTCTTGAGTGTCTGCATCAGGCTCTGCTGCTGCTCATCCACCCAGGCGCCCACCTTCTCGGCGGCTTTGGCTTTCTGCGCCTGCACGAAACTGGCGAATTTGGCCTGCAGCCCTTTGCCGGCCTGCGCGGCGCTGTCGCTGGCAAGCAATGTGAGCGATTCCTTGAGTTCAGCGGGTTTGGCGCTGATGAGCACCGGCCGTTCACTGACCAGCAGCGCGGTGCTGCCGCCCGAATCCACTTGCAAAGCAACACCGAATTTGTTCTTCATCGAGGCTGCATCCGCTGACCAGGCGCGCAGGTCATAGCCTTCAAAGCCGGGGATAACTGCCGGCAGCGCTTCATCGCCGCCAGCCTTACGCCAGGTGAGCACAGCCAGCCTGCCGCTGCCGCGGAAACTGGCCACTTCAAAATCGCTGCCCGGCAGGCTGGCGCCGTTGCTTTCACGCGCGCCGCCAAGGGTGCTGGCGAGGTTGGCGTAACTTTGCAGGGCGATAGCGCCCGGTGTGCCGGAAAGCGGAGCGTAGCGCCAGAAGATCTTGTCCGCGCCGCCGTAGGCTAACAGGATGGCTGTCGCGCGCGACATATAGTCGGATTCCACAACCTCCGGCAGCGTTCCGCGCTCTGCGGCTTTGGCTGACAGAACGTCAACGGAGAATGACAGGTTATGCACCCACACCGGTTTCGCGCCGGCTGTTTGAATGAAGTCGGTGATCGCGCGCAGGCTGTCGGCCAGGGGCATACCGCTGGACTGGACGGGCGCGTAGGCGCAGGCGTCCACCTGGGCGGATTCCGGCGCGCCGTTGAGCGCAGGCAGTTCAACGCTGAGCGCATCAAAGGCGTACCAGGCGTCCAGATCGTTGAGCGCTTGAAGATAAGCAACAGGGTGAAACGCACAGTCCCCGCCCAAAACCAGACCGCCCATAATGACGGTATCGGTTGCCTGAACGGATTTGATGACGTTGTACGCGATCCTGAGCATATCCGCGTAAAGCGCCGGGTCAGGCGGGGAGACGGGTGAATCCGCCGAGGGGAAGATCACATTTCCCCAGGCAGCGGGATCGTTGATGTCCGCGCCGACCTGCCAGAAATCCACATTGTCGCAGAACTGCTGTACTGCCGCGCGCACATAATTTTCCCAGGCAGCCAGAAATTCTTCACGCATCACTGGCTGCTGCGGATAAAGACTATTAAGGAAGGAAGGACCGCCGCTGAGGATAAGCACCGGTTTGATGCCGCGCTTGTCGAGCCGCGAAAAAAGCTGCGCTAAGTCCTTATAGCCTTCATCGCTTTTGTAAGCCCAGGCAAAAACGCCGGGCGCGGACACTACCTCATTCCAGGGCAGGTCAACGCGCAGCATACCCGCGTCCACCGCTTCGAGCAGGTCGAAAGGCTTGGGATCCTGGCTGTTGGCAGCCAGCCATGCGGAACTGTCATCCATGCCCAGCGCGGCAGCCCCAGCCAGCACAGACGCGTCCGTGCGGAACCAGGTGAACAGACCGCCGGCTGCCAGCAGGGTGGCAAAGGTTTTTAATAGAAATTTGTGCATATTGGCTCCTGACCCGCGGGCAGTTGAATGCCTGAAGGTCAATAATGATGTTGCAAAAGATGTGCCAATATTTGTTTAGCCAGACCTTTAGGGTTTTCAACAGGTTTTCGAGGAAATTATTGATAATAAAGGAATATTCCGAGAATATCAAATCTAGGATAAGAGGCTGTTTAGAAAGAACCATGTAACTCTGAGTGTAGCGAAGAGTCTTTCCTTAATAATTATGAGATGTTTCGCTGCGCTCAACATGACAAAATTGACTTTTTGGACAACCCCCACTCGATTAAATAATTACATTTATCCTGCGGCAGTGTATACTAAAAGTGTGTTTTAACACCAGGAGGAATGAATTATCTTGAGGAGAAATCCATGACCGCCAAGACTCCGCCCAAATTTGCTGTGCTGCAGCTCTCCGGTTGTGCCGGCTGTGAAGTATCGCTGCTGAACGCCAGTGAGTGGGTGGAGCAGTTCGACCTGGTGTATATGCCGCTGGTGGTCAGCGCCTATGATGTGCCGGAAGTGGACGTGCTGCTCATCTCCGGCGGGGTGCGCTCGGACGAGGACTTGCACAACCTGCGGCGCGCGGTGAAACGTGCCAAAAAGGTGGTGGCGGTGGGCACCTGCGCCATCTCCGGCGGGGTAGCCAACCTGGGCAACCGCGACGAGGTGCGCGAATTATTCATGTCGCAAACACAGCGCCGTGACCTGCCGCGCCTGCTGCCTAAAAGCCAGCCGGTGGATGATTTCGTGGAGGTCAGCCTTTTTCTACCCGGCTGCCCGCCCACGCCCGAACTCTTCATGGCCGCGCTGCTGGAACCGCCGGATTTCTCGGCTTCCATGATCGTCTGCCAGGAATGCGGGCGTAAGAAACTAAAGGATATGAAACCGAAGCATCTGACCGGCTTCCAGCGCGGCGAGGTGCTGCCGGAGATCTGCCTGATCAACCAGGGCTATCTATGCGTGGGATCGTCTACGCGCGGGGGCTGCCGCGCGCTGTGCACACGCCCCGGCCATCCCTGTGTGGGCTGCAGGGGGCCTTCCGATGTGCTGATCGAAAAAGATTCGCAGGTCTGGCTGACCAGTATCCAGCGCGTGTTTGAAGCGCTGACCGAAATCCCGCAGGACGAACTGTGCGAGGCGCTGGTCTCGCCGCAATTGGCCCTGTTCCTGTTCCAGTTCTCGGACTACGCCGGGCAGGGAAAGCCGCCGCGCCCGAAGGAGAAAGTGCTTTAATGACCACGCTGACCTTTCCGCTCTCCCGCATTGAAGGCCACGCGCGCGTTGAGATTGAGGTGCGCGATGGCAAGGTGATCTCCACGCGCTTCCAGGCTATGGAAAAGCGTGGCTTTACGCTGATGGTGCAGGGAGTGCCAGCCGAGCAGATGCCGGTGATCGTGCCGCGCATCTGCGGGGTGTGCTCCACCGCGCACCATGTGGCGTCGGTCAAGGCGCTTGAGAATGCCTACGGCGTTCAGCCGACCAAACTGGCGGATGATCTTCGTGAGCTGCTGCTGCTGGGGCAGATCATCCAGAACCAGGCTACGTCATTGTTTGTTTTCACCATGCCCGACCGGTTGGGCGTGGACAGCATTTTTCACATATCGACCGAAGAGGCGGATAAGACCGCCCAGTTCAACATCGCCCGGCGCGCGTTGAAACTGCGCCAGCTGGGCACCGACCTGATCAGCCTGGTGGGCGGGCAGTTCATCCACCCGGTCAAGGCGGTGGTGGGCGGAATGAGCAGCGGCATAGACGCCGCCCGGGCTGTCGAATTCCGCCAGCGCCTGCTTGAGGCGCTGCCCGCGGCCTGCGAACTGGTGGAGTTCTACTGGGATATCACCATGCGCATGAAAGAGCGCATCGGCACTTGGGGCGACGACCAGCCGGCCTACTACATCACCTCCACCGAACGCGACACCCCGCGTTATAACTCGGAGATCATCCGCGTGATGACCCCCGCGGGCGAGTGCTGCCGCGAATTCACGGCTGGCGAATTCCGCAATTTCCTTACGTTTGAAGAGACTGATTACTCCTACGCCGGGCGCACCTCGTATGAGGGCGAGGTGATGCGCGCCAATTCGCTGGCGCGCGCCAACATGACGCGCACCATGGGCACCAAACTGGCCGGGGATTTTTTGCACCGCTTGCGCGCGGAGTTTGGCCACCCGGCGCACCCCATCCTGCTGTTTGACCTGTGCCGCGGGATCGAGCTGGTGTACGCCATCGAGCGCGGCGCCGTGCTGCTGGAAGCGCCGCTGGATAAGGGTGACCCGCACCTGCCCTACACGCCCAGAGACGGCGAAGGCTGGGGGCTGGTGGAAGCGCCGCGCGGGCCGCTCATTCACCACTACGTGATCGAGAACGGGACGATCGCTCTGGGCGAGTTCATCATCCCCACCGTGCACAATATGCTGGCTATTGAGCGCGCTCTGCGCGTGGCGGCGGAAAGGTACATCACCGCTGACAGCGTCAACCTGGAACTGGAGCGCGCCGTGGGGCGCGTGGTGCGGGCGTTTGATCCGTGCATCGCCTGCGCGACGCATTAGTGAAAAAATTTATCAAGTATGATTGTGATAAATTATTTTGGTCTTTGAAAATTTAAGCAATTTTAAAAAAGTTACTAGAGTTAATTTGGTAACCAAATGAAAAAAATATATTTGTTCTTTTATTCTTTGTATTACTACATCATTTCATCACATAAAATGTGGAAAGTATCCAGATATTTAAAATATAAAGCTAAACATTGTTAATGGATATTTTCCAAATAAAGATAGGGTCAACTTAGAAATAATACAAAAATCTAAAACACCGCATCCTTATGTAACTTTTCTAATAATAACAATAAATGAATATGTTAGATCTAGAAGGGAGGTTTTCTTGAATATCAAGGTTATAGATAATCACAAAATCAAATTAGCGGATGAATTAAATAGTGCCATTGAAAAATCAAGCAGAATAAGGATAGCAGTCGCATTCGCAAAATATTCGGGGTTTCGTTTAGTTAAAGACGCCTTTTACTCTTTTCTAGCAAATGGTGGACGAGCAACCTTATTAATTGGTTTGGATTTTCACACAACAGATCCAGAGGTTTTAAGAGAATTTATTAATGTTTCTGAATCTAACAATTTATTTGAGTTGTATTGCTTACGCGGAAACCTTCAACAAACTGCTACTTATCACCCTAAATTGTATTTATTCAATCAAGAGCATGGAAATACAACATCGATTGTTGGCTCTTCGAATCTGACACGGGGAGGCTTAATTGATAATGTGGAAATTAACTTGGAGATATCTTCGCCAAATTCTGATGAAGTTTATTCTGATCTATCAAATGCATTTCTTCAAATAGAAGTCGCAAAAAGAAGAATTAAACCAAACATTGATTATGTTAATGACTATGAAGAATTATTCAGGTTAGCAAAAAAAGATAAGAATATATCAGATCATCCAAAATATAAGGAAATGCAAAAATTAGAAGAAGAATTACCAACCCCAAAAATTAGCAATAGTGATTTAGTTGGCTGGATGAAATTGGTTTACGATTATTTACCTGAAGGTCAATTTGCTACAAATGAAATATACAAGTACGAAGATGTTTTTAAGCAAAAATATCCTGAAAATCAATATATACAGGCAAAAATAAGGCAACAGTTACAATTTTTAGAAAAGTTAGGACTTCTGAGAAAACCTTCGAGAAATCATTGGATTAAAACCTAATCCTATATAGAAAAGTGGTTCTTCAATTCATAAATTAATAACCAACTTTTTTAATTTGTTATCTAAACAGTTGTTCAACCTGGCAAGTAATTTCTGCCAATTTAGGAATTTTCATCCTCTCAAACCCCTCCACATACGTCTCCACCCGGTCCCCCAGCGGGTCTTTCCATTTGGCGGGGATGCCTGACTCGCCTAATATCACTCCAACCAGCGCGCCGACCTGGCTGGCGGTGGTGTCGGTGTCCAACCCGCACAGCGCGGTGATGCGCAGTGTCTCCTCAAAATCGCCCCTGCCAAACAGCAGCCCGATGACGGCCATGGCTGCGTTGGGAAAGGTGTGCACCCAATGGTATTGCTTCGCGTAGGTTTCGTACACCTTACGCATCGGTATGCGCCAGTCGTCCGCCTGCGCGCACCAGGCCATCGTCTGGCGCACGACCTCGGTCAGTTTGCTCTGCGGGGGGATGTAAGAAAGCGCGGTCTCCAGCAGCTTACGCATATCGGTCTCATAGAAAGCCGCGCTGACCAGGACCGCGCAGAAGATCTCGCCATAAACGCCCTCGCCGCTGTGCGCGATGACCCCGTCGCGTATGGCCAGTTCCGCGGCCAACTCCGGGCGGCCGGGCGCCAGCAGCCCGCACACCTCGCCCTTCATCAGCCCGCCGATCCACCAGTTGTAGGGGTTGTCCACCTCCCCGGATTCGGGCGGCAGGATGCCGCGCAGCATGTTCTCGATGGCGATCTTCTCGGCGGTGTAAGTGTATTCCAGCGGCAGGTGCGCCACCCATTCGCGCCCGAGCTGCTCGCTGGTGAAATCCGGACCGTATTCTTCGATCGCGTGCAGCAGCAGGATGCCGTAACCGGTGTCGTCGTTGAGCGTTTCGGGCGGTTTGACCGCGTAATCGCGCATCTCACCGTAGGCGGCTACAATGCGCTCGTGTGTCCAGCCCTCCACGGGTAACCCAAACGCGCCGCCGATGCACTTGCCCAGCCACGCGCCGTATACCTTGTCGTAATAGACGTGCGGGTCAAGCGCTGGCGGCCGCGCGGCTGGCGGTTTTGGCCAGGTCTTGCGGATTTCCTCAAGTGTTTTTGGGATGGCCAGGCGCTCCGGGTGGATGAGCGGTGCCTGCCTGAGCAGGCGGTTAATATCGGAAATGAGCAGGAGCAGGTCATGGAGTTGGCCAATTTTATAAAGCTGATGCCCTTTTGCCACCAGTTCTTCGGCCGCGGCAACGTCATAGCCTTTGTTGCCCATTTCCTGCACAACGTCCGCGGCGGGGTGGATGAACACGCCCTCGCGCACCTCAAGCTGCCACATGCTGCGGATCTGGTTTTTGCGGTTGGGAATGGGGGGCATTTTTAAAGTATAGCCGGGAAAAGGGATTAGCAAAGATAAAACTGGTAGGTGCGAAGCATGCTTCGCACCTACCAATGGATAAATTTGGTCAGCTAAATGTCCTAAAACTTATCTTTATACGCCCTTAGCGTGATACTGGCGATCTTTTTATCCAGTTTGGAAAGGTCGAGTTTGCTTTCCTCAAGCAGCGCCTGAACGCCCTCATCCGCGGAGATCAGGTCGGGCGAATAGTACTTGCGCTCGAGAACCTCAATCCGTGAAAAGCCGGCCGTGCGCATGAGACCCAGGTATTCTTCCTCATCCAGCGCGCCAGAAATGCAGCTCGCCCAGGCGGAAAGCTGCTCTACCAGCTGCTGCGGCAAGCCGCTGTAAGTGACAATATCCGAAACATTCAGCACGCCGCCCGGCCGCAGAACGCGGTGAGCCTCGGAAAAGACCGTGGCTTTATCGGCGGAAAGGTTGATGACACAGTTGGAGATGATCACGTCCACTGATGCGTCCGGTAGGGGGATATCTTCAATGTACCCGTAGCGGAAATCCACATTTTTCACGCCCTGCTTTTTGGCGTTGGCGCGCGCCAGGTCGAGCATTTTGGGTGTCATGTCCAGACCGATCACCTGTCCGGTCGGGCCGACCTTTTTGGCAGCCAGGAAGCAGTCAATGCCGCCGCCCGAACCCAGGTCCAGCACGGTCTGGCCGGGTTTGAGGTCGCCAATGGTAGTGGGGTTGCCGCAGCCCAGTGAGATATCGGTTACGGATTTTGACAGTTCTTCAAGTTCCGCGCTGTTGTAAAACTCCGCCGCTTCTTCCGAAAGTCCGCTGTCACTGCCGCAGCTGCAGGACTGGCCGCCTCCGCAGCAAGAAACGCGCTGCGATTTTTCCATGGATTGTTCGGCCAGACCGCCATATCTGCTTCTCACCGCCTGGGTGATGCGGTCTTTTTGGTTCTGATCTACTGACATTTTTCTCTCCTTGAAGATTGATTGATATATTTATAAATATCTATATGACCATATAAAAAAAATTAATCCAAATCAAACTTGGACATCAGGTTACCGCAGCAATAGACCAAGTTATCCTGATTGGTGCGGTAGTAAACCTGCTTGCTTTCCTTGCGGAAGGTCAGCAGGCCATTGCGGCTGAGTATTTCCAGATGGTGCGAGATGGTCGGTTGGGTCAGGTTAAAAGCCTCAACCACCTCGCTGACCGTTTTTTCCTTTTCCAGCAGCATCTCAAGGATCTTCTGCCGGGTGGGGTCCGCCAGGGCTTTACAGAATTCTACGCAGTCCAGTTTGATAGGCATGATATATAGATAGGTATAAATATGTCTATATGATAAAGGATAGGTTTGAAGTTGTCAAGTGAAAATAAAAAGATCTCGCTGACGTCCCGGCAGGTAGGAAAAAGGTTTATTTCACCTAACGATTAGTTATAAAAATCGAATTCATAAAAATAGAAAAACACAATTATTAAATTGGTAGGAGCGAAGCATGCTTCGCTCCTACCATAACCTTTTTAATTAGAAAATATTTCCTGCCACTCGAGAAAAGAATATAGATATTTTTTGGAATACATTTTGTATCCCTCACCACCACGCAGCGCTCTGTGCTATAGCCCCGCCTCTCCCCGCTGGGGAGAGGAGATTAAATCTCTTTCACGTATTCATCAAGATGGACAGCTTTGTACATGCCGGCGGTCTGGTAAAAGTGGCAGGCGTTGGCATTGACGCTCTCTACGGCCAAGCCGGCTTTGGGCATGCCCAGCGCTTTGAATGCCTGAAATGAGCGCTGCAGCAGCGCGCGACCGATGCCGAGTTTGCGGTAAGGTTTTTGTACCGCCAATTGTCGGATCCAGCCGATGTCCGAGTATTTGTAACAGAGACAGGTGCCAATGATCTCACCGCCCTTGACCGCCAGGAACCACAGGTTTTCGTTGTAGATATCCGAACGGATCATGAACTCTTCCCACTCGTCAAAGGGTTGCGGGTCGCGCACGCGCCAGTCAAACGCTTCCTGCACCAGGGTGTGGATGGCAGGCTCATCCTGCCCGGTGACGGTTGTGCGGATGCTGAACCCGGTCGGGAGTTCGGGCTCGGGCTGGTCGCCGGAAAGCTCCTTGTGCATATTGAAGATATTTTTCTTGATACTGTAACCGGCTTCCACTAAAATTGATTTTTGGTGGGAAGCGGTATCAGATACATGCGTATAGATGCCGCGTTTGGCGGGATCGTTCAACTCCTGAATGATGTTAGCCGCGCGCTTCTCACACATCACCAGCAGCCCCAGGAAAAGGTCGGTATTCTCGGTGCCGGGGTCGTCATAGATCACCGTGCGCACCCCC
Source organism: Pelolinea sp. (assembly GCA_030692365.1). Classification (GTDB taxonomy): domain Bacteria; phylum Chloroflexota; class Anaerolineae; order Anaerolineales; family Anaerolineaceae; genus Pelolinea. The sequence goes on along the minus strand of JAUYCC010000012.1, from coordinate 2,967 downwards.
TCACCCCAGGGCAGATCGGCACAGTAACCGCGCAGCGCGCCTTTAGCGTCAAAGGCCAGCCAGGCATCGCGCGCCAGGTTGATACGCTCCCAGTCATGATGCACATCTTCTTTATCAGTATCGGGAAAACCCACATCACGGATGTCGCAACGTATCATTAATTCGTAAACCGAGGAAGCATCCTGCGGGGTGGGCAGGCGTAAAAAGTATTTTTCGAGCATTATTCCTCAATAAAAAATAATCGTATCACCTGCCAAGAGCAAGCTTTAATTGATATCGAAAATCCTGAAAAGTATTGGGAAATTAAAATTCCTTGCCGAATTTGGCGGCTTCCTGCTTAAGCAGTTCGGAACGCGCTTTCAGACTTGGCACTTTTTCGTCCATGCTCCAGAATAGCGAACTGGTCAGCAAGATGCGCGCGTTGCCGTCAATGCGTTCCACGGCATCGTAAGCAGCGTCGAGGCTTTTACCCAGCACGAACAAGCCATGCCAGGGCGCCATCACAGCGGCAGCCTGAGATTTAAGGGCTTTTTCCTTCTTGTGCAGTTCAACCGCGATGGAATCCGCCAGTTCTTTGGAGTGGGCGGGCGCGAAGGCGCAGAAGCCGATTTCGCCGAATTTGAGTGTGCTTTCCAGCACCGGGATCATTGGTACGCCCGCGGCGCAGAAAACCAGCACATGCTCGGCGTGGCAGTGGACCACCGCGTTGCCGTCGGGAAATTCGCTGAACAGTCGGAAATGGACTTTGGACTCGCGCGAGAGCTCGCCGTTGCCTTCCAGTTTGTTGCCGTCACAGTCGGTGACCAGCACCTGGTCCGGGTTCAGCCGCCACTGGAAATTGGAGCCGGCATAGCGCGGGGTGATGCAAATATGGTCGCCAACGCGGACGCTGATGTTGCCGCCGGCTGCGTCGGTCAGTTTGCGGTCATAGAGCAGCCGACCGATTTCACAGATTTTTTCTCGCGTGGATTGGATGTCCAGAACCATTGGATTATTCTCCTTAATAAGACCTTATCGGGCGGATTATAACATTCCTTATTATGGTGTCATCGCGAGCGGAGTGGAGTGATTTGAACCAAAGTTTTCTGTTTACTTCCCTTTGCTCCAGCAAGGTCGAAATAATATCGCACCCTTCGACAGGCTCAGGGTGCGATGATTAATAATTAATGCTTGATATAACAATAAGGTGGGAATACCCCTTCACAATAGTTGGGTGTCCTTGCGAGGAGCGAAGCGACGAAGCAATCTCATGCTAAAAAGAGATAGTGTCATTCGCATAATAATTACAGATTGCTTCACCTTGCTAACGCAAGGTTCGCAATGACACTTAAATTAATGAAAAAATTTATTTACTGATACCCGCCGCTGGAAGTGTGGGTGCCGCGTGCGGCGCGGATCTTTTCTTCGTATCCGGATTTCCGGTAAGCCTCAATAGGGTCTTCGGGCACACCCATCTCCTCGCGCAACTGGGCGAGCAGCGGGCGGACGTCGGTCTTGAACGCTTCGGTAATGACCCGGTGAGCGCCAAGCACGTCGCCAGCCAACTGCGCTTCCTTTAAAGCATTCCGTGGGACTAGCAGGGCTTTGGCGTATGCCTCCTGGCAGTTAATGACCGAATGGATCATGGCGGCCACTTTGCCCTCGATGTTAAAGGACTGGTCAATCATAAACGCGATAGCTTTGGCAGTTCCGCTGGCCGGTACGTCACCGCTTTCAACCGCGCTGACAATTTCATGGTAGATCAGGAAGAGCTCAAAGGGATTAACGCTGCCGACCATCAGGTCGTCATCGGCGTAGCGGTGGCTGTTGAAGTGGAAGCCACCCATCTTGCCTTCGTCCATCAGGAAAGCCACAATTTGTTCAATGTTGGCGCCAAGAGGGTGGTGGCCCAGGTCGATCAGCACTTGCGCCTGATCGCCAAGTTTATTAGTCATCAAATAGGAAGAACCCCAGTCGGGGATATCGGTGGAATAAAATCCCGGTTCAAAAAATTTATATTCAAGCAGCGCGCGCGAATCCTTGGGCAGGTAAGGCATTAATTTCTTGAGGTTTTCCTCAACACGGTGCTTGCGCCCACGCAGGTCATCCTGCCCGGCATAATTGGTGCCGTCAGCGAACCACAGGCTGAGCAGATTGCTGCCGGTCTTGCGCATGATTTCGCAGCACTCGATCATATGGTCCAGCGCTTTCTGCTGCACTGCCGTGCTGGGGTGGGCGATGGAGCCGAGCATGTACTCATAGTCCTGAAAAACATTCGGGTTGATGGCGCCCAATTTAAGCCCCAGACTTTCAGCATACTGGCGCATGGCAGCAAAGTCTCCATCTTCAGGTTTGTCCCAAGGGATATGTAAAGCTACGGAAGGAGCGATACCGGTCAGCTTGTGAACCATTGATGTGTCATTGAGCTTGTCCGTTGTGGTCACCGCGGCACCCGGCCAGGGAAAGACCTGGAAGCGCGTACCGCTGTTGGCGTAACCCCAGCTGGGTGTTTCAATCACCTGCTCTTTCAAAGCAGACTTTACATAATTAATGTCCAATCCCTGCGAGATTGCTTTTTCAGTGAATAGTTCATATTCTTTCTTAAAGGTATTCATCGTACCCTCCGGTTGATTTCTGCAAGAATGGTTGAACTTTAAAATTTTAGCATAAGTATAGATGACCATACAGGAAGACGAGAAACGAGATTGGAAAAAGAATAACGAGTCAATTCTTCCCTTTTTGTATTGCCAGGCGTTGAAATCAACAAAGCTCCATAAATCTGATTTTCAGCTTGAAAAAATGATTCAAATTAAGTCATGATATCTGTCATAAAAGATTATGACATTTGTGTTAGCCCCAAGTTAAAATGTCACCTAGTTGTCCAAAGATAAGATGTCCCATTGTGTCAGGGGGGTATGAATAGATAAAGGTGTCTTGAATCCTTTCCGCCAGGGGTGATCAGGAGCAGGTTGAAGCGGTTTGCGAAGT
>JAUYCC010000060.1 GCA_030692365.1 Pelolinea sp. | reverse complement strand
GCTCACCAGCCTCGGAGTGACCGACATCGAATGGATTGACAAGGAGAAAGCCCGCGCCGAGGTGAACAGTCCGCTGGTTCTGGGGGCGTGGAGCGAAGCGCGTTGCGGGATTTTGAATCCAGCCAAACAGGTGCGTGAATTGAAGCGTATCGCGCAAGAAGTTGGGGCGATCATCTACGAGCAGTCGCCCGTGATCGAGATCCAGCGCGGGGCGAAGTTCATGTTGAAGACACCGCAGGGGACGGTTACTGCCGATAGGATCGTTTTCGCCACCAATGCTTATTCGCATCTCATCCCCGAAATCAGGAACAAGCAGGTACCTGCCTTCACGCACATGGTCATTACTGAGCCTTTAACCAAAACGCAAATGGACTCCATTGGCTGGAAGAACCGTCAGGGCCTCGAAGACGCGCGCAATCTCGTGCATTACTTACGCCTCACTGTGGATAACCGTCTCGCCATCGGTGGCAGTGACGTAACAATAACCTATGGACGCGACATGGAGCGCGACCTGAATGAGAAGACCTTCCAGCAACTGGAGAAGGATACGATTGAACTGTTTCCCGCCTTAAAGGATGTAAAGTTTACTTTCCGCTGGGGCGGCCCCGTCAGCGTGACTTTGCAAATGGCACCCGCCATCGGCATGGTCGGCGACCAGCGCGCTTGGTATAGCCTCGGCTGTGTGGGGCATGGCGTCGCGCCGACACATCTTAATGGGCAGACGCTGGCTGATTTGTTGCTCGAACGCAAGACCGACCTGACCTCGATCTGGTTCGTGGAACGCAAGCCCATCGCGTGGCCGCCCGAACCGTTGCGCTGGGTAGCTTCAAAGGCCCTGCTTGGTTACCTGCATACAGAAGATTGGTGGTACGAGCGTGGCATGAAGCCGACAGAACAATAAACGCCCTGGATTAAATCTGTGCATAATAAATAAAGAGCAGGCGAACAGTCTGCTCTTTTATATTGATATCGTAGACCTTGTCTCTGAGGCTGGGGTGAAACTGCATCATGCGGGCAAGAACTACACGGGTTTCTGTCCGTTCCATGGATAACAAGCTTGATTGGGCGAGTGTCCACGCAACCTCACCCCCGGCCCCTTCGCAAGCACCCCCGAAGGGAGCTCCCAAGGGAGAGGAGAGTGCGCGTGGAATTTGCTACAACGGCTTCTTGGCCGGGACACCCGGCTTGCGCGGATACTGCGGGGGCGTTGCAGCCACCTTATCCACCACCACCAGAAAACGTTCGTCGGCCACGCCCGGTAATGTGACGGGGAGCAGTTGGCGCGTGCGCCCGCCGAGGATTTTGAGCGCCTTCTCGGCTTTGTGGGTCTCAGCCGGTCCGCTCTGGCCTTTCTGCGCCAGCATGGCTCCGCCCACCTGCACCAGCGGCAGGAGATATTCTAACAGCACCGGCAGGTTCGCCACGGCACGCGCCACCGCCCAGTCGTAGGCTTCGCGGTGAGCGGGCATCTGCCCCACATCTTCGGCGCGGGCGGTGACCACTTCCACGGCCTCCAGTTTCAGGGTCTCGATCATGTGCCGGCAGAAATTGGCCTTCTTACCCACCGATTCGACCAGCGTCAGCCGCATGGATGGGTACAGGATCTTCAGCGGGATGCCGGGAAAGCCCGCGCCGGTGCCGATGTCAATCAGCCGCCGGGGCGGATTTTCCTTCCAGGCCAGTACGCAGGAGAAG
>JAUYCC010000082.1 GCA_030692365.1 Pelolinea sp. | reverse complement strand
TGAGGGTTAAGAATCTGCTCATGCCGATGATGATGCGCGCCGCTGAACTCTCTGGTTCTGCATATGGTGAGCAGGGAAATGAAATTATCAAAAGTTCCAACGTATTGTGGTCAGCGCTGCTTGAAGGCTTCAATCTGCTTTTTGGAATCCGCACATATCCGATTGGCATTCCCAGCCTGCTGATCAGCCAGGGCGCGCAGCGCAATCCATTGGGCGCCTTACGGATAATTGAAGTTGGTTCTATTGATTCCGCTGTCCTGCTTGTATTGGGCTTGTCGATATCAGGCGTCATTTTGGGCAGCCTATATTTTGCGTTGGTGGCGCGTGCCGCGAGCAAAGAATCAGGATCATTAAACATCACCAGCTTTTTTCAATCCACTGGACAAAGCATGGTACTTTCCTTATTACTGGTCATGGCATTAATTGTTTTAGGCCTGCCCGCCATGTGCCTGATGTCATCCATGGTTCTTTTCCTGCCCGCGCTTGGAACGCTTCCGTTTATGGCGCTTGGGCTGGTGCTGGTATGGGTGATGCTGCCGCTAGCCTTCTCCCCGCATGGAATTTTCCTTGGCGATATGAATGTCAGCCGCTCGATTGTTACGTCCATCAAGCTGGTCCGCTCGCTGATGTCCGGCGCGGGCATGTTCTTCATCATGGTGATCATGTTGGGTTACGGCCTGGATGCGTTGTGGTCCACCCCGGGCGTTGAAAGCTGGATGATGCTGGTGGGCATATTCGGGCACGGCTTTATTTCCAGCGGTTTGCTGGCATCTACTTTTGTTTTCTACCGCGATGGTGTTAAGTGGCTTGCCGAAATTCTTCTTGAAAAACAGGCTGCTCCTCAAAAAGCGGAATTCTAGGAAATCATTTAAAATTGATTAAACGGAGGAATGGATAATGGATTCTGCGGCTAATGTGTCCCATTATGGTGCGAAAGATATCCAGGTGCTTGAAGGCCTGGAGGCTGTACGCCGCCGCCCCGGCATGTATGTGGGCGGTACTGACCAAAAGGCTTTACATCACCTGGTGTATGAGGTGGTGGATAATTCCATTGATGAAGCGTTGGCTGGAGCGTGCAACCGCATCACCATCACCATTCATAATGACCGCAGCGTGATGGTGGAGGATAACGGCCGTGGCATCCCCGTGGAAATCCACCCCCTAAAGCATGTCTCAGCGCTTGAAGTCGTGATGACTATTCTGCATGCCGGCGGCAAGTTCGGCGGCAGCAGTTACAAAGTCTCCGGCGGTTTGCACGGTGTGGGCGTTTCTGCGGTTAATGCGCTTTCGGAATGGTGCGAAGTGGAGGTTCGCCGCGAGGGTAAGATTTATTTCCAGCGCTATGAACGCGGCCGCCCGGTTGAGGCTGTTAAGGAAATTGGCAAATATAAAGGCGAAGAAACCGGCAACAAGACCACCTTCAGGTTTGACCCTGAAATATTTAAGGGCGATATGGATTACCGCTTCGACACACTGTCGCAGCGTTTCCGTGAAATGGCTTTCGTAACACGCCAGGTTAAGATTAACCTGATTGATGAGCGCGAAGATCCCCCTCACAGCATGACCTTCTTCTTTGAGGGAGGAATCAAATCCTTTGTCCGTTACCTGAACCGCAACCGTGAAGTGCTTCATGATGTCTTCTATGCGGAAAAAAACATTGATGCGATTGGCGTAGAAGTATCTGTCCAATACACCGACGCGTATAACGAATCGGTGTATTGCTTTGCCAACACGATCAATACCATCGACGGTGGTACGCACATGACCGGTTTCCGCACTGCTTCCACGCGGGTATTGAATGATTACGCGCGCAAGAATGGCTTGATAAAAGATGGCGACCCCAACTTTACTGGCGATGATACCCGCGAGGGGATGACAGCCATTATCAGCATCAAACACCCCAACCCGCAGTTCGAAAGCCAGACCAAGGTTAAACTGATGAATCCTGAAGTCCAGACACTGGTCACTCAGGTTGTGGGTGAAGCGTTTTATGAATTTTTGGAAGAAAATCCGTCAGCGGGAAAAGCCATTGTCAAGAAATGCCTCACCTCCGCCCGCGCGCGTGACGCCGCCCGCAAGGCGCGTGACCTGGTCATTCGCAAGTCCGCTCTTGAAAGCTTAACCCTGCCGGGAAAACTGGCCGATTGCTCTGAACGCGATCCTGAACGAACCGAACTCTACATTGTAGAAGGTGACAGCGCGGGTGGTTCGGCCAAACAGGGGCGCGACCGCCATTTTCAGGCCATCCTGCCGCTGCGCGGCAAGATCCTCAACACCGAACGCGCGCGCCTGGACAAGATCCTCTCCAACCATGAAGTCCGAGCGCTTATTTCAGCCTTGGGAACTGGCATTGGCGATTCCTTCAGCCTGGACGGCTTGCGTTACGGCAAGGTAGTTATTATGACCGATGCTGACGTGGATGGCAGCCATATACGCACCTTGCTGCTGACCTTTTTCTTCCGCTATATGCAAGACCTGGTCGAATCAGGCCATTTATATATTGCCCAGCCACCACTGTACCTTATCTCATACAAGAAGGATAAAAAATACGCCTACATTGAAGAAGAAAAAGAGAAAATTCTTAAAGAGTTGGGCGCCAAAGAGGATAAAGCCTCCATCCAACGCTATAAGGGTCTCGGTGAAATGAACCCCGAGCAGCTCTGGGAAACCACCATGAATCCTGAAAACCGCACCCTGCTGCAGGTGACGGTGGAAGACGCCGCCGAAGCGGATCGGACATTTGACATGCTCATGGGCGATTCCGTACCCCCGCGAAAACGCTTTATCCAAACCCACGCCAAACTGGTACGCAACCTGGATATATAACGATGTTTAAATTCCCCTCCTCATTGAGGAGGGGCGTAGGGGAGGAGATCTTTTCGTGTAGGTCAGGCTCGCTCGCGCTATTCGAGTTATCCTGACGAAATCAAACCCTTTCTCACGTAGGTCAGGCTGAAGCCTGACAACACCATACACGCTTATGCTCTTCGAGAAAACCTGACATCAAAAAACTGAAGGGTGACCTGCATTGGTGGTCAGTCTTCAATCTGACAAAAAAAGCGGGCAAATCATCGCCCGCTTCTTTTAAAAGGAGAAGATTACCTAATTGGCTGGTTTTTCTCCAAGGGTAACCTGTACGTCGGAAGATTTGCCATCCCGCAGCAAGGTGACTTTCACAACATCACCCGGTTTAAATCCGGCGAGTGTTTCAGCCAGTCTCTGGGTTCCGCTTATTGCTTTGCCATCCACCGTGGTGATGATATCCCCGCCGATCATGGTTTGCTGGCCGTTATCCTCAAAAGGTTTGTAACTACCTTTGATGCCGGCTTTATCGGCTGGGCCGTCCGCGCTGACCTGCACTACAAGGGCGCCGGTGACATCTTTCTTGAGCCCCATTGCTTCTGCAATGGCCGGCGACATATCTGTGCTCTGTATTCCGAGCCACGCGCCGCCAGAGGTTTCTTCAGGCAGTATTTCTTTTTCAACCGACGCTGGTGCTGGGCGGGCAGCCAAAGTAAGCGGGATTTCGATTGACTTTCCATCACGCAGAACTGTGAGTTTAATGGTCTGGTCTACGGTCGCGTAACGCGCCAGGAAGGCGACCAGGTCTTCGAAATCATTGACCGGTTTGCCATCCGCGGAAGTGATGACATCGCCGCCCACTTTGACATCTTGTCCATCCACCTGGGCAGTCTTGGCGCTGCCTACTAGGCCGGCTTTATCCGCCGGGCTGCCGGCGGTGACTTCTGCTACCAGCGCGCCGCGCTGAGTTGTTTCGAGATTCATCACTGTTGCCACTTCAGGGGTAAGGTCATTCCCGCTGATGCCGATCCAGGGCTGCTGGTAAGAACCATCCTTGATAAGGATGGGGACAACTTTCTGAACAATCACTGAGGGTACCACGTATCCGATGCCTGAATTGGCGCGCACTGGTGACTCGATGGCAGTGGTTACGCCGATTAATTTGCCTTCAATATCCACCAGAACGCCGCCGGAGTTGCCGGGATTAATAGCCGCGTCCGTCTGGATCACATCCGGAATGGAATAGGAAAGTCCTGAAGCGTCGATTGAATCTAAAACGAGTGAACGGCCGAGTCCGCTGATGATGCCGGTGGTCATGGAACCGCTCAGCCGGAAGGGATTACCGATTGCGACAACAATCTGTCCGATCTTGGCCTGGGTGGAATCAGCGACTTCGATAGGTTTTAATTGTGCAGCGGGAACATCTACCTTCAAGACCGCCAGGTCGCTCTGCGAATCCTTTCCAATGACTATCGCGGTATTACTGGTGCCATCCGAGAAATTTACCCGGATCAGGTCTGCGCCATCCACCACGTGGTTATTGGTGACGATATGCCCTTCGGTGTCCCATATAAAGCCAGAACCGGCGCCGGTCTGCTGAAATTCGGGCGCCTGTTGCTGCTGCCCGTTGCCAAAATTAAAGTCGTTTGGCAAATTGGGGTTGTTCGGAAGGGTCTGGGTAACAGTCTCAGATACAGCAATGCTCACCACTGAAGGTAAAACTTTTGCGTAAATCCCTTCATAGGCGGTTTGCAGATTAGCCAGATCATCTGGCGCCGTTGACTCAGCGGCCGGTTTGGTTGTTGGCGCGGTCTCTGCTGGCGTGTTTTGCGTTGCCGCTTTCGGGGTCAGGGTTGGTAAATCTATCTTTACCGCCCCGTTGCAGGCAGCCAGCGCGCTTATAACCAGAACGCTGGCAAGAATATTAAGCGTTTTCTTGTTCATTCATACCTCCAAAAAAATTATGGCTTTCATTGTTACAAATTTAATCCTTGTGTGTCAAATTTCAGTAAGAGATTTGTAAAATTCCTGTAAAACAAAAATCCCCCTCAATCTAATGAAAACTCACTGGAGCTGAATTTTACTTATTTCGCTTTTAGCGTTTCAAGAAGGGCCGTGAGCAATTCTTTAATTTTTTCGATAGTGGCTGTGTCAACCAAATGTCCGCTGTCATCAAATAGATCGCCCGCTTTGCGAACAAATATTTCAGGGCGGCTTAATGGTCTGGCGTCTATGGCATGCAAAACCTGGCGCAGGTGCAACTGGCCGCGGGTGGTGCCAAATAAGCCCCTGGACGCGCCCATGATCGCGACTATTTTTCCTTTCATTATGTTTCCGAAAGTATTGGAGGATGCCCAATCCAAAGCGTTTTTCAAAACTCCGGTTATTGAATAGTTGTATTCAGGGGAAGCGATCAGTAACGCATCCGCCCCCGTAATTTTTTCACGAAATTCCTTTAACGCTTCGGGCAGATTATCTTTTGGTTGGTCATCATTGTAGAGGGGAATGTCATTGAGTTCCATGATCTCCAGTACCAAACCCTCGGGTAGAATCTCACTGGCTTTTTCCAGTAACCCGCGGTTGTAGGATCGCACTCTAAGACTTCCCGCAAATCCAAGCACATGAAAATTATTCATTTTAATAATTCCTGCCATATTAAAGATTGCTTCCTTTATTTTATCCATGTCTACCGAAGGCATGCACAGTGCGAAGCCTCCTGTAAGGAGAGCGTAGCGGTATAGCCCAGAACGGTAGCGTAGCGTGGTGTCCCCGAAGGGGATACTATGATTAAATTAAATAATGGTAGGTGCGAAGCATTAATATCCAGAGCGCTGCGTGGGATGCATCGCACTACTACAAAAAAACGTTTTAGATTGTACTTACTGCTAACTCTTTTTTTACAAAAAATCAGTGTTTACCGAAGGCATGCACAGTGCGAAGCTCCTGTAAGGAGAGCGTAGTGCTATAGCCCAGAGCGGTAGCGTAGCGTGGTGTCTCCGAAGGGGATATTGTGGTTAAAAACCGACAGTGGCATATACAGCGACACAATATAATTGGGCGCGTCCACCACCTCGCTCAGCACCAGGTCGCCGACGGTGCTGCACAGCACATACGCCTGGCTGCGTGTCACCCCTTGTTTTTCAACCAGCCAGTCAATCATATAGCGTGCCGCGGTTTTGGAATTCTCTAAAAGGTCAGGGCCGTGGGCGGTGGTCACGTGGAAGCCCTTGCTGTCATTGCGGCTCAGCGGGCCGGGCTTGAAGAATTGCAATTCCTTGGGCGCCCTGCCTTTAACCACGTTAAAACGCAACGTTACATCCATCGGCGATTCAATGCCCGTCCCGCACAGTTCGCCCTGCCCCTGCGAGCTGTGGCAGTCGCCGCAGGCGAACATCGCGCCTTCGACAAACACCGGGAACCAGGCTGTTGAGCCGATACCCAGGTCGCGGATATCCACATTGCCGGCGTTGAAGGCGGGAGCGATGGTGTCGTGCCGGCCTGACTCCGCTGGGGTCACCCCCATCGTGCCGCAAAATGGCGCGAAAGGAACTACGATATCATTGACCCCGAAATGGCACTGGTTGCCTTCAAGTTTCCAGTGGTGCATATAAGCGAAATTGAAATCTTCCGCCAGCAGCCCGAAATCCTGCAGATGTCCGCTCCACCCCCAACCTTTGTGTTTCAGGTCTAGCACATCCACCTGCAGCGCGTCACCCGGTTGGGCGCCTTTGACGTAAACTGACCCGACCAGCGCGTGGATCAGGTCAAAGTTAATGGCGGCCAAATCCTGGTCTGTCCATTCAGGTGTTACCTGCCCGCACGGCTCTGGGCACTCAAACACAACCGTGTCACCTGGATTGACTGCAACGCGCGGTTTAACCGAGTTGTCCCAAAAAGGTTGGGTAACGCTTCCGTCAAGATGAAATTCAGCCATGCATTGTCTCCTTTGTTGAAAAATTATTTCAATAAATTTAGTATGAAATTTTCTGTCGGGCTGCTCCAGCCCAGGTTTTGCAGGGTTAAGCCTGCAAGAATGAGAGCGAACAAAACACCCAATACGATAAAGTCGTCCTTATGAAAAATAAATTCCCGCCGGTAGGTGCGCGCGCTGATGTTGTAGTCAAAACCGCGTGACAGGATGGCAATGGAAATATCCTGCGAGCGTTCCAGCGTCGCCATAAAGATGGGGATCAACAGCGCTGTCAGCACCTGCACGCGCCGGATGAGGTTCTTGGGCTGTACGTCATACCCACGCGCTTTTTGTGCGTTGGTTATCTGCTGCGTCTGCTTGGAAAGAATTCCAACGGTCGCGAAACCCAGCATGAGTGCTACTCCCATTTCAGGGGGCAGCCCGTGCGACAGTACCTTCTGGACAGCAATAGCGGCCAGCAGGCAGCCGACGGCCAGTGCGCAAAATTTAAGCGCTGGGTTGGTCAAACCGAGGAAGGTAGTATTTCCTAAAATAGAAGGAAGCGATGATGCAAAAAACAGCAATCCCAGTCCCAGGACCATTCCCACGTCTTCTAAAGTTTTACGTTTCTGCCCGCGCTCGGTGATGGTCAGCGCAAGTTCAACCGGCGGGGTGGTGTAGAGCATCAGGTGCACGGACAACACCACGCTGAAGAAGCGGAAAAAGACAGCCATGCCGCGGATCAAACCCTGCACTGTAACCGGTATCCATTGCTTCCAGGGAATCAGATAAAACAGAAAGTGCGAATTCTTGGGTGTGAAGAATAATACCTGAAACATGGAAAAGGTCAGAAAGATAAAAACCAGCATGCGCAGGTTCTTGTTAAGCAAGTCCTTATCAATCGCTTTGCGCCCCAGAAAATAAAGAAACAGGAACAAAATGCCCATGATGATTGGATCTATGAAGACCATGGCAGTGATGGTTGTCCCGATGAACACCAGCAGCTTGGTGCGCGCGTCCAGCGTGTGCAGCAATGATTTCCCTTTTTGATATTGAATCGCCATCTTACGCCTCTACCATCTCTTTCAAGTATTGTTTCATTTCGTCATACTGTACGGTGTTGGCAGGAATCCCATAACCGCTCAGGCTCTTTGCCAGTTTGGTGATATCCGGCAGTTTCAGCGAATTGGCTTTCATCAGTTTTTCGTCCAGGAGTAATTCATCCACCGGTCCGTCATAGGCGAGCCGGCCATGATTCAGCACAATCGCGCGTCTGGCATAAATGGCTGCCTGGTCAACCCGATGGGTGATCATCAGCACAGTAGTGCCATTCTGGTTGAGTTGCTTGATGATCTCGAAAATCTCAAAGCTCATTTCCGGATCCTGCCCGGTGGTCGGTTCGTCAATCACCAGGATGCGCGGTTTCAAGGTCAGCACAGATGCCAGCGCTATGCGCTGCTTTTGGCCTTTGCCCAGGTCGAAGATATCCGCGTCCCTGTAATCGGTCATTTTAACGATCTCCAGCGCTTCACTAATCCGGCTTTCAAATTCGGCTGGATCAATGTTGTGCGCTTTTAGCCCAAAGGTCATTTCGTCGCGCACATTGAAGGAGACGATTTGGTGGTTGGGATTCTGGAAACAGAAACCGACCTCTTTGGCCAGGACGTGAGTAGGGGTTACGCGCGTATCCATACCTGCTACAGTCACTGTGCCGGAGGTCGGCACCACCAGCGCAATCAGGTGGCTGACCAGCGTGGTTTTGCCTGAGCCGTTGCGGCCCATAAGCGCCACAAATTCGCCTTCATGGATGGTCAGACTGACGTCATTGAGCGCGTCCACATCTTTCTGATAACCATAAGTGACATGCTGCAAGTCTATAACTACTTTGCCTTTACCGTTGATACTTTCTTTTTCAACCCTGGCTTTCAACGCGGCTGGTTTAAACTGGTTGTGAAGGGCTTTGTAAAACGCATCAGGTTTGAGGGGTAGGGAACCAATTTTAAATTCATCAGCCAGCCTCACAATGTCCGGGCGCATAAAAACCCCTTTGATGTCACCGGCCGCCAGGACATCCTTCACGAAACCATCCCGCACAATTCGGCCTTTGTCCATGATGATGACACGTTCGACCAGCGGCAGGATTTCCTCCAGCGAATGTTCCACAATAACCAGAGTTTTACCGCGATCCTTGGCCATGCGCACCACCAATTCAAGAACCTGAGAGCGCCCCTGCGGGTCAAGGTTGGCCAGCGGTTCATCCAGCACGTAGATTTCCGGATGCATGGAATAGGTGGCAGCGATCACGCACGCCTGCTGTTCGCCGCCAGAGAGAGAGTGCGGTTCACGTTCTTCGTAACCGGTCATGCGTGTGGCGCGCAGCGCTTTCTCCACCCGCTCATTGATCTCCGCACGCGGGATACCCAGGTTTTCGGGTCCGAAGGCAACTTCATCCGCCACACTGTTGGTCACCAACTGGCTTTCCGGGTCCTGAAAAACCATACCAACCACTGAAGCCAGACCTCCCACGCGCACCTTGCGTGTGTTATAGGGGCCAATGGTCACATCCCCGATCAATTCGCCTTCATGATAGTGGGGAACAAGTCCGTTAATGCAGGAACAGAGTGTGGTCTTTCCGCTGCCGGCAGGCCCGGTGATCAGCACAATTTCCCCTGTCTTTATTTGCAGATTAATATCCTGTAGAGCGGGTGTCGTGCTGCCCGCGTAAGTAAATGCCACGTTCTTGAATAAAATATCATGCTCCATTAACAATAATTCCTTAAAAAAGATATTTCCAGGCCGCTATCGCTAACGGCCTGGATCCGGAGAATAGAAATGAATAAGAAAATTAACTTACCACAACGGGCGGCGGTATTTTTCGGGCAGCGCTGCCATAATAATGGTGGTGACCACGGTCGAAATAAGCACCTCGGGGATCGCGCCTGCTTCAAGCGCGCCCAGGAATCCGAAGAACCCGCCGTATTCCGGATCGGGGTAGAAGAGCATCAGTCCAACCACGAAGAGGGGGACGACGATGCAGGTGTAATAAACTACAACCTGAAGCGCCCATGCGGCCAGAGAAAGGGCTTTCTTTTCTTTGAATCGCCAGCTGAAGTTTTTGTAAACCAGGCCGTTAAATACGCCGCCAACCACATGCGCGAGCAGGCTTGCGAGCGGAATACCCGGTTCGGCGATACCGGCCAGCAGGCCGACCACTACACCGCCGACAGGCCCGGTGAGGGACGCGCCGATGGTGGTGAAGATTTCACGCGGGTCGGTGACAACAGGAGTTCCCGGGATCGGGATGGTGATGCCCGCCAATACGAGCGCGAGCGCGGCGCCGCCAAACGCGGCTGCCATGCCGACCTGCCGCGCGGACAGGAGCGGTTTCTTACTGCTTTCAACTTTTTGATCAGACATGATTCAATCTCCTTTGGTTTTCAGATTATTTCAATAAAATCAATAAATGGGTGGAGCGGGGATTTCTCGATCTCATCACCTCCTTCAAAGTGAATTTTCGGGTTATAAGCATTCTCTCCTCCTCCAGAGGGGGTGCTCGCTAATATGCTGCTACTTTGGTTGGTAATGTGCTTTGGTAAAAAAAACCACCCTTCTTTTGATTAAGGGTGGCTCTGGATAATCTGGTTTATCTGATCTTATGGCTTTATGCCATCCCTTAATCTCGTTTTGCTCTCCACCATAAGGGCGAGAGCGTAAATAATAACGATGACCAGGAAATAAGCTAAGCAAATTGAATTCATGTTTTCTTTTATGACATTCGTCTTAAAAATTTATACCATTATACATATAAACCAATATCTGTCAATGAAGTAACGGGAGACTGTTGAATAACAAATAGAAAAATCAGACCCTAAATGTTTGCAATTGAATTGAGCCTTATAAACAGGCTGGTTCCTTAAACATTTTCTGTGTTTTGATGTCGGATGTAAACTTTTATGGTCTTTTTCAACACCCTCTCAACAGGGTTTGTTATAGTAATCCCTGAAGTAATCCTTAAGCACCTGGCCGGTATATGATTCTTTTACCTCGCAGACCTCCTCAGGCGTGCCGGCCGCCACCAATTGCCCTCCGCGGTCGCCACCGTCCGGTCCGAGGTCAATGATGTAATCCGAGGTCTTGATGATATCCAGGTTGTGCTCGATGATCAGCACCGAATTGCCCGCGTCCACAAGCCGCTGCAGCACTTCCACCAGTTTGTGCACATCCGCCGCATGCAGCCCTACTGAGGGTTCATCCAGAACATATAGAGTTTTTCCAGTCGCCCGGCGTGAAAGTTCCTTCGAAAGTTTAACGCGCTGGGCTTCCCCGCCTGAAAGTGTGGTGGCGGATTGGCCGATGTGGATATATCCCAACCCGACCTCCTGCAGCGTTTGCAGGCGGCGCTGGATGCGCGGGATATTGGCGAAGAATTCCATACCGCTATCCACCGTCATATCCAGGATATCCGCGATGGATTGCCCTTTAAACTTCATCTGCAGCGTCTCTCGGTTGAAGCGCTTGCCATGGCACACATCACAGGGCACATACACATCCGGCAGGAATTGCATTTCAATGCGCAGCTGGCCGTGTCCCTGGCAGGCTTCGCAGCGCCCGCCCTTGACGTTGAACGAAAACCGCCCGGTGGTGTAGCCGCGCATCTTGCTTTCCTGCAACGCCGCAAAGAGCTGGCGCACCTCATCCCATACGCCGGTATAAGTACCAGGGTTGGAACGCGGCGTGCGTCCGATGGGAGTCTGGTCAATATTGATAACCTTGTCCAGATAATGGATACCTTCAATGCGGTCATGCTCGCCTGGGCTGGTGCGCGCGCGGTTCAGTGCGTGCGCCAGCGCTTCGTAGAGGATATCCACCATCAGGGTAGACTTTCCAGAGCCGCTGACGCCGGTGATGCACACAAACTTGCCAAGCGGAATAGTTACATCAATATTCTTCAGATTGTTGGCGCGCGCGCCGTAAATCGTGAGGTGTTTCCCATTTCCTTCGCGTCTTTTCTCTGGCAGAGGAACGGTCATCCTTCTGGCTAGGTAAGCGCCGGTGATCG
Organism: Pelolinea sp.; assembly: GCA_030692365.1. GTDB lineage: Bacteria > Chloroflexota > Anaerolineae > Anaerolineales > Anaerolineaceae > Pelolinea. The sequence continues at coordinate 26,367 of JAUYCC010000082.1, read as the reverse complement.
AGGTGGGATGGTTGATGATGGCTTCAACAGGACCTTCTGCCACCACTTCACCGCCGTTAACGCCCGCGCCAAGGCCCAGATCCACAATCCAGTCCGCGGAGCGGATGGTCTCTTCATCATGCTCAACAACAAGGACGGTATTCCCCTGGTCGCGCAGTTCTTTCAAGGTTGAAAGCAGCCTGGCGTTATCGCGCGCGTGCAAACCGATGGAGGGTTCATCCAGCACGTAAAGCACACCCATCAGGCGTGAGCCGATCTGGGTGGCCAGGCGAATGCGCTGCGCCTCTCCGCCTGAAAGCGACGCGGCGGAGCGTTTGAGCGTCAGGTAATCCAGCCCGACATTCACAAGAAATCCCAGGCGGTCGCGGATCTCTTTCAAAATCCGTTCGGTGATGGTTTTATCGCGTTCATTGAGCGGCGATTCCTTACCCATCAATTTTTCTACCCAGGGCAGGGTATGTTCAACTGGCCAGCCGGTGACCTCCATAATATTTAATCCGTCCACAGTTACCGCCAGCGACTCTGCGCGCAGGCGTTCGCCGTTGCACTTCGGGCAGGGTTTATCGCTCATGAATTCCTGGATCTTGGTGCGGATGAACTCCGATTGGGTCTCGCGGAACCGGCGCATCAGGTTCGGAATGACACCTTCAAAAGAAGTACGCATTACCGTCTGGCGGTTATTTCCGCCGCGCAGGTCCATTTCCACTTCCTGGCCACCAGTACCAAACAAAATGATATTTAATTTTTCTTCCGGCAAATCTTTTACCGGGGTGTCCAGGTTCACATGACAGGCTTTGGCGGCTGACGCGAGCATTTGCCAGTAATACTTGCCCTGCTCGCGCGCGTCATTCCATTCCATTGCAACGATCGCGCCGTCGTTGAAAGATACTTCTCTATCCGGGATGAGCAGATTGGGGTCAATCTCCTGCCTTATGCCCAGCCCCTGGCATTCAGGGCAGGCGCCATGGGGGGTGTTAAAAGAAAAGTTGCGTGGCTCGATCTCGGTCAGGCTGACGCCGTGTTCCGGGCAGGCCAGATTTTCGGAATAGAACAGGTCTTTGGTCGGGTCGCTGGATAGATTCTCCACAATAATGTATCCCTCGCCGAATTTCAACGCGGTCTCGATGGAATCCGCCAGGCGGCTGAGCATGGATTTGAGCTCTTCTTCATCCTTGGGATTCTGGATCACAACTCGGTCCACCACCGCTTCAATATTATGGATCTTGTAACGGTCGAGGGTAATCTCATCATCCAGGTTGAAAACCTCGCCATCCACACGCGCGCGCACGAAACCCGCCTTGCGGATTTCCTCAAAAACTGCCTGGTAAGTGCCTTTTCGCCCGCGGATAATGGGCGCCAGAATGGCCAGTTTGCTGCCTTCGGGCAGTCCGGCGATGCCATCCACAATTTCCTGGGCGGATTGTTTGACTACCTCTTTACCGCACACCGGGCAGTGGGGAATGCCCACGCGCGCGAACATCAGGCGCAGATAGTCATACACTTCCGTTACCGTTCCCACCGTGGAGCGTGGATTGCGGGAGGTGGCTTTTTGGTCAATGGATACTGCCGGCGACAGACCTTCTATGTAATCCACATCCGGTTTGTCCATCTGGCCGAGAAACTGCCTCGCGTAGGCGGAAAGCGACTCCACATACCGCCGCTGGCCTTCCGCGAAAATGGTATCAAATGCCAGTGAACTCTTTCCCGAACCGGATAATCCCGTGATCACCACAAATTTATCACGAGGAATCTCAACGGTGATATTCTTCAGGTTATGCTCGCGGGCGCCGACCACCCGGATCTTGTCTTGTGCCATCCAATTCCTTTCAAACTAGAACATAATACCTAATTATGGAGTGCAACTGGTAATTATAACATTTAGAGGTTTTTTCAAAAGAATATTGAAATCCCCTAATTACGCGAAAATGGGAGATTCTCAGGTTACTTTTTATAAAGCTTATGCCGCGGGGTACTTGTCGTTATCCTCGCCCTCGCGCAGCCCTTCCCAGGGGTAGAACTCGGAGCCCTTGGCGGCTTCCCGGACTTGGGGATCATTGGAGTAAAGCCCGCCTTCTTCGGGGGGAATCAGGTCTGCGATCTTTTTCATGATCTCGTGCCCGATCTCATCCAATTGTCTGCGCTGCTCATACCGGCTGCCGAAAATCTTGAACGGTCCGAATGGTTTGCCAATTCTGAATTTTACTTCCGCGCGTTTGAGGTTGCGTAATGCTGGAAATACTTTTGGCAGACCTGTGAGCCCGACAGGAAGAATGGGAGCGCCGGTCTGGGCGGTCAGCAGCGCGGCACCTGGCCGGGCAGGGCGCAGGATTTGCGCCCATGAGCCGCCTTCGGGGAAAATACCCAAAACGCCGCCCTTATTCAGTATTTTCCGTGCTTCTTTCAACGCGTAAGTTGACCCTGTGCCGCGGTAAACGGGCAGATATCCCCACAGGCGCGGAATGAAGCGCACGATTCCGGGAGCATGTGGGGTAACCGCGCCGCCAACGAAATCCAGCGGCCAGGGTGCCAGGCTGACAAACGCGACCGGGTCAAGAAAGCTGAAGTGGTTGCCTACCATTATGAGCGGTCCGGATTTTGGGAAATTCTCTTTTCCTTCAATCTCAAGGTCCATCAGCCCGCGCAGTGCAAGGCGGGCGAGGAATTGCATCACCCGCCTGAGCGGCCTGTTTGGGCGATATGCCGGATCGAGAGCAGCTGATTCAGCCATTAGATGTAAAACTATCCTTCAATTTCTTCGCTAAGCTTCGCGGCTTTGCGGCCTTCTTCCTCATTAACGAAGAGCAGCGGCATAATACCAACCAGCAGGAAGAAGACCAGGGTGACAATTGCGAAGCGGTGGCCGATCTTTTCGGCTACCAGCATGGCGTTCGGGTCTGTGGCAATTGCCAGATTGTTCTTTACCAGGAAATTCAAAATCCAGGCTGAAATACCGGTAGCCGCGACTCCCATGACGCCTGGGCCGATGATGGATGATGTTCGGCCAGCCAGGGAGAAAAAGCCGTAGAATTCCGCGTTGCGATTTTTGGGCGCAAAGACGCTGACAAGAGTGCGGTCAAGGGATTGCACGCCCGCCATGGCAAAGCCGGCGAGTGAACCGACAATGAAGTAACCCATTTTGTTGGGGACAAACAGCATACCAATGACAGAGATGAGCATAACCACCAACGAATTTACCAGAGCGTTCTTGAGCCCGATCTTCTCTCCCAAACGGCCATAGAAAAAGGCGCCAATGACGTTGGTGATTTGCACGATGATGACAAAGATGATCAGTTCTATAGTGGTCACGCCAAAGATGACAGCGCCGATGATGGCGGCGAAATCCAGAGCAGCAATGATGCCGTCATTGTAGATGAGCAGAGCGATCATGAACTTCAGAAATTCCTTGAAATGCATTACCGACTTAATTGTCTTGGACAACCGCTCAACCGCAACTTTGAACAGACTTTTACCGTTCTTTTTCTGTGGGCGGTGTGGTTCTTTAATAAACAGGAATGCCGGAATAGAAAAAATCGCGAAGAAAACAGCCGTGATCAGCATGGAAAGCCTGACCACGGTGGTGTTGCCCGGATTCATTTGGATCAAAACCAAAACAATCAGCAGGCAGACGATTCCGCCAATTGACCCAAAAGCCCATCCATTGCCGGAAACCTTGGCGATTTCTTTTTCATCCGCGATGTCCACCAGCAGCGAGTTGTAGAAAACCTGGCCGCTGCGATAACCGATTTCAGCAAGTATGAATAAAGCCATACCCAGTAGAATATCGCCTTTCTGGACGAGGAAAAGCAGCCCGGTAAATACAACCGAGATCGCGGTCATGACAAACAGCAGCACTTTCTTCCTTCCGGAATAATCTGCCAAAGCGCCCAGAAATGGTGAAATAACCGCTACGACAAGCATGGAAATGGTCAGTGAAAGACCCCAGAGCGCGGAGCCCTGGGCAGTGCCAACCACGGATTGTTTGAAATAAGCCGCGTAAACAGCCAGAAGGACGACCGCGGCATAGGCGGAGTTACCAAAATCATACAGGTACCATGCCCACTGCGCGCGTTTTTTCTGTTTTGCTTCGATCGTAATTTCCATAAATGAATCCTTTAATTAAATGAATAAATGATTAGCAAACGTGCATATTCTATCATTGAGATTAACACTTGCGCGATATGACAAGTTCGTTGATCTGAATCACTTAAACAGGTAAAAATTCAGAAAAAGGATGGTAAAGGTATTACCTGTTACTGGATCATCCCGCTTGGAACGCCGTTTGGATATTTTTCGGTGATGGCCGCAGCTATGCGCCCGATTCGATTTTCCGGGCTGGGATGCGTGCTGAAAAATTCAATGGGTGCTCCAGTGCTGGACGCTTCCAGGATTTTCATCACAGAAACCATCTGGTTGGGATCGTAACCAGCCTGAGACATCAGGTCAACGCCAAAAGTATCGGCGGCAATCTCATCGTCCCGGCCGAATTTCATCTGTACCAATTGGCTGATAAGCAAGGCAACCTGCGCAGTGCGCATGGAACTTGGGTCATTGGGGTCATAGGTTGCCAAAACAAGCGCGCCAGTTAGCCCTTCTGCCAATTGTGATTGAGCAATTTGTTCCGCGCTATGGCGCGCAAGTACATGCATGATCTCATGGGAGAGGACACCTGATACTTGCCCTTCAGTTTCCAATTTATCCACCAATGCCCGGGTGATATACACCTGACCGCCAGGCAGAGCAAACGCATTAACGGTTTGCTGATCAGCCAACACATGAAATTCGAATGGATAACCAGATTGGGCAGCCTCACTGTTTTTAATAATGTTATTTCCGACGTATTGAACAATGGTTTGATAATCCTCATCAGGTTCCAGCCCGCCAAACTGGGCTTCCATTTCAGGCGCGGCCTGGATGCCCAGCGCGATTTCCTGTTCCTGAGTGATGGATATGTATTGATCCTGCCCGGTGACAGGGTTATAGACTTTGGAGCCCAAAAAAGAAATGATCGCAAAGGCCGCTACCGCCAGAGCAATGCCGATGCGCAGGCAGCCCCCGCTGCGCTGCTGCTGGGGATATAACCGGCTGCGGGAAGAATTATTTCCGTACATTATGCACCTCCCTCTTTTATTTCTACATACTTCTCAACCTCAAGTAGTTCATATACGCTACCGGTGAAAGCGCCGTAAAGGATGTACATCACCAGGAAGATCCAGCTGCGGAATGTGTAGAACCAGGGGAAAAGCATTGAGAAGGTATAAAATGCGATGGCATAAAAGGCTAATCCCATCAATGCCCCGCCGATGAAACTGATAATAATTCCCCATTGGTGCACAACGATGGCGATCAGCCCCGCAAAAAGGATTGACAATAGCAAGTGGATAAATAAGGAAGTCAGAAAAACCGGCCAGCTAAAATCAGCGGGTGGAGGAAGGACCCCCTCTCCCATCAGAATGGACGCGATGATCCGGATGAGCAGCCACGGGCTATCCAGTAACCGGGACGATAGAAATATATTGGTTGCCAGAGACACCAATCCGCCCACCAACCCGGCGATCAGCGCGGCCTTCCAGTCAACCAGTTGCCTGACTTTAATATTTCGAATAGATTTCATTTGCTTCCCTCACTCAAAGAAAATTTCTCTCAATTGTTAGTATAGCAAGAATTCATTATTGTAGAATCAATAACTGTCAGGATTTCTATGTGTTTATCATATTGAAATTTTCTCAAAAAAACAATGAAAAGATCAACCCGGGAATTTATTAAAGAAGCTCGTTCTGCTAAAGAATATTCATTCTTTGACCTTATCCATGGCTATTTTTATATGCGTTGGACTCATTTTTATATCTCGATGGGTAAGGGAGATCATCCATTATCCAAAAAACTTTCTGGTTTCTTGGGAAAGGTAGTTTCATTTTTAGAGAAATTTCAAAAAAGAGATGTAAAAACAAATTCCGATAACGGGTTTGCCGATGAGTATCACGGCAAGGTCCTGCCGCTTGAAACAGCGCGGCAGCTTGTCAGCATTAACCAGGAGATCCGCCTGGAAAATCTCGAACAGGTCATTCCCTTTGACAGAGCTCGGAATATCATTCTGAAAAATCCGGATCATATTACTGTGATTGATTGCCCGTGCAGAAAAGGAATAGATCATCCCTGCCAACCGATTGATGTTTGTTTGATTGTCGGCGAACCATTCACCAGTTTTGTTCTTGAGCACAGTCCAGGCACGTCCCGGGCGATTTCTTCAGCGGAAGCCCAACAAATTTTGGAACAGGAAGCACAGCGCGGTCATGTTTCACACGCCTTTTTTAAAGATGCTGTGCTCAACCGTTTTTATGCCATTTGCAACTGCTGCGCGTGCTGCTGCGGAGCGATGAAAGCTCACCGAAATGGAATACCGATGATCATTTCCTCAGGTTTTATCAGTGAGGTTAATGAGGAAAAATGTATCGGTTGCGGAATATGTGTTGACATCTGCCAGTTTCATGCACTTTCATTGGAAGAACACCTCATTTGCGATACGAGTTTATGCATGGGCTGTGGTGTTTGCGTCAGCCATTGCGCGCAGGAGGCTTTGTCGTTGGTGCGCGATGAATCCAAACCAGCGCCGTTGGAGATAGGTAAGTTGGCAAATATTATTAATTAATTCACCCGATGGATAAATTCATTAGCAACTTAAATCATTATTTTAATGGCGTTCTAAATCCTGATAGCTATCACGGGTTTGGAAGACGCGGGCCATTTTTTGAGGGCTGGTATTACAAACTGATTAATCCGGAAGGAGATCAACGCTGGACAATCATTCCTGGTGTTTATATCGGGGCAAAGCCTGAAGACTCACACAGTTTCATTCAAGTGATGGATGGTATCAACTGTAGGACATATTACATCAACTTTCCTTATGTTCAATTCGTCCCGGATGAAAAGGACTTTCATGTGTCAATTGGCAGGAATGAGTTTTCAGCGAGGCAAATTCACCTCGCGATTGAAAATGACAAATTAGATCTTTGTGGCGACCTGACATTCGACAATCTCTCTCCCTGGCCGGTGACATGGCGTTCACCCGGCATTATGGGCTGGTTCGCGTGGGTGCCGGGAATGGAATGCTATCATGGGGTGGTATCGCTTGACCATGAAATAAAGGGCAGCCTGAGGTTTAATGGCCGGAAAACCGATTTTACTGGAGGTCGCGGATACATTGAAAAGGACTGGGGCAAAGCCATGCCGAAAGCATGGATCTGGCTCCAATGTAATCACTTCACTCAACCAGGTATTAGTCTGACCGCTTCAATAGCGGTTATCCCTTGGGGTCCTTTATCTTTTAATGGATTTATTATCGGATTGTTACTGAATGGTTCTTTATATAAATTTGCGACTTACACAGGCGCCCGGATCGACAGAATAACTGTGAATGACAGTGACGTTGATCTGAGGATTGCTGACAACAAGAAGCAATTGCATATTCACGCCAGACGTGTTGGCGGAGGATCGCTTAAGGCGCCAAGTGTCTCACAAATGGACCAACGGATCACGGAAACTTTATCTGCCGAAGTTGAGTTTGAGTTATCAATTCGGCAGAGAGGGGTGTGGCAAAAAGTCTTTGAAGATAGCGGTCGTTACGTGGGGCTGGAAGTAGTCGGCAATCTGAAAAACTAGCCTTCCTTATTGGCAGCCCGTCCCGCGTGGTTGCCCTGGCCTACGCCGAAATAGGTGAATCCCATTTTACGCAGGCGCGCGCTATCCCATAGGTTTCGGCCGTCCACCAGCACGGGGGTGCGCATCAGGCGGTAAATCCTCTCAAAATCAAGCTGTTTAAACTCATTCCATTCGGTCGCCAAAACCAGCGCGTCAGCGCCTTCAGCCATTTTGTAAGGGTCATCGCATAAAATAATACCCGGCAGCTCTTTCCTGGCGTTTTCGCTGGCCTGGGGGTCGTATGCCTGGATCTTCGCGCCTTCATTTTCGAGTAAATGGATGATCTCAACTGCCGGCGCTTCACGCATATCATCCGTATTGGGTTTGAATGACAACCCCAAAATACCAATCACTTTATCCGAGAGAGAATTGCCCAATACCTTGCGCAGGTGGTAAACCACCCGCCGGCGCTGATTGCGGTTGATGTCCATCACGGCCTGCAAGAGCTGCGGCTGGGTGTTGTGCAGCACCGCCATATGTGCCAGGGCTTTGACGTCTTTCGGGAAACAGCTTCCGCCCCATCCAAGGCCGGCATCGAGGAAACTGCGCCCGATGCGTTTATCCAAACCCATACCATCCGCTACCTCGCGCACATCTGCGCCAAGTTCGTCGCAGATATTGGCAATTTCATTGATAAATGAAATTCTCGTAGCCAGAAAAGCATTGGATGCGTACTTGATCATTTCCGCGGTACGCAAATCTGTGATCAGAATGGGGGCGCGCAGGGAAGCATAAAGCGTGGCCACCTTCTCGGCAGCAGCTTTTTCCAGAGAACCCAACACAACCCGGTCTGGATTCATAAAGTCACTAATGGCGCTGCCTTCGCGCAGGAATTCGGGGTTAGAAACCACGGAAAAATCGAGTTTTCTTTCACCACGCTTTTTGGAGATGATCTCCGCTACCCAGTCACCAGTACCAACCGGAACCGTTGATTTATTCACTACAATGACAGCATGGTCAACCACTTCGGCAATCTTTTCGGTGGCGTTGCGCACATACTGCAAATCTGCTTCGCCATCAACACCTGAAGGAGTGCCTACTGCGATAAAGGCAAATTCAGCGTTCTTAAGCGCTTCCGAGTAAATGGTAGTGAAGAACAGACGCCCGGCTTTGACGTTGCGTTCAACGATTTCATCCAGACCAGGTTCATAAATGGGCATGACATTCTGTTGTAGTTTATTGATGCGTTCCTTATTAATGTCAAGGCAGTAAACCCGGTTGCCCAGGTCCGCAAAACACACACCAGTTACCAGCCCAACATATCCTGTTCCGATGACACAAATATCGCTCATAAGGTTTCTACTCCTGGCCTGAAATTATAGCGTATCCAACCCTGCAATTGGAATGGTTTAATGTTCTAATTATAAATGTCATCCATAATAGGGAAATATAGCGCTGAAGTGATAGAATTTGCCAACTTATGAAGAACCGGATGAGTGCTGATAGTTTTTATATTGAATCTCTCGGCTGTGCCAAGAACAGTGTGGATTCGCGTTCAATGGCAGAGCTGCTCATCCTTGCTGGCTATAAAGAAAGTGAAATCCCGGAGAACGCTGGCATTGTCATTGTCAACACCTGCGGCTTCATACTTCCCGCGCGGGAAGAATCTTTGCGGACCTTGCGGGAATTCGCCGCAGCCAAACCGGATGGTCAGATACTAATTGCGGCAGGCTGTTTGAGTGAAAAGGAAAAACACCGGTTGGTGGATGAAGTTGAAGGTCTTAATGCTGCGTTTGGCACCCGCCGCTGGGCGGATATTCTCAGGGTGGTTGAAAAAACCAGGCAGCACCCTGCCAGCCCTTATCTGCATTTTCCCGATACTGCTGTCATTATTGAAGAAAGCAGCCAAAAGGTAGCGCGGGTGTCCGCGCAAGGCGGAAGCGCTTATTTGAAGATTGCCGACGGCTGTGACAGGGGTTGTGCGTTTTGCGCTATCCCGCTCATTAAAGGACCGATGGTCAGCCGTCCATTGCAGGCAATCCTGGATGATGCGGTATTGCTGCAAGAAATGGATGTAAAAGAAATCATCCTTATCGCGCAGGATTCAACTGCTTATGGGCGCGACCTGGGAATGCGGGATGGCCTGCCGTTATTATTGAAAGAACTTACAGATGCTGTTCCAAAAGTCCCGTGGTTGAGGGTGATGTACACATTTCCGGGCGCGGTCAGTGATGACCTGATCAAGGTTATGGCTGAGCAAAGCCAGGTTTTACCATATCTGGATATTCCGTTACAGCACGCGCATCCGAATGTGCTCAAACGTATGCGCCGGCCTGCAGACATTCAGGTCGTTAAAGAGACAATTACCAAAATCCGAAGCACAATTCCGGACGTTGCCCTGCGCACCACCTTCATTGTCGGTTTCCCCGATGAGACTGAGGCGGAATTCCAGTACCTGTTAGATTTTTTGGTTGAGATGCGATTTGACCATGTGGGTATCTTCCCGTACTACCATGAGGAAGGCACAAGCGCTTATCATGTCAAAGATAGTATTTCCTCAGAATTAAAACAAGAACGTATCCAAAGGTTGGCTGCGACACAGGAAGAAATTTCACTGGAAATTAATAAGGGATTCATTGGAAAAACCATTGAGGTTCTAATTGAAGGTAATGGTGATGGCATCTCCGCCGGCAGGTCATACCGTGACGCGCCAGAGATTGACGGTTTGGTAATGTTTGATGAGGTGATCTCACCGGGAACCCTGGTGAAAGGGCGTGTTACTGGCGCGCTGATTCACGACCTGATCGCAAAAAAGCAATAAAAAAGGCGGCTCACAAGCCGCCTTCGATTATGTTTATGTTCCAACTTCAGGAGTGTCACTAGGTACCGGTGTCTCAACTGTAGGTTCAGTGGTTGGAATTACTATTTCCGGCGTTTCGGTTGGCTCGGGTTTGGCTGTGGGGGGGTGGCATTTCAAATAGGAACGGTTGTATTTATCCTGCAGTTCTTCAGTGGGATTGAAATTTATGGCGGTCTGGTAAAAATCAACCGCATTGCAATGGTCGCCTGTTGTCGCAAGCTGGTCGGCATAATATTCTGAACCCTTCATTAGCCTGTCATTGGCTGTCCAACCGGTACCGTCGTGCATGTAAGGGAAAGCCGCCGCGAGCTGGCTGAAATAATTCACCACCTGTTCCCAGTCCACATCCCAATAACTTGCGCCTGTCAGATACAACCGTGCCCAATTGGAATAATTCACAGCGTCATGATCCAGGGGCGCATAACGGTTGACCAAGGATAACAGGTAAAGCCCTTCTTCCAGATCACCTTCCTTTATGATCATGTCAACCGCCCGGTAACGCATTGCGATGAAATAAAGCCCATCAACATCCAGGGTGCGGTAGGTAGTATCTTCATTGCGCAGGGCTTCGAGGGTATTCATGGCTGCCGCCCATTGCAGGGTTTGCACTTCCTGAGTCGCCTGGTTGAATAGACCTTCGGCATTCAAATTGGTGAGCGTGGGGGTCGCCAAAGGTTGGGCTGTTGGGATTGCGGCTTCAGCTAGCTTGATCATTACCTCAGTATATTTCTCGGTTATCCCCGGAAATTCCGGGTAAATTTTCAAAACATACTCAAGATGGATGCGGGCAAGGTTGTAGTTAGCATTGGCCATCTGCTGTATTCCGTACTGGAATTGCAGAGCGGCTTCGGTAAGCAATTGCTGGCTTTCTTTTGCGAGGCGATCCTGAATGCCCCGCTGGTAGCCTAATCCGCCGCCGGCCACGCCTAACAGCAGCACCAGCAAGATGCCCAATAAAACGGTGCGCCAGCGCTTGGGCTTTTTCACCTTGACAGGAATAGGCTGGGTATCATCAACTTTGACCGGCCGGGTAGTGCCGCCGGATGCTTTATTTTGTTGTGCATCGCTTAAATTCTCTTCTGCCATGGGCGATATTATACCTTTTTTGATTTTTTGTCTGATTGAAAAACTGCTGGATATTTACAAATGTAATAGAACTCGAATTTCCCTGAAAATAAATGGGATGGTAGCTATAACGCCTAGCCCTGCCGCAAGAATCCCGACTAAAAGTTCAGGGATGATCCCGGATGCGAACTGGATGATCAGCAAAATCACCATAACACCAGCAAAGCTCCCGATTATTGTCCGTATCACGGTGTTCAGAATATTTTTATTGCCATCTGTTGATAATGATGCTATAGATTTTGTTGCGTCAGGAATCACTTTCTTGAAAAATCCGGTCTTGAAAATTACAAGCAGAAAGAGAGCCTGTGTAGTAAACGCGATCGCGTCGGCCAAACCAACGCCGATTGCCTGAAGTGGTTTGATTAAGAGAATTCCAGCCAGGATATACACAATCAAGTTCAACCCCGCGGCTGCCATTGGGATAACGGCATTCTGCCGGGCGAAGAAAACCCGTGAACCCAATTCAAGCAGGCAGTGGCCGAGCAAGCCAACCAAAAAGGCGCGCGTGACCCAAAGTAGGAGATTGGTGCCGGCAGCGTCAAACCCAAAGGCATATCCAAGGAAAGGCGGCAGCGCAACAGCCAGAAGTAAAGCGGAAGGAATTGCCAATGCGATCAACACTCGAACGACACGGTCAATTGTATTGTTGAACTCCTGAAATTCTTTTTTCGCGACCAGTTCGGAAATGGTTGGCAGCAGGGCGGTGCCGATTGCAGTGCCGATAAGCGTTTCCGGCACCTGCAGGATCATCCAACCGTAGGTGAGCGATGAAATAGACCCGAGCGGCAAGCGTGAGGCCATATTATCGCGAGCGATGAAAGTCAATTGGTAGAGCAGCATGCTGATCACTCGCGGTCCCAGCATAGCCAGGATCTTGCGTACATCCGCATCCCTTAGGTTGATCCTGGGTGTCCATTTAAAGTGGTATTTCACCAGGCCTGGGATCTGGATTAGAAAATACAGCAGGGAGCCGATCAGGACACCATAAACAAGGCCGTAAACTCCCAAACCCGCAGCGGGTAAAACCAGAGGACCGATCTGGTATCCACTCTTTGGGGAAAGGATGATTGCGCCGTAAATCTGCCCGACGTTATAAAGGATAGGTCCAATGGCGGGCAGTAGAAAATGCTTGTTTGCCTGCAATCCAGCGATCAGCAGGCCGGCCATTGAGAATATTAAAGTCCCGGCCAAGTTTAACCGCATCAGCTCTACAACCAATGCTTGCTGTTGAAAGGTTAAGCCTGGAGCTATACCCAGAGGGTGTTGAACCAAAGGCCAGGCAAAGATCGCAGCCAGGGCTGAAAGGACGGCGGTTGCCAGAAAGGCTATATTTGCGACCTGGCTGAATACGCGCCAGGCCGCGTCGCGATTTTCGCGCGTCAAAACTTCGGTCAGCACCGGGATGATGGCAACAGCCAACGCCCCGCCGGAGATCAACGCGTATAAAAGATCTGGGATGTTGTTGGCGACATTAAATACGTCCAGGTCTGATGTCAGACCGAATTGCCGCGCAATGATGAGCTGGCGCAAAATTGCCAGAATTTTATTAATGCCGAAACTGACAGCAATCAGAAAAGCTGCCTGTGAGAGCTTGGAGATTTTTTTCATGAAAGAGATTCTAACCCAGAGCTACATCCAGGATCATCATAATGGTAAAACCCAGCATGGCGCCTGCAGTGGCGATGTCGGTATTTTGCCCCTGTTCAGCTTCAGGGATAAGTTCTTCAATTACTACAAAGATCATAGCGCCAGCCGCAAATGCCAAGGCGTATGGCAGGATTTGCCGCATCAATAAAACCGCGGCTGCGCCGACAACAGCGCCCAGCGGTTCAACAATGGCCGAAAGCTGGCCATACCAAAAGCTTCTAAAACGGCTGAACCCTTCACGGCGGAGAGGGACGGAGATGGCCAGACCCTCCGGAAAATTTTGAATTCCAATCCCGATAGCCAGGGCAACAGCCCCGGTCAGCGTGGCGCCAGGAATTCCAGCGGCTGCTGCGCCAAAAGCCACACCCACTGCCATGCCTTCGGGCAAGTTGTGCATGGTTATTGCCAGCACCAACAGAAGACTTCGGTTCCAGGTGGTTTTTACACCCTCCGCTGAAGAAGTAGGCTGGTTGAGGTGCAAATGGGGCAAGGTACGATCAATGGCCCACAACACGATACCGCCAGCTATAAAACCAATCGCTGGCGGGAGGTAGGAAGGTAAACCTAAACTCGATGATATTTCTATTGCAGGCGCAAGTAATGACCAGAAACTCGCGGCAATCATCACACCCGCTGCGAAACCCAACATGCCATCCAGTAATTTACGGCTGATTTCTTTAGAAAGAAAAACGCCTGCTGCGCCAAATGCGGTAACCCCCCAGGTAAAAATTGTTGCGAAAAGAGCCTGAATGACCGGACTGAATTGTTCAAGGAATGCAATCATATTGTCCTCTGGGATGAGATAAAAAGATAATTATGTATATTAGAATTTTACTCAAGAAAATATAAAAGGGTATATTTGATAGTTCTAACAAAATAAGAATCACTTTGGAAAAATAAGGGAAAGAAAATGGGTTCCTTAGGAAATTTGTGGGTCGTCGCCACACCAATTGGCAATTATGGGGATATCACCTTGCGCGCGCTGGAGATCCTAAAAAATGCCGACGGTGTGGCATGCGAGGAATACCGCCTGGGGAGTACCTTATTAAAAAAGCTTGGTATCGGGAAAAAGAAGCTTATTATCCTCAATGAACATAATGAGACCGAAGGAACCGAAGAGGTCATTCAGGCGCTTCTTTCAGGCCAATCCATCGCGCTGATCTCCGATTGCGGCACACCCGCTTTCGCTGACCCCGGAACCAGTTTGGTAAAACGCTGTGTGGAATATGGCATTCGTGTCAGTTCTATCCCGGGTGCCTCTTCACTGATGGCAGCTATTTCATTATCACCACTCCCGCTTAAAGAATTCTATTTTTCAGGTTTCTTGCCGAGGGGAGAATCTGAACGGCGGGAAAAAATTAACTTTCTAAAAACATTACGAACCCCGATTATTTTGATGGATACGCCTTACCGGATGGGGAAACTTTTGGGCGAAATTGGCACGAATTTTGGTAAAAACCGGTTAGTCACGCTGGCAGTTGACCTGACTTTGCCTGCTGAAAGCCTTCTGCATGGTCCGGTGGGTGAGGTTTCCAAAAGAGTAAAGGATCGTAAAGGCGAATTTATCCTGATTTTGCATTAGCTCCGATTCTTTGAACGCAACTTTCAGGTTGTGCTTGCGTAAATGGTATTAGAAAGGAAATGAATAATGGATAATCGACGTCCCGGATGTTTGTCAGGTTTTTTACAGCTTTTCCTTCTGGATAAAGCTTATAACTGGATGCAAGAAAAATTTGGATATAAACAAGGCGGCTGCATGGGTTGCGGCTGTGGTTTTATTCTCATGGTGGTTTTCATCATGCTTGTCATTTCAATAATATTCAATATCGATTGGTTTAGATTGTCCTTCTAATGGTAACTAAAATGAAAACCAGAATTTTTACATTTCTTTTGGCTTGCGCAATCGTATTGACTGCTTGCGGTTTGCCCGTGCGTTTTACCGATGTGCGCGGGTCAGGAAATGTGGTTACCGAATCCCGCACGGTGGCTGGTTTCAACGCGGTTGAATTGAGCGGTATTGGCACCCTGATAATTGACCAGGGTGATAAGGAAGCGCTGGAAATCACCGCTGAAGATAACCTCATGAATTATTTGCGCAGTGATGTATCGGGTTCGCGGCTTCAACTGGGTGTAGAAGAATTAGTCAATATTCACCCGACTAAAGACATTGTTTACCGGTTGACGGTTAAAGACCTGAGCCAAATTGAATCAAGCGGACTTGGAAAAGTAGAATCTAAAAAGCTTGAAACAGACAATCTGATTATTCAGATCAGCGGCGCCGGGCGAGTTTCCATTGATAATCTGAAGGCGAATACCTTAAACCTTGAAATCAGCGGATTGGGAGATATTTCCGCTAATGGCAGTGTGAAGGAACAGCGGGTGGAGATCAGCGGCGCGGGAAATTATAATGCGCCTAATCTTGCCAGTGAGACAGCCAGGGTTGAGATTTCCGGTACTGGCAACGCCATCCTGTGGGTTACCGACCGGCTTGATCTGGAACTAAGCGGTGCGGGAAAAGTTCATTATTACGGCAGCCCGGTCCTCAACACCGATATCAGCGGTGTGGGAGTGGTGAAGAATTTGGGGGACAAGTAGTTTGTGAAAGAAAACGTACTGGATGCGAAAGCGTCCAGCACGTTTTTTTATTCCACCGGATAAGCAACGATCCCCAGGGTGCCTGGCCCAAAATTTGCTGCCAGTGAGATAGAGAGTTCCGCCAATACTGCTTCAGCGCAGTTATTTTGGGAGATGACGCGATGCAGCACTTCAAGTCCGGCTTCCTTGTCGTGGGCGTGAATGACCGCCGCTTTAATGCGTTGATTGCCGAATTTCTGTTTCATTTTTTCAAGCAAGGTATCAATTGATTTGGCGCGCGATCTGACCTTTTCACCCATCACAACAAGCCCGTCTTTGAGTTCGATGATGGGTTTTACTTTAAGTAAAGAGGCTAAGGACGCTTGCAAATGCTTTACTCTGCCGCTCATACTGGCAAACTTGAGTGTATCCAGCGTAAACACAAGCATTGTGTTCGAGCGGATAAATTCCAGCCGTTTAATAATTTCATCCAAAGATTTCCCTGTGCGGTCCAACTCCTGCGCTTCCTTGGCCATCACCCCCATGCTGATGGTTCCAGAAGCAGAATCAAAAGGTATGATATGAAATTCGCTTTTCAATTCTTCCGCGGCTTGATTGGCAGAAGCCATCGTTCCGGACAGTTTTTCGGTTACATGGATTGACAGAATGGTTTCGCCGGGCTTTGCGATTTTCCGGTAAAACTCAACAAACTGATACGGTGTTGGTTGAGAGGTGGAGGGCAAGGTGGATGAATTTTCCACCAGTTTGTAGAAATCCTCATACCCCAGGTCAATTCCCTGAAGGTAGGTTTTTCCCTCATGGATGATGTTTATGGGAATTAAATCAATTTGGTATTCTTTCTGCCATCCTTCCGACAGGTCCCCCGCGGTATCCATTACGATTCGCAGCATGTTTTTATCCTTTTCTATGAGATATTTCAACTATATAACCCCGAATTATCTTGTTTAGTTTCACTAATGAAAATACAACAAAAAATCCGGTCCTGAAAAGACCGGATTCTATATATATTTTTTAGAAATTTTGACAATTAATTAATCTAATTCGATATAAATACGCTTGTTGATCTTGCCCTTGCTCTTGTAATCGGGCACGTGCATCGCCCCAACTTCGCTGGTATTTTTCACATGTGTTCCACCGTCAGCCTGCAGATCAAGACCAACGATCTCAATTGTCCTTACTTCTGTGATGCCTTCCGGCAGAAGGTTGATCTTTGTGCGGATGAGATCTGGGATCTTGAAAGCCTCTTCGCGGGGAAAAACCTTCGCGCGGACTTCACGCGCAGCCTGGACTTCTTTATTTATGGCAGTGTTAATTACTCCAACCAACTCACTGGTCATGGATTCAAATTCAAAATCCATGCGTCCCTTGAGGGGTTCCATGTCGCCGCCAGTGACGTGCGCGCCGTAATCGCGGAAAATGACCCCGCACAATATGTGCATGGCGGTATGAGTGCGCATCACCTGATAACGCCGCTCCCAGTCGATCACACCGGTGACTATGGCACCCTCAACAGGTAAGGGTTGGCCGAGTTCAAGGAGATGCAGAATCCCGTCTGGGCTGTGTTTGGCCCGCACCAGGTTGTAGGTAATTTCGCCCAAGCGGATGATGCCGGTATCAGGCACCTGCCCGCCGCCGCCCGGATAGAAAGCCGTGCGATCTAAAATGACCGCGTTTAATTCGCGGTCATTTTTTATTACTGTCGCTTCGAATTTTTTCAGATAACTATCGGAATGATAGAGTAGGTCAGTCATAGGATTACCTTTCAATTCAATCGCTTAATTTTAGGACGTTTTACCTTCCTTTGGCAAAAAGAAAAGGAAAGGAATACCCAAAAAGCTAATGAAACCGCTCAGCAGGAATGTACTGTTTCCACCGATTTTGTCATACATAAAACCTGTAACCACACCCGCGACCGCATTAAGGGCGAACACGATGGCCAGATAAAACCCGTTGGCCAGTGAGCGATTATTCGGGAAATTTTCCTGAACGAATGCCAACCCTACCGGAAGCATCATCATGGATGTCGCGCCAACCAGCGCCAGACTGGCAACCTGAAGTACACCGGATGTAATGCTGAAGAAGATCATACCCAGGGATGCGAAAAAGATTGACATAATCATTACAGCTTTGAAACCAAACTTGTCTTTCAGGAAACCGCCGGCGATAGTACCTGCAACGCCAAACCCCAGTAATAGGCTGACTGATGACCCTGCAAGCCAGAGGTTAACACCTTGCTCGATCAGGTAAACCGGCAAATAGATCTCTGAAGCAGTGCGAAGAGGAGAGCGCATCAAGACAACACCGGCCAGGGGTAGGAGAATGGCTAGCATCTCTTTCATTGGGACTTTTGCCTGGAGATTGGTGTTTACATTGTGGTGCGGCATGTCTTTTAGCAAAATACTTAAGACGATTGACATCACAATTCCGGGAATCATCAGCCAGAGGGTGGCTTTGATAGAAAAGATTGATATAACCGATGCAACCAGAAGAGGTCCGATCATAATGCCGATCTCACCGCCGACCATCCAGAAGCTCATGCCTTTGCCAACCTGTTTACCAGAGAGCCTCGCGACAAGCGCAGGAAGGATAGAGTGCAAGCTGGCTGAAGAAATGCCGGCGATCAGGCATAACAGAAGCCCAATGTAGAAAGTAGGGGCTGTCCCCAGTAGACTGAGGGAGATGCCGGTGAGGGCAGGCATGATCAGCGCATATTTGCGTAAATTGGTCTTGTCGCCCAGGTGACCGATAACAGGTTGCAGAACGGAAGCGCCCTGATACAGAAGCAGGAACATGCCTGCCTCCACTTTAAGGAGGGACATGCGTTCAATCAGGAAGGGAAGCAGAGGTGCGATAAAACCCGCGTAGGTGTCATGCACCACATGGGCGCTGGATACAATCAGGGTCTTTAATGTCTGGAACTTGTCTTCTAATTGCGCATTTTCTGGTGGTGTTTCTTTGGATTCGATAGTGATGCTTTCATAATCAGCCATGACAAATATTCCTTTCCGAACAAAGGCTGTATTATACATTCATGAAGAATTAATTACAAACCTAAGTGAAAAATCACCTGGTAAATGGTACATTTGTACAATTGACAGAAATTAAAAATTGGATAAAATTATCCGATATCTAATAAGTAAGAAGGTTGGCGTAATGATTCATGAACTTGAAAACAAGGCAAAATTTTACGGCAGACCTCCTGCATTTAATTAATCGAATTAATTAACGCGATAATCCGCAGGAGGGCTGAAGCCCCTGCGGTTTTTATTTCCCAAAACCCTTTCATCCCAAAACCCGCAGCGGCTGAACGATGGCGTCTTTATCGGCGTCCTGGTTGTAGGTGAGAATTGTTGAAACCGCACTCTCATTGAAGATACAGTAATTTTCGGAGAAAAAATGTTTTCAGGGTTAAGGAAAACCTACAAGAAATTTTCAAAAGATTTTTGGCTGTTCATGCTGGCCTCATTTATAGACATGCTAGGCGGATCGCTAATATTCCCGTTCTTTTCGCTCTACATGACCCGCAAATTCAACGTGGGAATGACCGAAGTCGGGACCATGTTCCTGGTTTGGGCGCTGACCTCAGGGGTAATTGGCAATACCGTGGGCGGCGCGTTGGCCGATAAATTTGGCCGCAAAACCAATATCATTTTTGGTTTAGTGGCCAGCGCCTTATCAGCGCTACTGATAGTGGTAATCCAGAACCTGGTGCTGTTTTATGTGGCCATCGCAATTGTGGGCATTTTCCAGGATATTTCTGGCCCAGCCCGGCAAGCGATGATCGCTGACCTGGTGCCTGAAGAATTGCGCGGGGATGCCTATGGTATGTTCCGAATCGTATTCAACCTGTCGGTCACCATCGGCCCTGCTATTGGCGGTTACATGGCCACCCGATCCTTCGTGTCGCTGTTTTATGCGGACGTAGTGATCAGCCTGATTGCTGCAGCTTTTGTGTTTGTCCTGTTGCCGGAGACCAAACCTGTTTTTGCCCACTCAGAACATCACAAGGAAGAATCATTTAAAGATACATTCAAAGGCTACAGCCAGGTTTTAAAGGATAAGCTGTTTATGGGTTTCATGGTCGTTTCAATGCTTTCAGTATTAATGTATTTCAATATGAACAGTTCGCTGTCGGTTTATTTGGTAAATCATAGAGGCGTGACCCCGGAGCAGTTCGGATATATCCTCAGCCTGAACGCTGGTATGGTGGTACTGATGCAGCTTTTCTTTACGCGCATCACCACCAAATGGAAACCCATGCTGGCTATCGCGCTGGGGAATCTGCTGTACGTCATCGGATTTACCATGTATGGTTTCGTAAATACCTATTTCCTTTACCTGCTGGCTATGGTGATCATCACTATTGGCGAGATGATCTATGCGCCTAAGGAACAGATGCTTGTGGCGAGTTTCGCGCCGGAGCATATGCGCGGGCGGTATATGGCCATCCGCGGTTTTTCTTGGATCATTCCAGCCGCGATTGGTCCGCTGGGCGCGGGCTTGATCATGGATAACGTGGACCCCCGCATCCTGTGGTACGTAGCGGGATTCATCGGAATGCTCTCCACGCTTGGGTTTACCTGGCTGCACTTCAAAGCCGGTAAAAAATTTGAAGCCATGTCCAACAGGAACTCCAAAAACGGAGGGCTTGAAGTGGGTGAGAATTTGCCTTCGGTGGATCCAGAAAAAGTTGTGCTTACATACGATTAATGAAAAAATAGGTTGGCAGTTTTTTCGCCAGCCTATTTTTTTTATTTTCTGGGTAAGAGCAGGATAACTGATACTGCCATAACAGCAAGGCCAACAATGCGTCGCAAATCAAGAGGGATGGGAGCTAACCCTGCGAGACCTACTGTATCGGCAATCACTCCAAAGAGAAATTGACCAAAGATCACCGCAGCCATTCCTGCGGCCATGCCAGCCCTTGAAATGGAAAAGGAAATTCCCATAATGATTAAAATACCCAAAGCTCCGGAGATGAGGGTGATAATAAAGGTGGGTTTGGTTATAGCTCCAATATCCGGATTGACAAATTTCGACAAAATCAGGATTAAGATACCGGCAAGCGTGCCGCCAAGGAAATTTGTCCAAAAGCCGGTATTTACCGGACCGATCATTGTCCCCGCGCGCCCGCTGAGAAAGGATTGGACGCCAATCGCGATACCGGTTACCAAAGCGGCAATACCGCCCATCAAGATAGCATTTTTTACCATCTGATCCTCATTAAGAAAAAGATTGCCTGCATTTTACCAAAGCGTAGAAAATAAGCTTTGAATTCAATTAATTAAATTCTGGTAAATCTATCAAAACCTATGCATCCAAACAAAAGGAATCTAATATTAAGATTATTCGTAAATATAATTGAATTCTGAATCACAAAAATCAATTGGGAATAAAATAATGAAAATATCTGAATTTCTAAACTCCATCACTAATTCTGTCGGCAGGATGGTTAAAAATGTCCGTTATAGGAACCTGGTCTTTAAAGGAGGTGGGGTACGCGGCATCGCCTATATGGGGGCGCTTGAAGCGCTGGAGGAGCAAGGAATTCTGCAGAACATAGAACGTGTGGCAGGATCATCAGCGGGTGCGATTGCAGCTACCCTGGCCAGTTTTCGGCTCCCAGTATCCGAGACCGTGAAATTATTTGATTCACTTGATTTAGCCAGTGTGCCTCAAAACAGCAAAAGCAGCAGTAAGGAGGGAAAACTTCCACGTCTTAAAAATGCGGATAATGTCAGACGGTTGATCGAAAAATTCGGCTGGTACTCCAGCAGCTATTTTCACAAATGGCTGGGTGAAGTTATCGCTTCCCAATGCGGGCGGAACCCCCGCGCGACATTTATTGATTTTCACTTGCGCGGATATCGCGACCTGCATGTAGTCGCCGACAATTTATCGCGCAAGCGCACGGACGTCTTTTCCTATGAGACCACACCCAATGTAGCGGTCGCGGACGCGGTGCGTTTATCCATGTCCATCCCGCTCTTTTTTGAAGCCGCGCGTTTTGACGGAAAAGAGTTTGGCAAAGGGGATTACTATTTGGATGGCGGTTTATTTGACAACTACCCCATCCTTCTGTTTGATCAGCCCCAATTTGCCCACCTGAATCCATTCTACAAGAACGGAATTAATTGGGAGACTTTGGGATTATTCCTGCAATCCGATGAAATGGTAGGCTATCAAGATCCCCTGATGCCAGAAAACTTGTATGAGTTCCTTAATCTGATCATACGCAGATTTTATGACGCACATGACATTTCCAACCTCGACAAGAGCCTTGTGGATCAAAAAAGGTCTGTGCTTATCAATGATTGCGGTGTCCCTCCTTTTCAATTTGATCTGGAACCGGGCAGCGAGCTTTATCAAAAGCTTTATTCATCAGGTAAAAAATCAGTAATTAATTTTTTAAACAGTAAATGATGGAAATTTACTGCTGGTTGATGAGTTGATTTAAGAAAACAGCCGGTCCATTTTCGGCGCAGGAGCCCACGATCATATCGGCGTTTTGTTTGGCCAGATCGCATGCGTTTTCCACTGCCACTCCCAACCCTACTTCAGCGAGCATAGCCGCGTCGTTATCGAAATCTCCAAACGCGATGATCTCATCCATACGGATACCCATCCCGTCAACCAGCTGTTTCAGCCCGGTCGCTTTGGTTACGCCCTTGGGCATTATCTCCAGGTGATTGATATTAGTGCGCAGATAATCCGCCTGGCTGCTGAGCTCGGATTCAAAAATGTTCTCAAGTTTTTTCAGGTTTTCCTGAGACTGCCAATCAATGATCATGAATTTATTAACCTTCTCAAGCTGATTTTCAATCGCATTCCAGGATCCAACTTCATAGATTGAATTATTTAGTTTTCCAAAGATGCGAAAAATGTTGTCTGTCATCTTTTTATAGAAGAGCCGGTCGTCGCTGAAGATAACCAGGTCGCTGTTTTCTTTATCCGTGATTTCAATCACCTTGCGGGTGACTTCCACTGGCATGGTGGTGCGGTGGTGGATAACCCCATCCAGTGATTGGACAATGCAGCCGTTGGCCAGAACCAGGGGCATTTCAATATTCAATTCTTCCGCAAAAGGTCGCAGGCTGGCCAGGCTCCTGCCGGATGCCAGCGTAAACCGGATACCAAGGTCTGGCAATTTTGCCAGCACTTCTTTGGTAAAGGGATGTATTGGCTGCCCTGATTCAAGAATGGTTCCGTCAAGATCAGAAATGACCAGTTTAAATTTATTAATATCAAGATGAGAATTCACAATTGCTCCGGGTTCAATGAAATTTCAATGTCAGATTATCAAAAGCGTATTATACATAATTATTCGGTCAAGGCGATCGTAGGGCGCATTTCCTAATGCGCCGCTTCTTGTAATTAAAAGTTCGTGTTATTAAAGTCGCGTAGGTCAGGCTCGCTTGCGCTCTTCGAGTCAGCCTAACTGACAATATATCAAATATGAGCGCCGGTTGGGCTTTTTGCCAGGTGTCTCACACGCTCTGCGCGCCCTTGGGCGGTGGATTCGAATGTCATCCCCTCAATGGGGATCTGCAAGTTTTTAAACGAAAAAGCCCTTACGGGCTTGATCTTTTGGTGCCCCCACAGGGATTCGAACCCTGGTTTTAGCCTTGAAAGGGCTGCGTCCTGGTCCCCTAGACGATGGGGGCATTGAGATTGCAATTCTACCAAATTATTCTAAATATGCAAGGGAAAAAAGATGCGGCAATTATCTGCCGCATCTTGCGCCTCCTGTTGAATGATGCGCGTCCGCATTTCGGGGACTGGCGCTATAGAGTTGAGATCTTATTTCTCTGTCAGGGCATATATTCCGCTATGTCGGCTTATAGCTTTCAGGCGCCCGACTTCTACCGCCGGCTCGGTTTCGAGACCGTTGGGTGCTTCGAGGATTATCCAGTGGGTCACCAGAACATTTATTTACGGAAACAGCTGCCGTGAGGTTAACAATCAAAAAGCAAAACCCAAGATTTAGTTAAAATCCCGGGTTTATATTTAATTCCCGGTTTTATTTTGGTACATGCATCCCGGCCACTGCGCCGGAGCTGAAGGCGAACTGCAGATTAAACCCGCCGCACGGACCGACCACATCGAGCGTTTCTCCCACCAGTGCGAGGTTGGGGGTTAACCGTGAACGCATGTTCAGCGGGTCCACCTCGCTGACGGGCACACCGCCGGCACTGATCTGGCAGTACTCGAATCCGCGCACCCCCGTCACCTTGAAGGGGAGGGCGGTGAGCAGACGGAACAGCTTCTCTATCTGTGCGTTGTTAAGTTCGTTGATCAACACATCCGCCGAGAAGCCGGCTTTTGAGAGCAGCACAGGGGGCATCTTGGGCGGCAGCACCGCGCCGAGCAGCACGCACAGCGGGGTAGGGGTGTTGCGCTGGTTTTGGATAAGAGCGCGCAGGGCGGGCTCAATGGCGAAGAGCGGGTTGAGGTGCAGCTCCAGTTTGGCGCAGGAGCGCGCGGAAATGTGGTGGCTGAGATCCATCACCGCCGGGCCGTTCAAGCCCCATTGGGTGAAGATCAAATTACCGGTGGTCTCTGCGAGCAGGGTGCTTCCTTGATATAAACTGGCGCGTGCATCCAGCCGCACGCCGAGAAGCTTTTGGTAAGGTTTCATTTCGCAAGTGACCGGTGCCAGGGCGGGGGAGAGCGGTAGCACACTGTGACCCAGGGCTTTGAGCGAGCCAAACAGTTCACCGCGCGAGCCGAGGGTGGGGTAGGCTTTGCCGCCCGCCGCCACGATCAAACGCTCGCAATTCAACACGACGCCTGAATCCAGAGTGAGGCTATAGCCCTGCTGGTAACTTCGTATAGCCATTACTTTGGTGTTCAATACCAATTCAACCTTTGCTAGATTTAGCGCATTCTCAAAAGCGTCCACCACGGTCTGCGCGGATTCGGAAACCGGGTAGCACCAACCGTCGGGGGTGGAGAAGGTCAGCACGCCGATGCTCTCGAGAAAACGGATCAGCTCCGCATGCCCGAACTGCCCGAGCAGCGTTTGCATCCAGGCCGGGTCGGCGCAGGTGTAGCGGTTAGCGTCTATCTGCTGGTTGGTGAGGTTGGCACGCCCGCTGCCGGTGACCAGCAGCTTGCGCCCTACCATGGTGTTGCTGTCGATCAGGCGCACCCGTGCATCCGCGCGCGCAGCAAAAAGCGCGGCGGTCATGCCGGCAGGGCCGGCACCGATGATGGTCACATTATTGGACATGAATCAATTGTAATGTCAGGATGAGGGTTGGGCAACCATCAAGAACAAGTGACTATATTCTGAACAGTGCCCTGTCACCAAGTAGAGAATTGATCTACCTTCTGATATCGGATTATCATTTTCATCAAGAAGAGTATGAGAAAAGTGCTCGTTTCCTATACTATGTAGAGCAAGTAACACATCGTCATAATATTTCCCTTCAACCGGAAGATCAGGATAGTTTCGAGAATATAAAAAAGATAATTGAAGAAAAGGTTTATCGCGAGGAACTTGCTGAATATTGGAATGGGTTCTAAGAAATATGTGAATCAGAGTTGATAGAAGATTACCTTTAAATTCTCAGGGTTCTAACGGCTTTGTGCATCTAACATCGTCAATCCGCGGGTTGTTAACCCATTGACCGACCGGATAGCCTGTCATAGCTTCTGATGGGTACGGTTTCAACAATCCCGCCAATTCGCTTTCCGGTTTTTCGGCAAGCCATTCCCAGCAATTCTGTCTGTCAAGGATCACCGGCATGCGGTTATGGATCTGCGCGAGCAAGTCATTCGGCTGGCAGGTGATGATGGTGCAGGTCTGAAGTTCTTCATTTTCAGAAGAATGCCAGTTTTCCCATAAGCCCGCGAATGCGAAAGGTTGGCCATCTTTTAGCGTAAAACGAAAAGGAGCCTTTGGTTGCGGGTTGCCGCCACTCGTAAAAACCATTCGCCAGGATCAGGCAGCGCCGGCTTTTGAAAGCATTTCTAAAGGACGGCTTTTCCTGCAGGGTTTCGGAACGGGCATTGATCATTTTATAATCAATAGAAATATCCTTTGCCCAATGCGGTACCAATCCCCAACGCAGCATGGTGACATCTCTTGAATCGGCATCTTTAACCACCGGGATCGGTTGGCCTGGGGCGGTGTTGTAACGAGGCACCCATTCCGAGGGCAGATTACCCAGGTCCAGTTCCTGCTGAAAAAAGGCAGGTTCAAGCGTAATCGTAAATCGTCCGCACATGGTTGACCTTTCCTTACATTATTTCATTATATTAGCAAGACGGGAATCCAAAGCCTATCTGGATTGTTTAATTAATTAATCTAAAAAATAGTTGATACGAAATAATTCTTGGAAATAATCTTTATATAATACTACGTAGGTTCAACTCATAAGTGCAACACTAAAGGCAGGAAAACGGTAAGCTGAGGTAGTATCATCAGCACCGAAATCCTGGTCAAGGGAGCACTGATGAGGCACTACACACAGCTTACCAAAGAACAACGATACCAGATA
>JAUYCC010000065.1 GCA_030692365.1 Pelolinea sp. | reverse complement strand
TCCGTGATTGGTACCCCGGATTCTCCTTCATTGATTATCTGGATGATCTGGCTTTCACTGTACCTGCTCTTTTTCATGATCGGCTCCTTTTTTACCTATTGTGTCTATTTATCATTGGTACTATTTTAGGGGAGCCTTACCCTACGTGTGGCAGGCAATGCTCAATATGGACAAAATTTGCCTATTTTTGTGCACTGTTGGACACAATGCACACAATGCACGCTGTGGACACCCTTACATACTGACTTCGAATCAGCAGGTTGAGCGTTTCCGTGACTCACGTCAGGACTGGCGAATCGCTCTGGGGGCATTAATGTTTAACCATAGTTGAACCTACGGATTCAATAAAGCACCAAAATCCTCAAAATTCCTATCCCCGCAGCAAGCTGCGGTGTATTACGGAATTTTTCCCCGCTGGGTACGGATTTTGGAAAAGCATGGAACCCTCACAGCAAGCTGTGGGGTATTCTAGAAAGTAATAATAAAGATAAATAGAGATAGCAACTTTATATTTTTACCTGAATAAAGTGCCTGACTTTTAATTAGTAAGTTCAGGGTTTACCCTTTCGAGCACTTCGCGATTCCCTGATGCGTCACTATATTAATAATCCATAATCCCTGCATTGGTAAAGATGCTTAAACCCAAGTTTAATGAATCAACTTTATTTTTATTTGTGATTGGTTTGGGAAGGACTGTGGACCAATATGATGTGGGTTTACCCCCTGTCAGCCATGTATCGCGGCTGATCTTGGCAAATGCTTGTGGTATCGGTCTTTTTAGCAATCGGTATTTTTATCGATCATGTGATGAGAAATGCAGATTAATAGGATTTCAAACCGATAGCTTGCAGGAGGAAAGATTAAAAATTATTCCCAAGATAGGGGAGAATTAAATCCCAATTTGGAAGCAAAACCTGCGCCCCTTCGGATGTGACAGTAGGTGTGACCATACTGCGGTCGATAGATAGTGTTTCAATCCCCGTAAAACTGGCGCGGACAAAGGCCAAAATTAGGCGCGGCAATAACCATACTGGCAGATTAGTATCCATTACCTGGGAAAAGGAGGAGAGGATTTGCGGAATTCGCGGCCAAGTAGACGGGTTGAGCAGCTGGCGGATGAAGGCTGATACAAATATCTGCCCCTGCTGTATCCGGAAAAAATCATCCCCATCAGAGCGGCTGCGCAGAAATGCCAGCGCCTGTGTGCCATTCAACTGGTTTAGCCCAGCTGGCAAACCGGCCATGGGTTCCGGCAGGTTCAAGGGAATCCCGCCCATTGATTCAACTACTTCGGGAAAACCTTCTAAATTGAACCGCACATAATAGCGCAGATCAATTCCGAAGCTGTTCTTGATGGTTTTGAGCGCCAGGTCTGGTCCTGTATTCGGCTCCTGCGCTTCTGCGAAAAAATGTGCGGCATTGATGCGGTTTTCGCCAAATCCGGGAATGGTGACCCACAGGTCGCGAGGGATGGACAGTAATTTCACTATTGGCAGCAAAGGATTAACGGATACCAGCATGATCGTATCGCTCCTTCCTGCCAATGATCCCTGTGGAGACCGGTCTATTCCGAGAATCAGGAATTGCGTTCCAAAAGGAGCAATAAAATAAAGCAGTAAAGCAATCAAAAAGAAAAATGAGAGACAACCGCATCCACCGCACGGTAACCTTTTTCGCCCAGGAGATCGCGTTGCTTGGCCATGGTTGTATTTACGTGTTTCTTGGCTAGTGGTTGATTCGGAATTTAATTCTATTTTCTTGGTTCGTTCATTTGAATGCTGATTCATTTCTTCAATTATAGCTTTGTTTATTTTCTGGCTTGATACTCAAATTGGTTTTGTGGTTAAAAACCGCCGTATTAACAATGAGATAACGATGAGAAATGAGGATGAGTCTCCGCAGGGAAACTGCGAGGAAGAGGTTCTTTCCTGTGAGTGAAGCGCTAATCTCGGAGACGCGAGATAATCAAAAAGATCAGCGCATACCTCAAGAGCCCAGCTGCGGGCTTCATTATCCTCGCGGGTGCAATTTGTGCGCATAACCGTTGGAGACAATGGGCATAATGGACACTATAGACACAATGGACAGTCTTACGCTTGCCTGCGGATTAAGAGGTCATTGAAGGGAATTCATTCATTTTCATTGCCTTATTTTTGATTAAGCCACTTTTTAGTGACTTCCAGTCCGCCGTAATATTTAACTGCACGGGCAGGGATTATTGTTATCAACATTAGAAAATCACAATCTTTTAACGTGAAACTCAGATATTGCCGAGTTTAGAAAGAGTTCTCAACTTTAATTAATGAGTTAATATTGATTTAAATATTGGGTGAATTAAATCTCTTGTAATCAAATTCCTCTCTGTAAATTAAAGTGATTTTTATTTTTCAAGTCCGGACGTCTATCTCTATCTTTGTCTTCCAATAATACTATCAATCACAAAATAGCCAATCACAACGATTTCGCATCGGACAAGCACTAGTTTAATAATTCAGGCACATCTTTATTTTGCAATGGCTTACAGAACTCGGGTTACTTCAGATTTCTACCTTTAATCAATAAGTAGAGCAAATTTCTAAGATTTATTGGGTTATAATATACAAGTTCACATGTCTTCAACCTGAGAAGATGTAAAGACCGAAAAAACACCTCATCAAATTATTATTCAATGACAAGGGGGGGAAGTTGTCTCGGTAAAAGGCATAAGCAATATTTGAGAAGAAATATTTATTATTCTCAAATCTTCTAACTCGTATTCATAAACATCAGATCTGGATTCAGTGCATAGAAGCAAATACCTGATTGGAAATTACTCATAATTGAAATAAAAGAGTTTATAAAAAAAGCAGGCATAAAACCGAAAAAAGGTGATTGGATTGTTTTTGTTTCAACATTCCCCCCACGAGTATGCGGCATTGCCACGTTTACCCGCGATCTTTTAACTGCATTTGATCAGCTCTTCGCCCCTGGCGTTGAATCAAAAGTAGTCGCCCTCAACATTGACGACCTAACGCGACTCCTGTATTCAAAAAAGGTTATTGCGCAAATCAGTCAAACGCGCCAGGGAGAATATACTGCGGCTGCCCAAAAACTCAACGCCCTGCCGCAAGTAAGACTGGTTACAATTCAGCATGAGTTCGGCATTTTTGGCGGAACCTACGGTGATTACCTGCTAACATTTACCAAAGAACTTAAAAAGCCCCTGGCGATAACTTTTCACACCGTACTGCCAAAACCAAAGAAAGAGATGCAACGCATCGTGCAGGTTTTGACCGAGCGTGCAGACATTGTAGTTGTTATGACGCACGGTTCGCGCAAAATTCTTGAAACCGATTACGCGGTACCGCGAAAAAAAATTGCCATCATTCCGCACGGCATCCATCCGGTTCCCTTTGAACCAAGCAGAAATGCAAAGGAGCTCTTAAATCTTTCTCCTAAAAATACCATTCTCAGCACCTTCGGATTATTAAACCGAGGTAAGGGCATTGAATATGTTATTGACGCGCTGCCTGAGGTGGTTAAACAATATCCGAATATCCGTTACTTGATTATTGGTGTCACACATCCTATTGCCTTGCGCCAAGAAGGCGAGTCTTACCGTAACTCTTTAATTAAGCGTATCTGCGCGCTCGGCCTGACAGCCTATGTGCGCTTCTACGCTGAATATCTTGAAACCGAAGAGTTGCTCAAAATATTAAGCGCCACCGATATCTATTTGTCCACGCAACTAGATCCTAACCAGGCTGTCTCCGGAACGCTCTCTTATGCCCTTGGCGCTGGTCGGCCAGTTATCGCGACTGCTTTTGCCCAGGCTAAAGAAGATGTAACCTCCGATGTCGGCATTCTCGTTGATTTCAAAAAATCAAAACAAATAGCTGAAGCGCTATTGCAGCTTTTGGGTGACCAATCAAAGCAATTCGCTTTGGGCAAGAACGCCTATTTTAGAACTCGCAACATGACCTGGCCAAACATTGCCATTGCCTATATGCGAACCTTTGCGGCGTTCGTTCCTGAGTTAAAAATAAACGAAAAGCACGCTCCTAAAATTAAACTGAGTCACCTCATTAAACTCACCGACGATTTCGGCATCATTCAATTTGCGCAATTAAGCGAGCCAGATCTTAGTTCCGGCTATACTACTGATGATAACGCCAGGGCGCTCGTATTCGCAGTGCGGTATTATCAACAAAAAAAATCTGTGGCGGCGCTCCGGCTTGCAAATACCTATCTTAACTTTATGAGCTTTGTCCAGCAGCCAAACGGCGCCTTTGAAAATTATGTAAATGCTGAGCGAAAGCTTAGCTACGAGCAAAACGGCAAGGAAAATCTCGATGATGCAAACGGTCGAACACTCTACGCACTGGCGGTTACCACCACTGCCACGTACCTGCCAAAACGAATTCGTGAAAAAGCCCGACTAATGTATGAGCAAAGTCTTCTGGTAGCTGAACGCTTTACCTCACCAAGGGCTAAAGCCTTTTACATTAAAAGTCTAGCGCTTCATCTTAAGCAGCATGCGAATGCAAACTACCTCGGAAAACTCATTCACGCCTGTAATTTCTTGATACGCGAATATAAAGAGAACGGCTCGCTCGAGTGGCAGTGGTTTGAGCCTATTTTGGCCTATTCAAATGCAACACTTTCAGAGGCACTCCTGATCGGCTACGCGGTGACAGGAAATTCAGACTATCTCAAGATTGGCAAAAAAACATTAGATTTTTTGATCTCGCATACCTTTGAAAAAAACATGTACATTCCCATTGGACAGCAGGGCTGGTTCAAACGGGGCGGGCATCGGCACAAGTTTGACCAACAACCGGAAGAGACGGCCAGCATGATTGAAGCCCTAAAAACAATGTATGATATTAGCAAGGATTCGTACTATCAAAGGTTTGTACAGCGCGCCTTCGATTGGTTCTTGGGGGACAATATGCTTGGTCAGATTATCTATGACCAAACAACCGGCGGCTGCTACGACGGACTTAGAGAGCGCGAAGTAAACCTTAACGAAGGAGCAGAATCAACGCTCTCGTATCTCTTAAGCCGCCTGCTGCTCTAGACGAAGAAGGGGCAGTTATTTACGATAGAATTCATGGACAAGAAAATCGTGGTCACATCGGCGCAGACATTCGCGCGTGTGACTTACTCTTTCTTCGCTGTGCGTGTCCGACGAGCTTGTTGGGCTTTTTTTATATTTTCGAGCCTGGCTCTCTGTTGTGCCTCTGTTGGCTTTTTACTCTCAGGAACATTG
>JAUYCC010000046.1 GCA_030692365.1 Pelolinea sp. | reverse complement strand
TCTGCGAAATGAAATGAATGTCCGCCAGGCGGAAGAGTTGGTGCGCAAACTTTCGGGTACTAAACCTAAGCCACTAATTGACAAACCGCCCAAATCTGCTGAGGTGAAATCACTAGAGGCACGCCTGCGCGAACAGTTGGGAACCAAGGTTTCACTAAACCATACTGAAAGCGGCGGCACGCTCGTGATTTATTACTATTCAGAAGAAGAGCTCGAATCCATACTTAACCAGATCCTTGGATAGCCATGGATACCCTGTTTCTTACCAACGCCCGGTTCTACACATTTAATTCCGCCCTCCCAACCGTGGAAAGGTTGGTGATTGAGGGAGGGAAGATCACCGCCGCGGGAAGTGCGCGCGAAATTTCATCGGATTCATTCCCCGGCTCGAAGGTCACAAACCTGGGCGGGATGACTGTCTTGCCCGCCTTTACTGACGCACATATTCATTTGCTAGAATATGGCTTAAGCCTGCGCAGGGTAGCCTGCGAGACCGCTACAAAAACCGAATGTATCAGGCGGGTGTGCGAGCGGGTTAGGGAAACACCTTCAGGAAAATGGGTGTTAGGTCACGGCTGGAACCACAACATCTGGCCAGACGGCGCGCCCGATAAAAAGGACCTCGATAGTTATTCTCCTGAAAATCCCGTTTATCTGACTCACAAATCACTGCATAGCGCCTGGTCAAACTCCGCAGCGCTGAACGCCGTAGGTATAACCAGAACCACGCCCGATCCGCAAGGTGGCATTATTGGTCGGTCACCAGACGGCGAACCTAATGGCATCCTGAATGAAGGTGCCATGCGCCTGGTAGAAAATGCCATCCCCAGACCTAATGCGATTGAAAATGAAGTGTCTTTGAGTGCGGCTCAGGCTGAACTTCACCGCTTTGGCATTGCCACAGTGCATGATTTTGACGGCTGGGACTGTTATGAGTCTCTCGCAAAATTAGACGCCGAACGTAAACTCAAGCTACGGGTAGTTAAGAATATCCCCTTCCCTAATCTGGGCCAAGCTATTGAAACAGGAATTAAAAGCGGAGACGGCAGCGAGATGCTTAGTTTTGGTTGGCTGAAATTATTTGCCGACGGCGCTCTTGGTCCGCAAACTGCCGCCATGCTAGCGCCGTATGAAGGTTCAAATTCCACAGGTATGCTTCTGCTTAACAGTGAAGATATCATCGAAACCGGCCAAAAAGCAATGTCCGCGGGTATCAGCCTGGCAATACACGCCATTGGTGACCGCGCCAACCGTGAAGTGCTGAATGGCTACGCGCAGTTATTTGAAAACCAGTTGTTCGGGAAAACTACGTTGAAACCCAGAATTGAACATGTCCAGTTGATCGCGCCGGAGGACACTCCCCGCCTCGCTCGGTTGGGAGTAACCGCATCCATGCAGCCCATCCACGCGGTCTCAGACCGCGATATAGCTGATCGCTACTGGGGTAATCGATGCGGTAACGCCTATGCCTGGAGTTCTGTGCTGCAAACAGGCGCAAAGCTCATCTTCGGCTCTGATGCTCCCGTGGAATCTCCCAATCCGTTCTGGGGGCTTTTTGCCGCGGTATCCCGCAGTTCGTTGGGGAATGAAGCACCCCGCGCCGCCTGGACACCGCACCAGAGGATAAGCCTGAATGACGCCTTGAACGCATTTATTACCCAACCTCATCTCGCTACACGCCCTGGCCAAAAATCAGGCAGGCTGCAGGCAGGCTACTCCGCGGACCTGGTGGTTTTACCAAATGACCTATTT
This sequence comes from Pelolinea sp., assembly GCA_030692365.1. Classification (GTDB taxonomy): domain Bacteria; phylum Chloroflexota; class Anaerolineae; order Anaerolineales; family Anaerolineaceae; genus Pelolinea. Next base: position 61,555 of record JAUYCC010000046.1, on the reverse strand, counting down.
ACCATATCTATGGACGAGATTGCCTCTATTCTGCCAGTTGCAACCATGGTCAATGGCGAGTGGGTCTACATGCCATCATTAGGGATACAATAATAGTATTCATTAAAACAGGATAAAAAACCATGACGGATACAGAAAATAAGACCAATCTCCCTTTCCCGATCGACCAGCTGGCGGAAGGGCTGCAAAAAGCGCGCGAGTATCGCGGCCTCAGCCTTAAGGATTGCTGCAGTCTGCTGGGAATTCCAACCAATAAACTGCTAAATTATGAAAAAGGGAAATATGTTCCTTCCCTGACTGAGTTGGAAGCCTTGTCCTATATATATAGTGTCCCTTTAGCGGCGTTATTTCTCCCGGAGAAATACCCTGATTTATTCAAGGTGCCTAACGCGGAGCAGTTAAAGCAGTTGCTGCAGATTCGCCAGCACATTATCTCAACCACTCTGCAAATTGCTCTTGAAAAAACAGGCAGGTCATTGAAAGTAATCTCTAAAAAATCCGGCGTTTCACTATCAAAGGTAAAACGCTACTTTGGCGGTGAAACTGATATTCCTGTTGATGACCTGCAAAGACTTTCAGGCGCCTTAGATCTGGACCTAAATAGCCTTATGGATTCCGAAAGCCCCATTGGCCTTTGGCAAGACCTTCAAAAGAAGAAAATTGCTTATGCTCAATTATCGGAAACCGCGCGAGATTTTTTAAACAAGAAAGATAATTGGCCTTATATGGACGCGATAGGGAAAATGAAGCTCGTTGAACCAGGAAAACTGGAAACTATTGCGGAATCCCTCCGACAATTGGCAGGGTTGGCACGAACGGATCAGGATACACGGGATTAGACTTAGGAAAAATGGCAGGCGCAACGCAGATAAGAGAAGCGGAAAATGCGGATGTGCCTGCCATCGCAGAATTCTTAAAAAGAAATCTGATTATTCACCGCCATCTCGATTGGCGCCCAGCAATTGAATGGATCGGCCATTCGCCGTTCCTGATGCTTGAAAAAGGCCAACGGCTTCAGGCGCTTCTGGTTTGCCCGCCGGACCCCAAGGGAGTTTATTGGATCAGAATCCTGGCATCACTTTATACTGTTCCGGTCGAAGAGTGCTACCTTGCTCTATTTCCGGTGGCTTTGGAAAAAATTCGCACAATGGAAAAAAAATCGGCTATAACATCGATCGCATACCAGGATTGGATGAAATCATTACTTACACGGAACGGCTGGGAGACCTGCCAGCAAGTAGTCCAATTACGCTGGAACAGGGGGAAAGCCGCAAGCTTTCCTGAAAATTGCCCCGATGGAATCCTTATTCGATCCATGAACCTGCCGGATATCCCCGAAGTCGCTTTGATTGACCAGGCTTGTTTTGATTTTCTCTGGCAGCATTCTGAAGACGCGCTGCGCAGGGCTTATGAACAATCCACGTATTGTACGGTAGCTGAAAAGGACGGCATACTGATTGGTTACCAGATAACAACCCTTCAGCGTAACCGGGCGCATATTGCCCGTCTGGCAGTTCTGTCGGAATTTCAACGGCTGCGGATAGGGCACTGCCTCGTAGCAGATGTGATCAACCAATTCCACAAACCATGGACGCGTGAAATCAGCGTCAATACCCAGCAAGACAATTTAAAATCCCTCGGGCTTTACAGAAAAATCGGATTCGAAATGACGGATGAAAGCTTTCCGGTATTTATATACAAGGATTAAAAAAAGCGCCTTGCGGCGCTTTTTCATTTAATATTTCCTGAAGGTTTTTTCCGGTTGCTTCGCTGTTCGAGATTAATAATTTCTTCAAACCCCTTCACAACCATTGGATCAAAGTGTTTACCCGCCTGTTTGCTAATGATGATCGGGTCAGGTGCCCAAAATCGTTTTGATTTCAATTGATGTATCTTGACATCCACAAATCCGTGGCTTTTTACCAGTTCCTCCTATTCTTGTGCAGTATGAATATTTCCTATCGCCGCCGATTCCGCCATTGCACGGGAATAATTTTCAGTAAAGAGAAAATAGAGGAATGCGGCTGCTTTTATGAACAATCTGATCATTTTATTCTTCCATCTGGAGGAGCCGCCGGCATCAGCAATGTGCAACCTTCCGCTTGTTTTCAATGATAAATTCATATTTGTTAATAATGTTGAAGCATTCATGTGGTGTGTTGCCAGGCAGCAAATCGCCTGATCAAATGAATCCTGCCGGAAAGGCATTTGATGGGCGGAGGCGCAAACAAGAGGAGATTGGCTTTCATATTTATTTTCAGCCAACCTTACCTTCCAGTTCCATAACATCCCATAGGTCAAATCCAGCCCGATAATCTTCCTGAATTTCAGTTTTTTGTCCAACAAAAAGGAAGGAATAAAAGCCGTGCCGGTAGCTATATCAAGTATCAGTTCATCTTCACGGGTTGAAATATCCGCCAGGAGACGGCCGATAAAGTCCCTGTAATTGATGCCCCAGAATTTGTTCAACTCATTGTTCATGAGCGATTCATAGCGGGGCGCCATTTCCGAAAATGTTGTGATGATTTCTTGTTGTTCGGTTAATCTCTTCCTTAAATCAATAAAAAATTGTCCGCCCTCCGAACGAAGTGATTATAAACTAAATTTTAAGAAAATTTGTGATTATTTTATGGATGAATCTGCATATAAACGCAGAATATATAAAAGAGAGGATAGACGGTTCAGGTAGACCAGAATTTCTCTCCCGTCATCATTTCCAGCCCCAAAATACCTGACTGCTATTCTTTCAGTCCGGCGAATAACTGTCCGTGAAACATCAATTGCAGCTCCCAAAGCACTCTCTCCTGCATACAAGAAAGCCTGCGGATTTTTAACTAATTTGCCATAATCACTAATCTTTTTTTCAAGCCATCCGATTGCCCTTGCCAGGAAAGAATGCCCCTCAAGTTCAGCTTTTTCCAAATCGGCAATGGTTCCCATCAGTTTTGACAGGTAATCTTGGGTTTCGCGCAGGTCAGCTTTTAATCCTGGAACTCTACACAAGCTTACTGCCATTCCCAAGTGTGCAGTGGCTTCATCAAGGGTGCCAATCAGTTCAAATACTATATCCCCTTTGGAGACTTGGCGCCCGTCAAAAAGGCTAGAATCTCCCTGGTCGCCTTTTCCGGTGTAATACCACATATTCGCTCTTGTTTTTTTATTGGTTTGGGCTTGACTGCGCCAATAAGAACCAGTCGCTGATATTCCAGAACCTGTCGCTCTGGTCGAACATCGGTCCAACACGGACGTCCTGGATTGAACCATCAACCCCGAAATTGTAAACAGGGTAGAAAAGCGGCAAGGCTGGAAGCTCTTCGGAAAAAATCACCTGAAAGTTGCGATAGAGTTTCGCCCTTTCTCCCAAGTCCTTTGTCACACGTGCTTCTTCAAGGTATTGGCTTGCCACACGGTCTTCCCACTGGGAATAATTCTGCCCACCGGCTTGTTCAGCCTGGTCCCAGAATGGGTAAGGATCCGGGTCTGGTGACCGGGAGTAATTCAGGTCAACCAGTGCGGCCTCGTAGGTCAAGGGTTGCAGATGATCCAGAACCAGGGTATCGTAAGGCACGGCGATCAATTGGATATTCACTCCCAGTTTTGCCCAATCAGATTTAATGGCTTCGGCAATCAAGGTATGGTAAGTATCATCCGGGTGAACCAGGTTGAAGGATAATTCAACGCCGTTCTTTTTGCGTACTCCGCTTCCTGCCTGGTCAATTAAAAATCCGGCTTCTTTCAGTATATCCCCTGCCTGCTGTACATTTTGATCAACCCGGGGGTTATTGGCATAGTATGCCCAGGTGTTTGGCAGTAATGGAACGTCTGCGATTACACCCTGCCCGTGCAGTACGGTATTTATCATCCCGCGGCGGTCCAAGCCCATTAAGAGGGCACGCCTTATATTTTTATCCTGTAAGAATTCAATTTTGGAATTATTCAGGTTAAAAAGAACCATCGCGATCTCCGGCTTGACAGCGCTGTAGACAGATAAGCCCGGATTACGCAGAGCTTCAGCCAAGATGGTTTTATCGAGATCACTCACGCCATTAACCGCGCCTTGAAGATAGGCATTGAACGCGCTGGCCGAGTCAGGGTAATATTTGAAAACAAATTCCTTAAGGAAAGGTGCATTGCCATAATAATCTGAATTTGAATTCAAAATAACTCCTGTAATCTGATTTCCTTCAGATACTACCCTCGAGAATTTATATGGACCACTGCCCACAGGGGTGAGGTTGAATTCAGAATTGATTATGTCTGAGTAAGTCGTCCCTCCCAAAAGATGTTTGGGTAAGATGCCAAAACTCAGATAATCTATGAGAGGAGAAAATGGTTCTTTTATCTTAATCTGCAGCGCTTTTTCGCTAAGGACATTTACTTCGATCTCACCCCAGAAAGTTATCAGATCTTCAGGCAGAACAGAGTTTGGGTCGCGCATGAGGTTAATAGTAAACAACACATCTTCCGCAGTAATTGGTTCGCCATCATGCCAAACCGCGTTATCACGAAGCTCAAAATTATAGGTGAGCCCATCAAAGGATACTCCCCATGAAGAAGCCAAATCCGCGACAGGCAGCCCCTGAGCGTCAAATTTAATCAGGCTGCTGAAAATAAGCCGGTCAATATCCCGGTCAGCCTGGTTGTAATAATCCAGGACAGGGTTTAATCTTTGAAGCTTGCCAACCAACCCTTCGGTAAATACCCCACCTCTGGTGGGGACAGGAGAAACCAGCCTGAAACCGGTCTGCTCACTAAGTAATAATAAACCGACCACCAATCCTGCCAGCAGGATGATGATGATTTGCCATTTGAATGACTTCATAACGGGATTGATTTTACATTAAAAAAAGGCTTTTCCCAATAAACGGGAAAAATGCCTTTCTTGAATATCTGGAAAATTAGTTCGCGATCGCGATAGTCAGCATTACCAGGATAACAAAAACAATTGCGAGCGAGGTTGTGATCAAGAACAGAGTTTTTTCAATCCCGCGGCGGGCGCTGAAAACGCCCCCTGCATCCTGACCGGTTAGACCGCCAAGGCCAACGCCTTTATTCTGCAACACTATACTGACAATCAATGCCAGCGAAGTTATAATCAACGCGATTTGAAAATAAGTAACCAATACGACCTCCAAGTTAAAAGCAAGTGGATTATACCTTAATTAATGGGTTTAATAAAAGCATCATGGAAGAAATAATTACTAACATCCACATTCACACCAGTTATTCCGATGGGAGAAAATTACACCGCGAGATTGCTGAAGATGCTATCAAGGTCGGCCTCGACGCAATAATCATCACGGACCACAATATTTATGTCAAGGGCTTTGACGGCTATTATGCAAGAGGTGATCAAAAAGTCCTGGTCATTGTCGGGAAAGAAATCCATGATAAAAACCGCATTCCACAGAAAAACCATATGCTCGTTATGGGTATTAATGAATCCAATGCCAGATATGCAAAATCTCCCCAAGAATTGATAAATTCGATCAATGCAGTTCATGGGCTTTCATTTATTGCCCATCCCTATGACCCGGAACTTCCGGCTTTTAGCGAAGAAGACCTTTCCTGGGAGGATTGGTCAATCTCAGACTACACAGGTTTGGAACTCTGGAACAATTTAAGCGAATTCAAGATCCGCGTCAGCAAGATTCCACAGGCTATCTTTTATGCCTTTTTTCCTGCTTCCCTTGCCAAAGAACCTCCCATTGAAATCCGAAAAGTTTGGGATTTCCTTCTCGCTAAAGGGAAAAAGGTCGTCGCGATTGGTGGATCAGACGCGCATACGTTGGTTTACCATTTTGGACCATTCAAAAAAAAGTTTTTCCATACAGTTACCATTTCAAGACCCTCAATAACCATATTCTGGTTGAAAATGAATTAACTGGCAATGCAAACGAAAATTCAAAACAAATTCTCACAGCACTTAATAAAGGGAACGCCTTTATCGCGAATGATAGCGTTAAATCAGCGCGCGGATTCAGGTTTTATGCGGCTGCTAACGAAAATTTCCACATTATGGGAGAAGAGTTGTCCTTTAAAGATGGTATTACTCTGATGGTTGAACTTCCCTCCGATGCAGAGTGTGTTCTCCTAAAGGATGGCAAACCAGTACTTCGAAAACAAAAATGCAGACAGATAGCTTATTCAGTAGAATCTGCAGGTTGTTACCGGATCGAATGTTACCGGAGATATTTATTAGAAAGAAGAGGTTGGATATTCAGTAACCCGATTTATATCCGGTAAATCTTAACCCTTGATCACCGCGACCGGGCGCAGCTTTGCGACTTTATGAGCCAAACCTGCTCCTACCACAGACTCAACCACCAAATCAATATCTTTGTAAGCATCCGGGGCTTCTTCCGCCAATCCTGACATGGAACCCGCTTTGATAAAAATCCCTTCTTCTTTCAATTGCTTCAATAATGTTTCACCACGCACGCTTTTCTTTGCCTGGGTTCTGCTCATTACCCTCCCCGCGCCGTGACAGCAAGAACCAAAGCTTTTTTCCATCCCCGTCTCCGTTCCCGTCATTACCCATGAAGCCGTACCCATGCTGCCTGGGATAAGGACTGGCTGACCGATCTGGCGATACTTTTCGGGCACATCCGGATGGCTGGGGCCAAAAGCTCGGGTCGCGCCTTTGCGATGAACACATACTTTTTCCTTATTCCCGTCGACATTATGCGTCTCAATTTTTCCGATATTATGCGCCAGATCGTAAACCATTCTTAATTGAAATTTGTTGGTTTCTTTAGAAAATATTTCTTCAAACGTATTTCTTACTACATACGCCAGGAGCTGCCGGTTACAGAATGCAAAATTCGCCGCGCAGCGCATGGCAGCCAGATATCTCTGCCCCTCTTTTGATTGTATTGGGGCGCACACCAGTTCCCTGTCTGGAATATTGATATGGTATTTACTGATGACAGGCTGGAATTCCCTGACATAATCCGTACAAATTTGATGCCCAAAACCGCGGGAACCGGTGTGGATTTGAACCGCCAGGTGATTTTTGGTAAGACCCATTATTCGGGCGGACCTTTCATCGAATATTTCCTCGATCACATCCACTTCGATAAAATGGTTGCCGGATCCGAGAGAACCTGTTTGCGCTATCCCCCGTTCAATTGCCCGGGGGCTGACCGCAGTCAAATCCGCGCCTGAAATACACCCATTATCCTCTGTGAGTTCAATATCAGTCGGTGTGGCATATCCATTTTTTAATGCCCATTTTGAGCCTTCCATGCACATATGCTGAAAATCCTTGCCTGATAAGTGTGCGGCACCTCTTTTCCCGACTCCGCTAGGGCAATTCTGAAAAAGAAGCAGCGCCAGATCTTCCAGCAATGGAGCTGCCAGTTCAACAGGGATATCGGAGGAAAGCAACCGCACGCCGCAATTGATGTCATACCCGATCCCGCCCGGTGAAATTACGCCGGTCTCAAAATTAGCCGCGGCCACCCCGCCGATGGGGAAACCGTACCCCTGATGCACATCGGGCATCACACAAAAATGACCTCTCAGCCCTGGTAAAAATGTGGAGTTCACGGCTTGTTCGAATGATTGGTCATCAAGTGTTCCTTTAATAATTTCTTCGGATGCAAAAATCCTCACAGGAACAATCATGCCATGCCGGAAAGTTTTTTCAATCTCCCATTCAAAGTCAGATATTCTATTAAAATCCTTTAGAGCGACCATCTTCTTATCTATAGATCAAACACAATCTTCGTTTGATAAGTATCATCCTGCTTGAAAATCTTCATTTCATTAAATGTCACTGCTTTTATCTCTTTGGCAATACTGGTTACCGGGGTTTTAAAGATTCTCGCATTAAGGTAATTATCTTCAATCCTTAATTCAATGACCTCGGTTTTTAGGTTCTTTTCCGCCAGGAAATATAATTCCGACAAAAAAGAAACCAGCAGGCTTTCATTATCAAAAGCTTGAAGCGCAATGGTATCTGGTGTTTTTGGATGATCCTTCCCTATAATTCCCATAATATGGTACATTCCCTGAGCGGCATGGATAAATAATTCAGGCAAATCGAGTCCATAAACGATAAGCGCTGCGTCTGCTTTGTGAGGGATTTCTTCAAAATCAGGAATTTTCCGGAAAGCACTCATCAAATATAATTATAGGATATGAGAAATAATTTACAAGAGATCGAAAAAAAGCTGCAGTCATTTTTTGAAGAACAATTACAGCTGCTCAGCGGGGCAGATCCTATCAAATTGGCAACACGAGAAATGCTCACCGCACAAATGAGCCAAATCGTCGAAAAAAATCAAAAAAGGTTCGCTCCAAATATATACAGGATCACATTCAAAAAGGAAAAAAGCATTGATTCCAAGTCCTTGGAATCCTGGAAAATGTTTATCTCCGAAATGATCAAGGATTCAGCGCGGGAAAACAATTTAAATTTCTCCGGACCAATTCATATCCAACACTTTTTTGATCCAACTATCCAGGAAGACGTTGTTGTTGATGTAGCCTTTTCATCCATCTCAACCAGCAAAACAACCGGTCTGATGGTCGGGGAAGAAAAAAAAGTTACCTTTGCTAAAAAACACAAAGGTTATTTGATCACACCTCATGAGACAATTTTTACGCTAACCAAAAAAGTGATCAATATCGGCCGGGATGATGGAAATGATCTGGTAATTGACAACCTGAGGGTATCGCGTGTCCATGCGCAGATTCGAGAAATAAGCGGAAATCATGTTCTCTTTGACCTTGACTCAACCGTAGGTACAAAGGTAAACAACCATCGCGTCAGCCAGCATACCCTCTCAACAGGTGATGTGGTTGAAATTGCTGATGTCGCTCTGATATACGGCACTGATTCTGAACATGATAGCCTGATTAAAAATCATTCTCATACCAGGGTTATCCCGCTTCAGGAAAGAAAGAAATGAGCGCAGTTATTGTCTTGATATTAAGGGTATTAATGACAGTAAGCTTGTACTCCTTTCTTGCCATAGCGCTATTCTTTTTTTTAAGGGAGATGCAGCAAACCATCCGCCAGAAAGAAAATCAACACATACCCGGTATTCTTCTGCAATCGGAAGGAGTGGCTTCAAAGTTATTTTCGCAAGCCGAAATCCTGATTGGTCGTGACCCTCAAAATGATCTTCAACTGCAGGACGACACCATCTCGGCCAGACACGCGCGAATATTCTATTCAGGTAACCATTGGTTGGTTGAAGACTCCTATTCGACAAATGGCACATACCTGAATGACGAAAGAATCCTATCGCCGACGGCGCTGGTAGAAAATGACGTTATTCGATGTGGGAAAATAATGGTAAGGGTTGCATTTCAAAAATAACCAAAGCGTTGGTACGATATAATCGCGGTTGGGCTATTGCATGAATTCTAATGGAGAATATATGAATAAAAACCCGGTATTAGCTGTTATTGGTGGGTCAGGGCTTTATCAATTTCCATCGCTTAAGAATGGCAAACAGTTTATAGTAGAAACACCTTTTGGAAATCCTAGTTCTCCAATCACCATCGGCGAGATATCCGGGAAAAAAGTGGCGTTCCTTGCCCGGCATGGTATTGGCCATACGCTATTGCCGACAGAGGTCAACAGCCGTGCGAATATCTATGCCTTGAAATCAATCGGTGCAACGCGCATTGTGAGCGTGTCAGCTTGTGGCTCTCTTCGTGAAGATTTCCGACCCGGGCATATCGTAATCCCTGATCAATTGGTTGACTTTACCTCTCTCCGCCCCCGGTCATTCTTTGGAGAGGGAGTTGTCGCCCATATCGGCACCGCTGATCCTTTTTGTATGGATTTATCAAATTCAGTGATTGAAGCGCTCAAATCAACCGGGGCTGTCATCCATAAGGGCGGTACTTATATCACCATTGAAGGACCGCGATTCTCCACAAAAGCAGAATCCAACCTTTTCAGGGAATGGGGCATGTCTATCATCGGTATGACGGCCTGCCCCGAAGCATTTTTGGCTCGCGAGGCGGAGATTTGCTACGCCACCATGGCACATGTAACTGATTATGATGTATGGCATTCCAGTGAATTGCCAGTGACGGTTGAAATGGTCATCAAGGTGCTTAATCAAAACACCACGTTGGCACAGAACGCTTTAGAAAGGCTTATTCAATTACTACCCGAGTCCAATGACTGTGATTGTCAGAATATTCTCAAAGATGCCATCATGACCCAACGCAACAGGATTCCGAAAAATACAAAAAAGAAATTGGGAATATTGGTTAAAAAATACCTGTAGTGTCTCTACTTGCTAAGTCTCTGGAAGAGATCAGAACCGGTGTAAGAAGCCGGTTAAGTTGGTTCGCAGTTATTTTTCTGGGGTTATTTTCGCTTATCCTGACCTTATCGCCAGCAGTTAAATATCGCTCATGGTCCGCAGACCTGGTTTGGTCACATTGGCTGGGATTTATCCTTTGGTGCGCCGGTTTCTTTTGGTTTCTTAAATTAACTAAAAAATACCTCAATCTAAATGATCCAACACTTGTGTCAGTGTTTGGGTTATTAATTGGTTGGGGCATTCTTACTATTTGGCGGATTAATTTCATTTTCGGGCTGCGCCAGGCCATTTGGTTCCTGACCTGCGTTGGATTTTCTTATCTGTTTTTCAGGCAGCCGCAAATCCTTTCCACGTTTAAGAAATACAAATATCTTTTACTCGCGTTTGGATTAATTCTTTCGGCCTTGACCTTTTTATTTGGAACCTATCCCGGCGGTGAAAGTCCACGCCTGTGGCTGGGCTTCAAAGGATTATATTTCCAACCTTCGGAACTATTGAAGTTATTGCTTATTATTTATCTTTCAGCCTATTTTTCCGATAATAATTATTCCCGCATCAGGATCATTCAGACCATTTTTCCTACCGTTGTGCTGGTTCTTGCAGCCCTTTTTATTCTGATCGCCCAACATGATCTGGGAACAGCACTGATATTTATTGCCATCTACATTTTTATGCTCTTTATCACCTTTGGCAAGAAGAGGATATTGGCCATCGGTTTAGGGATAATCGCCATTTCCACGATCGTGGGATATTTTTCAATCGATCTCATCCGTATCCGTTTTCAAGGCTGGATGCTCCCCTGGGCTGATACCCAGGCAGGTTCTTACCAGATCACCCAATCTATTATCGCCATTGCTGTAGGAGGGTTATCAGGGGCCGGTATCGGGCTAGGAAACCCGCGGTTGATTCCAATTTCGCATTCTGATTTTATTTATTCTGCAATTGTGGAAGAGACAGGTTTGTTTGGGTCAATCGCGTTGGTTCTTTTATTTGCTCTTCTTTTATTCAGGGGGTTCTCTATCGCAATCAGGACTTCCAATCTTTATTACCGTTATCTTGCCGCCGGTATCAGTCTTTTCCTCACCTCCCAGGCCATTCTTATCATAGGAGGGAATATCCGTCTTCTTCCGATCACCGGAGTCACATTGCCATTTTTATCCTATGGAGGCTCTTCCCTCCTTATTTCTTTCCTTTCGGCATGTATTCTCCTGTTCATCGAATCAGATCATAACAGAATAGATGAAAATCGCTATGATTTCCGGGCATTCCATATTCTGGGTCTATTATTCGCTTTCAGCTTTTTATTGATTGCTTTAGCCACAGGTTGGTGGGCGATCATCCGCTCACGTGATCTGCAGCTCAGAGCAGATAATCCCCGTCACCTGATTGCCGCCCAGTTTGTGAAACGCGGCGCAATCCTAGATCGGAATGATACGGTAATCGTGAGTTCTGTCGGTGAGATTGGCCAATTTACCCGCAAGAATCAGTATGCCCCGCTCAGCAACACTGTTGGGTTTATTGATAGTACATACGGCAGTGCCGGTTTGGAAGCCTCGCAAGAAGATTACCTGGGAGGTGAAAAAGGCTATCCAGCTTTTGATATGTGGTTTAATTATCTTCTTTTTGACCAGCCTCTTCCTGGAAGAGATGTGCGCCTAACAGTTGACCTGAAACTGCAAAAAGCGGTTGATGAGCTTCTCCAGCCATTTATAGGCAGCGCCATTGTGTTGAATGCAGAGAACGGCGAGATTCTGGCTATCGCTTCTCATCCATATATAAATTCCAACGACCTGAAGAATTCCTGGGGAATTTGGAAATCGGATCCAGATTCACCCTTTATTAACAGAGCAGTTCAAGGCGCTTATCCGATTGACAGCCTTTTTACACCTTTCTTGTTATCTCAAATCAACCCTACCGACCTTCCGGATTATGACCTATCTATTCAGGTTGCAAATAGCATTACCTCATCAGGATGCGCGATAGTGGAAACAGAAGAAAACGCTTTTAATCAGGCAATTATGGATGGGTGTCCTTCGGCGCTCATTCAAACCATTGGAATTACTGGTTCTAATAAGGTCAGGAAAGTGATCAACGACTTCATGCTTACCCGAACACCGGATATTGGATTGCCAATCAACGAAACCGTTCATTATGTCCCTGATTTAATGTGGCATGACTTATTCTTCAGTGAGGATCCTTTGCGTGTAAGCCCACTTCAAATTGCGGCATCGGCAAGTGCAATTACTCACCATGGCCTGATACCCAACCCGCAAATCCTTTCAGCGGTTGATACATCCGAGGAAGGATGGGTTTTTCTCTCCGAAAAGAAGCAGAGTAGAGGTGTGTCAGCAGACCAGGCAAATTCGATTAATGATTTTCTTAAATCTAAAGGGATTTCCGGGTGGGAAATTACCGCCCAAGGCGTTGATTCAAACAGCAATGTTTCCTGGTTTGTGGCTGGAACGCCATCTAACTGGTCTGGAACACCTATTACCGTTGTCCTCGTTTTGGAAGAACAGAACCCATTCAAAGCCCGCTCAACCGGCAGAGCGATTTACAGCCTTGCAACAGAATAATTTTATTTAACCAGGCGGATGAATTTTCTCTTACCGACTTGCAGCACTCCAGGATGCATGGCACTATCCCAATCAGGAATAACTACTCCATCCAGCTTAACCGCCTTTTGACTGATCATGGACCGGCCTTCACTTCTGCTATTCACCAGACCAGAACCACTCAAGATATCCAGACATATATCTGAAGCCCCAATTGTGAATGAACCCATTTCTTCAGGCAGCGCATTTTTTTGGAATTTGTTCACAAAATCCGCTTCGGCTCGCTCTACTCCCTCTCTTCCATAGAATGAATCCGTGATTTCGAACGCGAGTTTCATTTTAGCGTCTCGCGGGTGCAATGATCCTTTTTTTAATCCGTTTTCGATCGCTGTAATTTCATCCGGTGTCCAACGCGTTACCAGGCGGGAGTAAATCGGCATAGCCTGGTCGGGTATGCTCATTACTTTGCCATACATATCTTCCGGTGTCGAATTAATGGGAATATGATTTCCCATCGACTTGCTCATTTTCTCGACGCCGTCTGTGCCGGGTAGAATCCCAAGGCACATCGCGATATTGGGAAGAATGCCCATGGATGTCATAATTTTGCGTGAAGCAGTGACAATATTGAAGAACTGGTCCGTGCCGCCTACCTGCACATCTGTTTTTAACTGATAAGCATCGTACCCCTGCATAATCGCGTACAAGGTTTCGTGCAAATACACCGCGTCGCCCTTATCCCAGCGTAACTTAAATTTTTCACGGCTCAGGAATTGCTGGACAGTGAAATTTTGGGCCAGCCGGATTATTTCTGCGAAATTTAATTTAGACAACCATTCCGAATTATAGCGGACGATAGTTTTATCGGGATCAAGAATTCGAAAAGCCTGCTGCGTGTAGGTTCGACCGTTTTCCCTGGCTTCTTCCAGTTTAATGACAGGCCGGGTAACATCTTTATCAGACGGATCGCCAATTAAAGCTGTGTAATCGCCAATCAGGAATGTAACCTCATGACCTAATTCCTGAAACTGGCGTAATTTCCGCATAGTGACGGTATGGCCTAAATGAAGGTCAGCCTTGGTGGGGTCGTAACCACAATAGATTTTCAGCGGGCGGTTTTCTTTTTCAGCAAGGATAAGGCGATTCTTTAATTCCGCGCTCATCGCGGCTTTGATTTCTTCGTCCCCATATTCTGTCCCCTGCATCAACAATGCAACCTGATCTTCAATTACCAAAATAACCTCCATGAAAAATAAAACTGACTGTAAATTATACCAGTGAGAATTTCACCCCAAAAAAAATCACTCAAAAATCAATAGTGCTATAATCAGCGGAGGTTTTTTCCTATGGAAAACGTGCTCGTCCTGAACGCCAATTTTGAACCACTCAATGTGTGTAATATGCGGCGCGCGGTTTGCCTGATGGTACTGGATAAAGCGTCATTGGTAAAAAACGGCCGCGGTGAGATACACACTATTTGCGCGTCTTTTCCTCGTCCCTCCATTATCCGCTTGCAAACGATGGTTCACAAACCAAGAGCCAAAGTCAAATTGACGCGTAAAGAAGTTTTCAGACGGGATAATTTAACCTGCCAGTATTGCGGAAGTACCCATCGGGATTTGACCATTGACCATATCAACCCCAAACATTTGGGTGGGCTGCATTCCTGGCCAAATGTGGTGACAGCCTGCGCCTATTGTAACCATAAGAAAGGTGGCAGAACTCTTCAGCAATCCGGAATGCACTTGATGAAGATACCGCAGGAACCCCCAGCTTCAGCCATGTATATTTATAACCATTACCTCACTTTGTACGATGATTGGGAACCATTTTTAAATGGATGGTAGGATAAAAAAAGAGGTTTCTAATTGAAACCTCTTTCTGTTTATTATCGAGATCCCAGCGCCTTATCCATCATGATCAGTGCGCTGCCGGATTCCCCACCAAGTTTGAGAGCTTCGAGGATTTCTGTTGCGTGCTTCTCTTCTTCCACCTGTTCATTGACAAACCACTGCAAGAAAACCTGTGTGGGGTAGTCTTTTTCAACGACAGCAATTTCATAGAGCAGATGAATCCGGGTAGTAACGAAGATTTCATGTTCTAACACCTGTTCAAATACTGTTATCGGTGAACCGAACTTGGTGTCAGGCTGAGCACTTGCCTGCAATTCCACCTTGGCGCCGCGGTCGTTGAGAAATTCGTAGAACTTCATAGCATGTTCCAGTTCTTCTTTAGCCTGGGAAAAGTGTGCAGCCATAGACAGGTAAGGATAACCAGAATACAGCTCCTTGTTGATCTGAACGTTTATTTCACCAAGTAATTTTGGTTCATATTTATCCCTCAAATTTGAATTTTAATTATTGTATGGTTTCTTTAAACCATTATTTCTTAGAATAACCTTAACAATAATTAATCATTAATTTACGAAGGAATTATCTGTTCTTCGTCTGCGGGTTTGGTCTTTCGAACTCGATTATTAATCAGCATTACGATACCAAACACTGCCACAACAGCCATGGTAATCTGGTTCGCATTAATTCCACCGACAAGGGAGGGGTCAAGGCGGATAAATTCCAAAAAGAATCTTCCAACCGGATAAACGATCAAATAGACCCAAAAAATGTCACCGGGTTTCAATTTGGATTCATACGCCCTGCCCAGGAAAAGCAGCAGGAAGAAATTGAAAATACTCCATAATGATTCATAGAGAAACATCGGGTGAAAGGTGGAGAAATCCTCATATCCGGGCAGACGGCGTGCCTTGTCGATAAAAATTGCCCAAGGAAGGGTTGAGGGCGGCCCGTAAAGTTCCTGGTTAATAAAGTTTCCCCACCGGCCAATCGCCTGCGCCAGCGCCAATCCTGGGACGCTGATATCCGCCCAGGTCAAAAAGGATAGTTTTTTCCTCCTGGTATAGATAATCATTGCGATTACGCCACCAATGACGGCTCCTGGAATCCCCAACCCACCATTACGCGTATCCAGAATTTCCAACGGATGGGAGAAATAATATTCGGGACCGAAACCCATGGATTTTGACGGAGTAATAACGTGCCATAAGCGCGCGCCAATGATACCCATGATCAGCAGCCACGGTAACATATCCCAAACAATTTCGCTATCCAGCCCAAGTCGCTTGGTTTCTCTCACCACAATCGCAACTGCGGCCAGAACTCCCAACATGATAATAATTCCATAAAAGTAAATTTTAAGTGGTCCGATAAAAAATCCATCAGGCATTTTAAATTCCTTCCTCTGATAAAAACTTGGATTGATATTTTAATTCATTATCATTGCTTAAGCTGCTGCTTAACATGCCAGATACGTTGAAGAGCAGTGATATTGCCCAAAATCGCGATAATCCATAAACCCACATCAGGACGTCCGACCAATAATGAGGGGACAATAACCAAGTATCTTTCCACACGGGTCAGAATCCCGATTTTTGTATCAATACCCAAAGATTGGGCACGTGCCCGAATATAAGACACTAACACGGAACCCGCAGTCGCAAGAAAAACCAGAAGGCAATTGACAGGATTTGAACCCCGCAGCGAATAAATTAAAATGCCAAAGAAAATCGCTAGTTCTGAATATCTGTCCAATACAGAATCCAGAAAAGCGCCAAATTTTGTTTCGCCGCCCTGCAATCTTGCCATCGATCCATCAATTGCGTCAAACAATCCGAAAACAAGCACCAACAAGCCACCTGTAAAAAGGTTTCCGTTTGCGATGAACCATGCAGCCAGGAAATTCCCAAATACACCCAAAATGGTTATAAGGTCGGGGGAAAATTCCAATGAATTAAAAAACGCAGCAATGGAATTTAACAGCTTGCCAAATATTTTTCTCAGAAAATCAGTCAAATTTATTTCCTTATGTGAGATTTGCTATGCGTAACAGGTAATTAAAACTCTTCTGGCTCCGGGGAATCATCCTCGTTCAGAAGCACTTCCCTTTCCCTGCCTCCCGCCTCAGATGGTCCAACAATCCCGCGCTCTTCCAGTTCATCCATCAGCCTGGCAGCCCGCGGAAAGCCAATACGCAATTTACGTTGTAACCTGGAAGTTGATGCCCGACCTTCTTTTTTAATTAATTCAATTGCCGCTTCAATTAACCGATCAGAGTCATTGCCAATTATTGGTATCAGATCTTCCCAAGGCGCGATGTTTTCTTGAGATTGTTCGCTGGTTTTATTTTGCCAGTAGGCAATAATCTTTTCAATTTCTCGGTCATCAACAAGCACACCCTGCGCACGTAGAGGTCCGGATGCTTCAGGGTCAATAAAGAGTAAATCGCCTCTGCCCATCAACGTTTCAGCGCCGTTGCTATCGAGGATTACTCTGGAATCAATCGATGTAGCCATCATAAATGAGATGCGGGCGGGAAAATTGGCTTTGATCAAACCCGTGATGATATCAGTGCTTGGCCTTTGTGTCGCAACCACAAGATGAATGCCAGTCGCACGCGCCATTTGGGCCAGGCGCACCAGGTATCCTTCGGTTTGGTCTGGGGCAGAAAGCATCAAATCCGCCAGTTCATCAATAAAGATTACAATCTTGGGAAGTTTAGCGTGACCACGGCGCATCATTTTCAAATTATATGTATCCAGATCGCGCGCGTTTACTGCTTCCATTAGCCGGTAGCGGTCTTCCATTTCCTTGGTCGCCCATGCCAGAATCCCGAGCATACGGTCCAATTGGGTCTCCACCTTCCCAAAAAGGTGAGGTAATCCATTGAAGCGCACCAATTCCACCATCTTGGGATCCAGAATTGCCATTTTTAGATCATCTGGCGAATTATTAAATGCCAGGCAAGCGATGAAGGATGTGATGCAAACCGATTTGCCCGATCCGGTGGTTCCCGCAACCAGTAAATGTGGCATGCGCGCCAGGTCAGCAATCACCGGATTCCCCGAGACATCCAAACCCAGCGCCAACTTCAATGGTGACCGTGACTTGGAAAAGGTTTCAGATTGAATGACCGACTTTAATCTGACCACCGTGCTATTCTGATTGGGAATTTCAATGCCCACATAGGAATGATTGGGGATGGGGGCTTCAATTCGCAGCCTGTCAACCGCTAGGGCAAGGGTCAGGTCTCGATGCAGGCTTGAAATTTGGGCAACGCGTACTTTCTTGCGGGAAACATCGCCTTCTTCGTTTACCTTTTCGACAAATCCCGGCTCAACCGCATATTGGATAATGGTCGGTCCAACCCTGTAACCAGCAACGCGCGCTGGTACGCCGAATTCTTCCATTGTTTTTTCAATCTGGATCGCTTTGGCATGGATAAAGGATTCATCCGAGATGCTCTTTTGCGCCTCCAGAAGAAGGTCAAGCGGAGGCAAATCTATTTGCGATCTGAGAGGAGCAACAAGAGCATCAGACTGATTACCGGCATTAGGATTTGTTTTCTGTTCTTTGGATAAACTGTCCGATCCTTGCTGCTTTAGAGAGGCGGAGAAATTTGGGGGTTGGGAAGTGAAAAGAATTCGCGTGAGATATCTATCCAGAATTTCCATCAAAGGGTGCCACAAGCCAATTCCGGAAATGAAGAATATGAGAAAGATAACCAAAAACAAGACCGCGGAGATGGGAAGCCCGACAAGGTCGCGAAAGATCCGCGCCAAACCCCAGCCAACCACCCCTCCGTCAACTCCCTTGACTGCCCGGTCTATCGAAAGACCATTAATAATAGAAAGGAGCGCCAATAAAGCAAACATGGATAATTCCAGGAGAATGATCCTACCGAGATTTAACCTTGGAAGCTGTTCTAAATGTCTTAATAGGATCAGGAAACCAATGTAACCAATCAGCCCAACAAGGATAAAGCTACCCCAGCCAAATCCTTTTAAAATCCATTGCGAAAAGAAAGAAGAAAGTGAACCTTCCGTTAGATTCAAAAGACTTAAGAGTGATATTACCGCCAGGGTGATTAAGAGGATGCCTAAAAGGTCTTGACCAAATCGTTTTATGGTTTTAAAAAGGATGGTTGAGAAATTGCTCTTCTGTGACATTAGACGAATTTTTTAGTTTTGCATAAAGAATTTAGCGCTTAAACCCACCACCAAAAAGACCATTTAATATCTGATGATAATCTGGAACATAAAAGAAACCCATATATAATCTTAATCAATATTATCACTGAAAAGTGGCTAACTAGTTAATAAATTGTTTCCACCCTAAGTTTTGTCTAAATTTATAAGGATAATTTATTTTTCCCGCTTCAAGCTACGACTATTATCCAGAAGATTGGCTCTAAAACAATTCTTATATAGCTTTTTCCTGATAGGCAGTTTTTTCAATCTCGATTATTTGCCGGGAAATGGCGGTTATGGCCATGCGCTGTTTTCGGTAAAGGTCCGCTTCTGATAGCGCAAGTCGGTGAGCAACATCCCTCACCTTCCATCCCTCCAGGTATTTTAAATCCATCAAATTATATAAAAGCCATTCATTTGTATATTGTCGTTCACCATCCGGCCTTAGGTGAGTAATTGCTTCGCGTAAAAGTTCCCTTACCGCATTAAGAGGCGTTTCTTTCGCTTCCTTAATACGTTTTTGAATTGTATTCAATTGAAGAATTGGGTTTTGTAATAATTTAGGCCCTCCCCATATCTGTGTGAGAGCGTCCTTAACCCAAATTTCGAGGTCATGGAGTTCAACCTCATGTTCACCATTAATAATTCGCCTTTGGTCTTTGCGAGATGAAGCCAACAAATCCTGAATTACAGAAACTTGCGGAGTGAGCATTTCCAGTGAGGTAAACAATTGTTCCTGTTCCACCCGGTCTCGCAGCGCGAGCACCGCACGTGCGGAAAGTTTTTTAAGCGCGACAATCTTTTCATCATCGAGTGAAGGAATAACATGATCTATAACAATTGCCCCTAGCATGGATGGATTTTCATTATCCTTGCTTTCAATTAAGGGAATAATTGACTGTACGCCAATTTCTAATATTGGTCGGTTGAAGTTCTTTTTTTCAAGAACTTCAAAGATTTGGAATTTTTCATCCAACCCGATATTTTTTCGATTTCCAGTATGAACATCCAGATTTTCCGTAGGGTTGATATTCACTATCAAATTCGCGCCAGGGATTTGCAGCCGGTCACAAACAGAAGCCAGAACTAGCTCAAGAAATTGCCTCAGGTCATTAGTAGTTAATAATCTATCTTCCAGGGTTCTGATTTTTTCAAGTTCAATCCGGTCAGCTCCAAAAAAGAACAATCGTTCCCAAATTGGAGCGAATAGTGTTATAGCGTATTCAAAAATGACAATCGTAGCGACCATTGCCAGAGCCACAACCGCGGAATTATTGATATTAAACTGGTTTCCCAACCGGGTAAGGAGCGTCGTAACACCGAGCGTCAAGTTGGCAGTGATTGGGCCACGCATCACCCATCGGAATAACCGGCTCTTAATTACACGGTCTGTCCAAGGGAAGCCAAAGAAGGAGACCGCATAGGTCATTGCAACAACGCTGACGGCTACAGCTGAATTGGCAATAACTGAAAAAAGCCAGAAAATAATCGGTGACCTGGATGCAAATTCAGACCCGTAAAGCAAAAATGGGAATGAACCCACTGCAGGTCCTACCGCGCTGACGATGAGATAAACCATCCTTCGGCGGCTGGTATGCGTAAAAGCCCTTCGGTAAGCGCGCACAAAGTTATACCAGGAGAGAACCAGCACGATTACAAAGAACTGAGAGAAAAGGTCGATAAAGAATGTCCGTTCCAGGAATGGTGCGGGTGGTTGGTCAAAAACCAAATTCCCTAATAGGAAATTTGAAAATAACAAGACCAAGAAACCCAGGCTGACAAGAATGAAAACAAACCCGGAGATCTTTCTCTTCCCTTTACTTGGTTTTCCTGTTAAAGCAAGTAAAGCGTCAGAAAAAAGGAAATAAGCGGTAGGAAGAAGGATTAAGCCCGACCAGTGGATTTTAATTACCGAAACCAACAAGGCATTGCTCTTTATGACCGTGATGAAAGCATCCGCTCCAAATATCACCACGAGACATAATAGTAGAAGTGTGAAGGTATTGGTTACTGCATCGCGGAGTTTAAAAGTGACAGCATATAATAAAAGTGAAAAGGTTATGACCGCCACACCCGCTGTAAGCACATCGCTTGCGGCTTTTAAAACTATTTCGATTCCAGTAAGCCAATTCATACTTAAATACTTTATTTCAAAAATCGCGAAAAGAATAAGGCAATGTCATTATTACTAAAATAATTATCATTGTATCCGGTGAACTCAAATCCCAATTTCTTTGCCAGGCAAATTGCGGGGTAATTCTTGGAAGACATTTCCAGCATAATTCGCGTATATTTTCTGGCCAATCCCCAGTCCCTGACTGCCTGAAATAACGATGTGGCGATACCTTCTCGCCGCCATAATCCATCCACCACCAGGTCATTCACCCAAATCATTTCGGGTGAAAACAGCACACTTATCGAAGCATACCCTACAGGAGCTTTATCGACACAAGCGACCAAAACAGATGAATAATTTTTCCAGCGGTTCTCCAGGGTATCTGGCGATCGGGGATAGGTCAATCTCATTTCTCGCGGGAGATGGGTTTCATTAAAAATAGTTTGAATCTGGCTTTCATTAATCGATTGCGACATTTGCCAGACACAATCCGATTTTACGCAATGGTCAAAGCGTGCTAAATATTCGATGTCCGGAGAGACTACCTGGCGGATCAATACATTCATTATTGTTTTCCTTTATTGAGGTAAAACCTTAACTTCAATCTCACAGGGTTTCAGCAAATTATTCTGGTTATCCGAAACCACTAATCGGAGTGAATAATTACCGGGCTGGAGCTGGCCTGTGTTCCATCGCCCGGCGAACAATTCCTCCACTATCGGCCTATTCCCTGCGGAAATGGGAGTCCATGTTTCGACTGACTGAAATCGGTACTCATATTTGTAAAAACCCAGGTTAGGAACATTGACCGTCCCTTTAAGTTCAACCGAACCGCTGACCTCCGCGCCATCCTTGGGATCGATCCATTCCAATTGTCCAGGAATACAGCCAGTGAGCGCAATGGCAGTTTGGGTTTGCTGTAATGTCTCAGGTGTTGCTTTAACGCCTTCCGAATTCGCTCCGGAAGGTATTGGAGTAGAAACCAGGTCAATTGTGGGAGTCGCAATATTCGCAATTCCCGGATAACGGATTGAAGCGACCGATACAAGAATGAAGTTGGATATGCCAAAAATCAGGAATAAGGCAATGATTGTGATTGCAGACCTTAATTTCTTTTGCGCGACTTCCCTTTCAAGGCCAAAATTCGCTTTTCGTAATCCGGTCCACCCGTCAAGTAACTTTTTGAGGTTAATAAGGATAATTACCCCAAAAATGATATATACCCCCATTTCATAGGTGGCCATGAACCGCAGCAGTTCTTCCATAATAATTACTTACCCGGTACGGCGTAGCCGTATCAGATTCTTCTGATCACTCCCCGGATGATGGCATCCAATTTTGGTACCAGCACCTTTCCGGCTTCAAGAACCTCTTCGTGTGTGGTGACAGTAGAGCCATCTAAATTGGCTTTATTACTGATACCCGATATTCCCAGCACCCTAAGACCGCCATGCCGGGCGACAACTACCTCAGGTACAGTTGACATTCCCACCGCATCTATGCCAATCGTACGCATAAATTGCAGGTCAGCGGGGGTTTCAAATGAAGGGCCAGCCAAACAAATATAAACGCCCTCTTTAGGTTTGACACCTTTTTCCTGCGCCGATTCACGGGCTTTTTGTAATAGGTCCTGATCATATGAGCGGCTCATATCCGGGAAGCGCTCCCCAAATTCATCGATGTTAGGACCTCGAAGGGGGTTATTCCCTCCCATTGCCATTAATGAAATATGGTCTTTGATCAACATCACATCACCAGGTCCGAAGTCAGGGTTAACCCCTCCTGCAGCATTGGTGACGATCAGCACTTCCACACCCATCCGGATCATGACTCGGATGGGAAACCCGATAAATGATATTGGATAACCTTCATAAAAATGCGCCCGTCCCTGCATGATCATTACAGGTTTTGATTCCAGATCGCCAATCACCAGGCGGCCTTTATGCCCCTGGATAGTTGAGACCGGCCAATGGGGAATTTCGCTGTAATGGATATAATCTGCCGGACTAATGGATTCAGCCAAATCACCAAGCCCAGATCCAAGAATCAATCCAATTTTGGGTTGGTGGCTTGTTTTGGCGCGTATGGCTGCCACAGCTTCATCAATCATCGCCAAGGTTACAAATTCAGACATTTGGCCTCCTCAAATTTTGGCACTTATAAAGGGTTACAAAAATTATAACAAATCGCATTTCTAAAGGTTTTTTTACCTTGAAAGCGATTTAAACCAGCGCTTCTTTGAAAGAATTCACAATCCTGGTTACATCAGCATCATTGATCCAATAATGCGTCACCAGCCTGAAATGTTCAGGTCCGCTGAAACTGAAAAGAATGCCTTTATTGGCAAAATACGTCCTTAGTTCTTCAGGATTTTTTGACGCGTTGGATTTAATGTGAATAAATACCATGTTGGTTTGGGGATATCCTTTATGGAATTCAATCCCCGGTAATTCTTTTAACCCATCCGCAATTTGCCGGGCATGGACGTGATCTTCCCCCAACCTGCCAACCATCGACTTTAAAGCAACCAATCCGGCTGCCGCCAGGATGCCTGCCTGGCGCATTCCTCCGCCCAGTTGTTTACGTATTTTTCGCGATCGGGCAATGAATTCTGAAGATCCGCACAATACCGACCCAACAGGCGCGCACAGACCTTTCGATAAGCAGAACATCACGGAATCGGCTGCCGCAGCCAGATTTTCCGCAGTTGTGTTTAGAGCAACCGTGGCATTGAAAATTCGAGCGCCGTCAACATGCAGCTTCATTCCTAATTGGTGAGCCAGTTCTCCTACCAAGCGCATATAATCAACGGAAAGCGGGATCCCTCCACAGGCGTTCTGAGTATTTTCAAGAATTACCAATCTGGATTCAGGATGATGCACATCTTCTTCCCGGTAGGAATTGCGGATATCCTCCAGCGAAAGCGTCCCATCGTTCTGGTTAGGGATTGTGTTGGCGAAAACTCCACCCAGGGCTGACATTCCGCCCACCTCATGCAAAAAGGTATGCCCAAGATTCCCCATAATAGCCTCATCCCCCCTCTGGCAATGAGCCAGCACTGCAATGAGGTTGGCCATTGTTCCCGATGGAACAAAAAGCCCGGCCTCCTTACCCATTAATTCCGCGGCGGTTTCCTGCAAATTATTTACCGTGGGGTCTTCACAATATACATCATCCCCAACTACTGCCTCAGCCATCGCTTTACGCATTTCAGGAGTGGGCTGAGTCACCGTGTCAGAACGTAGATCGATCATTCCATTGTCAAATGCCATAATGTTCTCCAATTATTTCAAATTTTCAAGAACTTCAGCCAGCTCATCGGGTAATTCAGCCCGGAAAGTTGTCTTTTTTTTCTCACCCGGTAGCCGGATGGAAAGTTCGGACGCATGTAAAAAATGCCTACCTATAACAATGCTTTGTTTCTTATGTCCGTAAACGCTATCTCCCGCAATCGGAATTCTCAGAGATGCCAGGTGAACGCGGATCTGATGCGTTCTTCCTGTGAGCGGATGCACTTTGAGCAGGGTATGATTGGCGTATTGTTTGATGGTTTGATACTCGGTTACCGAATGCCTGCCCTTCCCTTCAGGAGCGATAACCATTTTTTTTCGCTGCGCCCGGTCACGATAAATCGGCGCAATAATTCTTCCCGTTGGTGTCGCGGGGTAGCCATCAACAAGCGCTATGTAGATTTTATCCACATCCCTGAGCTTAAATTGCCGCTGCAGCCACCAGTGGCTGTTGTCATTTTTCGCGATGAGAATTATTCCGGATGTGTCCTTATCCAATCTGTGAACGATCCCGGGACGCATTTTCCCACCAATCCCTTCCAGAAATGGCACATGTCCCATTACCGCATGCACTAGCGTTCCTTCTGAGTGTCCTGCAGATGGATGCACCACCATTCCAGCGGGTTTATTGATCACCAGCAGATTCTTGTCTTCATAAAGAATTTCCAGCGGGATATCTTCGGAAATAATATCAATCGGTTCCGGTTCTGGGAAGTGAATTTCAATAAGATCACCCTTTTCCAGTAATAATCCGGTTTTGGTCGGCTGGATGCCATTAATCAATACAAGCCCATCTCTAATCAATCGTTGTAGATAGGAACGGGAGTAATCGGGGAAACGGGATACTAAATACTTATCAAGCCTTTCGGGCTCATCGTAGTCAAACTGGACTTGGCTTATGAATTCGCTCAATCATTTACCTTCTTCAGGGTATCGCTTAAATTTTCAAGAGCTTTCTTTTTCTGTTTTTCTTTCCTGTCCTCAATAAACAGACCGAGGATCATCACTGCAACTCCCACTGATATAGAGGCATCCGCAATATTGAATACAGGGAATTTTCCTACTGAAATAAAATCGGTCACATGGCCAATCGTGATGCGGTCAATCAAATTCCCCAGCGATCCGCCAAGCTGCATCCCCAATGCAATGCGTAAAAACCAGTCTTTTTCAGTCAATTTGGGATAAAAAATGATTAAAAAGACTGAAATCGCAAGCGCCAAGATTGAAAAAAGCAGATTTTTATCTTGAAACATACCAAAGGCAACGCCGGTGTTGTACCAGTGAACAACCCTCGCGTAAGGCGAAAGCCAATCCAGAGGCATCCACATCTCGCCGAGGTCAAGATTTTGTCGAACGATAGATTTGGTCCATTGGTCCAAGGCAATCAATAAACCCGCGGTAGGAATTAATACCGAATAACTCTTCAGCGCTTTTTTCAATTTGATGTCTCCAGGCTTTTTCAAAGGATTCTATCAGATTTATTTCAAAGATATTATATTTATGGAAAAACCATACTTGTGCAAATGATCATAGGCTATATCCATATTGGTTTCCAAAGGGAACCTCACCAGATGGGCTTGACAGCCATGGCGGCAATCGCTTGAACCGAATTTTAGAAATGGGAAGGAAGAATAATCCAAATCCTGTAATGCTTTGATAAACTGGCACTCCTGATTTTTCCCACCGGGCGAATACCAGATTTCTTCTATTTGGATGAGGGCTTTCAGGTAGTCAAAATGCCAGAATTTCTTAGTTCCGGGTTTTAGATGTCTGGCAATCCTCGCGCGTAATCCTCCCGGGCCAAACGCGCTGCCGGTATATAAGTAATACCCGCGAGTAAGAAGCTGACCTGAAAATAGACCTGAAGTAAAGCACACCTCATCAGCCAGTCTTCCAAAAATAATATAACTTCCAGGCTCAGCAGGGATTTCCACAATTCATAAGTTTCAGAGGCGGATTATCATCCGCCCTTAATTATTTATACTTTTTCCAGCCAAAGCGTTACGGATTCGCCATCGAACTCGTCACTCATATTCGGCAGGCGGTCGGGGATGTTTTCCGCATCCAGCAACACAGCCAGGGTCTCATCCTTAATATAGTCTCTGAATTGGTCAGCCGCTTTTCGTAAATTATCAGAGCTAGAAAAGAAAACCTTAATTCGGTCGGAGATTTCGAAATCCGCTTGCTTGCGGGCTTCCTGGACGCGCCTCACAAATTCACGCGCCAATCCTTCATTGACTAGTTCCGGTGTGAGCGTGGTTACCAACGCAGCGACATATGCGCCTTCCGAAGCAACTGAAAAGCCTTCTCTTGCCTGCATACGCACTTCGACCTCATCCGGAAGAATATTAATCTCTTTACCTGCCACTTCTACTCTTACCGGGTTTCCAGCCATCAGGGACATGGCAGCTTTTTCAGCGTCAAGATCTAAAACTGCATTGCGCACTTGCGGGAACATATCTTTGTATTTTTGACCCAATTGTTTGGGTAGCGGCATCAATTCGTAAGCTGCGGCTTCGCTGGCCGCGCTAAGCGCGCGCACTTTCTTGACATTAAGCTCATCCTGAAGAAGTTCCGCGTATTCTTCAATTACAGAAGCGTCGTTGGTATTGCTGACCGCGAAAGCCGCTTCCTGTAATGGCTGCCGGACTTTCAAACCGGATTTATTTCTCGCTGCATGGCCAAGCGAAACCAGACGCATGATGAGATTCATCTTATTGACCAGGTTATCATTTATGCAAGTCTCATCATATTTCAGCCAATCCGCCATATGCACAGATTTGTGCACGCCCGGCGAGACAGTCAAAACCAGGTTCCGATAGAGCTCATCAGCAATAAAGGGCATGGTAGGAGCCAGCAAATGGCTGACAGTAACCAATGCTTCATAAAGGGTGGCGTATGCCGCATCCTTATCTGCGTCCGATTCGGTTTTCCAGAAACGGCGGCGCGACCGGCGCAAAAACCAATTGGATAAATGGTCAACAAATACTTCGATCGGGCGGGTTGCGCCCAGAACATCGTAGGTCTCAAAAGCAGTTGTGACATCCCTTACCAAGGCGTGAAGTTCGGCGCGCAGCCAGTGATCTAGATTGGAATATTGAACCTTTGCGCCGGATTTGGGCTTCCATCCATCCAGATTTGCGTAAGTCACAAAGAATGAATAAGTATTCCAGAGCGTAAGAGTAAAGTTGCGAACCACTTCTGAAACAAGTTCGGATGAGAAGCGTCTTTCCTGACCGGGGGGGCTTGCCGTATAAAGATACCAGCGCATCGCGTCTGCCCCATGTTCATTGAGTACTTCCCAAGGCTTCACCACATTACCTTTTGATTTGGACATCTTTTGACCTTCGCCGTCCAAAATCAAACCCAGGCAGAGAACATTCTTAAAGCTGACCTGGTCGAAGAGCAGGGTTGAGATAGCGTGCAGGGAATAAAACCAGCCGCGGGTTTGATCCACAGCCTCGCAAATATAGTCCGCCGGGAACTGCTTCTTGAATGATTCTTCATTCTCAAATGGGTAATGCCACTGCGCCACTGGCATAGAACCCGAATCAAACCAAACGTCAATCAACTCCGGCACTCGCCGCATCTTTTCGCCGCATTTCGGACAGGCGTAGAAAACCTCATCCACATGCGGACGGTGCAGGTCAAGACCCTTTAAGTCTTTGCCAGTTTTTTCGGACAGTTCTTTGACTGAACCGATACATTCCTGGTGTTTGCATTTTTCACACATCCAAACGGGCAGCGGTGTACCCCAATATCTTTCGCGACCCAAAGCCCAGTCTACATTATTCTCAAGCCAGTTTCCAAAACGGCCGTTTTTAATGTGTTCAGGATACCAGTTGATCTCCTGGTTTAAGGCTACTAGCCGATCTTTCAAAGCGCTGGTGCGGATATACCAGGTCTGTCTGGAATAATAAAGCAACGGGGTACCGCAGCGCCAGCAGAAAGGATAAGTATGCGTGTATTCTTCGGATTTAAAGAGCAGCCCGCGTGAATTTAAGTCTTCAATAATATAAGGGTCAGCATCTTTAACAAATTTACCTGACCACGGTCGGACCTCAGCAATAAATGTACCATTTGGCGCGACCGTCATCAACACCGGCAAATCTTCTGCCAATGCCACTTCCCGGTCATCTGCGCCGAAGGCCGGGGCGATGTGCACCATGCCAGTGCCATCATCCGTTGTAACAAAATCACCCAGCACCACCCGGTGGGCTGGTTTTTCCGGCGGAAGAAAGGTGTATAAAGGTTGATATTTCTTACCTTTCAACTGTCTTCCCTTATATTCATGGATAATCTCCACCGGTTCATCCCCAAACACTTTTCCAATCAGAGATTTTGCAAGGATGAGCTTTTCCTTTTCATCCGGAGTTCCGTTTTTCTGCCGGCGTTCAACCGTCACATAATCAACATCCGGATGAACCGCGACGGCCACGTTACCCGGAAGTGTCCAGGGTGTGGTAGTCCAAATCATTAGAGATGTACCGGGGTCATCCGCGAGCGGCATGCGCACAAATACAGAGGGATCAGTCGTGTCCTTGTACCCCAGCGCGACTTCATGGTCTGATAAAGGTGTCCCGCAGCGCGGACAATAAGGTACAACCTTGGTCCCCTGGTAGAGCAGATTTTTCTCCCACAAGTTTTTCAGGATCCACCAAACAGATTCGATATACGAGTTCTTATAGGTGATATACGCGGTGTCAAAATCCACCCAGAAAGCGATCCTTTCGGTTAGCTTCTCCCAATCTTTGATGTAAGTAAATGCTGACTCGCGGCAAAGCTTGTTGAATTCCGCGATGCCATAATCTTCAATCTGCTGTTTGTTGGTAAAACCCAGTTTTTTCTCAACTTCAATTTCCACTGGCAGGCCGTGTGTATCCCATCCGCCGCTGCGAGTTACATGAAAGCCGCGCATGGTTTTGTATCTTGGAAAGAGATCCTTAAATACACGCGCTAAAATGTGATGTACCCCCGGCATGCCATTGGCAGTTGGGGGACCTTCAAAAAAGACAAAATCCGGCTGCCCTTCCCTATTCCTGACGGAAGAATGAAAGATATCTTCCTTTTTCCAGTATTCCATGATAGATAATTCCATTTGGTTGATATTCAATTTTGATGAAACCGGTTTAAACATAAAGCCTCCAGCTTTTTAATAATAAAACTCGCCCCAACAGGGACGAGATTTACTCCCGCGATACCACCCCGATTTCCGAATTATCGGACGCTTTGCCAGGATTGATTTGTTCCTGAACAATTATAACGGTTGGTTTCACCGGCGTTCTTAATCATCCGTATGGATTTTCAGATTGCAGCTCCGGAGTGATTTTCAACAGGTTATCGAGCTTGCACTATCTTCGACTCGCTACCAGATTTACTGTCTACTCGTCTCCATCATCGCTTTTCGTAGCAAAATTATCCCATATTACAGATAAAAAATCAAACTTTGCCAATCACTTCATAAAAGAGCGGCAAGGGGTCAACTTTGGTTTCAGACCATTTTAATGTATCTAACAGTCTGGCTTTCGCTTTTTCAGAGTCATTTGAACTCTTTGAAAAAATGGTGAAGAGAGGATCACCTTTTGCCAGATAGTCGCCAACATTAGCATGGACCAATATTCCAACCCCCTGGTCAATTGTGTCACCCTTCTTGGCGCGCCCTGCGCCCAGGTCAACAGCAGTCTCACCAATAGTTTGAGCATGAACCTGCGTGAGATATCCTGATTGCTCCGCGTTTACCACCAGCTGATTTTCAGCAGCCGGAAGTTTTTCGGGATTGTCAACAAATGAGACATCACCCCCCTGGGCTATCACCAGTTGGCGGAATTTTTCCAAAGCGCTTTTGGAATTGAGCGCGTCTTCCGCTAATTTTCTTGCGGATTCCAGGCTGTTCGCTTTTTTACCCAGAAGGAGCATGTAACTGGCAATGGAAAGACAATGTTCAAGAAAATCAGCCGGTCCTTCACCATTGAGGGTTTCAATAGCTTCTTTCAATTCCAGCGCGTTACCAACGGCTTGACCCAACGGCTGGTTCATATCCGAAAGAACCGCGATAACTTCTCTGCCGCTTAATTTTCCGATGGCGACCATCAACTCAGCCAGCCGTCTTGCGTCATCGAGATTCTTCATAAAAGCGCCATTACCGACCTTTACATCCAGAACAATCGCATGGGCACCTGCGGCAATCTTCTTGCTCATTACAGAAGAAGCAATGAGAGGTAATGAAGGTACAGTTCCGGTGACATCCCGCAGCGCGTAAAGTTTGCCGTCCGCAGGCGCCAAGTCAGCAGATTGTCCAGTAAGAACAAATCCCAGAGATTTCAGCTGACTGAGGAATTCCGCCTGCGACAAGTTTACACGGTAACCAGGGATAGCCTCCATCTTATCCAGTGTTCCGCCACTAAAGTCCAGGCCACGGCCAGACATTTTTCCAACCGGCAAACCGCATGCCGCGACGATGGGACCGACAACCAGGGTAGTTTTATCGCCAACCCCGCCGGTGGAATGTTTATCCACAACAACAGGTGCTATTGATGAAAGATCAAGAGTTTCTCCGGAATCTGCCATGGCCAGAGTAAGATCAGTCGTCTCCTGATCGGTCATGCCATTTAGCAGCACCGCCATTGCCCAGGCAGACACCTGATAATCAGGGATAGTCCCTTCGGTTATGCCCGCAATGAAAAATCGGATTTCCTCATTGGTCAGATTTCCCTTATCACGTTTCTTGATGATTACATCCACTGCCCGCATTGAACACCTCCATCATCTTGAAAAGAATTCCCTCTCGCGAGGGAATTTCAGTCTACCTTGATGTATTTTACTCTTTTGGTTTCAGGAAAATGGTCGCTTTCCGGTTAGGTTCTTCACCAACACTCTCGGTGGCGACAAACGGATGGTATCTCAGTTCCAGGTGGATTAAACGCCGCTCATTGGCGGGCATTGGTTCCAATACCTGCTTGCGACCGGTGGCAACCACCTGGTCGGCCAGCCGTCGGGCTAATTGCCTTAGCTGGCTTTCTCGGCGGAAGCGGTAACCCTGGACATCGATCAAGAGTGGCATCCAGGATCCGAGCTGCTGATTCAAGATCAGGCTGGTGATGTATTGAAGCGAATTCAGTGTTTCCGCTTTGCGTCCAATCAGAATGCTCAAGTCCTTGCCGGTGACTTCAATTAGCACCATCGGGTTATCCTTATCATCCTCAGGATCCATGATGCGGGATGCCACTTTGGCATTGATCTGCATGTCCTTGAGAAGCGCTTTAACAATACGCCCCGCTCTTACTTTGGCTTCTTCAAGTTCGTCCTCAAATTCTTCACTGCCGTTATCAAAATCCTCATCAGCGTCAGGCTCAATTTTTATCTTGTCATCCGGGTGGTCCTTCAACATCAGCCGAACACGCACTTGGCGCGCGCCAATTCCGAGAAAACCACCCTGGCCTTCATCCAGGACTTCAATTGTGACCGCGTCTTTTGGCAGCCCTAATTGGTCAAGTCCCTTCTCTACAGCCTCGTCAACAGTTGGGGCGATGATTTCTAAAGTTGTTTTTTGGTCGTTCATTTAGAACCTCTTGATGATTTCTGGGAATCTTTTGCCTTTGCGGGAAGTAATTTTGAGAAATCCAGTTTGCCAAGCAGCGCATATTGAGCGATGCTGACCAGGTTGGAGATTACAAAATATAACGCCAAACCCGAGGCAAAGGAGTAAGCAAACCATCCCATCAGCACGGGTAGATAGATATTCATCATGCCTGACATCTGTCCGGACTGCTGGTCACCAGTTGGCGAGCCGATTAGTTTAGTTTGTAAGAAGGAAGTGATAACCACAAAGATGGCCAGGACTGGAATTCCAAATGAAAGCCCGGGAATGTAAACACGTTCAGGTCTGCCCAAATCCATCCACAAAAACTGGCTGTTAAGAGGAAACAATTCAATCGGTGTTTTAAGTCCGGGGAGGAAGGAGAAAAAATTCGACAGTCCAGGCGATAGTTTTGAGACCAGATTCAGCAATTGCAGCGGCGCATTACCCATGGCTTGAATGATGCTCTGGTACAGACCGATGATTATTGGGAACTGGATGAGGGTTGGCAGACAGGAAGCCAAGGGGCTGATGCCTTTTTCTTTATACATTTTCATTTGTTCCTTGGCCAGGTGGTCCTTGTCGTTTTTATACTTCTTTTGAACTTCCAGCCAATCCTTATCATTCTGCATATCCTGTAACGCTTTGCTGCTCTTGATTTGTTTGGCAGTCAAGGGATGAGTAAGCAATTTAATCAGGATGGTGAAAAGGATGATCGCCAGACCAAAATTCTGACCGATCAGATCGTAAATAAATAACAGGGCGCTGATAAAGGGCGTAATAATAAAGGTATCCCACATGATAGTTTTCCTCTTCTTCTCTTATTTAGATGGAACAAAGCTCCAGATTTCATTTCCGGCAAGGTCAATGGCCATGAACAGTTTTTCCTTGGTGGCTGGAGCCAATAGAATTTTTCCGTCTGCAACTTTCGGTGTGGCATACATAACCATGTCCAGCGAAACAACGGGTTTGGGTTCTTTAGCCGCATCAATGGAAAAGACTTTGCCTTGTTTATTCACAAACAAGACGCCGTTATCAGTAGCTATACCACCCGCGATCAAAGCGGCGCCAGCGGCGTAGGGTTCCAGCCAAAGCGCTTTCCCGGTTTCAGGAGACACAGCGAATAAATCGCCGTTCTCATTGCCAAGATACACAACTTCAGCGGTAACGACTGGTGTTCCCCAAATGGAGTTGTATTGTTTGCCGTCTGTGAAAGTCCAGGCGATTTTTCCGGATACTGTATCAACACTGTGCAATTTCCCATCGATGGTAGCAACCAACACCTTGTCGTTTGAAAGGACAGGATCCGCGACTACTGCCGCGCCCAGGTCAACGCTCCATAGTGGTTTTTCAACCAGAGTTCGACTGCCGTTTTTATCAACAGCCAATGCGGCAGTTGGGTACTCGAGATTGAAAGCGTAAAGGAAATGGTCCATAGATGCCAAATAAACAAATTGGCCGTCTGAAACAGGTTTGGTCCAGTTAGGGCCTGCGGTCTTAAATGACCAAAGCAGATCACCACCGGTATTAAGCGCGTAAAAATACTTGTCAGTATTTGGCGCGTACACCTTATCGCCCACAACCAAGGGCGAGGCGATATAACGATCTTTCGCGTTATTAAAAGACCATTTTTGAAAGCCGTTGCTTTTATCAAGGGCAACCAGGGTGTTGTTATAACTGCCTGCAAAGACCTGGTCCTCAGAAATTGCAGGAGCGGCATAAAACTGAGTTTTTGCATTTGGCTCTGAAGGATACCGCCAAATCAGGCTGCCATTTTTGGCATCAATTGCGTAAATTTCCGCTCCATACGCGAAATATCCCGTTTCAGCTTCTGTTGTAATCCCGGGCCAGCTGGAGGCGCCACCCGCGGTGGTGGTGCATCCGGATATCAATCCGGCTATTAAAAAGCTTAGAATAATCAAGATCACTTTTTTATTGTTCATAATTTTGTTTTTCCTGTTTTCCAATTTATATCAGGGCACCGGGTCGTATCCGCCAGGGTTGAAAGGATTGCAGCGTAAGATACGCTTAATAGCTAAAAACAGACCCTTAAGTGCTCCGAATTTTAATATCGCCTGATACCCGTAATGAGAACAGCTTGGATAAAATCGGCAAGTATTACCTGGCAAGGCGGGAGAAATGGTTTTCTGGTACACGCGAATTAATACTAGAAAGAGATACTGAGGAATTTTTATCAAAGTGACCCTAAAATCCCGCATAGCGGGCTCATCAGGGTAGCTGTGGTCAACAAGCATTTTAATTATTTTTTTCACCTAATACACCCGCTTCAAGAAGCAGGTGCTCAATCGCAGAGTAAATCTCCGTAATATTCGCGTCAACGATCGCCGCGCGAGAGTAAAAAATCAAATCCCATTGCAAGTCAACGTTTTGCCAGAGCTGATCCAGGCAAGATTTCAACCTTCTTTTAACCTTGTTACGAGTGACCGCATTCCCGATCGCTTTGCTTGCAACCACCGCTGCACGGCTTTGTGATCCTTCATTTCGAGTATAAACCAAAACAAGTAGCGGGTGATAGATACTTTTGCCAACATCTTTCACCCGCTTGAAGTCCTTTGACCGGGTTAGACGATTCTCTTTTTTCACTCATCAACCCGTAACCCATACAGGTTTACTAAAACCAGAATATCACTTTCCGCCAGATTACCAGCGGGCGCTCTTGGCGTGATTGTTTCGTTTGACCGTCAGGTGAATGCGGCCTTTCATGCGCCTGCGTTTCAAGACGTTGCGTCCATCCGCGGTTGACATGCGCTGTCTGAAACCGTGCACTCTTACACGGCGTCTTATTTTCGGTTGATAAGTCCTTTTTGGCATTTACTATTTCCTTTACGTCCCGGTAATTTAACGTACAAATTATACCATAGGGATTTTTTGAATTTAAAGAATAATTAATTGTTAGACAAACAAATTTTGATGTTTGTCATTCGCTCAGGATATTGCTTTTTGCTTGCATGACCAGGCCATTAAGGTTAATAATCTCAGCCTGGGTGATCTTATTATACAAATCCTGTTTGGATGTAGATTCAACCCGTAGATAATTGTCGGTGAGGCCGGATAAGCGCCAATAACCATTCGACGGGTTTGATTTTTCCCAAAGAACGGATAATTCCTTGCCTATGAATCGTTCCCGGTACCCGATAGCAGATTGAGCGATTACATCCCGCATTTCAGCGCTTCTTAATTTTTTGATATGCGTTGGTATTTGGTCTTGTAGTTTTTCCGCGGCGGTACCAGGGCGGGTTGAATAACTAAAAACATGCCCGCCTGCAAATTCCATATTGCGAACAAATTCAAGGCTGGCGTTGAATTCCCTTTCAATCTCGCCAGGAAAACCCACCATCACATCAGTTGTGATCGCAATATCGGGGAAACTTTGTCTTAGCCTATAAACTACAGACTCAAAATCACCAGTCGAAGACCTCCTAATCATACATTTCAAAACCGCATCCGAACCGGATTGCAGCGGTAAGTGCAAATGCTGGCAAAAACCTGGCAAGCTCAATACATCCAGAAATTCATCGTCAATATCCCATGGTTCAAGCGAGGACAACCTGATCCGCGGCGGAGAAAATCTCTCGACGATCTTTTTAATCAGATACGCCAGCGTCTTTTGGGGTTCCATCTCCTTTCCCCACGCGCCCAGATTGACACCGGACAAGACAATTTCTTTTGCTCCCCCTCCCAGAGCTGAACTGATATCTTCAAAGATTTCCATTTCGAGTTGAGAACGGCTGCTTCCACGGGCGATGCGTGTGATGCAAAAGGTGCAAAAATTATCACATCCATCCTGAACTTTAATAAAAGCGCGAGTTCTTTTATGGTTTCCGGGCAGCGGCTGCCTAGAAAAATGCGCTACGGGGTTCATATCCTGGATTCCTAACACAAGGGAAACCAGATGGTTTTTTTCAGCGTTAGGAACCAGAAAGTCCACCGCGTGTAATTTAGTGATAGCCTGCGGGTCAATTGTCGCATAGCAACCGGTTGCGACAATTCTCGCCTTGCCGACACGGGCAGCCCCCCTGATTTTATTGCGCGAATCCGCACTGGCGGCAGCCGTGACCGCACAGGTATTAACTACCACCAAGTCAGCGGCAGCGGCGTCCGCGACCATCTCATGGCCTTCTTCCCTGAAATGCGCGGCTAATTTTTCAATTTCGCTTTGATTCAATCGACAGCCAATGGAATCCAGAAATACCTTCATTTAATAAATCTCACAAATATTGTTTTTAGAAATTACCATGATACCATTGCATCACAATCTTGTTTCAGGGGCTTCTATTTTAATCCACAGTATAATCTTGACACCAATTTTCAATAGTGATAATCTTCGATTTTGGCGGCTTGAATTCAAAACCGATTCATAAAAAAGCAAGTTTTATTAAACGGAGTAAAAAAAAGAATGTCAGAAAGAATAACAGGAACGGTTTAATGGTTCAACCCTTCCAAAGGGTATGAATTCATCTTACTTGAAGACGGTAAGGATATGTTTGTCCACTACTCCTTGATCCAGATGGATGGATATCGTGCACTTAAGCAAGGGTAGATCGTTGAGTTTGAAATTGAGAAAGGCCCAAAGGAATTCAGGCGGTAGCAGTTATCCCAGTATCACATCAACTAAGCCGCCAAAATCAAAGACCGCAAATAGCGATTTTTTTAACTTTCTTTGATTCCAAGGTAATACCCGAATAATTTTAGATATTCCAGAATTGTATATTTCCACCCGTCCACGCTTAGGAACCAGGTTCTTGAATTAAACCATGACCCCCGGACCGGCCTGAAAATTAATTTTATCGGACTGTCGCTAAACGCGCTATGGAATATAAGAGCAGTTCGGCGGGTATGATAAGGGTCAGTCACGATGATCGCGGATGAAAATTGCTGGTTGGTTAATAATTTCTTGATCGCATAGGCTTCATCCAACGTACTGCTTACCTTAATATCCGTAATAAGTATATTTCCGCTCGGAACCCCATTGTTCAATAATTGAATGCGGATATCGTTACTGTGGAGCGTGTCGAATTTTTCGAGTTGTCGCCCTGTTTCAGTCAGAATAATTACTTTCCCGTAATTATCGTTATAGAGAGATAAGGCTTCTTGCATCCTTGAATCGTCTCCGCCACTCAACATCACAATCGCCTGGGCAGGCTGCAACTCATCCGCAATAATTAGATAAGCGCCTGCCCCACGCAGGAAAATATAACCGCCTATAGCCAGAAATGCCAAAAGAGCCAATAATCCAACACCGCGAGTAATAAACCTGAAACATCCCTTAATGCAGGATGAATTTTTCTTTTTCTCCATTTTTTTTCCAATTTCTTGTTCTAATCCATCTAACCAGACCTGACCGCGCTTGCCATTCTAACCAGAGCGTCTGTCAGGATTGACCTTGGGCAGCCAAAATTCAACCGGACGAAACCGCTTCCATTTTCACCAAAGGATCTGCCATCATTTAATGCAACCTTTGCCTTGTAAAGAAAGAAATTATATGGGTCAGATTGCATATTCAGTTCCCGACAATCCAGCCAGGCAAGATAGGATCCTTCGGGTTTGATCACTTTAATTTCGGGAAGATGCGTTTTCAAATAATCCATCAAATAGTCGCGATTGCCTTCCAAATAATTAAGAAGTTGCTCAAGCCAATTCTCACTATGTGTATACACCGCGCGAGCCGCTTCGTTCGCGAGCATACTGGGGCAGCCGATTACCCCTCTCCTTGATTTTTCCATTTGTTCGCGATGCTTTTGATTCGGTACTACCGCAAACGAAAAATGCAATCCCGGGATGTTGAAGGTTTTGCTGGGCGCCATTAAAGTAATTGAATTTTGCGCGGCTTCCTCAGAAATCGAAGCCAGGGGGATATGGCTGTGACCGGAAAAAATCAGCTCGCAATGAATTTCATCCGAGCAAATCATAACGTTATGTTTCAGACAAATTGTATTAATGCATTCTAGCTCTGGCTTGGTAAAAACCCTTCCAACCGGATTGTGGGGATTGCACAGCACAAAAAGCTTTGTGGACGAGTTCAGAGTTTTTTCAAATTTTTCAAAATCAATCTGATACTGGTTATCTTGAACAACCATCGGAATTTCAATTCTGCTGACACCCACATATTCCGAAATATGGAAAAATGGCGGGTAAACCGGGGTATGAAAGCACAATGAGTCACCCGGGTGTAAAAAGGACTGGGCGACCCAGTTCATGCCGGTCACAACACCGGACATCAGCAGAACCCACTCCGGTTGGATTTTCCATCCGTGGTGTCTGTAAACCCATTCACAAATTGTCTCAATTAATGGCTTATCATCTCCCGCATAACCAAAAAAAGGATGATCTAATCTTTCCTGGATTGCGGCTGCCACTTCTGGAGGTGAAGGGAAATCCATATCCGCTACCCACAGGGGAAGCACCTCATCAGGGTAACGGCTCCATTTAACGCTATCCGTATTTTTGCGCGAAATTACCTGGTCAAAATCGTATTTTTTCATAGGTCATCCGGGAAAGATTATACACGTTGATGAAATGAAGCGATTGTTGATATACTGAATCTCAACAGGTTCTGAAATGACAAGAAATCCAGCGTCACTCATTAAAATAGAAGATATTATCACCGCAGGCTGGACAGATTATGAATTGTTGGACAGCGGCGCTTATCAAAAGCTGGAAAGGTTTGGAAAACGTCTGATTGTTCGCACGGAACCAGCCGCAAACTGGAAACCTGCTTTCCCGGCAGCCGAATGGGTCCGCGCCGACGCGGAATTTTCAATCGGGAAAAGCCAGTCTCAGGGGGTCTGGAAGAAACAAGATGGTTTGTCACCAGATTGGACAATAAGATATAAAGAGTTCCAAATAAACCTTTTCATAACAGGCTCACGCCATATCGGGGTTTTTCCCGAGCAGCATGAGCATTGGGACTGGATTGAACAAAAAGTAAAGAAATCAGAAAATTCGCTTTCAGTCCTTAATTTATTTGGATATACGGGTATTTCAACCCTGGCAGCCGCAAGTGCAGGTGCTTTGGTAACTCATGTTGATGCCTCAAAGAGTTCGGTGGATAGGGCTAAAAAGAATCTTGAGGCGTCTGGATTATCTGACCGCCCGGTGCGATGGATTGTGGATGACGCTTATAAATTTGTACAGCGTGAAATCCGCAGAGGCAAACGCTATGACGCTATCATAATGGACCCTCCTAGCTTTGGCCGAGGCCCAAAAGGTGAAGTGTGGAAATTTGACAAGGCGATTTCTGCCTTGTTAACCTCATGTCTGCAAATCCTCAGCGACAATCCTTCGTTTTTTATCATCACAGCGTACAATGTTAATTGCCAGGCTTCTGATTTAGGAAACTGGCTGGGTCAAATAATGGCAGGCTTTTCAGGTAGAACTTTATGTGGAAACCTTATTCAAAAAGAAAAATCAGCCGGACGGAAAATCCACCAGGCAATATATTCCAAATGGGAAAGAAGGGATTAAAGATAATCTATGACATTCTCAATTGTTGCCAGGGATGAACAAAACGGCCAACTGGGGGTAGCCGTTCAAACCCATTGGTTCGCGGTGGGCGCTATCTGCCCCTGGGTTGAAGCGGGGGTGGGTGCGGTTACCACCCAATCCATGGTGGAGGTCAGCTACGGTCCGAAAAGCCTTGACTTTCTTAGAGAAGGGAAATCCGCACAGGAAGCACTGGATGGATTGATTGCGGAGGATAAGAATCAGGGGCTCAGGCAGGTGGCTGTGGTTGACGCGCAGGGCAGGATCGCGGTACACACCGGAGATCGCTGCATCCAGGCTGCCGGCCATAGGACAGGTAAAGGGTTTTCTGTCCAGGCTAATATGATGAAAAACGACTCGGTCTGGCCTGCCATGGAAGAAGCCTACCTGGCGGCGAAGGGCAACCTGGCCAACCGTATGCTGGCAGCGCTTTATGCGGCTCAGGCTGCCGGGGGTGATATCCGGGGAAAACAGAGCGCTGCGATGCTGGTAGCCAAAGGTGAAAAAAGTGATGAGCCCTGGCGGCACGTGCTTGTCAACCTGCGCGTTGACGACCACCCTGAACCACTCATGGAACTTGAAAGATTGCTAAAAATCAATAAGGCATTTGACCTGATGAATGAGGGTGACGCGCTGCTGGCTAAAGACCTCAACGAGGCTGCCAGAGAAAAATATTCCCTTGCGGCAGCGATTGCGCCGGATATTGAAGAACTGCCCTTCTGGCAGGCAGTGACTTTTGCTGATACTGGTAGGATAGAAGAAGCGCTTCCCATTTTTAAAAAGGTTTTTCAGAAGAATAAAGGTTGGGCTGAGTTAGTCAGGCGTCTCCCCCCTTCTGGATTGCTTAAGGATGACATGGACATGATGAAAAGGATATTGGCTGTTTTGGATGACTAAGGAGTGGAAATGACAACAGAATACCGTATCAATTCCGGCGAAAAGGTCAATTTAAAGAAATTTAATCCTGAAGATACGAGCTGATGGCAGAATGATAAAGCCAGCACAAAGAAAGAACTTAAGAAATTAAGCAAGAAACTCATCAATCTCCAACAATTGCTTTATTCTGAAAACAAACATAAAGTGCTCATCGTCCTTCAGGCCATGGATTCCGGAGGAAAAGACGGCACCATTCAGTCAATATTCAAGGGCGTAAATCCACAGGGTGTTTCGGTTGCGAGTTTTAAAGTCCCGACTCCAGTTGAGTTGGGGCATGATTACCTATGGCGAGTTCACGAAAAAACCCCTCGGACTGGAGAAATGGTCATCTTTAACCGCTCCCATTACGAAGATGTGCTGGTAGCGAGGGTGCATAACCTGGTTCTAAAAAAGGTCTGGAAAAAACGTTTTGAACACATCACCCAGTTTGAAAAACTGCTGGTGGATGAAGGGATAACGATCCTGAAATTTTTCCTGAATATCAGCAAAGAGGAACAAAAAAAAACGTTTTCTGGAACGGATTGATATGCCGGAAAAACAATGGAAATTCAATCCAAACGATGTTGAAGAAAGAAAATTATGGGGCGCTTACATGCAGGCTTATGATGAAGCTATCAGCAAGACCAGCACTTCGTACGCGCCATGGTTCATCATACCTGCGAACCAAAACTGGTACTGTGATCTGGTGATTGCCAAAATAATCACGGATACCCTGGATAATCTAAAAATGAATTATCCCAAACCTGTTGAAAATATAGAAAGCTATAAAGAGATTCTTCTGAGGGATTAATTGACTTTCTCTCAAAGAAGAATCCGCTGTAATCCAGTGGGTTCATTTTCTTTTCACTAGTTGTTTTTAGCACCTTGTTTGATCCAGTCGTAAAAGAGCTTGATCGTCTCAGTCGGCAGCGGACCGCTCGGCGGCATTTGAGCAACGCCATCCGCGGTTAATCGTTTATAAAGCATGCTTTCTTCCGGGCTGCCCGGTACCACATACTTCATTATGTCCTCATAGCTCTCAAGGAACACACCGCCCTTCCCGCCGTGCGCAGCGAGAGCGTACTTTTCAAGAACGGGCCAAATTTCTTTGCTAAAGCTGACCTCGGCAGCAGCTGGCACTTGAGCAGGGGCTGTCCCAGCAGCTGCTGCAGTATTTTCAACCACGACCGGTGTGTTGGTTTTCACAAATGCCGGAGAACACGCTGTTAATATCAATCCACTGATGATAATTAATAGCAATTTTGTTTTCATTAATACCTCCATTTTGCGGATTATCTTAATTGATAAAATAGTTATCTGCTGTAAATTAATTATTAGATATTTCATTCAAAACGTTTGAGGTTTTTTTTCTTATTCCCACGCTGAACAAGATATACTCCGAGGAATACAATCCCCATTGCCAATATTTGCGCTAAAGTAATTCTCTCTCCTAACAGAAAAAAAGCATAAAAAGCCGTGAAAAAAGGTGAAAGTTTCATAACCACATTGACTTCAAGGGCGGTAAGTTCTGTGAGAGCCTGGTTATACAGCAGATAGCTGATGATTGAATTAACAATCGCCATCCAGATGATTATTAAGCCGGTTTTAGTGTAAGTACCGGGATTCCTTCAAAAATCACTGCCAGCACCAGCAGTAATCCACCGCCAACCAGAAAAGGGATGGCGGTCTGAACCAGAAAAGGCACTTCCCTGGAGTGTGCCACAAATCTTCCCAGAATGGCGTAAAAGGTAAATCCCAGCATGCTAATGATCAGAATCATGTATCCCGGGTTATCAAAAGCCAGCTTTTGCGGAGAAAAGTACATCACCAGCCCAACCAAAGACAAGCCAACACCTGCGATCTGTACAGCCTTGGGTATCTCATTAAGCAAGAAGATACTGAATAGTAAAACCAGAGGTGTCGTAAGGCTGGTCAAGAAGGAGACTGTTGTTGAAGGCAGGTATTCAAGCGCAAACCCTGATGAGCCGTTGCCAATCGTAAAGGACAGGATTCCAAGCAAAGCCAACTGCCAAAATTTCTTTTTATATTTCCTGATATTAATTTTTTTTGCTTTTAAGACTGGCATGAGAATTAGGCCGGCCAGGGTGTAACGGATACCCGCCAGCATCTAGGGACCCAGGTCAGTCAATCCCATTCTGACCAGAACATAGGTGGTCCCCCAGAGCATAGTGGTAAAAAAGATTTGCAGGAAAGCGGTTTGTCTTTTATTTAAAAGCGGCAATGAATTCTCTACCCAACGATGATTTTTTTGTCTTGCTGTTTTATCACATTTCCAATGACGCAAGCCTGTTTCCCAAGTGATATTAGCTTATTAACTAGGAGGACCGCCTGATCTTCCGATATGCTGAAAAGCAATCCTCCTGAAGTCTGGGAGTCATTTAGAAGCGCTTTGTAAACAGAGGAAATATTTGATGAATATTCAATTTCAGGAGCGGTATATTCCATATTGCTTCTGGTACCACCAGGTATTGTTCCGCTTGCCGCCAGATCATAAGCATGGTTAAGAAACGGAACACTTGCCAATTGAATTACCGCGCTGTGACCTGAGGCTTTCATCATGCCAAGCAAATGCCCGAGTAAACCAAAGCCGGTGATATCCGTGCAGGCATGGACATCAAACTCCAGCGCTGCTTCAGCGGCAACTTTATTTAATTCAGCCATCTGTGAAATGGCTTCTGATGCATCCTTTTCATCCAAAAGCCCTTGCTTGAGAGCAGTGGTCAGAATACCGGTGCCGATTAGTTTGGTCAATACCAGCGCATCCCCCTCTTGCGTTTTTGCGTTGGTCCAAATTTTGTCTGGATGGACTTCGCCGGTGACAGCCAAACCGAATTTAGGTTCAGTATCATCCACGGTGTGCCCGCCAATGATGGCAATCCCTGCTTCTGCCGCCTTATCAGAAGCGCCTTTCAGGATTTCCTTAAGGACTGAAACAGGCAGCCGGTTACTTGGAAAACCAACAATATTGAGTGCGAACAGGGGATGCGCTCCCATGGCGTAGATGTCACTCAGTGAATTGGCTGCAGAGATGGCGCCAAACTGATATGGGTCATCTACAATAGGCGTAAAAAAGTCAACCGTCTGAACAATCGCTTGATCGGGATTGATCAGATACACAGCCGCGTCATCGGCTGTTTCAGTTCCCACCAGAATGCGGCTATCTTTAGGAACGGGCATATCTTTCAGTACCTGTTCAAGCAGCTGCGGGCGCAGCTTGCATGCGCAGCCCAATCCGTGCGTAAATTGGGTCAATTTAACCTGCCCTTGACTCACAGCAGAAAACACCCTATCTTCACTTGGCTTCAGGCGTTGAATAACCGCGCTTATTTCATCAACTGCCCTGAATATTTCATCTTTGGTTGTGCTCCTCCCCACCGAAAAACGTATCGTCCCCATAGCAAATTCTACTGGCACCTGCATAGCCCTAAGCACATGCGATACATCCACATGCTCCGCGTGGCATGCCGCCCCGGCCGAAGCTGCCACATTGACCAATTCTGAAAGGATAGTATTGGCTTCCAACCCGCGAAAACTGATGCTGCTGGTATTAGGCAGGCGTTTTTCAGGATGCCCGTTGACCTTTATCCAGGGAAAGGCTGCTCTTATCCCCTGCTCCAGCTGGTCGCGCAGCTCACGCATATAGATTGAATAGGTTTCAAGGTTTTCCGAGACAAGCGAGCACGCTTTTCCCAGGCCGACAATTTCAAGGACATTTTCAGTCCCTGCCCGAAGGTTGTGTTCATGTGTGGCGCCATGGATTTGCTTGTGTAACTCGATACCGGTTCGGATAAAGAGTGCCCCAATTCCCTTAGGCGCGTAGAGCTTATGTCCGGCAATGGATAACAGGTCCACGCCTAGTTCTTCCACACGGACGGGGATTTTTCCTACGGATTGTGCGGCATCCGTATGTAATATAATATTATGGCTATGCGCAATATCGGATATCGCCTCGATCGGTTGGATGGTGCCCACTTCATTGTTCGCGTGCATAATAGTGATAAGGATCGTGGTTGGGGTAATGGCGCTTTCTACTCCCGTCGGATCAACCATACCATATTCATCAACCGGAAGGTAGGTTACCTTGAATCCCTGGGTTTCCAGGAACGCGCAAACTTCCAGCACTGCCGGGTGTTCAATGGCTGAAGTGATGATGTGATTTCCCCTTTTGCGGTAAGCGAGCGCTACGCCCTTAATCGCCAGATTATTCGCCTCAGATCCTCCGCTTGTAAAAATTACTTCCTCTGCCTTACAACCCAACATACCGGCAATTTCGCGCCTTGCCCCCTCTACCCCCAATTTCGCCTCGGCGCCGTAGGCATGGCTACTGGAGGGGTTGCCAAAATTTTCATAAAGGTAAGGTAGCATCGCGTCCGCCACACGGGGATCAATCGGGGTTGTGGCGTTGTA
This sequence comes from Pelolinea sp., assembly GCA_030692365.1. Taxonomy (GTDB): domain Bacteria; phylum Chloroflexota; class Anaerolineae; order Anaerolineales; family Anaerolineaceae; genus Pelolinea. The sequence continues at coordinate 16,837 of JAUYCC010000046.1, read as the reverse complement.
ATCCAGGTAAACAGGTTTTTCAGGCATGGGTGAATTGTATCTAAAAAATATCGAGCGTTCCGAGGTTTTTCGCCTGTATCTCAAAAACTCTGAACATGACATATCCGAAGAGGGCAAACCCCAACCCTATCAGAAATTCCACGCGCATCATGGGCAGCACATCCTGCAATTTTCCACCGTTGATAATTACTCTGGAGGCTGTAATTCCACGCGTTAGGGGTAATCCGCGGGAAATCACCTGCATCCACTTCGGCAGAGTTTCAACCACCAGGTTTGCACCAGAGAAAAGCAGAAGAAGAAAGTAAACAGTATTGTTAACGAGCATGACGTTGCGAGTGATCAGGCTCAGGCAGCCCATCAGCAGCCCCAGGCTGGCGGTACTGAAGGTGGTCACCATGATAACGAAGATTAATGCCAAAGGGTCAGTTTTGGTCAGATTTAATCCAAACAACAGCACGCCCCAGCCCAACCCGATGAGAACGCCCAGCATCCCATTCAGGATGTGAACCAAGGAACGACCTGCGAACATCGCCATGCGATTCGCCGGCGCTCCAAATAAATAAGGAAGCGTACCTGCCCAGCGCTCACCGCCTATGCTCATGGTGACACCAAAAATGCCGCTTGACGCAGTGAAGATAAGCGCGTTGCCAATGACATAATAAGACGCGTTGCTGCTGCCGCTGGCATAAGCCCCGATATAAACAAAGAAGATCATCATGGTAAGCGGTGCCAGTACTTGGGAAGCGATATATGTAGAAGGCCGGAGCCAGCGAAACAATGCGCGGTATGAAAGAACAGCCCCTTCAAAAAAAATACGGGTATTTGCCAAGATGTCAGTAGCCATTTGCTTATCCTTCCGTATCCAGAGAAGCGTCAACACGCGCTTTGTACAGGATCACCCGGTACAATCCGCGGGACAAAACCAGATAAACCACGCTAAATCCCAGCAATAATCCCCAATAGCCCATGATTTGGCCAGTTGTTTGAGTGCCGCTGGCAGATCCGTGAAGCGCCTGCGCTGCCCAATAAGGTGAGAGCAAATAACTGAGGGGTGTTGTCCAGCCGGGTAATAATGCAATAGGGAAAAGAAATCCGCACAGGATATACACCGGGAATTCCAGAGTATTGATCATGCGGCCGATATCCTGGATCAATATAAAAAGGGAGGCTATGACCAGGCCAAAGCAAACATAAGCGAATATAGAAAAAACAACCGAGATAAAGAATAATAGCGGGTTAGCAATGATGAGTGGATAGCCTATGACCAGCGAAATGAAACTGTAACAGACAATCATAGATAGCAATGATTGGGTGATATTGGCCAAAACCTTTCCAAAGACAATCACGCGCAGAGAACTTGGTGATCCGACCAGCGATTCCAGCGTGCCATTCCAACGTTCACCGGTAATACTATTTCCACCGTTAAACAACAGGGTAGTCCAGAGGCCAGTCATCCCGGAACCCACCACCACAAAAATAGAGTAATCTGGACCTTTATCCTTTAACATCCACAACGCCATAAAAGCAATAATGAGCGGCTGAAGGAGGATGCCAAAAACCACAAACCCATCGGTCAGATTCTGGCGCATTTCAACTTCAAACGTCAGAGCGATGACATTAAAAGTTTTCCTGATGCGCTCCCAGTTCATTCTGCTCCTCCGACCAGGCGTACATAAGCATCTTCGAGGGTAGGCTCCCGGGTGACAACCTTCCCCAGTTTCAGTCCATTAAGTTGCTCCACCAGAAGCGGGATCGCCTCGGACCCTTTAGGCGTGTGAATCAACATTACCTGGCGCTGATCATGGTTTTCTACTGCCACGTTATCCACAAAATCTAGCTGGCTGATCTTTTCAATATATTCCGGCGGTATGCCAAAGATTTCAATCTCAACCACCGACAGGTCGTTAACGGTCTGTTTCAATTTTTCAGGCGTATCCAGAGCCACAATCTTGCCTTGATCGATCACCGCAATACGCTGGCATAGCGCATCCGCTTCAAACATATAATGCGTGGTCAGCAAAATTGTCTTGTTGGCAGACTGCAGGTTGAGCACTGCGGAGCGCAGTTCGCGCGCCCCGATCGGATCCAAACCCATAGTGGGTTCATCCAGGAAAAGCACCTGGGGATCATGCAGCAGCGCGCGGGCAATGTGGAGCCGTTGGCGCATCCCGCGTGAATAACCTTCAACTTTTTCTTTTTCCCGTCCGGTCAGGCCGACCATTTCGATCAATTCCGGAATGCGTTTTTTTGCCACACCCGGATCGACATAATACAAGGTTGAAAAATAGCGCAGATTATCCAAGCCAGAAAGCCGCCAATAGAGCCCCCGGTCTCCACCATAAATAAAACCGATGCGCGGACGTACCTTTTCCGCATCTTTGACCACATCCAGCCCAAGAATTGAAGCCGAACCCCCGGTCGGAATGAGCAGCGTGGTGAGCATCTTTACAGTGGTAGTTTTTCCTGCGCCGTTCGGGCCAAGCAGCCCAAACAATTCTCCTTCACGGATGTCAAATGAAATCCCGTCTACAGCCACTACTTCTTTAACCTTGCGGCGGACCACGCCAATGGTGGTTTTATAAACTCTTCTTAGCTGGTTAACTTCTATTGCGTTCATATCGGCAATTGTATCCTTATTGATAATTGACAGAATCCTTATAATATAAAGTAAGCGGAGATTCCGCGGGAGGAAACATCATGTCTGGAACACGAGTGGGTGAAGTCACCCATTATTTTGACCGCCTCGGCGTCGCCACCATTCTGCTTTCAAATCCGTTGGCTAAAGGCGATACCGTACACTTCCTGGGGCATGGCTCAGATTTTACCCAGCAGATCTCTTCCATGCAAATCGAGCACGAAATCCTTATTGCCGCAAAAAAAGGCGATGAGGTAGCAGTCAAAACCGATAAACCGGTCAAAGCGCTCACTTCGGTTTTCCTCATTACCGAAGAATGAGATTGGGGATTTCTTTATAATTTGTGTTTCTCGCAGCATTGGCCACACCCGAAAATCGGACAATATAAGTCCCAATTAACCCGGCCAGATAAAGATATCTAAACCATAGCGGATTCATAACTGCACCTCCGGAAAATGAGAAGCACATTTATTTTCATAAATGGAGAAATTCAGGTTTCTCAATTGGATAAATCTTTCAAATTTTCCAGGCTTAAATCATCCAAATAAAATTGCCCAACGGTTTCAATTCCATTTCCGATATAACTTGGCAAATCCTGATGCCCCAACAGCTGGCGGATGGCTTGCATCTCACCTGTGTGGTACCAGTAATGATAAATGACGCGCGTAATCATCGTGCCAATATTGGCAGGTAATTCTTTGCCATTGACAATTAATTTCTTTAATAAATCATCGGCGGATAATTTGGTAAGGTAATCATCCGATGCCTTGATTACAGCTTCCCATAAATCAACCATTTCCTTCAGGGAAACATCTGCGGGTGGTTTTCCAAAAGCTGTAATTTCATCCAGCTGTGGGAAAGGAATAATACCTTGGGCGCGTTTCAGCCAGTAATGCTGTTCATGCCATGCCAGGTGTCCCACTATCCAGGCAATACTGTTAATTGGCATAAAACGGCGCCGGCTTTCTTCCTCATTGACACCCGTGAATCCCCTTTGAAATTCTGAACGGGTAAACCGTAGTTGGTTAAGGATATGCAATTCTTTCATTTTGTCTCCTCTTTATTGATTTCTAATAATTCATGATAACATTTTTCATCCAGTAACACCCTGAAATTGATTTAAAAGGATCATTATGAAACACAAAGTCGATGTAACCGCTTTCAACAAAAACGCCTGGAACAAAGAGGTTGAAAAAGGCAATGAATGGACGATCCCGGTTTCACCGGAAGAGATCGCTGAAGCGCGATTAGGAAATTTCAAAATTTTGCTAACACCCACCAAGCCGGTCCCTTCGACATGGTTTCCGCCTTTAAAAGATTGCCGTGTGCTTTGCCTGGCATCCGGCGGCAGCCAGCAGGGTCCGTTCCTCGCGGCGGCAGGCGCAAAGGTGACAGTGTTTGACAATTCCCCGCGCCAACTTGATCAGGACAAGCTAGTGGCCGCCAGGGAAAACCTGGATATCACAACCATGGAAGGCGATATGGTTGACCTGTCGGCTTTTGCGGATTTCTCTTTTAACTTCATAGTCCATCCGATTTCCAACTGTTTCATCCCGGACGTGCTTCCGGTCTGGAAAGAAGCCTTTCGGGTCTTGCACCCAGGCGGCACTATGATTTCCGGTTTCTGCAATCCCATCCTGGATAGCTTTGACCAGGAACTCTACGACCAGGGTATCTTCCAGGTGCGTTACGCACTGCCCTATTCAGACCTGACCTGCCTGACCGAAGAAGAGCGCACGAGCCGTTTCGGTCCTGATGAGCCGCTGGAATTTGGGCACACCCTTCAAGACCAGATTGGTGGACAGTTGGATGCCGGTTTGTACATAATCGGTTTCTATGAGGATGTTTGGGAAACCGAAAAGATTTCGGAATATATCTCTATCCTATCGCTACCAGAGCGTTGAAACCGTTATAACAGGTATTAGGAATTTCAATAAGCTATAAGGAATTTGAATTATTCAAGTCTAATTTCCTTTTAAGAAACTGCCCTGATTTTAAAAATGACACTCTCCCAGTCATGGAATTCAAAGATTGGGCTGGTATCGGTAAATTTCTTGTCAATCTGCGGATCGCTGTAAGTGTATTTGTCATTCACATATTCTGACGTATGTTGAAAAAATCCGTCATATATGGCTGAAAACTCATTGGAACTGTATGTGTGGTATTCCCCAGGTTTAAGGAAAATTTGTTATCTAGACAGCTTGATTATGTCAACCGCTTCGGGTGACAGCCTTGTCTTTTTTTGATTAGAAAAACAACCGCATGTATTCTTTAACAGATGTAAACTCAGGCATTACCCCGCATGTGGATAGATTCCAAACTTCTTTGCCGCCTCAATCATATAAATGATATTTTCCGGTTTGACATCCGCCTGAACATTATGCGCGGGAGCCAAGATGTAGCCACCACCAGGTCCTAAGGAATTGATCCGGTTTTTAACTTCTTCTTCAATCTCTTCCTTTGTTCCAAATGGCAGTACTTGCTGAATATCAATCCCCCCATGGAATGAAATCCTGTCACCGAATTTGGCTTTGAGGTCAGCTGAATTCATCTCAGCCGCGCGCGGCTGGATCGGATCAATAATATCTATGCCGGCTTCTATTAAATCAGGAATAAACCTGCTGATGCTCCCGCAGCTATGCAGCATGATTTTCACCGAAGGATTGACGCTGTCGAGGTACTTTCGAGCAGCTTGAAAACGGCGCTTTAGATGAGGCAGCAATTGATTTCTAAACATCTTCATGGAATACAACGGACCGGTCTGCATGCCCAGGTCTTCACCGCTGGCTTTGAAAATTTGGAGATATTTAGCGGTGGCTTCAAGCCCAATTCGATCCAAGGCAATCTGAATATCGGTAATCTTGCCCAATAATGCTTCCATGAATTCCGGTTCCGACGCAAGGCGGATCATCCAGTTTTCCATGCCCAGCATATAAAGCGCGGTTTCGGTAATTGGGCCGCCAAAACGGCCCAGAATTGCAAATTCGGTATCTTCGTATAAGGCTTTAGCGTTTTTCTCCGCCTCTTCCCCCCTCCCCGGAAGGTCTGGCACCGGCCAGGGATAATCAACCAGATCGGATAGTTTGGCATCCTTTAAGGGCGGTTTGACGACCTCACAGTAACTGCCCCCGCCCGGCTGCGCCACGACCCTGTAAACCACTCCCCATTCGTCTTCGATATACCCGTCGCTGCGAGGCTCTTTTTTTTTAACTTTTGGCGAACCAAGTTTTACTGAGGTAATATCAATACCCAGTTTTTCCAACACCAAAGGATGCGGGACGACCTCCATTGCGAAATTATGCTTGACCTGTTCCTCAATTTCCAGATGGAGATACTGCTTCAGGTTCAGATAAAAATCATTCAGGGGGTTTAAATCCAGCGGAACGCGATCCGGTTCCTGATGATTGATCGCTTTGATGACTCTTTCTCTAGAATTCATAGCCATGGCTTTAGTTCTTCTTTTATTTGGCTTTGATCACACACAGAAAGCCCAGCGGCTGGTCACCGGTTGCAACAAACTGGTGCAAGTCATTGCCCGAGATGAAAATGGCATCATTTGGGTGAACATCGAAGAACTCATCGTTCAGCTGTACCTTGGCCTTACCGTGCAAAATCAAAACCCCGTGCTCATGTGGGTGTCTTTCCAGGTTGCTGTGCATACCCGGCTCAAGATGGAAATAGCGCATGTGGAAATTATTCGAGTCCTCATCCGGACCTATGAAAACCTGGCGGGTTACGCCTTCGAATTCATCATCATATTCGCGGACCTTTACACCTTCCCAGCGGTAATCATTTGGCTTGCCATTAAATCTGTGAACAACTGACATTATTACCTCTATTTCCCTGGATCTTTTATAAATTGGTTTATTTTTTCCAGAGAAAATTCCGATTTGATGTAATGGGTGGTGCAAAACCGAAAAGTCCATTTTTTAGGTTCGGATATAAATGGAAACCAGATACCCTTACGCACCTTATCCCATTGCAGACCTGTGTAATCGGAAGAATTTACTTTTCTGATCAGTTTATTTTTTTCACCTTCTTTTATCAACCCCAATTCAACAATAATTCTTTCCAGAGCAAGAAAATAATTCCTGTGAGAAATAAAGACAATAAGTGCATACCCCAGAAGCAGCCCGTTGATGACCAGGCTGTTCGCGATATAAAAATCCATGAGCGCGCGGCCGAAACCGCCGATAAATGACCGGATAAAGGCATAAATCATGATTCACCTGTGAGTTTAATTTGGGGCGGTCTTTTTGGACCGCCCCAACATTTTTTACACTATAACCTGAACAAGCTTAAGGTTATTTCTTCTCGACGGGAGCGCCTGCGGCAACTTCCCAAGCCTTGGTGTTCTTCAAGAACATGAACCAGGCAACAGCCAATAAAGCGGCTGCGACAACGATGCCGAACACGCCCAGGAATTGCACCAATTTGGTGAACACGAACTGCGGCCACAGGAAACCATCGCCGATGCTGGTGATCGAAGAAGCGCCTTCAGGCATGGCAAAGCCAGCATTCTGGGCAGCAGCGGTGAACAGTGGGGACATTGCGGTTGCGATGTAGAAACCAACAGCAAGTTCCAGGATGCCAGCAACGATCATGCGGAAAATGTTACCCTTCATCAGAGGGGCGAAGAGCGCCACAACAAAGGGGATTATGGCCAAGTCAGCGAAGAGAATGACACGGTTGCCGGGCAGAATGACGCTCAGCAGGATCGCGATCGGGACCAGGATGAGGGACGATGAAATGGCAGCCGGGTGACCGATGAGGATGGCGGAATCGAGACCGATGTAGATCTCACGTCCGCTGGCGCGCTTCTGCATGAAATCGCGTGCAGCTTCGGAAACCGGGATCAAGCCTTCCATCAGGATCTGGACCATACGGGGCAGCAGAAGCATAACCGCAGCCAGGTTCATACCGGTCTGGAGAATCTTGACAGCTGCTGATTCGGCATTGTAATAACCGAGAGCGCCGAGCACCAGGCCGATGACCAGGCCGAGGATGACGGGTTCGCCAAAAACGCCAAAGCGCTTCTGGATGGTTTCGGGATCGGCTTTCCAGTCCTTGACACCGGGAATTTTATCGAGCAGCCAGTTGGTCACAATGGCGAAAGGAACGCCGGGGGCGGTGGTTAGGTGCGGGATGGAAATGCCGGGCAGGTTGTAGAAGGATTGCACTGCTTTGGCAGTCCAGTCGCCCAGGAACAGAGCGAGCGCGGCGGCTATTGCTGCGGTGATCAGACCATAGACCAGGTTATTGGAAACCATGTAAACCATGGAGCCCAGGAATGCGAAGTGCCAGAAGTTCCAAATGTCGATATTGAGGGTCTTGGTCAGTTTGAAGAGCAGCAGGACCAGGTTCACCAGGATAGCGATCGGGATAACCCACAGGCCAACGTCAGTACCGAACGCGATTGCGGCGGCTGACGGCCAGCCGACATCCACAACGTCGCGCGTGATTTTCCAGTTGGTCACCATCGCCTGGGCGGCGCCGGAAAGGGTACCCCACATCAAGCCGATGACCAGGTTAATGCCAATGAAAGCGATACCGATGGTTACACCGGCGCGGAACGCCTTACCGGGTTTTGCTCCCAAAATCAGAGCAACAAAGAAAATAATGATGGGGAGCACTACAGTTGCGCCGAGATTATCAATCACGGCTTTTAATGCTGTTAAAAAGCCTTCCATTTTATTACCTCCAGTTTATCAAAACAGTTTTTCTTTTTTTTATGACAATTAAACTTTCAATGCTTCAACTATTTGTTCGATAACTGCCTCCCTTCCTATTCCTGTAAGGAATGCCAAAGTTTGAATGACCGGAACGCCAAGGTTGCTTGGTACGGGTGTTGTGGTCACTACTAAGTCAGCGTTCCCGACGAGTGATTTCACTTCAGTGGCTTTACATTGGCGAATCGTCGCATTAATCCCACGTTCTTTGAGCGCCTCTTCTATAGCTTTCGCTACCACGGTAGAAGTTGCGATAGCAGTTCCGCAGGCTACCAGGATTCTTTTGGGCATATCCATTTTTGTTCTCTCCTTATTTATCATTTTTTTTGTTGAAGGTCAGCATGATCAATGTTAATTTTTATACCTAATAATTAACCATTTCATTAACAATAGAATCATGCACCTTCAAAAGCTTCAATTACTTCTTTAAAACTATTCATTTCCAACAAATCAGAAACAAGTTTCGGGTTCTGCAGCACCCCCGCAACCTCCTGCAGCATTTCAATTTGTGCTTTAGGCTGCTCCAGCGCCAGCAGAAATACCAACCGGACAGGAACAAACTCGTCCGGTGAAACCATGTTCCTGAAATTAACTTCGCTTTTTAAGGTCGCTATTCCCAACGCGGGTTTGATCACATGTTCAATCTCGGTATGCGGGATGGCCGCATTAATTCCACCGCCGAGCGGCAAACCAGTTGGAAGTATTTTCTCCCGTTCTATTGCCGCGTCAACGAAACTCGATTTTACAAAACCAGCTTCGTATAGTTTGTTTCCAATCGCCTTGATCACTTCTCCCGCTGTTGTAAATTCACAATTCAACAGAACACCTTCAGGCTGCAAAAGTTGCACGATCGCGTTGCTCATTAAACAAGCTCCTCAGGTTTTTCAAGAATATTCCGCAGTTCGGCAAGGAAATACGCAGCCTGCACGCCATCCATCACGCGGTGGTCCGCGCTTAGTGTAAAGGTAAGCATCTTCTTGATCCTGATAACCTGATCCTCGGTGTCATCTGGAACCATCTGGCGTTTGATTGCGCCAACCGCCAGGATGGCCGATTGCGGGGGATTAATAATCGCAGTGAATCGGTCAATCCCGAACATTCCCAGATTGGATATGGTGAATGTTCCGTTGGCCAGGTCTTCGGGTTTGAGCTTATTTTCGCGAGCCCGTAAAGCCAAATCGTTTAGCACGATTGAAATCTGGGAAACCGTTCGCTGGTCAGCGGCATGGATAACTGGCACAATTAACCCTTCTTCAAGCGCGGTTGCGACACCGATATTGATATCGGAAAAGACCAGAATTTTTTCAGAAGCGAACTGGCTGTTGACAATCGGATTTTTCTTTATTGCCAGGGTAACCGCTTTCACAATTACCGCAGTCGCTGAAATTCTGGAATTCTTTTCAGTGATTTTTTCGTTAGCCGATTTGCGTAGCGCTTCAACGGCATCCATCTGAACATCGATCTGAAGGGTCATGTGCGGTGCTTCACGCATGCTGCGCGCCATGTTATCCGCAATCATGCGGCGCATGCCGATCAAGGGGATTTCCTTCAGGACTCCTGGTAAACCTCCAGGCGCTTTTTGGATGACAGGGGTCGCCTTGCGTAAGCTCACATCTGTGGCCTGGATTCTTCCTTCAGGCCCGCTGCCAGTGATACCATGCAGATCAACCTGCAATTCTTTTCCCACCCGGCGCGCGGCCGGGGTTGCCTTGATCTTGCCTTCGGGGGTACTTCTCCTGGCAAGGAAATCCTCAACGTCTTTGCGGGAAACCTGCCCTCGAGCACCTGTCCCTGTCAATTCAGCAGCATTTATCTGATGTTCCTCAATTAATTTGACAGCCAGCGGAGAAATTTTAACAATTGAACTGACCTGTGGGGCAGCCTCGACCTTTGCTGGTGCAATTTCTGGTTTCTTGCTGCTTGCCTCAGGCAGTGCTTCACCAGGTTGGAGTATATAAGCAATAATTTCCGTAACCGGGACGATCTCTCCTACTTTATGGCTGATTCCCGAAAGAATACCGGTTTCAGGCGCCTCGACTTCCATCGATATCTTGTCGGTGCTGACCACCGCGATGGGGTCACCTTTTTCAACCTTCTCGCCTTCTTTTTTCAGCCACTCCAGGATTTCGGAATTTTCCTGGGTGAAGCCGAACTTGGGCATGATTATTTCTTTTGCCAAGTGATTCCTCCTAATAGGCTCCCTTAACCAGTTTTCGCGCTTCCTCAATAATATTCTCAACCTGTGGGACAGAGTGGTACTCCAGAATCCGGTTGTAGGGAATAGGCATATCCAGCCCGGCCAGGCGGTGCACCGGCGCGTCCAAGTACGCGAAAGCCTCAGATTCCATAATTGCAGCAGAGATCTCGCCGCCAAACCCGCCGGTTTTTACGGCTTCATGGACAATCAACACTTTTCCGGTCTTAATCACCGATTTAATAATCGGATCCATATCCAGCGGTTTCAGCGTGCGTGGATCGATGATTTCAACCTCAATCCCTTCCTTAGCCAGCGTTTCCGCTGCCTGTTGAGCGCGCATCACCATCACCGACATAGCAATGATGGTCAGGTGGCTGCCTTCGCGCACCACGTGGCTTTGCCCGAGCGGAATTGTGTACATTTCTTCGGGCACAGGACCTTTGGTCTTGTAGAGCAGTTTATGCTCAAAGAACATCACCGGATTATTCTCGGCCAGGGATGACAGCAGCAAGCCTTTCGCGTCGTATGGCGAGGAGGGCATGACCACTTTCAAGCCGGGGACGTGCACGAACCAGTTCTCCAGGCTTTCGGAATGCTGGGCGGCTGCCCCTGTGCCGGAACCGCTTGCCAGACGCATCACAAAGGGCAGTTTCGCTTTTCCTCCGAACATAAAGCGCATCTTCGCGCCCTGCATCACAAGCTGCTCCATTGAGAGCACCACGAAATCACTGAACTGGATCTCGCCGATCGGGCGCATTCCCGTAACCGCGGCGCCGACACAAGCGCCGGCAATGCCCGCCTCTGAAATTGGAGTATCAATGATCCGCTGTGTGCCAAATTGATCAAGCAACCCGGCGGTAACGCCAAATGCGCCGCCATATATGCCAATATCTTCACCAATAACGAATACGCGCTCGTCTTTTTCCATCGCCTGGCGAATGGCTTCCCGCAGGGCTTCCATGTAACTTATTTCACGCATAGATACCTTCCAAAATAGTGGCTAAATCAGGTTCCGGGCTTGCTTCCGAGAATTCAACTGCCTTGCGGATATCTTCCTTGGCTTGGGCTTCGATTTTCTTAAATTCTTCTTCACTTACATCCAGCAGCTTAGCGAAGCGTTGAATGGGGTCTTTTTCCATCCAACTTTTGACCTCTTCACGTGTTCGGTAAAGCTGGCGGTCACTTTTTGAATGTCCACGGTAGCGGTAGGTTATCGCTTCGATCAGGGTTGGGCCGTTGCCTTCGCGCGCTCGTTTTGCGGCCGCCTGGACTGCTTTAAAGACCGCAATGACATCGTTGCCGTCAATCGTCACACCCGGCATGCCATATGCGCCCGCGCGGTCGCTGATCTGCTCGATTTTGAATGCTTTTTCAAAAGCCATCGACATGGCATATTGGTTGTTTTCACATAAATAGATGATGGGCAGATTCCATATGGCAGCCATGTTGAGGGATTCATGGAAAGCGCCCTCATTGGCCGCGCCGTCTCCGAAAAGGGTCAGGACCACCTGGTCGGTTTTGCGCATTTTGATGCTCAGCCCCACCCCCACAGAAATCGGCAGGTTGCCCGCCACAATCCCCTGGGCGCCCAGGTTATTGGATTCCACATCCGCGATATGCATGGAACCGCCGCGCCCGCGGCAGTAACCGGTTTCCTTACCCAGGAACTCGGCCATCATGCGGTTCAGGTCACCGCCCCACATGAGGAAGTGGCCATGGCCGCGGTGAGTGTTCAGTAAATAATCATCCTTGCGCAACGCCGGTCCTGCACCCGCGGCTATGGCTTCCTGACCGATAGAAAGGTGCATGGTACCGTGTACCTTACCCAATGTGAACATCTCTTCCGCGTTTTCCTCAAAAGTTCGCGTCAGAACCATTTTCGCCAACAGTTCTTTCGCGCGGGATTCTTCCAACACCCCGCCAATCAATTTTTCTTGCTTGCTTTCAGGCATCCTACCTCCGATAATGTTAAGCGGCGATTGATTTCACCGCGGATTGATCCGTTATAAGCACATCCAGCCACCCGCCGGACAGTACCGCGTCGATTGCTTTTGATTTTCTGCTGCCAGCCGCCACTCCGACCATTTTCCGGCCATTGCTTCTGAGGGTGTGCAGGTCAACCGCCATCACCCGGCGGTTGACATCAATATCCATTACGCTTCCTTTTTCATCAATAATGACCCCGCAGATATGTCCAATACCACCTTTGTTTTTTACCTGAAGCACTTCATCTTCATTTAATAAACCTGAGCGAAAAATACTGGAAAATTTGGAGTCCACATCAATTGTCCCAATACCCAAAAGGACAAGATCCGACTGATTAGCCAGATTGAGGGTATCCCTGATTTGTTTTTGGGATTTCATTGACTTGCACGCTTCTTCGGTATCAAGGAAAAGAGGAGAATGCAGGAACTGATGGCTCGCGTTAAGTTTATTGGCCAGGAAGGCTGCCAAATCCGGGCCGTCAATTCGTACGTCACCTTTACTGCCAGAAGCGCCAATGACCTGAACAACGCGCACCTTGGATAATGGTAAATTGGGTAGTGAATTGACCAAATCATAAAGTGAGGTCCCCCAGCCGATCCCTACTACCATGCCATCCCGGAGGTTTTGTTCGAGATACAGGGCACCGAGCCTGCCGACCATCTGAAGGGTATGGGCATAATCCGCCTGTCCCGCGTTAATAACAAACGCCGCTTCCAGGTGATACTTTTCCTTTAAGCGGCGCTCGAGAACAGGGTCGCGAAGAAGCGGGTAATTAATGGTAATTTCAATAATACCATCTTGTAGAGCTTCATCGAGCAGGCGGGAAATGGCTGAGCGCGAATAACCAAATGCACGCGCGATCTGGGATTGCGTTTTCTTCTCTTTATAATAGAAGGTCGCAATGTCAGCTAATAATTGCCTGCGGGTCTCTTTATCCATACCCATAAATAATCAAATGATGTACATAATATAACACAAAGGATTCACATTTGATACTGCCATTCACATATGTGAATTTATAAAATGTACAGTGCAATGCATATTGTTATGTTTGCAAGCATTAATAAGGGAAAACAAAAACAGGGAGAAATCGGTCTAGCATCGGGGTTTTAGAAGCGTTGGTGGAATGAGCGATTGCCAGCAGGATCAGGTTACCAATTAAAGAAATAAGCCAGCGTTTCTTCTGGCTTGCTAACAGATAACCCAATCCAACCATGTTCAGATTGCATAATGCCAAGAGTAAAGCCTGAGGATTTTGTTGATGCTTTTCTTCCACGTTCCCTCCAATTTGTGAACATACAGGAAATTTGCAACGCAATAGTAAAGACAAAATCCTTGAAATCCCTATCCTCGCAGCAAGCTACGAGGCATTACGGGTTTCACCCTTTGGGACGGATTTTGTAAAACAATCTCGCAGCAAGCTGCGAGGAAATGCCCTCTTTTTGATTATACTCTGACAGGTTTACATAAAAACAATTACCTTAATTGACTTTTGAAGGTAAATCCAATACACTAATAACCATGCTTGCCCGTGTCTTTTCCTGCGCCGTGATCGGACTGGAGGGTGTCATTGTGGATGTGGAGGTGGACACCGCCCAGGGTCTGCCGGGCATGGATATTGTCGGTCTCCCTGACGTAGCTGTACAGGAATCCAAACAGCGCGTGATGGCCGCCATCAAAAATGCCGGTTTCCCTTACCCACGCAAACGCCTGACGGTAAACCTCGCTCCCGCTTCTGTGCGCAAGGAAGGACCTTCCTATGACCTGCCCATCGCTTTAGGTGTGCTGGTATGCATGGAAATGATCCCCGCAAAATTGCTTGAAGATGGTTTAGTCGTTGGTGAACTTTCTCTGGATGGCTCAGTCCGGCATGTGCGCGGGGTGCTGCCTATGGCGGCTATCGCCAGAGACAAAGGTTACAGCCGTATCTTTGTACCTAAAGTGGATGCCGCTGAGGCGGCGCTCATCCCGGGGCTGGATGTCATCCCGGTGGATTCATTGACCGACCTGGCAGCCTATTTACAAGGCAGGATGGCCATTCCTCCTCAACCGCCCACCCAGCCAGTCAGAGCGGAAGCCTGGTCGTTGACCGATTTTAAAGAGGTCAAAGGTCAGGAACATGTCAAACGGTCGCTGGAGGTTGCCGCGGCCGGCGGGCATAATGTGCTGATGATCGGCCCGCCCGGCGCGGGCAAAACTCTGCTGGCGCGCGCCTTGCCTGCCATCCTGCCAGACATGACAATCGAAGAGGCGCTGGACGTCACGCGCATCTATTCCATATCAGATCTGCTGCCTTCGGATATTCCGCTTATACAGACGCGCCCTTTCCGCGCGCCGCACCACACCATCTCCCACGCGGGACTTGTAGGTGGCGGTAATTGGCCACACCCGGGCGAAGTATCGCTCGCCCACCGCGGTGTATTGTTCCTGGATGAACTGCCCGAATTTGGAAAACACGTCCTGGAAGTATTGCGCCAGCCGTTGGAGGACAAACACGTCACCATCAGCCGCGCCCGCGGCTCGCTGACCTTTCCCGCGAATTTTCAGATGGTGGCAGCCATGAACCCCTGCCCGTGCGGGTATTACGGCGACCCAATTAAACCCTGCACCTGCTCGCATGCGTTCATCACCACCTACCAGAAGCGCATCTCCGGTCCCCTTTTGGACCGTATTGACATCCATGTGCAGGTGCCGCGTGTGGATTATGATAAATTGAGCGATGAGCGTTTTGGCGAATCTTCAGAAAAGATCCGTGAGCGTGTGGAAGCCGCACGCGAGATTCAGCGCACGCGCTTTGCTTCAACAGACGCCGGGGGTAGAAGCCTTTACTGCAACTCCGATATGCGTAACGCGGATATCCGCGTGCACTGCAAGTTGAATGAGGATTGTCAAAACCTGATGCGCGCGGCTATGCAGCAGATGCACCTTTCGGCGCGCGCCTATCACCGCATGCTCAAGTTGGCGCGCACCATCGCCGACCTGGCGTATTCAGAGGACATCAGCGCCACCCACCTGGCTGAGGCGCTGCAGTACCGCCCGCAGGTGATGTTTGGATAAACCCCTGCATATAATTGTGATACGCTAATATTATGGAAACAAAAAAATCTTTGAGGCAGATTCCATCCAGTGTAAAGCCTTTTTTCCAGGAATATGATTTTACGCGGCTGAATATCCGCCAGCACAAAACGCTTCTCATGGAGAGGATTCTGGCGCTTGGCAACCGGCAAGAAATCCAATGGCTTATCCAGACTTTTGGAAAGCCTGCCATCCGCGATTGGCTGGCGCAATCCGGAGAGAAGCGCCTGCCCTGGCGCCGATTCCATTTGTGGTGCCTTTTATTTGGCTTGCTGGAACCTGAAAAACCACAGCGAATATGGACGCGCTGACTTTCCCAAACTGGCGAACCATTTCATCCGAAATGCGGCAATTGCTGCAATCTCTCGGACAACTGGAAATAACCCAATCTTTTTATCTGGCCGGCGGAACCGCCCTGGCGCTTCAAATTGGCCACCGGCGTTCCTACGATTTTGACTTCTTCTCGGAAACTGACTCGGTTAACGACCGTACCGCCCAGGCAATCCTGGCCGCACTTGAGGACTATAGCCCCGAGGTCATTGAAAAGACTTTTGGCAACCTGGTTTTGGTAGCCAATAATGTCAGGACAGGCTTCTTCAGTTATGGATATCCTCTCATCCAGGATCCTGTAGAGCTCGAAAAAGTTAAGCTGGCTTCAATAATGGATATCGGGTTAATGAAATGTGACGCTCTCATCACCCGCGGCAGCCGAAAAGATTTTTACGACCTATACTGCATATCCAGTCATCTTCCTTTATCTAGACTGCTGGATTTCGCTGAAAAAAAATACACCGGCTTCCGCGATTTTCCGCTTCAGGTGCTGGAAGCCATAACCCTGTTTGAGAATGCTGATCGTGATTTTCAGCCTGATTTAATTCAGGAGATTGCGTGGGAAGCCGTTAAACAATGGTTTGTTGAACAAGCCAAAGAATTGGGGAAAAACTGGTTTGGGGATTAATCAGGATTGCCAAAACCTGATGCGCGTGGATACTCCCTGCACACATGTGCCTGCGGCACAGTGCAGACATACATCTCAGCTAACGCTAACATCAAGGCACGTTCACTGCGTAATCCTTTTTCCAGTGCTTCCGGATAGAATCCGCCTTCACGCACCTGGGGGATATCAAAGGTCACTTCGCCTACCCGCGTCTTGACTGTCTTGGGTTTATAACCGTTGGCATGTCCATTGCGCTCATCACTGCGTTCATAGGGCTT
>JAUYCC010000066.1 GCA_030692365.1 Pelolinea sp. | reverse complement strand
GTAGAACTGTGCGTTGGTTAGAACCAGGGTATCCATGGCTATCCAAGGATCTGGTTAATGATGGATTCGAGCTCTTCTTCCGAGTAGTAATGTATCACTATCGTGCCGCCGCTTTCGGTATGGTTCAGTGAAACCTTGGTTCCCAGCCGCTCGCGCAGTCGCGCTTCCAGCGATTTCACCTCGGCGGACTTGGGCGGTTTGGCGATCAACGGCTTGGGTTTAACGCCCGAAAGTTTGCGCACCAGCTCTTCCGCCTGGCGGACATTCATTTCATTTCGCAGAATGGTCTGCAACGCGGCAAGCTGCGCCTGTGAAGAAACCAGCCCCAGCAACGCACGGGCGTGGCCTTCGGATATCTTTCCATCGTTCAGCGCTTTGCGGGCTTCTTCGGGCAGTTTCAATAGCCGGATGGTGTTGGTGACCGCCACGCGGCTTTTACCCACACTCTCCGCCACCTGGTCCTGGGTTAGACCAAATTCCTCCTGCAATTTCAGGTAAGCCTGAGCGGATTCCAGTGGGGAGAGGTTCTCGCGCTGGATGTTTTCGATCAACGCCAACTCCAGGCGTTCCTGCTCGCTGGCTTGGCGCACCACCGCCGGGACGGATTCAAGCCCGACCAACTTGGCGGCACGCAGGCGCCTTTCACCGGCGATCAGGGTATAGTGATCGTCGCCATTATCTTTGGTCAGGATGAGCGGCTGGATGATGCCATGTTCGCGGATGGAATTGGCCAGCTCTTCCAGGCTGATGTCGTCAATCTCCATACGCGGCTGCAAAGGGTTAGGGGATATCTGATCAATCGGAATAAACTGTGAACTGCCGGCCGGTTCAATTTGAAAATTGCCTGGAATAAGCGCATCCAGCCCTTTACCTAAACCTCTGCGCGTCATATTACTCCACCCTTTCTTTTATTTCGGGGATATGCACCCCATCTTGCTCCAAAATTTCACGCGCCAGGTCGTGGTAGGATTTAGCCGCGATGGAAGCGGGTGCATAAATGGCGATGGGCAGTCCGTAGGAGGGCGCCTCTGCCAATCTGATGCTGCGTGGGACAATGATCTGAAAGACCTGCGTCGGGAAGAATTTTTGTACTTCGCTGACCACATCCGAGGCTAATTTGGTGCGCCCGTCATACATGGTCAGGATAACGCCGCGCACCTTCAATTCGGGGTAAAGCGACGCTTTTACGCGCTTGATAGTATCTGTCAACTGGCCGATACCTTCCAGCGCCAGATACTCGCACTGCACCGGGATGAGCACCCCGTCATGCGCGGCCATCAGTCCGTTAATGGTAATGATGCTTAATGATGGCGGGCAGTCAATGAGGATATAGTTATAACGTTCAATGATGGGCTGCAGTGCTTCCCTGAGCCGGAATTCCCTGCGCGGCAGTTCAAGCAGTTCTACCTCTGCGCCTGCCAGAGCTGGGGAAGATGGCAAAATAGAAAGCTTAAGGCGCGGATTATGCAGCACGGAAGGCGAGATAGGCGCGGAACCGATAAGCACCTCATAAGTACCTTTTTTCACGGTGAGCTTGTCAATTCCAAGGCTGGAAGTGGCATTGGCTTGCGGGTCAAGGTCAACGATCAGCACTTTCTGGCCGTAATAGCCCAGATAAGCGCCGATGTTGATAGCGGAAGTGGTTTTACCTACTCCGCCTTTCTGGTTGACTAGTGTATATATTTTGGTCATGAAAGCGATGATCCTCGGATAATTTCTACCAAATTTGATTGTACTTCTTCCGGGCGCGGCACGCCCAACAGCCCTTTACGCGTGACCGATAACGAAGCCAGATTGACCGCGAAGGCGGCAGCTTTCCAGGGGTCGAGAGTGGCTTTAAGCCGGATGAAAAAAGCCGCCGCGAAGATATCACCCGCGCCGGTCGGATCTACAACCTCCATTTTGGGCGCGCGGAAGCGCCGCACATCGCCGTGCCAGTAAACGCGCGCGCCGTTATAGCCTTCAGTGACTGCCAGAACCTTAAATTGGTGGGCGTACTCGGCGATCAAATCCTCGTTGCCGTGCACATCCTCCACGCTGATCACTACCGCGTCCGTGCTATCGATCAGAAAACGCGGAGGATTCCATTCCTGGTACCCCACCAGGCCGTCGTTGCCGCGTTTGCGCATCCATCCCTGCGGGGTGAGGCCGATGAGCGCTCCGGGAAAAAGCGACGCAATTTCAGCGTCCACCTCATCTGCCACCGGGCCGAGATGCAGGATTCGGGCGGATTTTAATGATTCCGGAACATTACCAGTTTTAAGGGGGTCCGCGATCTGGTGCAGGTATTGTTTGCGGCCGGATACTGTCTCAATGTTTTCAAAGGTTGTGGTACAGGCGGAAGGTTTACGGGCAATCTCGATCTCATCTAGCGCGGCAACAGTGATATCTTCCCCGAAAGCGGTCAAAACACCGACGCGCTGTCCAAACGCGCGGGCAGTGAGGGAGGAATAGGAAGCAGTCCCGCCCAGGGTGTATCCATCAGCGGCCAGGTCTTTGGTGACGTGGCCGACAGTCAAATAATCCAGTGGTGCGCGCGCGCTGGTTTGCATTTGTGTGAAGTTTTTGTCCCGGTGAAGGTTAATTCAAAAAATTATAGCATTAAGTGGTTTCTGGGGATTCGGCAGGATTAAGGGGTTTTTTGCGCCCGAATATCAGGACTGAAATCACCATGGTCGCGCAAAAAATAAGCGCGGACAAGAGAAATTCCCCCCGGATATTGGTCACTTTGGCCAGCGAGCCGGCGTATAGAAAAAAGAAGGGCGAGACAAAGGTCCCCATCCTGAAACCCGAACTGACCAGCGAGAGCGCGCTGGTGGATTGTTCCTGCGGAGCGGCCTGGACGGCTTTGTATGGGAAGTAGGGGTGGAACATGCCCATCGCGGCGCCGATCAGGCTCTGGCCAAGGATGACCCGGCAACAAGCCTTTAAAAAAGGACATGGCGATAAACCCCAGCCCGCAGAAAGCCAGGCCGGCAGTCAGCATCCAGTCTTTGGCAAGTCCGTAAATTCTGGCGAAGTTAAGGCTGAAGAACATGGAAACGATGGTGGAGACCGAACCAATCAGTGCGGCTGTGGAAGGCGTACCGATGCCTTCTTTATCCAGAAAAACGCTGATATTAGATGGCAGGGAGAGAAAAAGCATCGTGACAAAGAAATAGGTAAAAGCCGCGGAAGCGACCGGGCCGGAAAAATAGAATAGTTTTCTGCCCTTAAGGTCTTTTTTCTCAGGAATGCTGCGGTCGGGGATATTGATCCAGGTGAAGACCAGCACCAGCAGCGCGATACCGTAAACGGAAAAAGCATAACGCCAGTTGATCTCCACCAGGCGCGCGCCGATGACCGGCAGGATCATAGCCGCCAGGTTGGCCGCGAAGAAGCTGTAGCCGATGGTTTCCTTGCGTTCCTCGCCCTGGTAAAAATCAGCGATAAAGGCGGTGGCCAGCGGCAGGCAGATGCCCGCGCCCACGCCCAGCAGCGCGCGGAAAGCAAGCAGCCCTGCCATCGAATTGGCCAGGCCGGTGCCCATGCCGCCGATGGCGTAGAAAAATAACCCCACCGCGAGGATTACCTTCTTGGGAATGAAGCGGTCCAGGTAACCGGTAAGCAGGCTGAAAATGATGCTGAACAGCGCAGAAATTGACAGGGTTAATTTCAATGCGGTTGGGCTGGCATCCGGGAAGACGGCGCTGATGCGGCTGAGGACTGGCACAATGCCCGCGTTCATCAGAATGTTGAGCAATGATATGGAAAGAATGGCAGTTTTGGTTTTATTCATGATGGCGGATCTCCCTTGAGATAACTGGCATAGTATAGCACCACAGGCGCGGATGGCGCGCGGGGAGTTTATGAATCAGTTCTTTATTTTTACAATAAAAAAAGGAACCCGGGCAATCAACTCACATGACTATGCTGGTACTTTAACTGCAGAATAGCCGTTACCAGTGTGCCGATGCCGAAAAGGATGGCTGCCAGCGTGAATTCACCGCGGATGTGAGTAATCTTCAGCAGTGAAGACGCACCGAGGAAAAATAATGGCGAGAGGAACATGCCGATACTGAACGCGCCGCTAAGAACCGACAAAGCGCCGGTAGTTTCTTCGGGAGTGGTTTTTTCCATGATTTTTAAGGGAAAATACGGAAATAAAAGCCCAAGAGCAATACCGATCAGGATTTCACCCGCGATTAAGGTTATTAAATTTGAAATACCGGCAATCGCAAAAAATCCCAACCCGCAGAAGAAAAACCCGACGGGAAGGATCCAGTCTTTCAGTTTGGCGTAAATGCGCGCGAAAGCAAAGTTAAAAACGGTTGACGCGAAGGTAGAGATAGAGATGACGAGGGCGGCTATTGAAGGCGAGCCAATGTCCTCGTTTTTGACAAATACGCTTAAATTGGCAGGGATCTCATAAAAAAGCAGAACCAGGAAAAAAATTGAAAAGGCTGGTCCCAAGACTGCTTTTGAGAAATAAAAAACAGGCTGCTTTTCACTTGATGTGCTAATAAGGGTATTTTTTAAAGGAATAAAAAACCATGTCAGAACCAGCACAAGCAATCCGAGGGAATACACACCAAAGGCAAAACGCCAGTTGGCAACCGCCAGGCTGGCTGCCAGAAGTGGCAAAAAGATTCCGGTAATATTGGCGGCCGAATTCGCGTAGCCGATCATCTTTGCCCTTTGGCCCCCTTCATAAAAATCTGCCACAAAATCTGATGCCAGGGGAGCGATGACGCCGGAACCGGCGCCCAAAACGGCGCGGAGAGCCAGAAACCCCTGGATGGAGGCCATGAACCCCGCCCCAATGCCGCCCAGGCTGTACAGGATCAGACCGCCAGCCAGGAGAACTTTCTTGGGGATGAATCTGGCCAGTAGCCCGGTGAGCAGGCTGAAAAAGATACTGACCAGAGCGGGCAGGGACAGCGACATCTTGATCAGTGTAGGGCTGACATCCGGAAACGCGGCGCTGATGCTGCTGAGCAGCGGCACGATGGCGGCGTTCATCAGGATGGTGAGGGTGGAAATGGATAGAATTGCGGTTTTGGTCAGTTTCATCTGCGCATACCCCTAAGAATAATTGGCTTAGTATAACCGCAAATAGATTACTCTCATGGAATTCCATTGACCGTACCGCCTTGACAGGCTTTTGTATGAGATTGATTATTTATCAAAGTCTTTCTTTGATATTGAGATTTGCCCGCTTTTGTTGTATAGTAAACCCATCTTTTCGTTACAGGTGAGGGCAGATGGGCGAAGACAACGGGCATTTGGGTATCCGCGATTTTCCTGAAAGTGACCGGCCGCGCGAGCGGCTGGAGCTGCTGGGCGAATCCGCGCTGACGGACGGCGAACTGCTGGGGATATTGCTGCGGGTGGGGGTGGAGGGCAGCAACGCGGTGGAATTGGCTGGGAAGCTCATCCACACTTTCGGTGGGCTGCGCGGGCTGCACACGGCGCGATTTGATGAGCTGTGCGCGGTAAAAGGCGTGGGGCGCGCCAAAGCCGCGCAGATCAAGGCGGCCATCGCGCTGGGTTACCGCATGAGCCTGGAGGAATTCGCGGCCAAACCGGTCATCAGCAAGCCGGCGGATGTGCATGATCTGATGGCGCATGACCTGGCAGCCAAAGACCAGGAGGAGCTATGGGTGCTGGCGCTTTCCACCCGTAACCAGCTGCTCAAAAGCCAGATGCTTTATGTTGGCACGGTCAACCATTCCTCCGTCCGCCTGGCGGAAATCTTTGAGGTACCCATCCGCTGCCATGCGTCGGCGATCATTGTGGTTCACAACCATCCCTCCGGCGACCCGCGCCCAAGCGAAGAGGACCTGCGCTTTACCGAGGAACTGGTCAAGGCCGGGCGGCTGATGGATATCGGCGTGTTGGACCACATTATCATCGCGCGCGAGGGTTTCTGCTCAATCCGGCAGGACGGCAAGGTAAGCTTTAATACCCTTCAGCCGCGTACCTGGAATTAGGCAGACTGAAGATTTAAGATTACTTTTCTTGCCCGGGTGTATGATTAAAACCGGAAAGAGGATGACGTATGGACAACTGGAAAACCGAACTGGACGAGCATTTTAAGGAAAAAAAGCAGACCAGGAAGGAACTGAAGGACAAGAAAGAGGAATTAAAGAAATCCGCGCGGCGCTTTATTAAGAAAACGGCATTGCCCGCGTTTGATGAGCTTGGCAAGGAGCTGGGCAAACACAAGCGCGAAGCGCTGGTTGACAAGAAGAAGGATTGGGCGGCGCTGATGGTGCGCCACAACAAGAAGAAAGAATTTGTGTATGAGATCACGCTCAGCGCGGAAGGCGAACACCTGCTTGCCAGCCGCAGCGTGTATTCCCCCAACGAGAAAGGCAAGCTGAAGTTAGGCATGGAGGGCAAGATCCGCACACCCGAAAACACTTCCCGGCTGGACAAGATCGAGCGCGTGTGGCCTGCTTGTAACTCTCCAGAAAGTCGGAGATAATGTCCACGCGCTCGCTAACTTTCAGCGCCCGGAATATTGACAGATTAAAGCGCGTATAGTAACATTACGCGCGCCTGACATGGCGAGGTAGCTCAGTGGAAGAGCAGGGGACTCATAAGCCCTTGGTCGTGGGTTCAAATCCCACTCTCGCCATTTTTTGTTATATGCCACAGGTGGGGGTTATTAACCAAAAACAAGCCTAAAACTCCATATATGGCGGTCAAAAAAGGAGGCAGAAATGCCCGAAAACCGCCAAACCGATGAGCAGAGGATTATCACAGTTTTTAATATCTTGGAATGGGCAGAAGCATTCATCGTTGACAGAAAAGCCAGAGGGTTATCACCCAATACCACCGATTTCTACCGCAAGAAGTTACATAAATTTATTGATTTCTGCAGCCTGAACCAGGTAAGAGATATCCAAGAACTTACTGCAAACCATATTAGGCAATACCTGTTATGGCTTGAAGACAAGGGCCATAACAAGGGCGGAGTGCATGCTCATTTTCGCGTTCTGCGTTCATTCCTTTACTGGTATGAACTTGAAAATGACCTCTTGGGTTGGGCAAATCCCATCCGCAAAGTAAAAGTGAAATCCTTAAGAGAAGAACCACTGGAACCTGCAGATATTGAGGCAGTAAAGGCAATGGTCAGTGTTTGCGAAAACGGTTTCACAGGGTTACGGGATAAGTTGATTTTGCTGATGCTTTTAGACACCGGCTTGAGGGCTTCTGAATTGTTAGCTTTAGACTATAACAACGCAAACCCAATCACCGGTACATTGCAGATCATCCATGGCAAAGGGGATAAGTTCAGGATGGCTTACCTGGGGAAAAAGACCAGGTCGGCTTTGCGTTCCTATCTAAAAATAAAAGGAAATACGGAGGGTGCTTTGTTTACAAGTATTCATGGGGAACGCCTTACCTATACAGGTTTGCGTTTGTTATTGAAGCGCAGAGCAAAAAAAGCTAGGGTGGTTTTTCAGTCTCCGCATAGCTTCAGACGCCTTTTCGCCCTGGAAATGTTACGTAATGGCATTGACGTATTCTCGCTTCAATTGTTGATGGGTCATGCAGATCTGCAAATATTGCGTCGGTACTTACGACAGGTGAGTTCTGACCTTCAAGAAGCCCATAATAAGGCAAGTCCTGTAGATAAAATAATTTTGAATCTATACAAGAAGGTCATTATTTAAGGTTAATAAATATTAAAAGCAAAAAACGGATTTAATTTGAGAAATAACTAAGATAAAGCTTGATTGTTATCTTGCTTGAGTTCATTGATATATTAAATTGCAAAATTAAAAGTAGAAATGTTTTACCCGATGTAAAAGTTAGTAGTAAAAACTTTATTATGTTACTGACTTTAATGAAAAAGAGGAATCAAGAAAGGTGAAATTTGATTATGAAATGATTTATACAATAATTGATATATTTTATTTACATAATAATATCAATTTTCTTATCACCCTCTTTTTTAACCCCAACTAAATAAACTTGATCTTTCGTAATAAAATAATAAAGGATAATTTTGGGATTATCTAGAATTTCAGTCATGGGAAGTCCTTGGACATATTCAATTGCAGTTTTTTTACCAATTCTTGGATTATGACTTAACGCAAATTCTGCCCCAACGATGAATTTATCAAGGTCTTTAACACCTTTTCCAAGACGCTTCAAATCTTTATTAAAAGTTTGGGTTTTTATGACTTCCCACATGATGTAATCTATCCAGTAATTATTTCGTTGACGGGTTTAGGGAGTTTTTCTATCGGAATATTTCGTGCGAATTCAAATTCTTCTTCGGTTAATTCTCTTGTTCCAACAAATGCTGTTTCGTAAGGTATAACCTCTAACTCTTCTGCACAAATCCAACCAATAAATTTATGTGACTCGGCACTTATTTCTTTGGCGGATTTTTCTCGCCAGTGATCAATTTCAAAATCAACAAGAGCAATTTCTTCACCAGAGAATTCTGAAAGATCAGGTTCTCTTAAAGGAATTAATCGTTCTTGTGGAAAGCCATAATAACTATTAGGCCTTAAAACAGCTTCTTGGCTCTTCATTAATTCTTCCCGTATGGGTACTAACCGTTTAGGTGCAGGACCCTTTTCTAAACATTGGTATTCTTGACCAGTGATCGATTTGCCAAAATTCAGATATGCCATAAAATCTGAGAAGAATAGTAATTTATTCAATTTTGTTGCGCCAAAAGAACTATCACCTTCGCATTTTTGAGAAACATACAAAATTAATTCTTTCATTTTTTTATCATATTCTTTTGAAGTGTGGATAGTCATTTCAAATTCCTTTCACTTACTCTAAATTATATCAATTAATATGACACTTGTGCTAATAATTTTTGTAAAGAATCTGGTTCAAAATAAACAATAATATATAGCACAATGTTTAATAACCACATTGCAAATCTTGCATAATAGGAAATGAATTTATACATGAAATTATATCTTTTATTCCTAAAAAAAACGCTTTACTAGGTTAGTAAGTGATCAACTGGGCCTCCCAATTTATGCGCTGAGCGGATATCTTCTTCAGTTTGTTGCAGATACCGACGAAGAATCTGGATATCCGAGTGTCCCATGAGCTTCTGCAATGAAAAAACGTCCACCCCGCTGCGAAGCATTTGAAGAGCAAAAAATCTGCGAAATCCATGCAACGATGGTGTTGCGATATTTGCGTCTTTTGCTCTTCGCCGCATTATTTGTCGAAGGCCTGAATACTTCAAATTACTTTTCGTTTTGCTGATCCATAAAAAAGGCAAGAAGTCAGTTCTCTTTTTTAAATAGGATTGAATTGAATCTCGTGTCCTATTTGAGATAAAGACAATGCGAAACTTTCCACCCTTTCCTTTTTTAATAACTATCTTTCCATTTTTAAAGTCCAGATCAGTTCGGTTAATTGATAAGAGTTCAGACGCCCTGATCCCTGTATCCATCAATGTAAGTAAGATCGCACAATCTCGGAGACCTAGAATAGTTTTCTTATCGCATGCGGAAAGCATTAACAGGGCATTTTCTGATTGAACGGGTTCTAAGATTTCAATGGGTACTTTGGGAGGTTTTACTTTATCCATTGGGTTTTTCCAGTTTTCTGGTTCGAACTCATCTTTCCACCAATTGAAAAATGCTTTAAGGGATCGATATGCCGCGTGAATACCGCCAGGATTATGATTTTCTTGTTCAAGATAGATGAGGTAATCCCTTATGAGTTGTGGAGTGAATTCTGAAATACGTGTTACCCCCAGCGGCTCTAAATATTTCATTAATAATTTTATTTTCGTTCGATAAAACTGTATTGTCCCTGCGGATAAATTTTGAGCTTGGCGATCATGAATAAAAGAATCAAAACAAGTGATAAGGTCATTTTTTCTGGAACCCAGATTCTGAATGTGGTCAACCCTATCAAGCTGAAAACCTTGATTATTAATTATTCTTTGTTTAACATTCAAAGAATCATTTATTTGCGGGTCGTGCACAATGCTTATCAATTATCTACCTGAGTTTTCAGAAGCCTTTTTTATCCAATCACACTTCTTATTCTTCTAACAACGAGACCTGTCAATCCATATCGCATTTGCTCCAGATTCTT
>JAUYCC010000058.1 GCA_030692365.1 Pelolinea sp. | reverse complement strand
GCAGTGACGTTCAGTTTTACTACTGCTTTTACTTTTTTAGCCATTCTATTGCTCCTTTAGTGGTTTTAACGGGTGAAAAGGGTCACCCTCCCACAATCCTCCTTGCGGAGGTTGTTCACGCTTTCTCGACCTGCAGAAAATCGAGCTCTACAGGCGTGTCGCGGCCAAAGAAGTTGACCATCAAGGTCACTTTGGCGCGATCCATATCGATTTCCGAAACAGTGCCGCGGAAATCGTTGAAAGGTCCGTCAATCACGCGCACGCGCTCACCAATTTTATAAGTCACCTTGATGTGCGGCGCGTCCGATTCCATGCGCTTAAGGATCTGTCCTACTTCCTCGGGACGCAGGGGGATGGGGTCGTTGCCCATGCCCACAAAGCCGGTAACGCCGGGCGTGTTGCGCACTACGTACCACGACTCTTCGGTCAGGATCAAGTTGACCAGCACATACCCCGGAAAAACATGCCGTTCGATCGAGCGGCGTTTGCCATTGCGCACTTCAATTTCTTCCTGGGTGGGGATGACCACATCAAAGATCTTATCCTTCATACCCATGGTCTCAATGCGCGATTCCAGGTTAGTACGTACCTTGTTTTCGTATCCAGAATAGCAGTGGATCACAAACCAGGCGCGGCCATCATCCGCCGTGGGTTTCTCATCTTTGTCGGCGGGTTCTTCCTGCGGCGTTGAGGATGAGTCTTGCGCGGTCTTGGTTAAATGGGCATCTTCAGCCGGGGCAGGCGCTGATTGTTCAGCCTCTTCCCGCTGTGAACCTTGTTCAACCCCGTTTAACTCTTCTTCGTTAGCCATTAATATTTCCTTGCTCAGGCAGACAAAACCACCCGAAATCTTATGAAAGTATAAAAGCGATCAGCCTGGTAAAGCTGAAGTCCAGCAAGCCCAGGATCGCGCTCATGAGCATCATGACAACAAGAACAACCTTTGTCAGGCGCCAGGCTTCCTTGGGTGTTGGCCAGGTGACCCTGCGTAGCTCACCGATTGTCTCACGCCACCAGCGTGTGAGAAAATTCGGTTTTTTCTGTGCATTTTTCTTTTTTTCAGGCATTTTTCATCTCCTGTTGAGTGTCTAAAACGACGCCTTATTGTTGGCGTAGCCTCGTTTATAAGCAGGCCAGGCAGGAATCGAACCCACAACCTCCTGTTTTGGAGACAGGCGCTCTGCCAATTGAGCTACTGGCCTTTAAGATGTGCGGGCGAGATAAGGTTCCTCGCGTCCACACAGGTTGTCTCCTTGCTTTACTTCGTCTCGCGATGCAGGGTGTGCTTTTTGCAGTGCAAGCAGTACTTATTCATTTCAAGACGATTTGGATCATTTCTGCGGTTTTTCTCTGATGTGTAGTTGCGTTCCTTGCACTCAGAACAAGCCAGCGTGATGATCGGGCGAACACCTTTTTTTCCAGCCATCTAAACCTTACCTCTAATGCTTTCTTTCAGCGTCTTCCTATGAAATTATTTTGGTGATGACACCAGCGCCGACGGTCAGGCCGCCTTCGCGGATGGCGAATTGCGAGCCCTGTTCCAGGGCGACCGGGATGATCAGTTCAACAGTCATGACCACGTTGTCGCCGGGCATAACC
>JAUYCC010000033.1 GCA_030692365.1 Pelolinea sp. | reverse complement strand
CTGTTAAAAAAAGATCCTTGTCACTCTGAGCAAAGCGAAGAGTCTCTCCTTATTGTTACGAGATGTTTCGCTGCGCTCAACATGACAAAACTGGCTTTAGGACAGCCTCTTTAATTATCCTTTTCCTGCCAGCCTTTTTGTCCCAGCAGGGGCACAAAGACTACCGGCAGGACTTCTTTATAATACAGCAGTTGGCTGCCAGGCCAGAGTGATGATACCTTGAGATCATTCATCCGGTTGGTATTTTGCCCTTGAAATGCTGAGAAGGGGTGTGGATGTCTTTTCACTTCAGTTGCTTATGGGGCACGCTGATATTCAAGTCTCACGCCGTTACTTAAAACAAACAAGGAATGACACCCTCGAGGCACATTTAAAATGGAGACCGGTTGACAAATATAATCTATAATAAACAAAGATACCAAAAACGATACAAGAGGGATACGAAATAATCGCGCGTGATATTTGGAGGGTAAAGTGAAAAAGTTTCCAAAGTGGGTTTTTATAATCGCCGGAATATTTATGTTTATT
Source organism: Pelolinea sp. (assembly GCA_030692365.1). Classification (GTDB taxonomy): domain Bacteria; phylum Chloroflexota; class Anaerolineae; order Anaerolineales; family Anaerolineaceae; genus Pelolinea. Next base: position 7,652 of record JAUYCC010000033.1, on the reverse strand, counting down.
GTGATCGGGGCGTGTGGTGCTGGTAAACCAACCACTGCGCCGGTTGATCCAAACGCTATTAGAACCCAGATAGCAAGTACGGTAATAGCCGGAATCATGCAGACCGCCCAAGCAAATGTTACGCCAACGTTGGAAGTTACAAGCACTCCTGAGGCAACTTCCACACCGGAATTTACCGCCACTCCAACAGTGAAATCGCCGCCAAGTTTTGGTGATGGAACTTGGAGGGTTGGTATTGATATTGAACCCGGAACATACCGCATTGAAGGTACAGGTTCATGCTATTGGGAAAGGTTGAGTGGATTCACCGGAGCGCTTGATGACATTATTGCCAATGACCTTCCAAATGGCCCAAGTATTGTAACTATACTTCCCTCGGATATCGGTTTTACATCAAGCCGGTGTGGTATTTGGGTATTGCAAAAGTAGTGCAATGGACTATGCCCTTTTAACGCAAAAAAAGACACTTTTTCAAGTGTCATTTATAAAATTACCTTACAGGGCTTATGAGTCCCCTGCTCTACTGCTGAGCTACCTCGCCATGTCAGGCGCGCGTAATTCTAATTCAATTCCTGTGTTTTGCCAATGGATTCCGTATTTACCCTCGTTTTAGTGCGAGGGACTATAACAAATTTGCATAATGGTCACAATGGCTTTTGTTCGCGCGTGGTACCTCGCAAAACACATGTGATATTATTATGGAAATTAGTGTTTTTTGAAATTACATTTTGATAACGCGAATAGAGCAGAGCATGGAATTAATTTTTGAAAATCAAGTAGAAGGGGTAGAATATGAATGACTCATTAAAAAAAGTAGCTGTTCCAGAAATCATCGCTAATGCCAATGTGCATTTCTGCGGTACGGTTTATTCAAATCATGCGCAATTTGTTATCATAAACAATGAGCTATTTCTGGATTTTTACTTGATTGAACCAGCTAAACCAGAATACACAGGGACACCAGCGGCGACATTGGTATCAAGAATTGCGGTACCCATAGGGATGGCAAAGGGTATCGCTACCGGATTAGCGAATGCGATTGATCGCAGCGAAAAGAGTTTGAAAATCAAAATCCCCAACCAGCGCGGAAAACATCCAGGGGATAGTATTGAAATTTGGAAAGAGGATTAAAGTGGTATTCACAAGAACGGCATCTGAAATTACGTTTAATTCGGATACAATCTCTGCAGTCGGAGATTTATCTTTGGTTATGAAAAATTATTTCCCACTCACAATTGAATTAGATAGAGAAGAAGACGGTAGATGGATCGCCGATATTTCTGATTTGCCAGGTGTGATGGTTTATGGAAATACTACCGATGACGCTATCGAAAAAATAAAAGATTTGGCAAACAAGGTTATTCAAGAACAACAAGAATTAGGAGAAAGACCGAAAGATTTACTGATCAGTTTTGTAATCGCATAAATGGATATTAGCAATGAGAGCAAGGGAGGTGTATAAAATTCTTCAAAAAGATGGGTGGATTTATAAGCGTCAAAAAGGTTCCCATATAACTTTGTTTAAGAAAGGTTTTGGTAATTATATATTCTCATTTAATATGAATGAGGATATTAAATCAAAAATGATTTCAAAAATTGAGAAAAAGACAGGAACAAAAATAGGAAATTAAATAGTTTTTATTCCAGAGGTAATATTGTGCTAAAAAGAGAATTGGGACTTGCCGCGCCTGGAGCGGCAGGTTATTAATACTGTCAACAACTCCAACGGCAAAATGGAAAGGGATGTGATCCGCACGGTTAAGGACTATATTTACAAAGAGACCAAGAGAAGCCCAACCGTCCTGGTCACGATTAGCAAGATTTAATAACAAAAGGGGCTGTTAAAAAAAGATCCTTGTCACTCTGAGCAAAGCGAAGAGTCTCTCCTTATTGTTACGAGATGTTTCGCTGCGCTCAACATGACAAAACTGGCTTTAGGACAGCCTCTTTAATTATCCTTGTCCTGCCAGCCTTTTTGTCCCAGCAGGGGCACAAAGACCACCGGCAGGACTTCTTTTTTTTCCAGGCCTGACACTGTTTTTTTCCACTCTTCCAGCACCTGGTGCCAGCGCTCCCCCACTGGGATGATAAGCCGACCGCCGACTTTCAACTGGTCGGTTAATGCGACCGGCACTGATGGCGCCGCTGCTGTGACAATGATGCGGTCATAAGGCGCCGCCTCAGGCCAGCCAAGCGACCCATCCCCCACATGCACAATCACATTTACATATCCAAACTGTTTCAGGGTTGCTTCCGCTTTTGACGCCAGTTCCGGGATGCGCTCGACCGTATGCACCTCTTTCGCGAGCCGCGAGAGGACTGCCGCCTGATATCCCGAACCAGTGCCGATTTCCAACACTTTCTCTTTGCCTGTCAGTTCCAGATGGCTGGTCATAAGCGCCACGATGTAGGGCTGCGAAATAGTCTGTCCCTCGCCGACCGGCAGGGGATGGTCATCATACGCTTCTTCAAGGAATTGATCGGGGACAAACTCGTGGCGCGGCACTGCGCGCATGGCAGCCAATACCCGCGCATCTGTAATCCCCCTGGAAATGATCTGGTTCTCAACCATCGCCTCTCTGGCCTGGCTGAATGGATCGCGCGCCTGCATTAACCTTATTATATATAGGTGTTGAAGAAAACCCTAAAGGTTTAATACACAGGAGGAGTTGACGGAATGAGCAAAGCCCTTGGGATTAATTCTGTCGCTAACCTTTAGGGTCTTAATGAACTAAATTTTGACTTTTGCAGATCCAGAGAAATAAGTCTGTCCACCTTGCCCATCGGGTAATCCCCCAGTCTGCTGATTTGCGTCCATTCAACCTGCTCGGATTCCAGCGGGTGGGGATCGCCTTCCCTTATAGTCGCGTTAAATGTATGCACGGTAACTCTAAAATGCGTGTACGCGTGGTTGTAGCTGCCCAGGGATTCACCGACTTCAATTTTCACGCCCAATTCTTCAGTTATTTCTCTTTGCAGCGCTTCGGCCAAGGTCTCGCTGGCTTCAACCTTCCCGCCGGGGAATTCCCACAGCCCTCCCAGCAGACCCCCGGAATTGCGTTTGTCGATCAGCACTTTATTCCCTATCACAATAACCGCCGCCACAACCTGATAATGAGGGATTTGGGCTTTTTTATTTTTAACCGGCAGCTCATTCTGGCAGCCCTTTTGGAAGGCCACACATTCAGCAGTCAAGGGGCAGGCAGCACACAGGGGGGTACGCGGCAGGCAGACCGTTGCGCCCAGGTCCATGAGCGCCTGGTTGAAATCGCCGGGGTTACTTTCAGGGAGAATACCCATGAGCGTATTCCTCAAAACGCGGCTGCTTTTATCGCCAGTCACCGGCAGTTTGAATTCAGCCAGCCGGGCAAGGACGCGTTTCAGGTTGCCGTCCAGCGCGGGTGCCTTGATCTGGAACGCGATGGATGCGATCGCCCCCGCGATGTAAGCGCCGATGCCGGGTAAAGCCTTAAGCTTGTCAACATCTTTGGGCAATTCCCCGGCGTAATCTTGAACAAGGATTTTCGCGCAGCGCAGGATATTTCTGGCGCGGCTGTAATACCCCAGCCCTTCCCATACTCGCAGAACTTCCTGCTCCTCCACGGCTGCCAGCGCTGCCAGGTCAGGAAAGCGCTGCATCCAGCGCGAGTAATAAGGGATGACCGTATCCACCTGCGTCTGCTGCAGCATCACCTCGGAAATCCACACCCTGTAAGGGTCAGCCACACCGCGCCAGGGCAACCTGCGCCCGTTTTTGCGGTACCAGGCCAGCAATTTTTTGCGGATCGGGGCAGGATTCATGGAATGATTGGGTATTGGGGATTTAAGCTGAACTTGATCAGAATTGAAAACTTCCGGTGGACTTGACAATCCTGGCTTTGAAATTGGTCACGTATCCGAGCAGGTTTTCGATCAGGGTTTGCCAGCGTTCGGTGCTCATGATATCCTGCACATTTTCAATGGATGGCATCACCGCCCCCACCAGTATCTGCGGCCGCTCACCGTACACCGTCATCCAGGCATCGCTCATCTTAAAGCCGAGCTTTTGAATGACGGGGATAAATTCGCGGACCACAAACTCGAAATATTCCTCTTCCTTATCAGGTGAAATATCCCAGGTCATGATCAGCTTGCCAGCCATTCAACCCTTATTCGTGCGGATAATCCAAAATGACCACCAGGGTTTCTTCAGGCAGGCTCTCAATGCTGGTGACTTTAAAGTTCGGGACTGTTTCAACGCTTGAGAGTCCCATCTCTTTCAGGAACTTGTCGACCGGTTCAAGCTCTACGGTTGTCGCGGGCGTGGCGTAGTGCATGGGGATGATGATGTTGGGCTCGAACAGGCTGATCACTTCAGAAGCCTTGGTGGCATTCAGGCTCTCGTTGCCGCCCACCGGTATCAGCGCGATGTGTACCGGGCCGAGCGCTTCAACTTCCGCCTGGGTGGGCACCTGCTGCATATCGCCCAGATGAATAATGTTTATGCCGTTGTAATCAATCAGATACAGGGTATTGGTGATCTGGGTTGTGCCGTTTTTAGTTTTATGGTCAGTACGCAGGCCGGTGATAAACACGCTCCCGATCTCATACTCGCCGGGGCTGCTGATAACATACGGTTCGCCTTTAACGCCTTTCAGATAACTGTGGCTGGGGGATTCATGGCTTACGGTGACAATATCCGCCTTGAGCTTTAGCGGCTGATAGCCGACATGATCGCTGTCATATGGGTCGCAAACCACCGTTGCCTGACCGCGGTCAGTAATTCGAAAACATGAATGTCCGTACCAGGTAATTTCCATCCAACCTCCGTTATCGCGAGTCATTATACTATCAGTAATTCCATCGTGCACTGAGCCTGTTGAAGTGTGCGGCTTGTAGCCAACACATTCCTGTGTTGGTAGGCCACAAATCCTTTTGTGACGTTCTCTTTCCAGGTCACAAATCAAATTGTGACATCCCATAGTCACTTCCCTCCCTTTTTTCGAAGAAAAAGGGGAGGGTTATAACCCATTGCGCAGCATCCTGTAAGGAGAGCGTTTTCTACGCCTGCCCAGAGCGGAGCGTGGGGTGGGGCTCAGGGAGGGGTCAAACCAACGCATAGGTCACTTCTGCGTCATTATCATTACCCTCATATAACTTGTTGCATCTGCACTGCGAAAATGCTAAGATACTCATAAGCAATAAATTACATGTGGCATATAGTCAATCCTTCGCTCTCACGCCCCACAGAAAGGAAATGACCTAATGGCCTTGTTTGGTAAGCATTCCCCCCAGGAAACCTCCGCGGGTGTTCCCTTCTCTATGAAACCCGCCGTATAAAAATGAAACAAGAATCTGGTAATTTGTCAGGAGGTTCATTCAGATGAAATCGAGAAAAACAGCACTCATCATCCTTGCGGCCGTTATCCTGGCTTGCGTGGCTTTCCTGGTCATCGGCGCCCTCTACGTTCCGCCCGCACAACGCGCAGTAACTTACGGGGTCACGGATAAGGACAAATCCGCGCTGGTCATCCACAACAACACCAGCGAGTTTTACATTCTGTCCGTGGATGTGGAAGGGGAGATCACCCAAAAGTTCACCGGGGTAATCCTGCAGGGCGATTACAAAGCCTATGTCCTTCCGCCCGGCGACTACAGCCTGACTGTCCACTATTCCGACCGTACCAGCTTTACCAATAAAGGATTTGGATCTATAGAATGGTATGTGGACGGCGTAAAATTGACAGAATTCACGATAAGGAAAGGCCGCGCGGCCATCTTTTCCTTGAGAGGCGGGGATGTCAGGAGCATGACCTATGATCCGCCCACCCTGGAGGATAATTCGCGGGAAGTAAACCCGGACCAGGATTGAACCCGCGATAATGGATGGTGATTTATAAAGAAAGGAAATTACCAATGGCTATAGATAGTAATTCTTCTCCTTCAGATAAATCTCTCAAATGCACCGCTTGCGGCAGCGAAATCTCTCTGCTTTCCAAAGTAAACCTGATGATGTGGTGGTAAACATCGGCGGTATTGTTTTGAGCATGGGCGAAGATCTGTACCAGGGCGTCATCTGCGAGACCTGCCGCAAAACGTGGTGCTCCGGCTGCTGGGTGACCATGGTGTTGGATGATAAAGACATCTGCCCCACCTGCGGCGTTCGCCTCGTACCGCTCACCTCAAGCCATATAAATTCGTAGCACACGCATGCATGCGTATGGTTCACAGGGTGGTCTCCCAAATGCGCCGAAACGCCAAACATTCCTTTGGAGTCAGGTTGTAAATTGTCCGCCAGGTGCACCCCCGGGTGAGGTACCAGGGGAGTATTTTTAACGTCCTGTTCACATACAATAATGAAAAGGATGTTAATAAAGATGAAAACAAAAAATGCCGTTTTAACTGCAATCTCAGTCCTGTTCCTGGTCTTTCTGGCAGCCTGCGGGGGAAGCGCACGCAACGATACCCTCAACGGCACTGCCTGGACGCTGACATCAATTAATAATACGCCTCCACTCGGTAAAACAGCGCTAACGGTTGAGTTCACAGACGGGCAGATCGGAGGTTCGTCAGGCTGCAACTCCTACGGCGGGTCGTACAAGATCAAAGGGGAAAAATTCACCACAGATTCAATCGCAATGACCTTGATGGCCTGCGCGGACTCAGGTGTGATGGAGCAGGAGCAGGCCTTCCTGGGATATCTGCAGAATGCGCAAACTTTTAAGCTCAGCGGAGAGCAGCTGCAGATCTTCCGTTCGGATGGAAAGGCGCTGACATTTGTGCCAAAGGGATAGGAAAAATATTGACGCAATAAACCCCTTCGGTCTGGCAACAGCGGTAGATAGCGCGCGTTAAAAAAAGTCAGGCAAGAATGCCTGACTACAAGTCAATATGGCGAAATTCGAAATTGTATAATCTCATCATGTCAAATATAAGACGATACTATGTGCCAGACTCCATTGTCTTCATTACAACTGTAACAAAGAACCGAAAGCCGCTATTCCTGAATAAGCAAAACCAGGAAATCCTATATTTCACAATTGACAATGCGATGAAGATCCATTCATTTGAGATCATTGCTGAAGTTTTATTGCCTGATCATTTCCATTGGCTATTAAAAATCACAGACCCTCAGGATAATTTTTCAAAAGTTCTCAAATGTATTAAAGGGAATTTCACGGCCAATGTTAAGAAATCCAATAATATTACAGGGCATTATTCTTTATGGCAGCAGAGATTCTGGGATCATGTTATCCGCAATGAGAAAGACCTGAAAAACCATTTGGATTATATCCACTGGAATCCGTTCAAACATGGGTATGTTATTGATCCGGGAAAATGGGAAAATTCCAGCTTATATAAATGGATTAATATGTGTGTTTATGAAAAAGATTGGGGAATTATTTCTGAACCTGACAATATCAAAAGTTTGAACTTCGAATAATATTGCAGGCACACAATTTTATATGACAATATGTAGGCCACGCATTCTTGCGTGGCATCTAGCATAATTTGAGGCTGTCCCAAAAGTTGTCAGCCTCTTTTTTTCTCCCACTTTTGGTGAAATTTCAGGTAATTTTTTTAAAAATTAAGAAGAAATTTGCGCTAATCTTATGGTTTGCCCCCACTTTAACTTCTTAATATTCTTACAATTTGACTTTTGAGACAACCTC
>JAUYCC010000019.1 GCA_030692365.1 Pelolinea sp. | reverse complement strand
CGCGGGATTTTCGCCCAGTTCGCCGAGGTAGGACATAATACCCTCGTAAGCCTTCCCAAAAAACTCAGGCAGTTTTCCCACGGCCACTATAGCTCTCATCACCAGGGTGGGTTGATCGGGCAGTTCGAGCAGCTTGATTTCGTAATTCATACAATCCTCCTGTTAGAAATAATGTTCTAATTGTAATACCCTTGACAAATTTGTCAAGTGTATGGGCGAAATCTTTACCTTTAAATTTGTGTTAAAATTAATAAGCTTGTTAAAGTAGTTCTGGAAAGAAAGACCTGCTCTTTTGATTTGGAACAAAATTGTGGTCAAGCTTTAAAACATTAAGAAAGGAGTTCCAAATCATGTCCGAGAAAGAACAGGGCACTGTTAAATGGTTCAACGGCTCAAAGGGATATGGCTTCATCGAGCGCGATTCCGGCGAAGACGTGTTTGTCCATTACAGTGCAATTCTCGCGGACGGATACCGCTCATTGGAAGAAGGCCAGCGCGTTGAGTTCGTGGTCACCCAGGGCGAAAAAGGTCCGCAGGCGTCGGAAGTTATCCTTCTCTAAACGAGAACCATAATTTCAAGAAAATAAAAAGAGCAGCCTCTCAGCTGCTCTTATCTCTTTAAATCCTTCGGATAGGTATCCTGCAAGATAATTGTCAATTTCGGTGCGAATGACTTAATGACCGGATGATGTGTTTATTTTCCTTGAAGTGATTGATTAATCAAAAAAGAAATCATAATCTGAGGCTTTTTTCGCAACTAAAAACTTGCTATACTGTTATTATGTACATAATTATTATGAAAGGAGGATAAGATCATGAAACTCTCAGCACCTAAGGAAACCACGTTCTGGGCCGCGACAATCTTGGGAGGATTGGGCATTATTAGTAAATTTGTTACCATTCCCGTTGTCTCCGAAAACGCGTTCTGGTTTGTGGTCGTAGGATTTGTAGTGCTTTGGCTTGGTAACACTAACAAAGGCTTCTAATCCGATAGTCATATTAATTTAATCGAATATAAAAAAGTAAAAAAATCCTGGTTGAAAAACCAGGATTTGCTTTTTCAAAACAAGGGAAGTTTCACATTATCAGCCATAACAAGCCGGTGCATTCGGGCAGGGTGATCCAATGGTTATCCCTGACTTTCCTGGCATAGTCTTTGCCAAAGAAAAAACCGGATAGTTCGAGCGCTTCTTCAAAGGAAGCAAACTTATAATCGGTTCGGGACCATGTTGAAGAAAAACCTTTTTCCTTGAGATAATCAAAATATCCGTTAAGGTGGGGCGGGGGATTGGGGCTTTCATAACCGGTACCAAAATTTTCAAGAACGATCATCACACCGCCAGGCCTGAGCAGCCGTTTTGCTTCTGCCAGCCCTTTATCAATTTCCCGCTGCCACGCGTCACCGCCCCAAACTGCCAGATAACAAAAGCTCCAACCACCGATGACCATATCCGCAGAATGGGAAGAGAAAGGCGTAAAGCGCATATCGGCCACGCTTATCACCGGATTATTTGATGCGTTATCTGATAAAACAGCTTTCGCCTGCATCAGCATGTGGTGTGAAGCGTCACATGCAGCCAGGCTGCGCGCCTTGCCTGCCAGAAAGCGGGTCAGCCGGCCGGTTCCTGCGCCTAGCTCCACTATATCAAGGCCGTCAACCGATTTTATTTTGTTTATTTCTTTGGGGATATTGTTCTGGTAATCCTCGCGCAGGATTAGCAATTCATACTGTTCCGCGTGTGAATCATAGACTTCTTTTTCGGTAGGCATTGGGGGATTTTACTATATAAAGTCGGTCGGTCTTCAAATTTGGCGCAGAATTTCAGCGATCACCCATTCAGGCGGCTGGGATATGTCAATGACCAGTGCATCTTGTGGTTCTTCCAGCGCTTCAAACTGGCTTTTGAGCATTTTGGGCTTCGTGAAGTGCTGGCATTTCTGCATGCGCTTCCAGATCAGGTCATAATCACCTTTCAGGAAAACAATGCGGACATTATTCAGTCCGGCGCTGAGTGTCTGGCGGTATTTTTCTTTTAAAGCGGAAAAGGCCATCACCGCAGGCTGGTTTTTTGGCTGCTATCAACCAGAAGCGTGTGCAGCCTTTCAAGACAGGGTTGGCGGTCAGCACCCGTCAGTGGAATGCCGCTGGCCATTTTGCGCACATGCTCTTATGAATGGTAGCTGTGGCTTTCAATGAATGTCCATCCCGGCTGTTCAGCCAACTGGCTGGCGATAGTGGTTTTCCGCAACCCGAAACCCCCATAACGATGATCGCCTTGAATATATCCTTTTGGCTGGTTGTCTTCTTATTCGACAGGTTACAAATTAATCCCGCCATTTATCACCATTTATGGCGGGAAAAATTATGAGATTCGATTTTATCGATGAATATCTATTTTTCAGTCACAAATCCCACAGCGACCAACCCCGCACCGGTGTGCACCGAAAGGCCAGGTCTCAGTTCAGCCATGAGAATTTCATCTGGACATTCCAGGTTGGCGCGCAGTAGCGTTTCAAATTCCCGCGCTTCATCCAAAGCTGCCACATGCAGGACAGCCATTTTTTCAATGCGCGATTTTAGCGCGTCTGCTTTGGTCAGATAAATCACGCGTTCCCAAGCTTTCTTTTTGGTACGTACTTTTTCAAGCATATCCAGCTTTCCATTTTGGACGGAAAGGATGGGTTTAATATTCAGCATACCTGCCATGCCGGCCGCGATGTGGCTGACCCGGCCGCTCATAGAAAGGTATTTCAGTGTGGCTAACGCGCCGTAGATATGTGAACGGTCTCTGACGCTGATCGCGATTTCAATTATTTCTGCTACTGATGCGCCTTTAGCCGCCGCTTCGACTGCCGCGATGGCCATATACCCCTGCGCGACTGACAGGGTTTTGGTGTCCATTACGGTGATCTTCCTGTCCGGCAGGATATCGCGGGCAGCTATCTGTGCCGCTTCATAGGTTGCACTCATGGCACTGCTGATGCAAAAGCAAATTAATTCATCAGAGTGATCCTGTTCAAAGGCAATTCTGAAGGCATCCGCGAAATTACCGGGTGTAGGGGCGGCAGTGGTGGGCAGTTTGCTTTCCTTGTCAATGCGTTCAAAGAGCGTTTTGTTGTTAATGGTCAGGTCGGTTTCAAAGCTCTCTTCTCCAAAATGGATCGAAATTGGTACTTGCAGGATTCCGTATCGTGAAGCGACGGATTCCGGAAGGCTGCTATCGGTATCTGTGACGATCGAAATTTTAGGCATGGATAAGTCCTTGGTTATGGATTGAAATACAATGCAAGAATATTAGCATATATTGCTATTAAAAAAAACAACCAGATTTTGTAAAAAATTCGGTAACGGGAAAAGTCAAAACGAAATGCGCGGACTATCCACCTTTTCTCGCGGCTATTGCCAGTCGCAGTTCCTCATGGGATAGGGCGTATTGCTCAAGCGGAACCCTTTGCATAACCGCTTCCCATCCCTGATGCAGGCTGCGCGCCCCGCCTTCTGGGCCTTGTGGATGTTCAAAGACGCCCCGACCGGGAACGATGGCAAAATCAATGGTGCCCAAAGCCTGATAAAGTTCTGGAAGAGAGCCTGCCCATTGGCTACCGGCCGGGATGGGCAGGGCGGGTTTAAGGTTTCCAAGCGGTTCAAGGCAGGCTTTGGTATTCTCAAGCACATCCTCCCTGGAGGATTTCATGCGCGCGTCAAATCCCGAAAAGAGGATTGCATCAAACCCGGCCATACGCTGCAGTTTAATGAATACTTTTTCGCGAACGCCGTGAAAGGGGATCTGTGTCATCGCGCCATAAAGGTCAAAATGGGAAACAAGCGGGACAGTCGCTCTTTTACGAAGCACGCGTACGGCGCTCAGGCCAGTGGTCATACTGTTGAGCATCACGGCGTTGGCGCCGTTGGCTACTGCCAGATCATGCAGTTCTGCAAGTCGGTCCACTTCTGCCGTAATGTTGGCCTGGAACATTTTCTTCTTCCCCGTTTGCGCTTCGGCTTTTCGCCGCAGCTCACCCAAAAGCATGGAACGCTCTTCAAGGCGCGACCAGTAAGCGTCAGCCACCAGCTCATCGTCCATGGCAACATCCAATCCGCCGAGCCAGGCTTCGTACGCAATTTGCGCGTAATCTTTGGGCTGCAAGCCAATGTTGGGTTTAATCACACCGAAGAAGAAAGGCCGCTCATAAACATCCAGTAACTCCCGCAGACCCTGAACGCCAAATTGCGGTCCCTGGAAGGCGTTGAGAAAACTCTCGGGGAATTGAATATCCAGCCAGCGGATGGCACAGATGCTCGGGGCATGCATCACGCCCTCGCCGCAAAACGCGGTCAGGAGGTTGGGGATATCCGTCCCGAAATTCATGTAGGGGTAAGCGATTTTCACTTCACAGGCGTGCACCGAACCACCTTTCCATCCCATATGACGGGCAAGAAAAGGGCTGCTGGGCTGATCGATTTTACGAACATTGGTTAATGCCACCGCTTTGGCGCCAAATTCAGGCCGGAAATCTTCCTCTATGCCCACCCGGTGCCATTGAATCGTGGACATCTCTTCGCAAAGATGAGTGGCGGTTTCATAGGGCTCGGCCAGGGATTCAAAATAGTAATCCACAAGGATGTATTTTTCCTTATCCAAAGTTGATAAATCAGCAAAGAATCCCTGCATGTCTGTTTTGTTCATGATCAACTCTCCTTGAAGGTTTGCTGGTGGTTAGTATTCCGGAATTAATGTACCAGAAATCACAGCCTGCTGAATTTCATTGATAGCAGCGGCATCAACCACTTTTTGGATCAGGGCGCGCGTCGCTCTGTCGTCCGTGCGGGTTACCAACGCGGCTTTGGTGTTTCGGCCGCCGACAATCTCAACTGTTTTTTCTGAAAGCGGCCTCTTTGAAATGGTATTTCCAAGCTGGTTTTCCATATCTTCTTCAGTCCAGATAGCCATATCTACTTTCTTTTCAGCAAGGTAATGGTGAATACTCATAAAGGTAATCTTGTGGAAATCAATCGGCTGATCTTTAAATTCAATATTTGAAAGCTGCATCTGGTCATAGGAGTCCGGATCAATGGCAACGTTGATCGGTTGATTGTTTTTGGTGTCGTTTCTAAAAAATACCTGATGCGATTTGACAAAACTGCCGGGTGCAAGCGTGGCGGCGATCTCTTCCGTTCGCCCACACAAGCCTTCCGCGGCGAACTGGGAGACGATGGCAATGTGGCAGCGGTTTTCACGCAGCGCTTTCAGGCGGGTGCGAGACCCGCGTATAAAAATAAAATAAGCCTCAACGCCCACATCATTAAAGGCTTTCTTAAGGGCGGTTGCCAACCCTTCATAACGCCGGTTGGAGGGCAAAGTGTGGGCGATAACCAGCGGCTGATTCATTGCCGAGGCCCACAAGCGGCCGACGGACTGCCGCACCAGAAAAGACCCCAGCTGTCCGCGACGGTCAATCTCAATCGCCCCCAGCTCTTCCAGTCGGGAAATGCTTTCGGAGATCAACCCGATGCTCGCGTCCATTGAGCCGGCCAAATCCCTGACGCTGTCAATATTAATGCCGGGTTCCAGGGAAAGAAAATAACCGGCTAACCTGCGGTTGATTTCCTCTCTTTTTATAAGGGCTTTATCGTTAGGCATCAGTTTCTCTTGACAAAATTATACATTGGGGAGATAATGTTCACAAATCATGAACAAACAAAGTATAACCCAGATTGTTCACTGAGGGAATATAAGAAGAATTTTTAAATATAAATAGATTGATTTATAAGGAGGAGCCATGTCTATAGTAAACGCACGTGAAATTTTGATGGATGCCACCCGCAAGCAATACGCGGTTGGCGCGTTTAATATTACCAATATCATCCAGTTAGAGGCGGTAGTTGAAGCGCATGTGGAAGCGAAAGCGCCGCTCATTATCCAAACCTCTGTTTCGCCCGCGAAATTTCTTGGTCAGGATGTGATAGTGGCAGTTTACCGTGAGATCGCGGGTAGAAGCGATATCCCAATCTGCCTGCATTTGGACCACTGCACGGATGTGGACTTCTGCAAATCCTGTGCGGATGCCGGCTGGACCAATATCATGATTGACGCCTCCAAACTACCTTTTGACGAGAATGTTCGCCAGACACGGATGATCGTAGATTATTCCCATTCAGTTGGCGATATCACCGTTGAAGGGGAACTTGGCACTGTCTCTGGTGTTGAGGACCAGGTAAAGGTTGTGGAAGATGAATCGCAGCTGTGCAACCCCGATCAGGTGCTGCGCTTTGTTGAAGAATCCGGCGTTGATCTGCTTGCGCCTGCCATCGGTACCGCGCATGGGGTTTATAAAACCAAGAATCCAAAAGTGGACTTTGAACGACTGGGGCAGATTTCCCGATTACTGAATGGCGACAAGATCCGTACACCCCTGGTGATTCACGGCGGCACCGGCCTGCCGGCGGATTATGTGACGCGGCTCATTGCCGAGGGCGGTTCCAAGTTCAATGTTTCAACAGAACTGAAACGCACCTGGATAGACGCGGTATATGAATATATTTCCGCCAACCGCGAGGAATATGATCCTGGCAAACTGGACAAGCATGCCAAGAATGCCATTAAAGCCAAAGTAACCGAATGGATCGGTATGCTTGGCAGCGCCGGCAAGGCATAAGCCTGGTTTTTAGAAGAGGAGAAAATATGGCTCAGATAAAAGGATTTTTCTTTGACCAGGACGGCGTGATCATTGACACTGAAAAAGACGGCCACCGCGTGGCTTTTAACCAGACCTTTAAGAAATTCGGGTTTGACTTTGAATGGTCAGTGGATGAATACCATGAACTGCTTCAAATTGGCGGCGGGAAAGAGCGAATGAAGCATTACCTGCACACCAAAGGATTTGGTAATGAAATAAAACCTGAAGAGGAAGATGCCCTGATTAAGTCACTTCACCTCGCCAAGACGGATATCTTCATCCAGTTAATTGAAAACAAACAATTGCCCCTTCGCCCGGGAATCCACCGGATCATGAAGGAGATAAACAATAAAGGTCTTGTATTAGGCGTCTGCACCACTTCTGACCAGCGCGCCGCGCAGGCGGTTGCTACTATTATCCTGAGCGATATCAAATTCAATTTTGTATTGGCGGGTGATATTGTCTCCAAAAAGAAGCCCGATCCCGAGATTTACAATCTGGCGCTCAAACAATCTGGCCTGAAAGCGGAAGAATGCGTCGTGTTTGAAGATTCCCAAAACGGTGTCGCGGCAGCCAAAGCCGCCGGGTTGCACGTGGTTGCCACAACCAACTTCTATACCGAAAAGGAAGACTTGAGCCAGGCGGACATCATTGTTACCAGCCTGGGCGACAAGGATGGCGAAAAAGGAAAACTCAAAGCAGGCGGAAAAGACCTGGCTTACGACGGCGTCCTTATGGCAGACCAGCTCATTACTTTTTTTGAATCCAAATAAAAAAACCACTGCATTTCACTGAAAGGCAGTACATTGATGGATAGTAATTTATTGAAGCAGATGTATGAAACTGCGTTAACGATTCGGCGCTTCGAAGAAGCAGCCATCGAGCAATACCGCCAGGGAAATATTTACGGATATTTGCACCCTTACCTCGGAGAAGAAGCCATCGCCACCGGCGCAATCGCGGCCATCAAACTGGACGATTATATTGTCAGCACCCACCGCGGACACGGGCATGCCATAGCCAAGGGGCATGATGTCAGGCTGATGATGGCTGAACTGCTGGGTAAAGAAACCGGTTACTGCAAAGGCCGCGGCGGCTCGATGCACGTGGCCAATCTGAAGCAATATAACCTGGGTGCCAACGGTATCGTGGGCGGGGGCATTCCATTGGCCACCGGTGCGGGTATGGCGATCAAGCAAAAGAAAACCGGGCAGGTGGTGCTTTGCTTTTTCGGCGACGGCGCGGTGAATAACGGCGTGTTTCACGAATCCGTGAATCTTGCGGCTATCTATCACTTGCCCGTAGTTTTTATTATTGAAAATAACCATTATGCCGCTTCCACGCCGGTGGAGAATATGAATTTACTCAAAGACCTGTCCGCGCATGCAGCGGGTTACGGCATCCCCGGCTTATCGGTTGACGGAAATGACGCGGTTAAAGTCTATAACGGCGTGATTGAACCAATTGCCAGAGCGCGAGGCGGTTTGGGTCCTTCCTTAATTGAATGTAAGACCTACCGCCACAGAGGCCACCATGTCAATGATCCCGGCGCCTATATGCCGCAGGATATTTTGGCAGAGTGGAAAGCCAGAGATCCCTTGATCATTCTGCGCAACCATTTGAATGACGAGAAGGTCGAACAAGCCGAGGTTGACTCGATCAGCGCGAAAGTGGATTCACTAATCGCAGAGGCAGTGAAGTTTGCGGTTGAGAGCCCTGAACCATCTGCGGATGAATTTTTAAAAGAAATTATCACGTTGTAAAAAGCGTTGGCAATCTAGTAAAAATCGCAATTATTAGGAGAATAACGTGACACGCATGAAATATCGCGAAGCTTTAAACGCGGCATTAAGAGAAGAAATGGAAAGGGACCCGCTGGTTTTCATAATCGGTGAAGGCATCGGTAAACGCGGTGGATCATTTAAGGTAACCGAAAATTTGCTGGCGCAGTTCGGGGAGGACCGTGTGATCGAAACGCCCCTCTCCGAAGCCTCTTTTATCGGTCTGGGCGGCGGAGCGGCTATTGCCGGAACCCGGCCGGTGGTGGAAATGCTGTTTGTGGATTTTATGTATCTCACCATGGACCAGGTAGCCAACCAGATCGCAAAATACAATTTTATGACGGGCGGACAGGTCAAGGTACCGGTTGTCATTCGCACCCAGGGCGGCATTGGCAATGGACTGGCGGGGCAGCATTCGCAGAGCCTTGAAGCGATTTTCTACCATATCCCCGGTCTGCAGGTGGTAATGCCTTCAACTCCGTACGATGCCAAAGGTCTCTTAAAGACAGCTATACGTGATGACAATCCGGTTATCTTTATTGAACATAAGCAGCTTTATCTGACCGAAGGCGAAGTGCCAGAGGAAGATTATCTCATCCCGTTCGGCCAGGCAGAAATCAAACGCCCGGGTAAGGATGTAACTATTTTGACCTATTCCTTCATGACACTTGAATGTTTGAAAGCCGCGGAGATTCTGAAAGAACAGGGCGTTGACGCGGAAGTGATTGATCTGCGCACCCTGGTGCCGCTGGATGAAGAATGTATCCTGAAATCAGTTAAAAAAACAGGCCATCTGGTGGTTGTGCATGAAGCCTGGAAGCGCGGTGGCGTCGGTGGAGATATCATCTCGACTGTCATTGAAAAAGCGTTTTACTCACTTGAAGCGCCTGCCAGGCGAATTGCAGGCAAGAACACCACTGTTCCTTTTAATAAGAACCTGGAAAAACTCTGTGTCCCGTCGGTAGCTGATATCGTCAACGGCGTGATCGAAGTGATCAATGGATAGGCAACCCGGCTCTGGAACGGATAAAAGGTAAAGAATTATGGCATCTAAAGTGATCATGCCGCAAGGCGGGCAGGACCTGACAACCGGCCGGGTGGTGCGCTGGCTGAAAAAAGAAGGCGAAGCGGTAAAAAAAGGGGAAGTGATATGTGAAGTGGAGACCGAAAAAGCAGTTTTCGAAGTCTCAGCGCCGCAGAATGGTGTGATGCTCCAGATAACTGCGCATGACGGTGAAGAGGTGAAGATTCTTTCTACTATTGGTTTTGTGGGCGATGCAGCCGAATCAATCGGCGGAGCAGCCAAAGAACCGGTCGTGGACGTTCCGCGGGTTGAAAAAACCAGCAATGCAGGACTAGCCATCCCGTTGATGCAGCAGCAAACCAGACCAAAGATTATTATCTCCCCCAAGGCGCGTAAACTCGCGCGGGATAACGCCCTGCCTTTGGAATCGCTCCTTAGCAGCCGCGCTGATGGAAAAATTACATCCGATGATGTTCTTAAAACGCTTGGAAAAACGGGACAACTATTAATTAGAAAAGAAGCGGTTTCTGGGGCAGCAAGGACGATTACACCAGATAAAGTCCGAAAGACAATCGCGAAGCGCCTGTCCCAAAGTTGGTCAAGCGCACCGCATATATTTGTCACTGTGGCTGTGGATATGACCAGCGCGGTGAAATTTCGAAAGGAAAACCTGCAACTGGATGTTTCCTATAACGATCTGGTGATCCGCGCGTGCGCTATGGCTTTACAAAAATACCCGGATGTAAACGCGTCCTTTATCGATGAAGACACAATTAACCTCTGGGGTGACATCAATATTGGTGTGGCCATTGCCGCCCCGCAGGGTTTGGTTGTACCTGTCATAGATGACGCGGATAAACTGAGCCTGAAGGAAATTGCGGTTCGGTCCAAACAGATTGTTGAAAAAGCCCGAGCGGGGAAACAGGATCTTTCCAAGCCGTCACGTTTCACCATTTCAAACCTGGGTATGTATCAGGTGGAAGCGTTCACCGCTGTGATCAACCCGCCTGAGACTGCCATCCTGGCGGTATCCAGCATCCGCAAGATGCCGGTGGTGGTGGATGAGGATAAAATTGCCATCCGTGACATGATGAACGTCACGCTTTCCATGGATCACAGAGTGGGGGATGGCGTTCTGGCGGCGGAATTTGTCAACGCAGTAAAGCAGGCGCTTGAAAACCCCGAAACGCTATTATGAGTTATTAACTGTAACAATCAAATAATTGAAAATTCCTGACGCCGCGCCTTTCTACTTGACATGAGAAAGGCGCGGTATTTTTATTTTGGTGTTTCTTTGGAAATCTTCACAAGATCTTCCAGTAATTCCAGTGTCTTGCCCGCTTCCCAGGCATCCGTTAACGGTTTTTGGCGAATCCTGACGCACTCGAAAAAATGCTCAAGTTGGCCTTGAAATCCGCGCTCACGCATATCGCGGATCCATTTTCCCGGCCGGTCAGTTCCGTATACTTCCTCATGGTCGTTGTAACTTACTGTCAATCTCTCGAACGCGTCCACATGCACAGTCATCCCCTCCCCGTGCAGGGTGGCGGTTTCCTGCCACGCGCCCGAGAATTTGCTGGCAGCGATGACACATTGCCCGCCGCCGGGGATTTCCATGGCGCTGACTGCCCCCGCGACCATATCATTTTGCATCGTGTAGGAGGTGGAAACCGCTTTTAATTCCCCACAGTAGTAACGCGCCAGGTCGATTTGGTGGATGATGTCGTCAAGGTACAGTTTGAAAAGCGTTTCATCCCCCTGGCCTGACCGGTGCTTCTGGAAAAGCGCGAACTGGATGCGCCGATTTCCAAATATCTTTTTTGCCTGTCGGTAGAGCAGTGCGTATCACCGGTTGAATCCAACTGCAAGTATCCGGTTTTGCTTTTCGGCAATTTGTCCCAATTCAAAGGACTCCTTACTGGTTGGCGTCAATGATTTTTCTGAGTACACATCCACGCCATTTTCAAGGAACAGTCGGCAGAAGTGGTAATGTGTCTCGGTACTGCTTAGTACGATGGCCGCATCCGGTTTGCTTTCAAGGATATGATTGATATCCGTAGTTCCGTTAGTAAATCCCCATTCGCGACTGACCTGATCAATGGTTTCCTGAGTGCGGCTATATAAGCCAGTGATCTCAATCCCCGGCCAACAACCCAATAACGGGAAATAGACTTTACGCGCGATTCCGCCCGCGCCAATGATGGCAATTTTCATTCCAACCTCTTTCAGGGTAAGGGCAAATATATTTGTCCTGTATTTCTGCTCGCTGACAGATAAGCTGCTTCAA
This sequence comes from Pelolinea sp., assembly GCA_030692365.1. Taxonomy (GTDB): domain Bacteria; phylum Chloroflexota; class Anaerolineae; order Anaerolineales; family Anaerolineaceae; genus Pelolinea. The sequence goes on along the minus strand of JAUYCC010000019.1, from coordinate 128,676 downwards.
GGAGCTCCTGGGCTTTGAGGGCAGCTTCAAAGTTGGCGGACGATTCCTTTCGCTCGCGAATATTCAAAAGAAAATCATAGATGCTGCCCAAATGGGCGTCCTTGAACCATCCCAATGTTAGTTTAGGCTGCGGCAGCCATTCGCTCATCGGACGCTCGCCCGCGGGTGTGGGAAAACCCTGGCTGCCAAGTTGGTATTGCTTGCGCCGCTGGTCGTAATATCTGACGCTGCCGGTCTGGCTGAAATCCACTTCGATACTGCCCTGGCTGCCGAAGATTTCAATCCGGCAGCTGTCGCCCATTCCGCCGGACATGCGCGTCACTTCAATGACGCCTTCGGCACCATTTTTCAATCCCAGCATACACAGCGCCCAGTCATCCACGTCCACCGGCGCCATCTCTGCGCTGCCAGCAGCAATTGGCCGTTGCGTGATAAAAGTACGCGTGCGGCATTTGACCCAGTCCACATCTCCCAATAAGTATCTGACCATATCGATCATGTGGATGCCCAGATCAGTCAGAGACCCCCCACCGGAGGTTGCTTTCTGCAGCCGCCAGGACATTGGGCGGGCAGGATCCATATAACTGTTATGGAAATAATGGATGCGGAAATTATTGATCTCGCCCAAAGCCCCTGCCGCCAAAATGGCTTTCGCCTGCTGAACGGCCGGGATGTAGCGCATTGTAAAGGCGGTGTGGGTGAGCACGCCAGCTTTATTCGCAGCCTGGGTGCTGTCACGGGCCTGGTCCAGGTTCAAGCCAAGCGGTTTTTCACAGTAAATAGGGTGTCTTTTCTCGAGCGCTGCCTGGATTTGGTCATGGTGCAATCCGTTGGGTGAGCAGATATCCACCATATCCAGATCCTGCGCCAGAAACTCTTCCATGCTGGTGGTTTCCAAAGGGCTACCCAGGGAATGTAATATTTCCGCGTCCCGACCCAGACCAGAGCGCAGTACTGCGGCGACTTGCGCCTGAACTTTGGGTTCACTGAAACAGTGCGGGATGGACTGGTAACAATGGGCGTGAATCTTACCGATATATCCAAAACCGATGATGCCGACTCGCAGGGGAGATTCTGTCATTTACACCTCATTTTCACTGGGATATACAATTTTGCCTTTTACAATGGTCATGCGCATTTTAAGCCCCTCATCCAAAATGACCAGATTGGCTTCTTTTCCAACCTCAATACTGCCCATGCGGCTTTCCAATCCAATTACTTTGGCGGGATTGAAGGATGCCATGCGAACCGCTTCTGATAGGGGAACTCCTGCCAGTTGAACCATATTGCGCACACAGCCATCCAACGTGCCTGTGCTTCCACCGATAGTGCCATCCGGCAGGGTAGCCTTGCCATCTTTGACCGTGACCTTCTGGTTGAGCAATTCATACTCACTATCTGGCAGCCCGGCGCCGGGCATTGCGTCGGTGATGAGCACGATGCGTTCGGGTCCCAAGCAGCGGTAGAGAATTTTCATTGCCGCAGGATGGACATGGATGCCGTCGCCGATCAGCTCTGCCGTGACCTTATCAGAAGCGAGTACCGCGCCTACTACTCCCGGCTCACGCTGGTGCAGGGGTGATTGGGCGTTAAAAGTGTGGGTCACATGAGAGAACAACCCTTTCAGCGCAGCACTTGCGGTTTCAAAATTGGTGTTGGAGTGACCTAAAGACACGACCACTCCAGCGTCAGTTAATAAACGCGCTATCTTTTCTGAACCAGGCAATTCCGGTGCCATGGAATCCTGCTTGATCCAGCCGCGGCCGGCATCCAGATAGGCTTTCACTTCATCAATGTCAGGGTTGTGTATCCAGTCCGGGTTGAAGGCGCCGTGCCTTTCCGCGTTGAGGAATGGACCTTCAAGATGCAATCCCAAAGGGATCGCGCCAGGCCAATCCTGTTTTCGGTCCAGGATTTCCACATAATCTTTGATGGCCTGCTTGATAACAGCCGCATCCGGACCGGTGATCGAAAGTAAAAAACCAGTTACACCGTGGTTAGCGGCAAAGCGGCTGTACTTTTCCAGATCTGATGCAAGCTCCCCTACGCCAAAGGCTACACCAAAACCGCCATGCACATGGATATCGATCAATCCGGGAATAACGGCTTTTCCTTTTAAATCAATATATTGAGCGATTGTTTCAACCTCAGGCCGGTTACTGTTAATTGTCTCAATGATGCCATCGGTGGAAATCCCCACTATACCATTCCGGATTGTTTCAAAGGGTGTGTAAATCAGACCGGATTCAAGAACCAAAGAAGTTATCATCATGTTTTTTTGAGGATTATATATCATCGGTAGGTATGAATTTGATAAAGAAGGGAATTTTTGAATAAAAAATACCCGAAGCTTGGCTCGGGTTTTAAACAATATTAGTTATGCGTTTACCGGATAGTAACATAACCCGGTAGTACCAGGACCGGTATGCACCTTCAAGGCCGAGGACAGCTCTGAGGTAAAAGATTCCACTACCTCGATCCGGCTTTCCACCATACTCTTAAGTTTTTCAATCTGCTCAAGCGCGCCAGCGTGCATGTAAGCCACTTTTATTTTTTTGGTCGCGCTCAGGTTTGTTTCGATATTTTCCACCATTTTTTCATAAGCTTTGCTCAATCCATGCGCCACTCCCAATGCCACAATCTCACCATCCTTCATGCTGATCAATGGTTTGAAGCTGAGCATTGAACCAACCAGTTGGGTTGCCTTACCGATGCGGCCGCCCATGGTGAGATATTTCAAGGTATCAGCGGTCTGGATCATGCGATGTTGGGCGGAACCGCCATACTGAGCATAAGTGATTCCAGAATGGCTTTTTCATCCAGCGGCGTGCTCACTACCGGCAGCAGAACATCCAGCAAAGCGTTTCCGGCCGGTAAAAACGAACCCGGCCTCGCCTTTTTATCCTGATAGCGATATCACCGCACCCTTCTTCGTCAGTGCGGGTGACAAGGTGTTGATGAGGATGAGCCAGTCATCAGGAGACCTCTGGCCGGGAATAAGGGTCTATAGTCCTGGCGGAACGAAGCTGTGTGAAAAATACAGTTCAACTACAGCCGAGATAGCCAGCTGCACTCTAACCAGCCCCGGAACACATACCATTCTGGCTTATTACTATTTCGGAACGCGTACTGGTAATTACAGGATAACTGTGAAACACAGATAGACTGTTCGTAGCCCGGCCGACGGTTCTATTCTTTCGAAGAAAAGGCACACTTTTGTTAGAGATGGTGGTAATCAACATCCCGGTTGCTCAGCAACCGGTTGTTGAGGGCACACCTTAATTGAAAATATAAATTAGAAAAGGCGCCGGCTAAAATCCGCGCCTTTTCTTACATAACAAATCTCTTGGCTAAAGTTGTAAAATATAAGCAAGGCAAGAGAGGATAACGAATGAAAAAGGCAGCGGTTATTATTGGATTAGTTGTAATATCTGTGTCATCGTGCACCAGTTTTTTCCCTGTACAGGAACCACCGATTTACACGCCCCTTCCCCTCACCATGACTCCTGATCCGTGTGGTCCTGAAAGTATTTCAGCTGAGATTGAAATGATCAGAGGTTCGTTGAACGAATTTCAGGAAGTGGCATTTATCGCGACAAATACTCCCAGGGAATCATTGATCTCTCCTGTCATGATGTTGGAAGAAATTCGCCAAAACCTTATTTCTCTTGTTGTACCCGAATGTGTGCAAGATTTGAAACAAGGGTATTCTGATTACACCGCATCGTTATTAAGATATTTTTCAAAGCTAATGAATAAATCGGCTGCAAAGATCGCAGATATTGATTTACAGAACAGCGAGACACTGTGGAAGATTGTTGAAACGGAATATGAAAATGTGATAACAAACGCACGCCTGGAATTCCAACCCCTCACGGGAACAGAAAGTGTGCTGCTTAAGGAAGCAGAGTTTGGGGCTATAGCGATCAACGACGGTGATAAATCAGTAAATGTAAGGGCACAACCTGACCTGGATGCCAAAATTGTGTCATCGCTTGAACCCGGCGTTCAAGCTATGGTCGTTGGGCGAACAGAAAAGGGTGACTGGATACGCGTTTATGTGCTTGGGATCTATGGCTGGTTATTTTCAGAAACAATCACGCTTAACGTGGATATGGAAAAAGTAGTTGTTGTAAATCCAACGCCTTAATTTGGTAAAAAAAAGCTTAATATGATGACCTATCTACGGCGCTTGTTTTGGAGCGACCAAAGTAGGCAGTGATTCTACCGGCAGCAATATTTCCACCAGCTCCGATGATACCCAGCCTTTAATATCGCCATATTCAATGAATATCCAGGTGCCGTCCGGAATCCGCCCAACGCCATTCGCTTCATCACCAGGTTTAAATGAATCAATGATCTTTCCTTTAATATCGGGCGTTTCACGGATATTTACCGAAAACCGTCCGGCATTCCGAACCTTGAAACTGAGTTTTTGAGGTTTTGGAGTGGGAGTATCTGAGGTCAAGAGTGAAACCACAGAAGTGGTCAGCCGGACGGGTATGGGGGTGGCGGTTTTAACAGTTAGCAGGGCAACCGCGGGTGTGGTTAACCGGATGGGTTGTCTGGGTGTTGATGTAGGGATAAGCTGACCGCCCTGACCCTGGCCTGTGATTGGTACGGCTACAAGAATCAGGCGGTGAGTATTTGAACGCTTCGGCCAGCAGGTAACCAATGTGATTCGTTCATCTTTTGACGGCAGGATCCAGCGGCCGTTGTCCAGGCGCACATCCAGTGGCTGGTCTTTCTCTGGCAGAATCATTTTGTTGGCGATGACGTAATTGAACTGCTTTGCCCCACTTAACAGGATGATGGTATCCCCCACTTCAAGGTCAACAAGACCTTTGAAGACTTCTCCGAAGGCATTATGATGGCCGCTGAACACAGTGTTACCAGTCACACCCAACGGCGCTGAACCTTCATACCAACCGACTGCATATTCTTCGGGGACGAGAAACTGGATTACATCCTTCCTATCCACACTCACTGCCATTGATTTTGCCAATTCTACTGGTGCATCCAGACCAATTTTATCTATGACTAGCCGTTCCGGTATGTTCGGTGAAATAGTCTGCTGCTGGATTTCCTCTTGCTGGGAAACTTCTTTCGGGATGAAGATGGGCGCAAAACCAGCCTGGTCAACCGCAGGAGTGACGTTCATATTCTCAATGATGGAATAGGGGTTGAAATTAACCAGGTTAAAAAAAGCAACAATAATCAGGATTGCTCCAAGGATGATCAGGATCCAGTCCCTGTTATCTTTGATCTTCTGCCACATTGTATTTTTACTCCGCCCGTTAATTATATGCTGATAAGGAAGGACATTCGAACACAGTATAATTTAGGCTCACACAGATGATAAGGAGATCAACATGCCAAGTGGATGGGAGATCATAGTAGTTTTGGTCATCATTCTGCTTCTTTTCGGCCCAGGCCGCATATCTAAAGTAGCAGGCGAAATGGGTAAAAGCATAAAAGCTTTTAAAGATGGCCTTTCTGAAAACAAACAACCGGAAGAAGATGATTCTAAAGAATCACAGATCAAAGGTAAATAGTATTTTGTTCGCCTAATTGATATGCAAGCATTTGGGATCGGACCTCTTGAATTTCTTCTGATTATGGTTATCGCAGTGATCGTTCTCGGACCGAAGGGCATGGTCACAGCAGCCAGGGAAGCGGGGAAATTCATTCGCAAGATTATCCGCTCACCGCTATGGCGCGAGGTGGTGGACACCTCAAATGAGATCCGTGAACTACCGCGTAAGATTGTCCGCGAGGTCGGTATTGAAAAGGATCTGGAAGAACTTCGTGAGTCAACACGCAGCACAATCAGCGATATTAATCGTTCGCATTATCCGAGCATAACACCAGTCAAGCCGTCCCCTCAAGAAAAACCCGGTTTGGAAAATTCCCTGAAAGATGAAAAAAAAGATAGCGCCTGAGCAATTAGAAAATCAAGATGAGAACAGTTCAGATGCGACCTTAATGACCTTTTGGGAGCATGTAGAAGACCTGCGCAAAAGACTGTTCCTCGCGCTGCTGGCGCTTGGGGCAGCAACTGCAGGCAGTTTTGCGTTCGCGGAAAAAGTCATCATTCTGCTGGCAAAGCCTGTTGGGTCTATTTCGTCCTTGCAATCTATTGAAGTAACCGAGAACGTCGCGGTTTTTATGCGTGTGGCGCTGCTCTGCGGTGTGGCAATCGCGATGCCGATTATCTTGTATGAATTGCTGGCATTCATCCTTCCAGGGTTGAAGAGTGGTGAAAAACGCTGGGTGTATATAACGATTTTCTTTGGCACGCTGCTCTTTCTGGCAGGTGCAGCTTTCGCTTACTTTATCATGCTCCCCGCATCGGTAACCTTTCTTATTAATTTTCTGGTGGTGGAAACCAAACCGCGCCTTTCTTCTTACATCAACTTTATTACCAATCTGATCTTCTGGCTGGGAGTGGGATTCCAATTTCCAATAATCATCTTCGCGCTTGCCAAACTGAATATCCTTTCCGCTAAAACTTTGGCAAAAGGCTGGCGTTACAGCCTGGTGGTCATCGCGATTTTGGCTGCCATAATCACGCCTACAGTTGATCCGGTCAACATGGTCTTACTGATGGCGCCGTTATTTGTGCTTTATTTGCTCAGTGTGCTTTTCGCCTTCATTGCTACTGGCAGAAAGAAACAAGACTAATCCTGACCGCGTTTCAACCGGCTTATAATTTCTCCATTCAACCAACTACAGTGGTGTTTATTTTTCAATTGAGGGACTTATGCCGATAAAACCAGAGCAAATTGAGCAGCTGAAAATACTGCAACAGGAAGAAATTAACGGATACCATACCTATTCGCGTCTGGCGGAGATGGTTAAAGATGCAAACAATTCAAAAATTCTGTTGCGCATAGCCGGAGAGGAAAAAAAGCATTACACGCTTTGGAAAAGTTATACACAAGTAGATATACCTCCGAAAAAATCACATATCAGATTTTTCTTTTGGGTGTCGCGGTTATTTGGCCTGACTTTTGGCATACGCCTGATGGAACTGGGTGAAGAAAAAGTCCAGGAGATTTACAGGAATCTTTCCAACACCATACCGGAAGCCAGGCAAGTTTTGGCTGATGAGGATAAACATGAGACTGAATTGCTGGAGATGCTGGATGAAGAAGCGCTGCGCTATGCGGGTTCGGTGGTGCTTGGGTTGAATGACGCGTTGGTGGAATTGACCGGTGCTCTGGCGGGTTTAACCTTCGCCTTTCAGAATACACGGCTGATCGCACTGGCCGGATTGATCACTGGAATATCAGCGGCATTTTCCATGTCTGCATCGGAATACCTCTCTCAAAAATCGGAGGGAGGTGAGCAGGATCCGCTACGCTCGGCGATTTATACAGGTATTGCCTACATAATTACCGTAGCCTTATTGGTAATACCATTCCTTGTTTTGAAAAATTATCTCTTCAGCCTTGGCTGGACAATCCTTAACGCGATTTTGGTCATAGCATTATTCAATTACTACATTTCAGTCGCCCGCGGATACAACTTCAAGCGACGCTTCTTGGAAATGGCCGCTATCAGCATGGGCGTGGCATTGCTCTCCTTTATTCTGGGCAATTTTATCCGCGGATGGCTGGGAGTAGAAATTTAATAAAAAAGGGTAATGTTTTTCTATTGCAGAAACACATAAGAATTAATAATCTGTTAAGTAGGGAAAAATGCGCATATTAATCTTCGGAGCCGGACCTTTGGGAAGTCTGCTTGCGGTTAGATTGCATCAGGGCGGGCAGCAGGTTACCCTGCTCGCGCGCGGGCAGCGTTTGGCGGAGCTACGCCAGTATGGAATCGTTCTGAATAATTGGACCACAAAGGAAGAAGAGTCTGTTCAAGTTCCATTGCTGGACAAGCTTGCTCCTGAGGACTGCTATGATTTAGTTCTGGTAGTCATGCGCAAGAATAAGGCGCTTGAAGCATTGCCAACTCTCGCTGCTAATTACTCTCCCAACTTTTTATTCCTAATGAATAATGCCGCAGGACCGGATGCCTTGACGGATGCCCTGGGAAAAGACCGGGTGCTGACAGGTTTTGCTGCCGCGGCTGGCTACAGGGAAGAGCATAAGGTTGTTTATATAAACGCGGAACCTGAAAGGCCGGCGGAAATTTATCTGGGTGAGCCATCAGGGGAGATAACACCGCGCTTGCAACTTATCGCATCTGAACTGGCGAAGGGCTGTTACTTAAAGCCAAAAATCTCGGAAGCGATGAACGCCTGGTCCAAGTATCATGTGGCGCTGTTGTTCCCTGCGCTTGCGACAGCCCTGTATCTTTGCGGAAATGATAATTACCGCATGGCCCGCACGCGCGATGCGATAGTGTTGGCGTGGCGGGGTATCAAGGAAGGGTACCGCGTTTTACGACAGCTGGGTGTGCCAATTCAGCCGCCCGCTTACAATAAATTCCTGTGGCTGCCGGAACCCGTTATGGTTGCTTTTCTGCGCAAAGCGTTGAATAATCCGCGTATGGAAGTGGCTATGGTCAGGCACGCCGAGGTGATCCGTGATGAGATCCAACAGCTAAACAGTGAATTCCTTCAATTGGCCGAGAAATCGGGGATTTTCATACCGAATATTCGCTTTCTGATAGCGCAATTCAATGATAAAGCGCTGGCTTTACCCGATGGCAGCCGGAGTATAAAACTGGATTGGACCGGATTAGTCCTTCCCATACTAACCCTGGTTATGGTTGGGTTATTCCTGGGTCTGGTTTTATAAAAGGTTATTCCAGGAATTGTTCGGCAAACTCAAGAAACGCTCGAACGTCCTCAAAATTGCTGACCAATCCCAGTGAGACGCGCACAGCGCCGGAGGCTCTAGGGTCAATGCAGCGCTGAAAATCGAGATCAGGGATGCGTGCTTCATAAGAAGGTCGCGAAAAACACGAGGAGAGTTCGTCGCCGGAAATATCCAGAGCGACCTCTCCCGCACCTGGGTTGCAGAAGAATCCCATGCGGATGGAAATGTTTCTGCGGTTGGCCTGCTCCTTAAGAAAGTGTTTGGGAATAATATTTCCATGGGAATCAAAGAAATTAAGCGCGATAGTGCCGCCGCGCGCTTCTGTGGTCAGCGGACCATATATCTTCACCATGCTGGCGCTGTTGGAATGCTTCATGTCATTCAAATTTTCAAGCAACCAATCTGCCAGACATGTCACCCGTTCATGAATCATTTCATATCCGATGCTTTCCAGGTGCCGCAAGCCGATCTCGACTGCAGGGATATTGAGATAATTGAGTGTGCCGTCTTCCAGTCCGGCGGGAGCTTCGGCAGGGTAAAACTTGTTGCCGCGGACTGACGCTACAGTGGTGGTGCCGCCAGCGAACCACGAGCGGCTGAGTTTGCGCAGTGTTTCCTTTCGCGCGATTAGCGCACCGACACCTGTGGGAAAGCCAAACATTTTATAAAAGGATAATGGCACGAAATCTGGATGCCATTTACTCAGGTCAAGCCTGTTTGTGGGCGCAAACGCGGCCGCGTCCAGCAGCACATCCCAGCCCTGCGATTGGGCTTCAGCAATCCACTCCAGCGGATGCTGCACGCCTGAAAAGTTGAATTGCGCTGGATAGGCGAATAGATTAAAACAGCCCCGATTTGGGTTCGCAAGTTCTTCCCTGAGTTTTGCTTCATCGGAGCGCAGGTCTGGCAGCACCACCGGGATATAAGTAACAGATGCCTCTCTTGCATGGGCGTATTCGCGGATCCCATTGACCGAATTGTGGTTGTCAAAGGTCAGCAGGTAATGGCACCCGGTGCCGAAGGGGTAGGCTTCACCGACCAGTTTCAGCGCTCCGCTGGAATTAGGTGTAAAGACACACACATATTCTTCCGGGGAAGCGTTAAAGAATTTCAGGATATAGGCACGAGTCTGTTCAACTAATTCTGTAGAATGTGTTGAAGTGGGATTCCAGGAATGCGGGTTGCCAAAAAGTGACTCGCTCAGAAGCTTATGGTGAGCCTGCAACTGGGAAGTGGCATACAACCCCGCGCCAGTGTAGTCGAGGTAAACATGAGCTTCTTTTGCGAGCAGGGGATACTGGTTAGCCCTCAACTGGTCAATTTCAGATGTCGCCACATAATCAGGGTAACGCTTGATGAAATCTGAATAGCCATTTGAGGACATTTCATTATTTAACCACAAAAATCCGGTTATTGTTTGGTTATTATTAATTTCTCAAACACTAAATAAAAAACGGACTATTCCTAACAATACTGCCGCCAGGATTATCCAGGTAGTATTTATATGGGTAAATACGACCAGGGCAAGCGAAGAAATTGTCAGGATGATACTGAGCGGATCGATCAATACCGCTTGGGCGAGCTGAATGGTCACAGCGGCCATTAATCCAAGTGAAGCGGCATTGATGCCGTTAAGGAAAGCGGAAAACCATATTGATTTTCGCATTTTAGGAATATAGGGATTTGAGATGGCAACGAAGAAAAATGAAGGCAGAAAGATCCCAACTGTTGAAAGAATCGCGCCCGGGACCCCGGCAAGGATAAAACCGATAAAGGTCGCGGTGGTAAAAAGCGGGCCGGGAGTAACCTGGCCGATCGCGACCGCGTCAATGAGCTGCTTCTCGGTCAGCCAGCCCAACCTCACCACAAAGTCCGAGCGCAGAAAAGCTAATAGCACGTATCCGCCACCATAAAGGACGCTGCCAATTTTAAGAAAGGTTAAAAAGAGGGTGGGTAGATTAAAGGCTTGCGGAACGACCGACGAGATGGACGACAGAGTTATGGGAAGAAATCCTTTCAAGGTTGGAGGGGTAACCTTGAAGTTCTTGAAGTTTTTAATCAGCATCACCAATATTCCAGCCGCGAACAGGAGTACCACGCTATCAAATCCCAAAAGATTCAATATTAAAACGCTGACCGCGGCTATGCCCGTCAAATGATTTTTAATAGCCTGTTTTCCCAGAAACCAGAGTGCTTTGAAAATAATGGCAATTACGACCGGTTTTACCGCGTAAAGCACCCAGGATACCTGGGGCGCAGCCCCGTATTTTTGATAGGACCAGGCCAGTCCCATCACCATTAGCACTGCGGGCAAAACGAAACTGATCCCTCCCAGAAAAAAACCTGGCCAGCCCGCGCGCAGAAAGCTCAAATGGATAATCATTTCGGTTGAGTTTGGTCCGGGGATCAGGTTGGTCGCGCCGACCAGGTCGAGGAATTGTTCGTCATCAAGCCATTTCCGGCGTTTAACCACTTCATCATGCATAATGGCAAGGTGCGCGGCAGGACCGCCAAACGCTGTAAAGCCCAGCTTAAGAAATAACAAGACTACTTCCTTAAGATTTCTGCGTTTGTCTGAATTCATTGATAACAGGGTAGCAACTAAAAATGTAATTTAAAAAATTATTTTTTGATTGCTTCCAGCACCTGCGCAAAAATCTTCTCCCCGTCCATCATGCCGTAAGCAACGGTATCAATATCCTGTACAACGGTTCCCTGCGGTTCGGCTTTTTCGGCAATGCCGCGTTTTTTAAAACGCACCTGGGGCGCAACCAGGACCACGTCCATGTGGTCTTTTTCAAAATCCCACAAAGTTATGCGCATACTGTCGATGGCTTTTAGTTCCATATCGCGGCCAACCGCGGCCGCAGCTTTGCGGATTTTCTCTTCCAGCATACTGGAAGACATGCCTGCCGCGCATACCAAAAGAACTCTGATTGTTTTCTCTGCCATATTCCACTCCTGAAGGATGGTTATGTGATAAGTGTATAACAAATATGCTCATTTGAAAAGAAAACCCTCTCCCTGATCGGGAGAGGGTTAGTATGATGTAGAAATTTCTCATGAGCAAGTCACTTTAATATCCAAAGGTCCAAACCACTGATGGTTAGGAGCGTTAATATATATCTTTATCCAATGTGTATCTGAGGTTTTTAATTTCCAGTCTAATTCCAGTGTTTTGGTCCCCGCGCTTTCAAATTTAAGTGATTTTAGATCTGAAATGTAACCGTCACTGCGTTTCCATTTATAGGTAACATTTCCTGCGGCACTTGAAGTAATTTCAGCTTTGATTCTAAATGTCTTGGGGCAAACACCCGAATATGAAGCAGGATGCGAGGTTAACTTCACACTGGTGACAGCGAAGGCTGCCGATGGAACTTTGATTTGAACATATACCTGGCCAAACTGGAAGCCGTCGGCTGCTTGCAACCTCCAGTAGCCGATGTAGGTACCAGGCTTAGCAGGCGCTTTAAGGTTAACCAGAACATCAAATTTTTCTCCGGGAGAAACATAATCATCCAATTTAACTGAATTTACACCGCCCATCTGGTCACCGCTGATAAACACGAACTTGTAATTTGGATTCCATGTGCAGGTACCGGTGTTTTTTAACCGCCAGGATTTGGTAAATTCTGTTCCAGGACTGAATTTGGTGCCATCTGGTATCGTTTCACTGATGAAATATGCCTGGTTGCAAGGTTGGGGCGTTGCTGTAGGAAGTGTTTTGGGGGTGGCAGTAGCAGCTTGTGTAACAGTCGCAATTAATGTATAGGTGGCCACTGGCGTATAGGTGGGATATGCGGTCTGTGTAGGCAATGGAGTCTGCGTTGGTAAAGAGGTCGATGTAGGTCCGGGCGTTTGAGTGGGCGCATTTTGAGTCTGCCAGGCTTGCACAGTCTGTGCAGCCAATGTTGAGATCTGGTCATCCACTGTCTGGATGGTGAAGGGCAGGCTGCACGCGGCACTTACTATGATTATCAGAATTGTGGCAATCATCAAATTTTTTCGTTTCATTTTTCCTCCTACCGGTGTTTGAACCAGCGCCGGAAGTGTATAACAGATTTGACAAAATCATCCTATATTTAGACGAAAAATTCAGAAAAAAGTTCCAATAGATTCAATCCTCTCACCTATGGGTAGAGGACGCTCCCCAAAATGCAGAAGGTGGGTGTAAATGACAGATAATTAATTGATAGGTTAATATATTTTTCGGGATAGTAAAATTACCCCCATGAAAAAATTATTACCATTGCTTTTTACCTTTTCCTTTTTGTTAAATTCCTGCGCAAAAACTGAACCATCAGTAGGTTGGGCAACGCCGCTGCCCACCAAAGATGATGGTAACGCGTATCTTCACGCAACTCAGACAGCCGACGCGGAAATTACGCTCGCCACAGAATCTCCGCAGCCAACTCTGGATATTCGACAGCAGCCAAAAGATTGGCAAACCTGGCCGGTGATGCCTGAGGTGACTGAAGCAGCCCGGGATATTTTCAAACACGGCCAGGCATTGGGTAATAACCCCAAAGCGTTTTCAAAGGTGGGGGATTGCCAGAACCTGCGTAGTTACTTTCTTGGAAAGTTTGACCATCTGGATATTTATAAGTTTTCATGGAGAATTGACGATTACCTGGATACGATTGAAAATTTCAAAGGGTCGTTTGACACAGACGGCCAGTCCACCAAATTTGGTTTTACCGCCGCTTCACCGCTTTCTCCTTTGATGGCTGATCCTGAAATCTGTCTGCCGGATGAAGCGCCATTGGAATGTGAATTACGCCTTACGCGCCCCTCCTTTGTTCTTATCAGCCTGGAATTCCCATTTAATGGGCGCTCGGCCGGATTATATGAGCAATACCTGCGGCAAATCATTAAGTACACCATCTCTCAGGGGTCTGTGCCCATATTGGCGACAAAAGCGGATAATGTGGAAAAAGATAATTCCATCAACCTGACCATTACCAAGCTGGCTTATGAGTATGACCTGCCAATGTGGAACTGGTGGGCGGCTGCCCAGCCTCTGGGCGATCACGGTATTGACCCCTACCGCGACGGGTTTCACATTAGTCAGCGGGCCTGGGAAGAACGCAGCAAAACCTTTCTGATGGTCCTAGACCATCTGTGGGAGGGGCTGAAGGATGTGAAGTAACAAATCACTTGCTAATTTAATTAAGTATAAATTGGTAAGAGCGATGCACAATTGCCCAGAACGTAGTGTCGGGTGCTTTGCATCTCCCAACACAGATTATTAATTGTAAAGATCTCACCGCACTTCTGTGATGCTGAAATTGGTGAAGACCACCGCGTCCGGGTTGGGATCGCCACCGGCTTTGGTGAAAAGCCCGGCGCGGCCAAAGCGAAGCCCGTAGCGCATATCGGTCAGGGATTCCACCTGTGTATCGTTGATATAAAAATTGATCTGATCGCCTATGCAATCAAGGCGCAATTTATTTTCAACCAGACCGGGCAAGATGGCAGCCGAAGACTTTTCAGCCAGCAGGGCAAACGGCCGCTGGGATGTATCGCGGTAAATGGTGTAGGTACCGTCCGCGCGGATCACTGCCATGACCATACCCTCCTGGCTGGAGCGGCACACTACCCCTGCGTAACGGCTGCCGCTGATGCCAGATTCCACTTCCATTTTCACTGTTGCACTAACTGACATGTCACCTAGTGCGGGACCGCCTTTCACCGCATAGTGTCCATAAGGGATAACCGGTGAAAAGTGAAAGCCATCCGCTTCATATCGGTTAAACGCTCCGCTCAAACCCGTTCCAGAGAAGATAGTACTGCTATCGGAAAGGCTATCCTCCAAATGGTAAGGTTGATTATTATTCTGCTCGTCAGGCAGTGTATTTGCCTGTAAATTTTTAAATTGCACCTTCCCAAACTGCTGGTTCCAACCGGATGCAGCAAATAAACCGATAGCCTTGACCTTGCCATTGATGCCGATCGGGATACGTCCAGCCAAACTGCCGTTAGCGAAAAAATCACACCCTGATGTTGAACAATCCAGACGCAAGGCGTTGCTCTGGCCGGCGGATTTAATCAGAGGTGAAAAAGTCAGGTTAGTGCTTTCTTCTACCTTGATCTCTTCATTCATCGACCAGGTTTCAAATTCAAAATAATGGGCTGTCAGACGCAAGGCATGATATTGGCCGCTTTCATCAACAAAATAATAGCCATAATTATTCTGGTCTGATTTGACCCCTTGGGCAGCTGTAGAAAGCGCTTCAACCTCAAGGCTGAATGACCCGGATTGAATGGGCAAATCTCTAAAAAGGAATATATCCACCTTGCGTAGGCTTTTTGACCGACCGATGGTCAGCTCATTACCTGAGCATGTCAATTTGAAGGCACTGGTGCCAGGTTCGGCCATGCACAAGGGGCTGTTATTACCGAAGCTATCCAAGATCACTGGCTCTCCATGAATTTCCGTTGCTTCAGAAGCCGGAGTTTCGGTGGGTACTATTTCCGCTGGTTTTGAAGAAGGGAGAACCGGTGTCTGGATCAGCGTTTCCGGCTGCGCTACGGAGGGCTGACAGGCAATTATTGCCAGACAGGCTGTGAGAGCTAAAAATAAAAATTCACGAAGATGAGCTTTCATCCTTTTATTATAAATACCCAAATGCATTATGTATTTAGATCAATCAATACCTTGCGCATCAAGCCGCTGGCTTTAAAATAAATCATTTCCAGAGGGGTATCGATGCGCGCGGTGACCTGAAATTCAATGCGCTTGCCATCCGGGCTGTCAGCCGCCACAGTCAACTGTGTTTTCCGAGTGTTCATTCCGGCAACGCCAAAAATAGTGAAGCATTCATCGCCATTCAATCCGAGCGCCTGGGCGTTTTCACCTGACGCAAATTGCAGCGGGAGCACACTCATGCAAGCCAGGTTGGTACGGTGGATACGCTCAAAGGATTCTGCGATTACCGCGCGCACACCCAGCAGGTATGTGCCCTTGGCTGCCCAGTCGCGGCTTGAGCCACTGCCGTAAAGTTTACCAGCCAAGATAATCAGCGGCGCGCCTTCTTTTTGATAGCGCATAGAAGCGTTAAAAATCGTCATAACCTCACCGTCCGGTAGGTGGCGGGTGAATCCGCCTTCCACATCCGGGGTGAGCAAGTTGCGCAGGCGCGGATTGCTGAAGGTGCCGCGTGCCATCACCTCATGGTTGCCGCGGCGCGCGCCAAAGGAAATGAAATCCGCAGGTTTGACACCCAGAGATTGCAGGTATTGACCAGCGATCAACTCAGGCGCGATTCGTCCGGCGGGAGAGATATGGTCGGTGGTGATCGAGTCACCCAGAACAGCCAGCGCACGGGCGCCCTGTATTTCAATTGAAGAAGTCTGGTTTGAAGTTGCTCCCAACAAAAAGGAAGGTTCGCGGATCAGGCTTGAGCCCGAATCCCAGGGAAAGATATCCCCTTTTGGGACATCCAAATCATTCCAGCGTTGGTTGCCTTCATAAAGGCTGTCGTAATTTTTGTAATAGATATCTGACTTGACGTATTCCCGCGCGACTTTGACTACTTCATCATGGGTTGGATAAATGTTTTTTAGATAAACCGGATTGCCTGAGGCATCTATTCCCAATGGCGTTTTCTCAAAATCAAAATCCACACTGCCGGTGAGTGCATAGGCGACAACCAGTGGAGGCGCAGCCAGAAAACTGGCGCGCGCGTCGGGATGGATGCGCCCTTCAAAATTGCGGTTGCCCGAAAGCACAGCCGCGCCAACAAGACCGTTTTCCCTGATTGCGCGGCTGATGGTTGCATCAATTGGTCCAGAGTTACCGATGCAGGTTGTGCAGCCGTAACCCACAATCTGGAAGCCAAGCGCCTCCAGTCCCTCTAATAGTCCAGCGGAAGAGAGATAAGCCCTTACCGCGCGTGAACCGGGTGCGAAGCTGGTCTTGACCCAGGGTTTTGTGCGCAGACCTTTGGCGGCGGCATTGCGCGCCAGCAGCCCGGCCGTGATCATTACGCTCGGATCGGAAGTGTTGGTGCAGGAGGTGATGGCTGCGATCAGAACCGCGCCATGGGATAGTTCCATTTCCTGGCCATTAATGGCAACTTTGACTTTTTTATTAATTTCATCATCATTCAAACCATACCCCGTGTTCCCTATTGGAGCGGCCAAAGCGTTTTTGAAAGTTTGTTTAGCTCCTGAAAGCGGGAAGATATCCTGGGGGCGTTTAGGTCCGGCCATTACCGGCTGGATTTCACCTAAATTGATCTGCAATATTTGGGAATACTTGGGGTGGGGGCCACCGTCCTCACGATAGAGCCCTTGAGCGCGATAGTAGGTTTCTACCAGATTAATGTGGCTTTCTAAACGGCCGGTGCGGCGCAGATAATTCAAGGTCTGTCCATCCACCGGGAAATAAGTCGCGGTTGCGCCAGATTCCGGGGACATGTTGGCGATCATGGCGCGCGTTTCTACAGGCAGCGCGGCGCAGCTCGGACCGAAAACCTCGATGAATTTATTGACCACGCCCAGCGCCCGCAGGCGGCTGGTAAGCGTCAAGGTCAGGTCAGTCGGGGAAACGCCTTCTAGCAGGCTGCCGGTTATCTCTACGCCGACCACGTTCGGGATGGAAAACTCACTCGGATAGCCGAGCATGGCAGCCAGCGCCTCTATGCCGCCCACGCCCCATCCAAGCACGCCCAGCCCGTTGACCATGGTGGTGTGAGAATCGGTGCCTAATACGCTGTCCGGATAAATAACCGATTGATCTCCCACATCTTTAATAAAAGCAACCTGGCTCAAGTATTCCAAATTGACCTGGTGGCAAATGCCCAACCCTGGCGGCAGGACACGCAGATTTTTATACGCGATTTGGCTCCACTTCAGAAAAGCGTAACGTTCAAGGTTCAGGTCAAATTCGCGTTCTTCATTCAGCCGCTGCGCATCCGCGCAACCGTAAGCTTCCACGGTTAGTGAATGATCTATAACCAGGTCGCAGGGGATAGACGGATTGACAACGAGGGGATCTTTTCCTTGTCTTTTCAGCGCGGCGCGCAACGCGGTGAGGTCGTTGAGCACCGGCAGCCCGGTAAAATCCTGCATTAGCACGCGGGCGGGCATGAAAGGCACAGCTGGCCGTTCACCGGAAGCATCTGGCTTCCAATGAACTAGTGCATCAACAGCTTCGGGAGGAAAACCGCTCTTGTCTTGCTGGCGCAGGCAGCCTTCCAGCAGCACCCGCAGTGAATATGGCAGCCGTGAAAGGTCAACACTTAAATTCTGCGCCAGTCGGGGAAGGCTGAAAAAGGAATACGTCTTGCCATTTGCCTGAAAAGAATCTTTAATATCTCCGAACAGTTTTACCATGGCCACTCCGAATAACACCTAGATATAGTCAATCACAGCCTGTGCGAATTCCTGAGTTCCCAGCGCCTGGACGCCCTCGATTTGCCTGGCCAGATCAAAGGTGACCTTCCGCGCGCGGATGGTTTCAGTGATACCTTGGCGGACCAGGTCCGCGGCTTCGTGCCAGCCGAGGAAGCGCAGCATCATTTCTCCGGAAAGGATGAGCGAACTGGGGTTGGCCACACCTTTACCGGCCAGCTCTTCAGCGGAGCCGTGATTGGCTTCAAAGACCGCTGTGCCAGTCTCGTAGTTAATGTTCGCGCCGGGTGAAATACCCACGCCGCCTGCCAGAGAGGCTGCGGCGTCGGATATGTAATCGCCGTTGAGATTGGTGGTTGCAATGACATCAAATTGCTGCGGGGTGGTAATGAGTTGCTCAAACACCACATCCGCGATAACGTCATCCACCCATAATTTGCAATCAGACAAAGCCTGCTGTTGGGCTGCTTTGGCCGCGTCCTGCCCCTGGGATGTTCCGATCTCCTGGAACTGGCGCCGCGTGAATGTCTTTTCCTTAAATTCACTTTCAGCCAGTTCGTATCCCCAGGTGCGGAAGGCGCCTTCAGTGAACTTCATTATGTTACCCTTATGCGCCAGGGTCAGGCGCTGCTTGTGGTTGTCCAGTGCCCATTGAAGCGCTGCTTTCACCAGGCGCTGGCTGCCGCGTTTGGAAACCGGCTTGATACCGATGCCGCACTCTTCCGGATTGGGGAGCTTCGCGTAGTCATCGGGCTGGCTCTGCTTAAAACTTTCCAGCCAGCGGCGTTGCTCGGGTGTGCCTGCCTGGTATTCAATGCCGATGTAAATATCCTCGGTATTCTCACGGAAGATGGTGATATCAATTCCTTGGGGGTTGCGATGGGGGGAGGGCAGCCCTTTAAACCAGCGTGCCTGGCGCAGACACACATACAGGTCAAGTTCCTGCCGCAGAAAAACATTAAGCGAGCGAATGCCGCCGCCAACCGGTGTGGTCAGAGGCCCTTTGAAGCTGACCTTGTGTCCTTTTAGCGCTGCAAGGGTTTCAACGGGCAGCCACTCACCAGTAGCCTCAAAGGCAGACTTGCCTGCCGGAAATTCCAGCCAATTCAGTCTTTTGCTGCCACAGTAAGCAGTCTGAACAGTGTGGTCCAAAACCTTTTGGGCGGCCGCCATGATCTCTGGGCCGATTCCGTCACCCGGGATAAAGGGGATGGTTACTTTTGATACCTGAGTTGCTTCCATTAGACCTCTGAAAAAATAAGAAATTAGTTGGTCAATTCTAACATTGAGAACAATTAATATGATTAATTTCTGTCAATATTTCATTATGGATCTGGCGAGTAAAATTGCTCCGGATTTTGATTTGATATGATTATTACAAAATAGAATGGAAAAAGAGGAGACAATGGCAGGCAAGAAAGATATTTTACTGAGAACCGCCCATCAGGTATTAGATGATGAGATTAAATCACTACAGAATCTGAATTCACTTCTGGATGAGCGTTTTGAAAAGGCGTGCGAATTGGTGGTGAAATGCAAGGGCAGGGTCATTTTTATGGGTGTGGGCCACTCCGGCCATGTGGGTAAAAAATCAGCCGCGAATATGTCAAGCCTTAACACGCCCGCCTATTTTCTGCATGCCGGCGAAGCCAGTCATGGCGACCTTGGGCTGGTGAGGAAGGCTGACCTGGTAATTCTGATCTCAAACAGCGGAGAGACAGCCGAGGTGCTGGCAATTCTTCCGCAAATTAAACATTTGGGCGCGAAAACAATTGCCATCGTGGGAAATATAAAATCAAGTTTGGCTTCAGGGTGTGAAGTCGCATTACCCATCGGGGCGGAAGAAGAGGCTGGACCCTTTAAATTTGCCGGGTCGAGCAGCGCGCTCAACTCGATGGCTTTATGCGACGCACTGATCATGGCAGTCGCTGCCTATCAGGGATTTTCCGAACAGACTTATCTGAATTTTCATCCCGGAGGAGCAGTCGGCAAGAAGTTAAAAGAAAAATACGGAAAAAAGTAGAAGAACACCAATTTTGTTAACAGATCCAAAATAAAAAGCAAGCTATCAGGGATTTAAGAGATTAAAAAAACCTTTGGTCCTGAACTTTTCATTTGTTCTCAATAATCCCAACGAATCTCTTGACAGGATTAATCAATATGATAAAATTGTCCCATTAATATGGGACACTGTCCCGTAATATGGGACACTATTCATGACGGATAAGAATCAATCATTAGAGCGCGCGGTAAATATCCTGGATTGTTTCACCCTGGAAGAGCCGATTATGGGGGTGCGGGAAGTTGCTCGCAAGGCGAATTTGTCCTCCAGCACCACAGGGCGGTTGATGGCCGCCTTGAAGGAACTGGGCATCCTCAATCAGGACGCTGAAACGCTGGCCTATATGATGGGTTCCAAGGTGTTGGCCTGGGCAGGAATTTATACAGTTACGTCGGATGTACGCACTTTGGCGCTGCCGGTGATGGTACGCCTTCAAGAGCAGACGCGCGAGACCATCAGCCTGTATGTCATGGAAGGCAACGACCGGGTGTGCGTGGAACGGCTTGAAAGCCCCGAAACAGTGCGCATTGTCGCGCGTGTTGGCCGGCGCATACCGCTTTACGCGGGTTCGGCCGGAAAAGTTTTCCTTGCTTTCCTGTCGGAATCCCGACGAGAAGAGCTCCTGGCAGGCATTGAGCTGGTGCCGATGACCCGCCGCACGATCACGGACCTGGATGAATTAAAAACCAACCTGCACAAAATCCAACGGCAAGGGTACGCGGTGAGCAAAGGAGAATGGGTGTTGGAAGCCTCCGGCGTGGCTGCACCCATTTTCGACCAGTTTGGGCGTATCACGGCGGCGCTGACCATCTCCGGCCCGTCACAGCGCTTCACCGAAGAAAAGATTCATGAAATCGCCGTGCTGGTTAAACCAGCCGCGGAGGAAATTTCACGGGAGCTGGGGTATTACCCCCGTCAGGTCTAAAGTTCGAAATTCTCTCACTTCGAAAGGAAAAATACGATGTGGCTGCATGACAGAATGGAACCCAAGATTGAAGCCGCGAGGGAGCGCATTGAGCGCATAGCGGCGGAGCATAAAAACCGAAAGGTGGGGGAAATACACGTTAACCAGATTTTTAACGGCCTGCGCGGTATGGACATTTTGCTCAGTGATGTTTCTTACGTTGATCCGCAGGAAGGCTTGCAGTACCGCGGGTACAAAATTAAAGAAGTTCTTGATCTGCTGCCCAAAGCGGATGATAGTGAATTTTCGCTGGCCGGAGGGTTGTATTACCTGCTGTTGGTTGGGGATATTCCAACCCGCCAGGATGCGCTGGATATAGAGGAGGAATGGCGCCGTCGATGTGATCTTCCCTACCATGTGGCGGATATGTTGCGTGCCATGCCCAAAGATACCCATCCCATGATCATGTTTTCACAGGCAATCCTTGCCCTGGAATCACGCTCAGAGTTTTCGTTGAATTACAAGAACGGATTGCAAAAAGAAAAATATTGGCGCCCGATGTTGACCGACAGCCTCAGCCTGACGGCCAAGGCGCCCGCTATAGCTGCGGCCATTTACAATATCAAGTACCATAACCGTGCCCTGATACCGCCCAGCCAGTCGCACGACTGGAGCGCGAATTTTGCCTATATGATCGACAAGGACTGGGATGAGCAATATAAAAACCTCAGCCGTCTGTTTTTCATAATTCACGCTGACCAGGGTGTCGGCAATGTCAGTGCTCACTCCAGCCTGTTGGTCAACTCTGCCCTTTCCGATGTTTTTTTCTCCTGTTCCGCGGCCATTAATGGTTTAGCCGGTCCGCTGCACGGGCGCGCCAATCAGGACTGCCTGGAGTGGCTGCTGGCAGTGCGCAACAAATTTGGCCAATGCCCATCGGAGCAAGAGCTTGAGAGTTACATCTGGGATACACTAAACCGCGGCAAGCTTATTCCCGGATATGGCCACCCCATCCTGCGCAACATCGACCCGCGTTTCCTGGTGCAGTATGAATTTGGCAAGAAATATTTCGCAGATGATGAACTTTTCCAACTTGCAGACCTGGTGTATCATGTAGCTCCGCGGGTGCTCAAGGAACACGGCAAAGCCAAGAATCCCTGGCCGAATATTGATGCAATCTCCGGCACCCTGCAATACCACTGCGGCATAAAGGAATATGATTTCTATACAGTGTTGTTTGGCGTGGGGAGGGTACTGGGGCTGACCGCCAACCTGGTATGGGCGCGCGCGTTATATTCACCACTTGAACGTCCGCAATCGATCACTATGGACATGCTCGAAAAGGTGATTGAGCAATCCGCCTGAAAAATCCAAAATTAAAAATTGATCCCCCACTTCGGGGGATTTTTATTAGAATATGTCTATCTCGATTTTGGAGGATCGTTGATATGAGAGTCTTCTGCCAGGATTGTGGGAAAAGCGCTGTCTTTGATCCCCACCAGTTCCGATGTGATTGCGGCGGCGCGTGGGAGCCGGAAGAGAGCGCTTCATTCGATAAAACAAAAATAAATTCTTCTATGCCCGGCCTTTGGCGCTATCAGGAAAAATTCGCTTTGGACGAGATCGGCGATCCCTTTACGCTGGGCGCTGGCTGGACGCCCCTGGTGGATATGAACTTCAATGGCAGGCAAACATATTTCAAGCTGGAATTCATGGCGCCTACAGGGTCTTTCAAGGACCGCGGTACGGAAGTGGAGATCAACCACCTGCGCGCCGCCGGTATCAGGGATGTTGTTGAGGATTCCTCCGGCAATGCCGGCGCGTCCATATCTGCGTACGCAGCGCGCGCCGGATTGAAGGCAGCCATCTTCGTGCCCGAGAGCGCGTCACCCGCCAAACTGGCGCAGATTGGTTTTTTCGGCGCGAAACTTCACAAGATCCCCGGTCCGCGTTCCGAGACCACCAAAGCTGCGCTTCAGGCGGTGAGCAATGGGGCGGTGTATGCTTCGCATGCCTATAACCCGGTTTACCTGCTCGGCCAGCAGAGCTTTGCCTGGGAAATATGGGAACAATTCGGTGGAGAGGCACCAGACGCGGTTGTCATTCCGGTCGGCCAGGGCGGGCTGCTAATGGGCGCCTGGCTGGGATTCCGACGCCTGATGCGGGCAGGATTGATCCAGCACTTGCCGCGGCTGTATGCAGCCCAGCCTGAATTGCTCTCGCCGATAAAAGCGGCCTTTTCAGCAGGCCTGGCAGAAATTCCAGAGCTTGTTCCCGCAGGTATCAGCCAGGCGGAAGGACTGGCCATTGTAAAGCCGGTGCGCGGCAAACGCATTTTGCAGGCGCTGCGCGAAAGCGAGGGGGGCGCGCTGACCGTGACCGAAAATGAGATCAAAACAACCTGGCAAGCCCTGGCACTCAATGGCCTGTTCGCGGAACCCACCAGCGCGACGGCTGCCGCGGCGCTGCCACTAGTATATAAAGCAGTTGGACCGGACGCGAAAGTGGTGGTCGCGCTCACCGGTAGCGGTTTGAAATCTCCCCCAAAAGGTTAATTATTAATTAATGGAAAAAACAATTGCCTTTATCCGTGGTATTCCGCCTGTTGAAAGTTTTCCAAAAGAAAAACTGGTTGAATGTGCCAGAACTGCCATCCTGAACCACGGCGATCTGATCCTGCAATACGCCAGCGCGGCAGGATATGACCCGCTGAGGGAATGGATTGCTGACAAACATCAGGTAGGCATGGATAGCGTAATCCTGGGGCAGGGGTCGCTGCAACTTCTGGATTTTTTTATCCACTCCTGCCTGACGCCCGGTGATCTGATTTTTGTCGAGCAGCCTACCTATGACCGTTCCTTGACGCTCTTCAAGAGGGCGGGCATGCGAGTGAAAGGGTTTGACTTTACAAACGGCAGAATGGACCTGGACGCGGTTGAAGCTTCCCTACACAATGGCGCGGTGCCGAAAGCCTTCTATATCATCCCGGATTTTCAGAATCCAAGCGGCGCGTTAATGCCCCTGGAGCAGCGGCAAAGATTGCTCAGTTTGGCAAAGCAATATGATTTTCTGGTCATCGAGGATGGCCCGTACCGCCATTTACGGTATTCAGGTGAACCTGTTCCAACATTCATTGAACAAAACAAGGACCGTGTCATCCACATGTCTTCGTTCAGCAAGATGATCATCCCGGGATTGCGCGTAGGGTATATGGCAGCGCCTGAGGTTATTACCTCACGAATCCGCCAATATGCTGAGGATTCATGTATAAATTCAAGCTACCTCAACCAGGCAATAATATATGAATTTATCCGTAACGGCTGGCTGGAAAGACAAATTGAATCTCTGCATGCACTCTATGGTATCCGGTTAAACACGATGCTTGAATCTCTGCGGACTTATATTGGGAATAAAGGTGAATGGCTTAAACCGCAGGGCGGATTTTTTGTGGGACTGACTCTCAAGGAAACCGCGAGCGTTCCTGATGTGCAAACCTGCAAAACTGGCGGAATCGCGTTGAGTAACAGCAAGGGTTTCTTTATAAACGGAGGCGATAAATTTATGCGCCTGCCTTTTTGCGCTCTCACACCGGAAGAAATTCAAACCGGCATTCAGCGGCTGGCAAAATTAATATAAAAAATGCCCCGGAAACCGGGGCATTTAATTTTATTTAATATCTTGAACGGCCGCCGCCACCACCGTCTCTGCGGTTGCGGTTGTCGCGGAATTGCGGGCGGTTGTCTTCCTTCGGGCGCGCCACATTTACTTTAATCGGGCGGTCCTTAAAGGTAAAAGTCTCAAACATTTTTAAGGCGTTTTGCATGCCTTCCTGGTTTGCCATCTCAACAAATCCAAAACCCTTGGATTGACCAGAGAATTTGTCGCTGATGAGCGTTACCGACTTTACTTCCCCTGCCTGGGCGAAGAGAGTTTGAATTTCTTCCTCGGTCGTATCGAAGGGCAGATTACCGACATTCAGTTTTGTTTCCATTTTTTCCATTTCTTTTATAAAAAATACCGCCAGGCCATTTGATCTGGTGGTTTGCGACCAACTATGAAGATCGAAATCTATACATAGATTATATCATTCCGGAAGGGTAAAAGTGAACTTGCTCCCCTGGTTTTTACCGCGACTTTCAGCCCAGATTATTCCGGCATGCGCTTCAATTATTGTTTTCGAAATGGTTAGCCCGATGCCGCTTCCACCACCGTTGGTTCGAGAGCGAGAGGGATCAGCGCGGTAGAATCGCTCAAAAATATGATCAATATGCTTGGCTTCAACCCCGGCTCCGTTATCCTGGACCGAAACCTCAACTCCGTTGTCGGATTTACTTAAAGCCACCACTGCTTCACCGCCGGAAGGCGTGAACTGCAGGGCATTACCCAGCAGATTTTGAAGGACCTGAAGGATACGATCGGGATCAGCTTTAATTTTCGGCAGGTTTTTTTCGGACCGCAAGTTCAGGCTCACATTTTTCTTGGCAAAAGCGCTTTCCAACGCGCTAACCGCCGATTTTGCCAGATCCTCAATTTCGATCGATTTCTCGTTAAGCTTGAACTGGCCGCCTTCAATGTGGCTCAACTCCTGCAGGTCCTCAACCAAACGCTGCAGCCGGTCTGCTTCGAAATAAATCTGGGCGAAAGTGGTTTCATCCTTGGGAAGGATACCGTCTATAAGACCTTCCATTGATCCTTTGATGGCAGTCAGTGGGGTGCGTAGTTCATGGCTGATATCCCCGATGAGTTGGCGGCGCATAGTTTCAGTTTGCTCCAGTTTTTCTGCCATTTGGTTAAAACTCACTGCCAACTGCCCTAATTCATCCGCGGATACTTCTTCTTTTGGAATCCGGTGGGTATATTCACCCTTGGCAATACTCTGGCTGGCATTGGTTAAGGTATTGACCGGCCGGGTGATCAGACGGCTGATGAGCAGGCTGGCAGCGATGGCGATGAAAAACGCCACCGCGAAAGAGATGAGCAGGGATTCATTAACGGCTGCGCGGAAATTTGCGAAGATATTCAAACCGCGCATATTGCCCATCATGGTTTGCATGCCCTCTCCCATCCTCCCAAGATGACGGTCGAAAGCAGCCTGGATGGATAAGTTCATTACTGCGGTATTGATGATTCCGGTTAATACAATAATTAAAAGGAAAGCAATAAGTATTTTCAATGCCCAGCGGCCGCGAATGGCTTTAAACATCTTTGATCTCTTTATCCTCAAAGCGGTAACCCACGCCGCGCACTGTTTCAATGAATTGATCGCCCATCTTCTGGCGCAGGTGGCCAATGTGGACATCCACCACTCGTAAATCGCCGAAATAGTCATAGCCCCACACTTTTTCAAGCAGCTGCTGGCGTGAAAGAACCAGCCCGTGATGGCCCGCAAGCGTCACCAAAAGGTCGAATTCCAGAGAGGTGAGGTCTATTTCAAGTTCACCCACCCAGGCTTTTCGGCTTCCGGAATCGATGCGTACCTGATTAAAGGAATAGATTTTTCTGTCCACTTTCGCAGTGGGTTTCTGATAGCGCCGCAGGGCAGCCTTGATGCGTGCCATCAATTCCCGTAGGCTGAAGGGCTTGGTGAGGTAGTCATCCGCGCCGACTGACAGGCCGACCAGCTTGTCGGTCTCCTCTGACCTGGCGGTCAGCATGATCACATAAGCGTTAGACTCGCGCCGCAGCTGGCTGAGCACCTCTATGCCATCCATCCCTGGCAGCATCACATCCAGGATGACCAGGTCAGGTTGGAACGCGTGGATTGCTTTCAAACCTTCAACCCCGTCGCTGGCAGTCCGATAATCATACCCTTCGGAGCGCAAGTATGCTGTGACGACGTTCAGGATGCTCGGCTCGTCATCAATGACCAGAATTTTCGATTTACCCATGTGATTATCCCTGACTGGTTTTCCTATCTAATAGAGGAGGTTTTATCCTCCTCTATAGTATAAATCGTGCTTGCTATGTTTGGTTTGCTTTTTTTATTCGAGTTCCCACTCATCCACAAACTGACCGTGCCAGGTGTGCGGCCAGACCTGGGCATTGTAACCGTTCACGCTGAGCATGCCGGCGACTTTGCCATCCACGCTGTAATCAAAGGTGTAATAGCCGTAGAAAGCCATGCCTTTATCTGCGACGGACGCGCCGGGTTCGTTCGTGTCCAGGTAAGCCTGCGCCGCAAATTTGGCGTCAGTTTCAGTGACGGTCAATTCGGTGTTGATTGCTGAATCAGTATTAGCTCTGTATCCTATCCCGCACCCTAAGGCGCCATTCCTGCCGCCGCCCATCATGCCGTATTTAAGGTTCCACATGTGGTTGGGGCCGATTTCGGGATACACTTCACCGGAAGCAAAGTCCAGAAGAAGCTCCATGGCGCCCTTTCCGCTGCTTTTCTCCACGACCACGGCATAAGCGTTCTGGCTGAAGACCATGATCTCATGCAGTTCAAGGTCATCATTGCTAAGTCCTGCTACATAAGCTTCAAACGCGGTTTGGGCTTTTTCAATACTCGCGGGTTCGCCGATGTAAGTGTTATTAAAAATACCGCGTCCCATCATACCCGGACCCTTCCGGAAGGATTGTTGATCATCATTCCCTTGGCCAAAGAAACCGCGTCCCATCATTCCAGGACCCATACTGAAGGGCTGTCGTGAATTGTTGAAGCGGTTATAGGCATTCGCGTTACGGAAGGCAAAAGTACGCCCCAGTACCACGCCGCCGGTGACAAGGATCGCCGCCCCGAACAGGACTGCGATGACTATTAAAGTGATTTTTAGTGTGTTGTTCATTTTTACCTCATTTCGTATTTGCAGCAACTATAAAGCCTGAACAATAAGGGGACGTGAAGCAATTGTGAAGATTATGTAAAGAAATAATCTCCCGAAACGGGAGATTATCATGTCAGAGTAGTGTCAGAATAAAAGAGAGTTAACGGATATACACATCCCCCAGCACTGTGATGCCAGTAATGCGCAGCAACTTCTTCTTGCCTTTGGCAGTTTCTTCGCGGCGGTCTTTGACATTGCCAGCAACTTCGGTCAGTTCCAGCCTCACATCCCAGTCCGCGGCGGGGTAGATATAGGTGCTGCTTAAAATATTAGTGATATCCAAAACGGCTTCCGTCCCTTTCATTTTGGCTTCGCGCAAATCCATATCGGCGCTTCCCAAAACCGATGTGATATAACCGCCATCGAAATCCGGCGAGTTGAATTTGCGCCGGATGTCGTTGAAAACCGATGTTACACTGGTTTTTTGAGTTTCGCTCATCATGCCCTCTCTTTTATAAGAGTCAATTATATGCAATAATTTAATCAGGCTTAAAGGTAATGCTATGGATAATTGGAGAGAAAAAATCAATCCGCAAGTTTTAGATTGGCTGCTGGAAGAAGATGAAGTAAACTCACCCGTCAGATTCCTGGCGTTGAGGTATATCCTTGACCGGCCTGCGGGAGGCCCTGACCTGGAAGGGTTTCTGGATGGGCAAGCACGCAACCGTAAAATCGGAGGTTTAAATGAAAAATAAAAACAAATTTGTTGGTCCGAATGCTCTAACATTTTTGGTAACCCTGGTGGTTAACTTTTTGGCGACCAGCCTGCCGCTCAATAACATGACTACCAGGGAAATTTCGGACAGCTTTGATATCTACTTTGTCCCCGCGGGATATGTGTTTTCCATCTGGGGATTGATCTATCTTGGCTTGATCAGTTTCATTATCTTTCAATCATTGCCCAATAACCGTGAAAATGACCATGTCGCCAAAATTGGTCCCTGGTTCGCGGTCAGCAATTTAGCTAACGCTTTATGGTTGGTCAGTTTCCATTATCAGCAGTTTGCTCTGGCTATGGTTTTCATGCTGGTGCTGCTGGTTTCATTGATCACTATTTTCTTGAGGCTTGGCATCGGAAAAACCAGGGTAACCGCGGCGGAAAACTGGCTGGTGAATGTGCCCTTCAGCCTGTATCTGGGTTGGATCACTGTTGCAACCATCGCGAACGCCACTCAATTGCTTTATTTCATCAGATGGAACGGGTTTGGCATCGCTCCTGAGGTGTGGCTGGTGATTATGCTGATTGCCGCTGTGATTATATCCGCCATGATGAGTTTATCCCGACGAAACATTCCCCACGCGTTAGTTCTGGTGTGGGCATTCACAGGCATCGCGGTCAAATTTCCGAATGTGCCGCTGGTGAATATCTCTTCCTTGGCAGCCGCAGGCGCGGTTATCCTGTTGCTGGTCTTTGCACTGCTTTCTAAGCCAGGGGTTGCTGAAAAATAACCTGAAATTGAAAAGCACGGGAATAAATACTCCGCGCTTTTTATATTAAATCGCTTTGGTTAAAGCAAACGCCAGGGCTGTTCGAGGTAAAGCGCCAGGTGCTGCATAAAGTGGGCTGCTTCAGCGCCGTCGGTGATGCGGTGGTCGGCAGATAGGGTAGCTTTCACACGCCAGCCAACCGCCAAAACGCCGTTTTCAACAACCGGTACTTGCATGGCGCTGCCGACCGCCAGTATAGCCGCTTCCGGCGGATTGATGATGGCGGTAAAGTCCTCCACTTCAAACATACCCAAATTGCTGATGGTAAAGGTTGAGCCTTCAATGTCCTCATTGCGCAGCTTACCATCCTTGACCCTGGCGGTCATTTCCTTCATTTCCTGCGAGATCTGTGAGAGCGGTTTCTGGTCCGCGTTTTTGACCACAATGGTTAGTAAGCCGTTCTCAACCGCCACAGCGACACCGATATTGATATCCCCACGGCGGGTGATCTGGCTTCCGGAAATAGAAGAGTTCAGGTTTGGGAACTGCTTCAGAGCCAGGGCTGCTGCGCGGATGAAGAAATCATTTACCGAAATTTTGGCTTCATCCGCCATGCCTTCATTCATCTCCTTGCGGATTGTTATTAGCGCATCCGCGTTATAGCTGTGGGTGACCGTGAAATTGGGGATGGCCTGGTGCGATTCCAGCATTCGTTTGCCAATGGCTGCGCGCAGCCGGCTGATCTCGATGACTTCATCCTTACCACTGACAATCGGGGCTGGCGCTTCAGCTTTTACTTCAGGCTGCGGTGCAGGTTGTTCGCCTGCTACATTCGCTCCTGCCAAATCCCGTTTAACAATCCGCCCTTCAGGACCTGTGCCGGTGACAACAGTCAGGTCAATCCCCTTTTCATGAGCGATGCGTTTCGCGAGCGGGGAAGCTTTTATGAAACCTGATGTTTGGGGCTTTTCAGTAATCTCTTCTATTGGAAAACTCGCTTGCACCTTTGATTCGCTGCTTTCAACAGGCACATCCTGTTTTGTTTCAGTTTTTTTATGGGTTAATTCTTCGGGATTGAAAATCTCGCCTTCGTCGGTAATGACAGCAATGGGAGTGCCAACCGGCAGGACTGTGTTTTCTTCCACCAGGTGTTTGGCCACTATGCCACTAAAGGTTGATTCCACCTCCACGGTTGCTTTGTCGGTTTCGATTTCGGCCAGAACCTCGCCTTTTTCAACTTTTTCATTTTCGGCTTTGACCCATCTTACCAGCTTGCCCTCAGCCATGTCAAAACCGAGCTTGGGCATCTCAACTGTGTTCGCCATTATTTCAATACCTCTCTCACCGCGCTGATGATATCCTCCACCTGCGGCAGCGCGAGCTGTTCAAGGCGGCGATTGTAAGGAAGCGGCACTTCTTTCTGCGCCACCCTTTTAATGGGCGTGTCCAGGTAATCAAATGCCTCCTCATAGATGCGGGTCGCGATTTCCGCGCCGACGCCGTAGGACTTCCAGCCTTCCTCGGCAATAACTGCACGGTTGGTTTTCTTAAAGGACTCAATGACCGGACCCATGTCCAGCGGCCGCAAGGAGCGCAGATCTACTATTTCAACATCAATGCCTTCTTTTTCCAGTTGGGCGGCAGCCTGCATGGAATAGTCGACCATCTTGGAATAAGTAACCAGCGTGACGTCTTTACCCTCGCGCTGCACTTTGGATTTGCCGATCGGAGTTGTAAATTCACCGTCCGGCACCTCGCCGCGCTGTTGGTAAACAGTGGCGTTTTCAATATAAAGGACAGGATCATCACTACGGATCGCGGATTTAAGCAACCCCTTGGCGTCTTCGGGCGTGCCGGGCACCACCACTTTTAGCCCGGGAAAGTGAGCAAAAATGGCGTCCGGCGTCTGGGAGTGGGTTGCCGCCAGTTGGCGTCCGCCGCCGCTTGGCGCGCGGATCACCATCGGCAGCCGAAATTGGCCGTTAAACATATAGTGCAGCTTGGCTGCTTCGTTGACAATATGGTCCATGGCCACGAACGCAAAGTTAATGGTCATTAATTCAGCCACCGGCCGCAAGCCATTCAATGCTGAACCGATGGCGGCGCCGATGATGGCGGCTTCGGAGATGGGTGTATCGCGCACACGTTCAGGTCCGAAATGATCCAGGAATCCTTTTGTCACGGCGTACGTGCCGCCCCAAACGCCAACCTCTTCGCCCAAAATAAACACTTTGGGATCGCGTTCCATTTCTTCCCACAGCGCCTGGGAAATGGCTTCACGCATGGTTATGATCGCCATAGTTACCCTCGCTCCACATCTTCAACGTAGATATTTTCAAACAGCGCTTCGTCAGCCGGCTCGGGGCTTTCATGCGCAAACCTGACCCCTTCCTCTACTTCCGCTGCCGCCTGATCTTCAATCCCGGTCAGTTCTTCTTTATCGCTGATAGCTTCTGCGATGAGATATTTTCGAAAATTATCGATCGGTCCTTTTTCAATGAATTTCTGCACCTCCTCCTTGGTGCGGTAGCGTTCCGGGTCGCCCATGGAGTGCCCGCGGAAGCGGTAGGTGCAAACCTCCAGGAATTGCGGTCCATTGCCCGCACGGATATCTTCCAGCCGTTCGGCGACCATGTTTTTCACAGCCAGCACATCCATGCCGTCAACATCATAAGCTCGCATGCCGTAGCCGCATGCTTTCTGGATGATTTCCGAAACCGCGGACGCGCGTTCGGGGGATGTTCCCATGCCGTAACGGTTATTCTCGCATATCCACAACACCGGCAGACCCCAGGCTTTAGCCATATTGATAGCCTCGTGGAAAAAGCCGATATTGGTGGCACCTTCACCAAACATACAAATCGTCACAATGTTTCGTTTTTCCATATGGTCCGCCAGCGCCAGCCCGGTGGCGATGGGCAAATGCGCCCCAACAATGGCATGCCCGCCCCAGAAATGCCTCTCAACGCTAGCCATGTGCATGGAGCCTCCTTTGCCGCCCGAGCAGCCGGTGGCTTTGCCCAGTAATTCAGAGATCACCACTTTGGTCGGAATGCCAACATTAATTGCCACACCGTGATCGCGGTAAGCGGTGATAACGTGGTCCTGTGGCTGGCGTGCTGCTACAATGCCTGTACTGACCGCTTCCTGCCCGATATAAAGATGCAAGAAACCGCCGATCTCGCCCTTTTGGTAAAGTTCTGCGGCGGTCTCTTCCAGCCGGCGGATCAGAACCATCTGCCGGTAAAGTTCCAGATACTCACTTTTTTCCATAATACTTGATCCTCCAAATGGAAACATTGCAGGTGTGAATAAGACAATTCCTCTCTTATTATAGCAAAACGAGTTGAAGAAATTGCTAAAAAAACTCAAGGATGCCATCCTTGAGGCTGAGAAATATCTGGGGGTTTTATCGCTAAGTTTGTAGTTCTATTTTCAGTTGCGATGTGCAATGAGGGCAGCGTGACGCTTTTACAGGAATAGCGGTTATGCAGTATGGGCATTCCTCGGTGGTTATTGGAGCGGCTTCGGCGGGTTTCTGCAATTTGTTGACCTGGCGCACAAGCAGGAAAATTACAAAAGCCACGATGAGAAAATCCACGATGGTGTTCAGAAAAGCGCCGTAATTGATAGTCACTGCTCCGGCTGCCTGCGCATCCGTCAGGGCGGCATATTTTCCGCTGCTAAGGTTGATAAACAGGTTAGCAAAATCAACATTGCCCAAAGCTAAACCAATCGGGACATAATGACGTTGTTCACAAGCGAAGTCACAATTTTCCCAAACGCTCCGCCGATGATCACGCCAATTGCCAGATCAAGCGCATTGCCCCGCATGGCAAAATCTCTAAATTCTTTGAACATTAATTCCTCTTTTTGATAAATAAATTTCTATATCTTATTATCGTAAATTCGCAAACAGTTCTTGCCTTCTCCTTTGGCCAAATACATAGCTGAATCTGCCTGCTTTATGATTTCATCCAGATCAGGAGGTTTTTCAAGGTAGGTAACGACACCAATGCTGGCAGTGATATGGAGAATTTCATTTCCGATCTGTATGGGACTTCTCTCTAAAAACTCACGCAACCGTTCCATTCCAACGATCGCATTTTGGTCATTAGCTTCCGACATCAGGATGGTCGCTTCATCCCCGCCGAAACGGCCAATGATATCGATATTGCGAATATTTTCCCGTAAAATCCGTGCTGTTTCTTTTAGAACTTGATCACCTGCATTGTGACCGAAGGTATCGTTAATATGCTTAAAATTATCGATATCAATCATCGCCAATGATATTGGATGTCCGAGCCTTTTAGCTCGCTTTACCTCATATTCGCCAATTTCTTTAAATGCCCTGCGGTTTAATAATCCGGTAACTTCATCGATGCGCGCCATTTGCTGGACTTTTTCAAACAGCAAGGCATTTTCCATTGCTATTGATGCATGTTGGGCAAAAAGTGAGAGCAAGTGCTGGTCATCCATAGAAAACTGTTTTTCAGGATCAAAATGGAAAATCCCTAAGGTGCCCAGAACCCGATCGCCTATCATCAAAGGTAAAATAATAACCGATCGAAGCTTGGTTTGCCTAAATGCATCCAATCTCTCTGGCCATGAGGAATAATCTTCAATTAACACAGCTTGTTTTGTGGCAAATGCCTTACCCGAAGCGCCCTCTCCAAAACGGATTCGTGTACCTATATAATTCTTGTCCAGGTTGACAGAAGCTACTGCCTTGAGGTCTCCATTCTCTTCATCAATCATACAAAAATCACCGCCATCCGCCTTCATTAACCGGATTGCTCGCTCTAATAATGTAAGCAGGAGTTTGGACAGTTCCAATTCAGAGGTAATATCGGCGATTGTTGCTCTAAGGGCACTTAATTCATCTGACTTTCTACGGGCGGATTCTAGGGCGCTGGTTTTTAATATTGACAGCGTTATCTGAGATGCAGATTGCTGGCAAAAAGAGATTTCTTCACTGGTAAAAGTGTGGGGCGCATTGAATGAAAAGATTACCAATCCCAATTTTGTGCCTTTTGAAACCAATGGAAGCGCAAGGATTGAATCACCCAGGAAATTACCATTATTTAAAACCTGGTTTCCTGGTTCCCTTCTGATTTTGGGTTGGATAATTATTTTCCCTGATTTTTAAAATAATTCTTGTAAAACTAATTGTTTCCTTGCATCAAGGTTTAGTCTGCACCCGGTATTATAGACATGTATTTTTTTATTATCGCCTGTGATGACCAGGAAAGAATCGTCGCATCTTATTAATATACTTAGTCTGCTGGAAATTGCCCGGCAAGCGTCTTCCATGGTTGACTTGCCAATACTGTTCTTGGTGATTTCATTTAAATTAGAAGAATTGAGTTGATTAAGAAGTATCCTTTTTTCATGCCGGTTGCGGTCAATGGCATTGGCAATTACAGCGCCAATTACTTCCAACAAGAGAATTGTCTGTTCTGACCAGTCCTTTTTTTTCCGTATCGAGTTGTACCCTAATAATCCAATAAATTCCCCGCCGATAATTAAAGGTATTGCAGCAAGAGAAAGAATGGACTGCTTTATAAATAATACCCTTTCTGTTTTGGCTTCATCAGGCATGAGAGATACATCATTAATAATGATCGGCCTTCCTTTTTGTAATGTTTTGATCCACCAACTTGAAAGGTTGATATTGATATTCTGCCGTGATTCTTTCACCGAAGGTATGCCCACCGCGCACCATTCGTGCGTGATATTCATTATGTCTGGATCTTCTTCTCGCACGAGCCGAACATAACCACGGTCGGCTTTAGAAAATTCGCCGATAACTTGTAATAACCTGCTTATTCCGTCGTCAATTTTATCGATAGACAGGTTAATAAATTTGGTGGAAATGCCTACCAGCAACTTCTCAAAATCAAGATGAGTCGTCAGGTCATGTTGAGTATCTGCTAATTTGGTTAAGGCATTATGCATTTCGACCGATAAAATGGATAGTTCATCCTGCCCTTTAAGAACCATATTGCTACCGCTGTGTCTTTCGGCTTCAAAATCCTTAATTTCCCGGGTGAGTTTTGAAAAACGCCTTAAGAAGCCGAGTTCGAGCGAGATCAGGATAATCGTGCTGGCAACCAGGCTGCCAATCATCAGGGCATTAAGAAATTCCCGTCCGCTTTCAAGCCCTTGTTGATAAATCGTCCTTGGAAGGATTTGTTCAATAATGAAGACAGGAACATTACCAGAATCTCTGACAAGTGAGTAGGAATGTACTTTGTCTGGCCGACTGGCATCAACCTGAATTTCCGGGTTTATTGGTGATTGAGGGAAGTCTTTAAATTTTTCAGGTGAGTACGGTATCACGGAAACTTCAGAGTCAACAGAGGATGTAAGGTGGTCAAAAAGGTCACCGCTCAAGTATTTTCCAAAAATCAGTGTTCCGCGGTATGGGCCTTCATCTAAACTGGTGAGGATTGGGCGAGCGGCGAAAATGACTGGTGATCCTTTATCTGAAAATATACCCTGGTGGTATTCACCTGCTTTTGTTAGGGGGGATGTGTTAATAAGGTTCTTTATGTAGGTAAAAATGGAATTTTCTAACGGAATTTCCACGTCTTTTTCAAGATCGTAAGCTTTCTTAAAAATTGTGTTTCCTTTATTATCAAAATAGGTTATGAAATTCAGCCCTAATTCACTAAAAGTATCATCTACCAAATTCGAGTTGATATATTCCTGGCTGTAATTCTCCATAAAGGAATAGGAATCATCCCAGGCTGCCCAGTCATTCGTTAATGCGCTAAGGCATTTAATTTCATAATCCAGGGTGTAATGAAATATGCGCACATTTGCTTCAATTTCCTGGTTTTCAAGGTTTAGATACCCTTTGAGAAAAAGGGTATGGATATAAAAATAACTAACGAGCATTGTCAGGAAAAAGGTAATCGCAATAGCCAGAATCGTTTTCTTTCTGAGATTCATTTTTTTTATTCCTGGCTGGCTTTCCCGTTGATCAATTCACTCTTAATGAGATTAAGAAAAATTTCAACAATACGCGGGTCAAAATGAATATTTGCCTGTTCCTTGATATGGTTCAGGGCTTTTTTTGTGCTCCAGGCCGGGCGGTAGGGGCGGTCGGAAGTCAGCGCGTCCCAAACGTCCACAATGGCGAATATCCTGGCCGCTAATGGGATCTGTTCGCCTTTAAGTCCTTTGGGGTATCCGCTCCCGTCAAATTTTTCATGGTGATACAGGGGAACATCCAGCGCGGGATGAAGGTAGGTAATTGGATAAAGCAGGTTATAGGCCAGCGAGGAATGGTTTTTCATGATTATCCATTCTTCCTCATCCAGCGGACCGGGTTTTAGCAGAATTCTGTCAGGAATGCCCATTTTGCCAATATCGTGCAGAAGCGCGCCCCGGCGGATGTGTATTATTTCTTCTTCGGGTATTCCCATTTTCTGCGCGATCAGCGCGGTCAGTTCCGTCACGCGTTGGGTGTGACCTTCTGTTTCTTTGTCGCGCATATCCAGCGCTTTTGACCAGCCTTCCAGTGTGGTGTCGTAAGCCAGAGTCAATTCAACGTTGGTGCGGTGAAGGTCTTCCAGCAGGGTCGTGTTGTCGATGGCGATGGCTGCCTGACCACCCAACGTTTCAAGGAAATTGAACCAATCCTGGTCAGGATTAAGCGGCTTGCGGTTGAAGATATCCAGAACCCCTTTGACCTGGCCTTTAGCAATCAGCGGTACGCTGAAATAACTGACAAATCCTTCTTCATGCATGATATTGGCATAAGCCAGTGAATCATCCAGCTCGTCCAAATTTAAAGCCTGAATCAGGTGCCTTTCCATGGCGGCCCGCCCAGATATTCCTTCACCCATACGCAGGCTGTAATGTTCAATTGAATGGGTTCGGAACCCACGCCCGGCGGTGTATTCCAGCATTAGGGTGCGCGGATTGAACAGTAAAACCGAGGCAGCATCAATGTTAAGTTTATCCACAACCTGATCAAGCAGAATATTCAAGGTAACCCTCAAATCTAGACTGGAATTGATTACCAGATCAATATCATGCAACGCGGCCAAACGGTTGATCTGCTCTTGTGCCTGTTCCACCAATCGCGCGTTATCCAGGGCAATAGCGACCTGAGCGCCCATGGATTCGAGCAGGCGTTGATGGTTTTCATTAAATACATTGGGTTCAAAAGATTGTACCGATATACCGCCGATCACATATCCTTTTACAATAAGCGGAACCCCCAGCCATGCGCGGGTAGGTTTGCCACTTTGCGGGGAATCAACAGGGAGTGTATCAATTGAGACATCTGCAGAAAGGAATGATTTCTTGTTCTGGATCATCCAGCCAAGTAAACCACCATCATTTTTCGCAAATTTTTGCCCAACCAGTTCAATTAATGGTTTATCCTCTTCCATCGCGAAAGTAATTTCTACCGATTCATCTATGCTTTCAGATCGTGCTATTAAAAATGCGTCAAGAGGAAAGAGTTCTTTTGCCTGGGTATAAAGCTTTTCATACAAAGATTTGGTGTCCAGAATACTGCTGGTTGCAAGGGCGGTTTCATACAGACCTGTCAATTCTCTTGTGCGCTGCTGTTGATTTTTCTGGGACTGTATTTTTTCGATGGCTGTTGACAGCTGGTTGGCGATGGCAATTAACAATTTCAGATCGTCTTGTTTGAAATGGTTCTCTTCAATACTTTCGGAATTTATGACACCAAATATTTCTCCAGAAACTTTAATTGGCACAGCAATTTCCGAGCGTGTGGTTTCGCGAAACTCCACGTAATCCTTGTCTTTCGTGACATCTTTAACCAACTGGGGATTACCGGTTATGAAGGCTCTGCCGGTAATGCCAGAAGTGGTAGATGAGCCTGCGTGTTGATGTTCGGCAGTTATACCGCGGTAAGACCGGTGGGGATACAACCAGTGTTTTTGTTTATCAAATAAATTAAAACCGAAGTAATCGCTGAAAATTGATTCACCCAATATTTGGGTGGCTCGTTCTAATAGATTATCGATACTGTTGGCTTCTATTCCGGCGGAAGCGATTTCATGAAGAACTGTCACTTCCTGTAATTGGCGACGCAATTTTTCTTCAGATTTTTTCCGTTCGCTGATATCTCGAACAAAACCCCACATACCTTTAGGCCTGCCGTTTTGATCTCTGGTTAGATAACCACCGATTTCAACAGGCACTAACTTACCGTCTTTATCAATTAATTCTTTTTCATAGGGGTCTGAATATCCCCGCTCAAGAATTTGTTCGACGATTTTTTGTTCTTTTTCCCGATACTTGTCTGGTGTAATATCCTGAAATTTGAATGATCTTAGTTTTACCGGTGAATATTTCAGAATCTTTAGAAAGGCAGGGTTGAAATCCAGGATTTTCCCTTCCAAATCTGTTGCCAAAATCCCGTCAAAAGCGCCTTCATATAACTGGCGGTAGCGGTTTTCAGCATCAGAAAGTGCAAGGCGTGTTTCTTTTTTCTCAAGTGCCCGATTGAGAGTTAAAAGCAACTGGTCGATATCGTAAGGTTTCTGAACATAGCTATACGCGCCCAGATTGGCAGCCTGAATAGCCGTTTCAGTAGATGCAAATCCGGTGAGGATAATACATTCAGTGTCAGGAGATTTTTCCTTAATCGCTTTTAATACTTCCAATCCAGGTATGTCAGTGAGTCTAAGATCGATCAGCGCCGCCTGAAATATCTCTTCACCAGCCAGGCGAATGGCTTCCTGTCCGCTGCCAACCCCGTGAGACTCATAATGATTGACGCGCAAGATCTCCTCCAAAGTTTTGCGCATATTGGCGTCATCGTCAACAATCAGGATGGATTGGTTGTTTACCATTAAGTTTTGCCTTTAAATATTAAAAAAAAACCACCGAAAACTTCTGAGCCTTTATAAAAAAAATCAATTCAAAACATTAGACCATATTCCTTTTAGTTAATGTTTAGATAATTATGTAATAACTATTTCGTTGGGAATGAAACGGTGAATACCGTCCCTTTTCCAACCTCGCTTTCCACACTGATAGTGCCCTCATTGGCTTCGGTTAATAATTTGGTCACCGTCAAACCCAACCCAATACCTTTGGCTTTGGTGGTGAAGAGCGGTTCAAAAATCTTTTCAAGGTTCTCTTTTGCGATGCCGATTCCAGTATCTTTAACTTTCGGGCTTACCCGATCTTTGTTATCAATACCAGAGATGATAAGCTTACCGCCTTCCGGCATAGCCTGATATGCGTTGGTAAATAAATTAATTAACACCTGTTCTATCTGGCCTGCATCTACCATAACAGGTAGCAAGTCCTGTGCCAGATTCCGTTCAACCATTACATTTACAAATGATCAGAAAATATTTATTGGTCAAATACCGACGGCTGTACCATGTGATGACAAACATGCCGGCTGTGATGATGACCGTTTAGAGTTCCGTAATCAAATGAAATACAAAAAATTCTAATCTGCTGATAAAAAATAGTGCAACCATCGAAGCGAAAAATATGAGATGGGAACTAACTGAATTAAGAATTTTTGGATGACTTTCAGTTTTCATCTTTACTCTCCTTATAAATTACTATATCTTAATATAATTATTAAGTATGCGAGGTAATAGTCACAGTAAAATAAATTTCAAAGAATAACAATTGCAGAAATAATGATTTTGGCTATTGAAAAACCCCTGTTTTTTTTGTATAATAGATGAATAGTAAAGGGTCTTGAGGGGAAAAAGTAAAAATTGGGGTGCGGAGGGCAGGCAGATGGGGATTTGGCGTCTGACTGATTATGTAATTATAAGTTTAGTATTCAGCACATGCGGATGGGGCCACAATGACGGGGGCTGCTAAACGCATTTTGCTGGTTTCAAAGGACAGCATACTCGGCAAAGAAATTGACAAGATGTTGGGATTTAATGGGGGCATTCAGTATGAACTGGATATTGTTTATCCGATTGAAAAGGCTTTAGATTCGATCAGTAATACGGACTATTCCC
Organism: Pelolinea sp.; assembly: GCA_030692365.1. GTDB lineage: Bacteria > Chloroflexota > Anaerolineae > Anaerolineales > Anaerolineaceae > Pelolinea. The sequence goes on along the minus strand of JAUYCC010000019.1, from coordinate 88,330 downwards.
TGGTCATAATTGATCTCCCGGAAGGCGATAAGTGTATCGACGCGGTGGAAAGACTTTGCGCTTCAGCGGCCAGTTTACCACTCATAGTTTTAACCCATTCCGGATCCCGCAACGCCGCTCAGGCTCTGAAAAAGGGAGCCCAATATGTTGTCAGCAAATCAACGATGGACAAGGAACTGTTTGCCCAGAAGATTCTCACATCCATTGACCGCAAGCGTATTGAAAATGAACTGAGGCTGAAAGATAATATTTTGCAAGCGGTCAATTACGCTGCCGAAGTCTTTCTTGCGCAATCCAACTGGGAATCCTGGATTGTGGAAGTACTGGCACGGCTCGGCCAGGCATCACAGTCAGACCGGGTTTATGTATTTCGGAATAGCAAGAAAACAGATAATGACCTCTCGGCTAATTTACATGCAGAGTGGGCTGCGGAAGGGATTCAGCCAAAAACTGAATTTAACTCCTTATTCGATTCGGGATATAAAACCACGGGATACCTTCGTTGGGCGGATATACTTTCAAAAGGTCTGATCATTCATGGAAATGTGGATGACTTGCCGCAAACCGAACAACCGTTATTAATGAAAATAGGGGTCAAGTCCCTCATTGCTGTTCCAATTTTTATTGACCATATCTGGTGGGGGTTCATCGGGTTTGACCAATGCCGGCGGCAAAAAACCTGGTCGGTGGATGAAATGGATGCGCTGAAAACTGCCGCGAACATTTTTGGCGCTGCAATTTCACACCAGGCGACGGAAGAAAAATTAACCCACATGGCCACGCATGATTATCTAACCGGCTTACCCAACCGCATGCTATTCGAAGACAGGTTCACCCAGGCCGTCGCGCGCGCAGAACGCAGCAGCGAAAAAATTGTGGTTGTTTCCATTGATCTGGATAAATTTAAGGCGGTCAATGATGCCTATGGCCACCCTGTCGGAGACAAGGTTCTTGTTGAGGCTGCCCGGCGGCTTGGCTCTGCTCTGCGCGGCAGTGATACCTGCGCGCGTATCGGCGGGGATGAATTTGAGGTTATCGCAGAAGGCATTCACAATAAAGGCGATGCAATGCGGATTATGGAAAAATTAACCGCAGCATTAAGGGATCCGGTTATTTTAGATTCTAAAGAAATCAGAATTTCCGCAAGCATGGGCGCGGCGTTATATCCAGATAACGGCAAGGCACTTGAAGGATTGATGAATGCGGCGGATAAAGCGCTTTATCAGGTTAAGGAGAAACAATCTGCATTTAAAGTATTTAAAGATGAGCAGTACTCATGGCTGAAAGAATGAATCTGCTTCTTGCAGCAAATGAGCCAGAGATAACCCGACAAATTCATGAGGAATTGGCTCTTTCTTCATTAAATCCGAACAAGATTATCGATGCTGATAGCCTGGATAAAGTGATTAATTATCCGGATAAATCTGAAATCGATGTCCTTTTGATTGACGTGGAAATAGCGCTTCCTGATTTGACAAAAACTTTCCAAACCATTCAAGACCAATTCCCGAATCTGCCAATTGTTGCTTTGGTTGACATAAAGGATTTTGAAATTACCCGCCACGCTGTAACCCAGGGTGCGCATGGATTTGCTATAAAGACTGAATTAATCAGCAGCTTTTTGGAATGTGTCATTCTTCAGGCAGTTGACCGCATGAAGACTCGCACCCAACTTCAGGAGAGCACCCGCAAGATGAAAGCCCTGATGGATAATCTGCCTGGCATCGTTTACCGCTGTAAAAATGACGAAAATTGGACGATGGAATTTATCAGCGCGGGCTGCCCGGCAACTGACAGGCTATGAAGCTGAAGACCTTCAATTCAATAAAAAAATCTCGTTTAATGACCTGATCCATCCGGATGACCGGCAAAGGGTCTAGGACGAGATACAAAAGGCAATAAAAGAAGGCCAACATTACCGTCTTGAATATCGAATTCGCACTGCTGATAATCAAGAAAAATCGGTATGGGAACAAGGCAGCCTGGTCAACGGCAGCTACGGAAGTCAAACTCTGGAAGGATTTATCACGGATATTTCTGACAGGCGGCAGCGTGAATTTAATTTACAGAGCCTGATTGAAATTGGCGATATAGTCCGGGAGTCTCTTGCCCATTCTGATATGGGTGACAAAATACTTGAAAATATTGCTGCTCTATATGGAACTGCTTGTTCAGCCATAGCGATGATTTCAAATCATCGCTATTTTATTGCGATGGAATATGTCCAAGGCGAATGGGAGGATTTAAAAAATAAGGAATTGCCCATAAAAGGGTGTAAATTCCAGGAAGCTATACAAAAAACTGAATCAACAATTGTGGATTCTCAGCTTGATAACGGACTTGTTTGTAAACAGCTACAAAATGAAGAAAACCGATACTTAGCCTTTATTCCTCTGATCACTGAAGAAAAAACCAATGGGTTATTAATGATTGGAAGGAATATTCAGTACTCCACAAATGATATTCAGGTTTTTTCTGCCATTGGAGATCTGGTTTCATCCGCTCTGGAACGGCACAATCTGATTCAACGGCTGGAAAAGCAGCTTGAAAGGGTGGAATCGCTTCACACAATAGACCAGGCGATCACAGGGGTTTTCGATATTAAAGTGATCAACCGGGTCATCCTGAAGAAGTGCGGAAACGGTTAGGGGCTGATGCGGCGAATATCTTGCATCTGAACCCTTTGACGAACAGCCTGGATTTGTATGGTGATGTAGGATTTCGAAGAGCATTCATACGTACGACAAAGGTGCCGATCAGCACCAGTATCGCTGGCAAAGTGCTGATGGATCGCGGTGTATTTGAAGCGCCCGATTTATCCAACAACCCTGTTGAGTTTCTGGTAAAAGATTGGTATGACGAAGGGTTTAAAGCTTATTTTGCCCATCCTTTAATAGTAAAAGGTAAACCGATTGGGGTAATGGAGTTATTCATCAGGCATACCTTCTATCCGGACCAGGAATGGCTAAAATTCTTTGAATCACTGGCCACTCAAGCGGCAGTGGCATATGACTTGTATCGCACATTTAATGACCTTCAAAAAATGAAACAGAATCTGGCCAATACCTATAATGCCACCCTGGAAACCTGGTCTAAATCATTGGAGTTGATCAATATTGAATCCCATGGCCATAATCAGCGGGTGACCAGCCAGACTTTAAGGCTGGCAAAAGAACTGGGGATAGAAGAAAGTGAATTGCCTAATATTGAAAGAGGAGCGCTGCTGCATGATATTGGCAAATTGGGAATTTTAGACGAGATCCTGCTTAAAAAAGGAAAATTAACCGATTCCGAATGGCATGAAATTGAAAAGCATCCGGTTATTGCCAAGGATTTACTTTCGGGAGTCAATTTGCTCAAGGACGCAATAGAAATTCCCTTCAGCCACCATGAAAACTGGGATGGAAGCGGTTACCCTCAAGGTCTAAAGGGTGAAGCCATTCCACTTGCAGCTCGTGTCTTTGCGGTTGTTGAAACCTATGATGCGCTGCTTTCCGACAAGCCTTACCGCAAGGCATGGACGAAAGATAAAACGATTGATTATTTAAAGGAGGAAAAAGGGAAGAAGTTCGATCCTATAATTATTGACACCTTTTTGTTAACTATGAAATAAATAATTTACCTTTTAAACGCTGGTTCTCTTTTAAATAAACCCCAAAAATTGTCATCTCTGAAAAATTATTAATAAATCACGACTTGTTATTACAGGTTATGGCATAATTATTGCTATATTTAAAGTATTGATAATCCACATGGATTATTTAATGTGGTGTTTATAAATTTAAGGAAATAATGAAATGAAAAAATTACCACTTTCAATAATTTTATTGCTTTTGTTCATGGCTTTTTTTATAACCTGGAGAGGTTTGATGTAGGATCACAGTCCCTGGTCAATATCAATACCTTTATGTATATACTTGTTACAGTTGCTTTGATTTTCACTGTCATGCTTCGCTTCTTCAAGCGCATCAATGTTGCCTGGGTGCTTGTGTTTTGGATTGCTGTCTATTCTTTTCTGAAGTTTTTTATTATTAAATCAAATCCTGTCTGGGGCGGTTATTACACTTACATTACATTAATTGAAGTGGGTATGCTTTCGTTAGGCACCGCGCTCGCGCGTTGGGTGGGTTGGAATCTGGATGATTTTGAAAAAGCAGTTGAAAATATCACCTTTTCTGAAATAAAGCGGGCGAGCAATTTAAAGGACGCGACGGACTCAATCAATAATGAAATCTATCGCAGCCGGCGCTATAACTACCCGATGGCCATGATTATGGTTGAACCCTTGAAGAGCTCTCAGGAAATGATTCTCAACCAGTCGGTACGCGAGGTGCAGGACTCCATGATCTCCCGATATGTGTCAATTTCTTTAGCGAGAGCGCTTTATGACCATATCCGCCGGACGGATATTCTTATTGAACAGCCGGATAAAGGCCGTTTTATTATAATGACACCCGAAACGGATAAGCAGGAATCTGAGCGGGCTGTAACAAAGATTGAAGAAGCTGCCGCTACCATTGGCGTGAAAGTGGCTGTTGGAGTATGCGCTTTCCCTGATGATGCTTTGACACTGGAGGGTATGCTGGCCCGGGCAGAAGTTGACCTGGCGGAGAATGAGATCAGGAGATTGGCAAAGGAACATGATGGCAAGGAAGCAGAACCTTCTCAGTAGCCGTCGTCAAGTAATCCTTGAGGATAGTTCGATTGGAAGTAAGATTGCCTGGATTGCGAAATACGACCCGGACAAAAGCCTGTTTAAAAATGATGGCTATCTGTTTATAAAAAGGTTATTTGATATTGCAGTTGTAGTTATATCCTTGCCTGTAGCCTTACCATTAATGCTTTTGCTTATCTTGATGGTAAAGTATGAATATCCGGAAAGAAATGTCTTTTTCAGACAGTTGCGCACCGGCCAGGGTGGAAATCGTTTTTGGATGTACATATTCCGGACGATGATTCCCAATGCGGATGAATTAAAACCGCTACTGGTGCACTTGAATGTGCTCGAGTGGCCAGATTTTAAGATTCCGGATGATCCCCGAATGACTACCTTGGGTAAGATTCTGCGCAAGACAAGCTTGGATGAACTACCGCAATTACTTAATGTATTAAAGGGAGGGATGTCGCTTGTCGGTCCGCGGCCGACCTCTTTTTCACCTGATACATATAAACTGTGGCAGACGGAACGCCTGGAGGTAACCCCGGGGTTGACAGGCCTTTGGCAGATCACCAGCCGGGGGAAAACTGGGTTTGAAAAACGCCTGATGTTGGATATCGCATACATCCAGCACCGCTGCATGCTGCTGGATATCGAGATACTGTTTCGGACCGTCGGTGCGATTTTCAAAGGTAAGGGGACGACCTGAAATGAAAGTCGCATATATCATGTCACGATTTCCCCATCTCCCCGAGACATTTATCCTCAGGGAAATGATCGCGTTGGAAGCCGAAAGCGTACAAATAGGGCTTTATCCAATCATTCTTCAAAGAGAAAAGGTTGTTCATCCGGTAGTGCAGCCTTGGCTTAAGCGCGCTCGGCGTTCTTCATTATTTTCACCAGCATTATGGTTGGCGAATTTTCGGTTGGCATTCTCGGATTCCAAAAGATATTTTGGGCTTTTAAAGCATGTATTGAAAGAGCATAAAGGTAATAAAAAGTTTACGCAGCGTGCTTTGGTTATCTTTCCAAAAGCAGTTTGGATGGCGGAATTGATGAGGAAGGAAGGGATCGAACATATCCACGCGCATTACGCGACCTATCCCGCGCTTGCAGCTTACCTTATTCATCAGTTGACCGGAATTCCTTACAGCGTTTCAGTTCATGCCCATGATATTTACGTGGATCAGACCATGCTGTGCGAAAAAATTAATCCAGCTTCCTTTATTCGCTCAATCTCGGAATTTAATAAAAAATTCCTGGTGAAGCATTGCGGATCCGATATTAGTTCCAAGGTTCAAGTGATTCACTGTGGGATAAACCCCAAAAATTACCGGGAAATGAAAAACAAAAGAAAAGGCAAATTTCGGATTCTGAGTATTGGTTCTTTACAGCCATACAAAGGCCAGGAATATTTGCTAAAGGCTTGTGCGTTATTAAAAAGAAGAAATTTTGAATTTACATGTGAGGTTATTGGCGGCGGTGAGCTTTACTCTTCGTTGGAAAAAATGATCCATGATCTTGAGATAGAGGATGTTGTCCAATTGCTTGGAAGGAAAACTGAAATTGATGTGGCAGAATATTTATACAATGCCCATTGTTATGTCCAACCTAGTATCATTACAGAAACAGGCAAGATGGAAGGAATCCCGGTAGCGATCATGGAAGCCATGGCATGCAAGCTGCCTGTGATCGCAACCAGGATATCCGGGATCCCGGAATTGATTGAAGACCAGCGGTCAGGCTTTTTGGTTCCACCCGAAGATGAGGTGGCGCTGGCTGAGAGGATCTTCTGGGTTTACGAAAACCCTGAAAAAGCAAGGGAATTGGGCGAACTTGGCTACAAGAAAGTAAAGAAAGATTTCAATCTAAAGAAAATCGCTCCACAACTAAAGGATTTATTCACGCAAAACACGGATAGATTGGCAGGTGACTAATGAATATAAAAATGTACTTTCGGATGCTTCAAAAAGGATGGTGGATCATTTTACTGGCTTTTCTTACTGCCATCAATGTGACACTCATTATCGATTATTTCGCGGCGCCGGTTTATGAAGCCAAAACCCGCATGCTGGTTGTTCCCAACCCCGAAAGCTTTACCGGCCGGGATTTCATCACCAGCCTTAACTCTCTGGATGGTTCTTCAACTGTAACTACCTACGCGGATGTATTCGACAGCGAATTTATCAATCCGGTGCCTTTTTGAAAAAAACTGGCGTTAGGAGGGGTTGAAAGTATTACCTGTTCTGGCAAACACTATTCAGTTTTGGATGAACCCCATGTCAGCGATCTGGCTGAAAAACTTGAAGCAGTGTTACGGGAAAAACAGTCCCAGAAATAATAAAACATAAAAATGGGCGCGAGTACTTATGATTGGGAACGTCCAGAAGAATTTCCTGTTTTTTCTGAAAACCAGGTGCATGTCTGGATGATAAATATCTCTGATTTTTATGGTCAGCCGCAAAAATTTGAGCACTTTCTGAATAGGACCGAGAAAACCAGGGCGGCACAATTCAAATATGACGATTCAAGACAAAATTTCATCATTTGCAGGGGAGCGCTCAGATTTTTATTATCGCGATACCTTGATGAGAATCCAGCGAAAATTGATATTAAACCAAATCCTGAAGGGAAACCGGTATTGACAGAAGAACACCATCATCACGATTTGGAATTTAATATTTCCCATTCAGAAGAAGTCTGCCTGATAGCACTCAGCCAAAACCTGGAAGTGGGGGTTGATGTGGAAGCCTTGAAGCCTCTGACGGATTTGGAAGATATGGCCAATTCTTTTTTATCCGTGAGAGAATTAGGCGACTTTCTTTCAAGCTCACCCGAGAAGAAACTCACCATGTTTTATGATCTATGGAGCGCAAAAGAGGCCTTGCTAAAAGCGATAGGCTGCGGCCTGATGATTCATCCCCGAGAAATGGAAATTCAGGAAATCCGCGAGAAAAAGAATTTCTCCGTTGAATACCGCTCCAATGTGATTGATATACCCCACATTGAGCTGGTAGCGCTGGATGGATTGGAAGGTTACACTGCCTGGTTGGCGGTGGTAGGGAAGGTGGATGCAATCAGTAAATTCACATTGCCAATGCGCTTAATGCCTGTCTAATTTCTGTTGATAAAATCAATTTAATTTGAATTCACCCCTGTTCTTCATCGGATCAACGCTTACGCTTCCATTTTCAAAATCCCGCCTCCAAATTCCTGCCTCCGTATACCTTTGGACCTATTGGCTGCCCCAGATTAATGTCAAATTCCGGGTACCACCACACTTTTCGGTAAATCTGGTCATTGGCGTATCGAAAAAATGCCTGCCCGTTGTTAGCCAATAGATAGGATGCCAATCCAAAAAGTATCCTGTTACAGTCGTCAGGATCACCCTGGGTTACAAGGATGATTGTTTTTCCCTCCGATTGGGTGCGCTCAGCAATATCCAACTGGCTCAGCCATTCGGATTCTGTCAGGTAGCCGATCTCCCCTGTCGGCGGCAAAAGCTTCCAACATCGCCCCATCCAGATAAGCCAGATATCTAAACCATACCTCGGGTTGTTTGAGAAAAGTAATATTCGCGAAAAGCAGTTTGTGCTGGTTCTGATGAAGATCTTTACTCAAACTGGCCAGATGAGCGGCAACAGCATCTTGATAGGATTTGTCATACGGATAGCGCGCGAGCAGCTTTCCCTGAGTGGAAAACCTGCCAAGGCTCGCGTCCACGTTATCCAAAAATACACCATCCCACCCCGGATCTTTCTGGAATCCCGAGACTCTCTCCAGGAAAAATGACTGCCACTCCGGGTTGCCCGGGTCAATCACCACATATCCGGAAGTATTATTCTTAATAAGATTTCCATTGATATCCTTCAGAAGCCAATCCGGATGCTGGGCATTGATCTGGCAAAAGTCTCCTTCTAGATCCGATGCCTGGTTCTGAAAGGGCTTGGTCTGGCAGTCCCCCGGATCCATAACAGCCTCAAAGCGCAGATACTGTAATACTTCACCCGCAGCCCCATATTCAGCCAGTCTTTCCCTATCAGGTTCATCGTTACAGGTCAATATGAGGAAAGAGTAATTGGATGCTACTGTAGATAATTCAGCGGGATTTTCCGGTGGTTTATAGAACCAGACAAATTGCATAGGTTTAAAGGTCGGAAGCGGCGCGCTGTAAACCTTTATTTGGGTTTCTTCAGGCTGGTCTCCCAAAGGAATTGTCCCCGAACCAGAAAACAATGTTTTGATCTGCTGGCATCCAATCATGGCAAGCATTCAGGCTATTATAATCCAGGCTAAAAGACTTCTGATGGGGTGAGGTGGCATTCGTAAAGGATTATTTTCCAAAATAGAAATACAGAAAAACAAGCACAGGCAGCAGAATGGCAACGCCAGCGATGATCAGAAGTTCGACGATTTCGACATTAAAGCTTTTGCTTTGAGAATTTCGATCGGTTCTGACCGTTCTCGCCGGTATATTTTTTGATTCCGCTTCAGGGCGATCTAACATCTCAACCGGTTTCTTTCTGAATCGGAATTTCTTTTCTGCGGTGGGTTCGTTTGCAGAAGATACTGGTTCCTGTTTATCTAAATCACTACCTTGAGGAACATCATATTTTTGGGTTGGTGTATCTGGTATAGTTGCGGGAAATTCTTCCACCATCGGAATTTCAACTGGATTTTCCGAAATAGACTCGATTTCCACAACTACTTCATTTGTATTAACCTGCTCACCTTTCAGATCAGAAAACTCTTGCGCAGCTTCAGATAAATCCGATTCGTCAATCTCATCAAATTCAACCTCTGAATCAACCTCAATGACCTCATTCTCTATGATTTTGATGGGTTGGGTATCTTCGAGTACAGGTTTTTTTGGCATTTCTTCAACCGATTTCTTTTCTTTCAAAATCTGGCTGGTGACCAGGCGAATTCCTTGACGAGCGGCCTGGCTGCCAGGGTTAACCCTTAAAGCGTTTTCCAAATGGATAAGGGCTTCTTCAGGATTGCTGATGGAAGCCAGTACCAGCCAACCCTCTTCGGATTTTGGGAATTCGGCAATAAGCGTTTCGGCATACTGACGCGCGTCTGTCCGATCCCCTGCTGCCAGCGCTTTTCTGGCGCTGGTTACCAGCTCCTGCAATCTGCTGAAGTTTTTTACTTCCATAATGCTTGGCACCAGTTATTATTATAACAATGACCTATTTGGTTCATCATCTATAATTGCATACTGGTAGTCATAAAAAGTATTCAAGGAGTTTATCATGGAGTGCAAGCAGCCAGCTAACCTGAAGAGGTGTAATTGCAGCTATGAACCCTGCCACCGCAAGGGGGTATGTTGTGAATGTATCGCCTATCATTTACGCAGCCGTGAACTGCCCGCGTGCAGTTTTCCGGCGGAAGCTGAAGCATCTTATAACCGCTCTTTTGAGCTTTTTGCGCAATTGGTGAACACGGGCAAGATCTAAAAACCCCGGCCTATGAACTGGTATCAAACTTATAATCCCTTTGGTAATTCAACCCTTTCAACCCTGATTGCTGCCCTTCCGATAGCAGTCCTGCTGGCATTGTTGCTCTTTAGCCGCTTAAAAGCTTTTTTATCCGCGTTCCTGGGTTTGGCAAGCGCTTTGGTCATTGCGGTATGGGCTTATCAGATGCCTGCCGATAAAGCTGCGGCCAGTTTGGGTTTTGGTATTCTTTATGGGCTGCTGCCCATCGGATGGATTGTATTAAACGTCTTTTTTCTTTTTCGTGTGCTTACCAAAGCCGGAGTTATTGATGGGTTTCGATCAGCTCTGGTCACCATTACGGATGATAAACGTCTGCAGTTGTTGATTGTTGCGTTTTGCTTCGGCGCCATGCTGGAGGGCGCGGCCGGATTTGGAACCCCGGTCGCGATAACGGCTGCTATCTTAATCGGTCTTAATTTTTCACCGCTTCAGGCGTCTATCCTTTCGCTCCTGGCCAATACCGCGCCGGTTGCTTATGGCGGCTTGGGTACACCGATAGTCGCATTGCAAGGGGTGACCGGGTTAGATTTGCGCCAACTGAGCGGCATGGTTGGGCTCTTGCTGACACCCTTCGGGGTGCTCGTGCCGGTTTGGCTGGTGTGGGTCTATGCGGGCTGGAAAAAGACCAGAGAGCTCCTTCCCGTTTTACTCGCAGCCGGCTTATCCTTTGCCGTTACTCAATTACTTGTATCCACCTACCATGGCCCCTGGTTGGTGAGCATTCTGGCAGGACTGGTTTCCCTTGGGGTTACCCTGATCGCCATCCGGATTCGCGGACGAAGAACTAAGTCTGTAAATCCTTATTGTTCACTTTCAAACCCCATCCCAAATGTTGCGAGTTATAAAATCTGGCTGCCCTGGATGGTACTGGTTGTCTTGGTGCTGATATGGGGAATTCCGCAATTCAAATCTCTTCTGGATACAACGACATTCCAAATTCCCATTCCTTTCCTCGACCAGCAAGTATTTCGCGTTCCTCCGGTTACCATGGCGCCCAAAGCGGAAGCCGCAGTCTTCAGGTTAAATTGGTTATCTGCCACAGGCACCGCTATCTTTTTGGCCGCGGCAATCAACGGGCTGATCCTTGGATTCAAACCGCGTGTTATCGCCGGAATGTTTATTAAAGCAATTTACGAGGTGAGGTTTTCTTTACTGACCATTTCCGGGATGATGGCTTTGGGATTCGTCACGCGCTTCAGCGGGATGGATGCCACACTTGGAATGGCATTCGCGAATGCAGGACCACTTTACCCATTCTTCGGAACTCTTTTAGGATGGTTGGGTGTAGCCATCACCGGTTCGGACACATCCTCCAATGTTTTATTTGGCAGCCTTCAGCGCATCACCGCTGAACAACTGGGCATTGATCCGATAGTCATGTCCGCAGCCAACAGCGCGGGCGGCGTGATGGGCAAGATGATCGACGCGCAGTCCATCGTCATCGCCAGCACCTCCACTAAATGGTTCGGCCATGAACGCGAAATTCTGCGCGGTATTCTGCTTCACAGCTTGGCATTGGCCATCCTGGTGGCGGTGGTGGTTACTATCAAAATCTATATTTATTAAGGAATCTTCATCTTTATTTTTTGATAGTGATAAACCAAAATCAGTTATACTTGGGCGCGTATGCCTGCTTATAAAATCCTGTCCAAACAAAAAATAGCCCCGGATATTTTTCAGTTGGAGGTCAGCGCGCCGCTGGTCGCCGCCAAATTTCAGGCCGGACAGTTCATAGTCTTAAGACCGCTGCCGGACAGCGAACGCGTGCCGCTGACTATCATGAACGCTGACAGGAAAGCGGGAAGCATTACCTTAATTGTTAAAGCGATTGGGCTTTCAACCAAACAGCTCTGCGAGATGAATGCAGGCGATGAGATTTCTGACCTGCTTGGTCCGCTTGGGCGTCCATCCGAGATTGGGAAGTATGGCACCGTCGTGGTAGTCGGCGGTGGGGTGGGTACCGCAGTCGCCTTCGCGGTTGCTGAAGCGCTTAAGAACGCTGGCAATCACATCATCGCACTCAGCGGTGCGCGCAATAAAGATTTTGTCATCCTGGAAGAGGATTTCAGGTCAATCGCTGACCAGGTGATCATCACCACAGATGACGGTTCTTACGGAAAAAAGGGTTTCATCACCCATGAACTGGAAGCACTTTACGCCCAAGGAATCCAAATTGATCGTGTCATCTCGGCAGGTCCCTTGCCGATGATGAAACTTGTTTCAGATATCACGCAAAAATATAACACCCCGACCGTTGTCAGCCTGAATCCCATCATGGTGGATGGCATCGGCATGTGTGGCGGATGCCGGGCAGTGGTGGGTGGAAAAATTGTCTTTGTCTGTGTGGATGGCCCCGAATTTGACGCCCATCAGGTGGATTTTGACAGCCTGATACGGCGGAACACTGCCTATAGAGCCATTGAACAACAAAAGGAACATGACTGCAAATTGGACGAGCAGCTTGCCGGGGATGTGAAGGGTGGCTGATATTCCACTGAAAGAGCGCATGAAGATCCAGCGGCATATCATGCCGGCTCAGGATCCTGAAAAACGCGTTCATAATTTCGATGAGGTCAATCTGGGGTACGCCCCTCAGGCTGCGCGCGAAGAAGCGATGCGCTGCCTGCAATGCAAAGATGCGCCCTGCATGCAAGGCTGCCCGGTGCATGTTCACATCCCGGATTTTATCGCCCGAATTGTTGGGGAGGATTATCTTGGCGCGGTAGATATTATCCTCAAAGATAACCGCCTTCCAGCCATCTGCGGCAGAGTTTGCCCGCAGGAGGAAATGTGTGAGTTGTGCTGTGTGGTCGGAAAGAAAGGTTTGCCGGTCGCTATTGGTAACCTCGAGCGGTTTAGCGCGGATGTTACTTCTATTCAACGCGCGCAACGCCCGGTGGAGAAACTTCCAGGACCAACCGGAAAGCAGGTTGCCATCATCGGGTCAGGCCCATCCGCGTTGGCCTGCGCGGGCGATCTGGTTCGATTTGGGCACGGCGTTACGGTCTACGAAGCGCTGCATGCCTTTGGCGGGGTACTGGTCTATGGCATTCCTGAATTTCGCCTGCCCAAAGAGGTTGTCCGATACGAGGTAGAAGCGCTTGAGCGTTTGGGGGTTAGGTTTGAAAAAAATGTGGTCATCGGTATGACCCTTACCTTAAATGAATTGATGACCGAAATGGGTTACGACGCGGTATATATCGCCGCGGGAGCCGGGCTGCCTTATTTCCTCGGGATTCCCGGTGAAGAACTGGTTGGAATTTACTCCTCCAATGAATTACTAACGCGTGTGAATCTGATGAAAGCATATCAGCCGGACGCAGTCACGCCAGTGCTCAACTACAAAGATAAAACGGTTGCAGTTTTTGGGGCGGGCAACACCGCGTTGGATTCCGCGCGGACAGCCCTAAGGCTTGGCGCGCGAAAGGTTTCTATCATATACCGCCGCACCGAAGCGGAAATGCCCGCACGGCGAGAAGAAGTGCAGCATGCCAGGGAAGAAGGCATTGAGTTTATTTTCCTGGCCGCACCGCTGGAGTTTCTGGATAACGGTGAAGGCTGGCTGAAAGGCGTGCGTCTGCAGCGTATGCAGCTGGGCAAGCCGGATGCTAGCGGCCGTCGCAGGCCGCTGCCTTTGGAAGGTTCGGAATTCATGATGGACATTGACCTGGCGGTGATTGCCATTGGTAATGGCACCAATTCATTACTGCGCAACACGCCCGGACTAGAATTCTCCAGGAACGATACCCTGGTAGTTAACCCGCAAACCTTGCAAACCACACGGCACGGAGTTTTTGCCGGCGGGGATATCGTCACCGGGGGGGCGACGGTGATCTCGGCCATGGGCACCGGCCGGCAGGCAGCCCAATCAATCAATACTTTCTTAAAAGCATAAACCCCCTGAATATTAATTAGGAAGAAATACTAATCCTTCTTTTCTTCAAGAGCCTTGCCGTGATAGATTGCCTGACGCGCGCGGATAAATTCGTTGGTCAGTTTGACAAAAACTTCCTCGCTCGGGCGCTCGCTGAAATAGGCTGTGCGCAGATACGCGTAATTAACAATCTCTCACGCCACTGCAGCTGTCATGGCATTGTCATCCAATCCGTCTGGTAAGTCTGACATAATTCCTTCTAAAATGATTTTTATATGTTTATTTTAACATTTTGTCAGTCACTGCCGCAAATTGAAAGGTTCTATAATTAAAATGGCTTTATTACAAGGAGAAAATCTATGACCATCAATGTAGGCGTCCTGACTGCAGGAGGCGATAATCCCGGATTGAATGCCGCTCTGCGCGGTTTAGGCAAATCAGCATCCTATGTCTATGATCTGCAATTGATCGGTTTTTATGATGGTTTTCGCGGCCTGCTGCACGACCGCCATATCATGCTGGATGAGTCTGCATTATCCGGTATCCTCACCCTTGGCGGCACAATCCTCGGCACCAGCCGTGACAAACCTTCCAAGATGCTGGTGGGCGGCAAGATCCAGGATATGCGCGGTGCGATGGTGGAAACCTACAAAAAACATCACCTGGATGTGCTGGTATGTATCGGTGGCGGCGGCACGCAGAAAAATGCCTTCAGCCTGATGGATAAAGGACTGAACATCCTCACGTTACCCAAAACCATTGATAATGATATTGCCAATACCGATGTCACTTTGGGTTTTGATACGGCGTTGGGCATCGCCACTGAAGCCATTGACAGGCTTCATAGTACCGCGCACAGCCACCACCGCATCATTATGGTGGAGATCATGGGGCATAATGCCGGCTGGCTAGCCCTTGGCTCAGGGATTTCTGGCGGGGCGGATGTAATCCTTATCCCGGAAATCCCCTATAATCCCGAGTCCATCGCTCAGGCCATTCTTGAGCGCAGCCGCAGCGGAAAGCATTTCAGCATCATTGCTGTATCCGAAGGCGCGATGTCCATGGAAGACCGCAAACGGGAAAAGCAACTGCTGGCAGATAAAGATGCTGCCAAAGAAAAGAAGGATAAAGAAAAAGCCAAGGCGGCGCTCGAAGAATTTTATTCCGGCCAGGCTGGCAGGACCATGAAACTCTCCCGGGATCTGGAACGGTTGACAGGGCTTGAGTCACGCGTGACCATCCTTGGTTATGTGCAGCGCGGCGGAACGCCATCTGCGCGAGATCGGCTGCTGGGATCGGAATTAGGTACAACCGCGGCCGCTTTAATCACCGAAGGGGTACATGGAATGATGGTAGCCATCAAAGGCCAGGAGGTCAAGCCCGTGCCACTAAAGAGCGTGGTTAACAAACGGCGACTTGTTCCTCCTGACCATATCTGGGTTGAGACTGCACGCCGGGTCGGCACCTGCCTGGGAGATTGAATTTCTGATATTGAATTTCACTCTTATTAAAACCATTAGTATTCTGATTAACCTGTTGGTGACCGGTGAAGCGCTTGCACTTTTGATTGGCTTACTGGTATTCAGAAAGCCCTCGCTTGAGTGGGCGAGTGCTGGGAATATTTCACTGGTCTTGTCCGACCTGTTGTTGGGTGGATATTTATTTCAATATTATTTCGGTTTGATTAATAATCGTAGAGGGTTAGAGGTTTTGGTAGTAACGATGGTCTTGATTGCCACCCATTCCTTCCGCGCCAGCCAGACCCTTCGGAAGGCGAAGGATCCTTATTGCTTCAACCGGCCGTTGGGAATTGTCAACTGGATCAAGCTGGCAGGTCTGGCTTTGCTTTTCTTTTTTGCCACCCAGGCGTAATGACTTCCGGACGCTATTTCATTTCAAAGGGATAGCTAACACCGACCTGGTTTCGGATTTCATCCAGGACGCGCAGGTTATCAATCGTGTCCTTGAGAGGCATCAATGGGCTTTCGAGCTTACCAACCCGAATGCAGCGCTGTGCTTCCTCGACCTGATATTCAAACCCATTGATGCGGTGGGGGAGCTGGACTGTTTTTTCACGTCCATTGACCGTCAAGGTAGCTTGTTCAGATGAAACGTAGACTGGGTGGATTGTGATTTTTCCCTTGCCGCCAAATATTTCCACCTGCATGGACGGCTTGGCAAGGAAGGTACAGGCGAATTGCGAAAAATTTCCGTTGCCGTAATCCAGGCTGGCGCTGATGGCTTCATCCACACCGGTTTCCCCTACAAAGCCCTGAGCTTTGATGGAATTTGGATACCTTTGGAAAACAAGCTGTGAAACCGCCATGGCATACACGCCCAGGTCCAAAACAGTACCGCCTGCCAGGGCGGGGTTTAGCAGGCGGTCTTCAAGGTCACGCCGAGCAAGAAAACCCAGCGAGGAAGTCACAAGCCGAACATCACCTATCTTCCTGCTGTCCAGCCAACGCTGCACCTGCCGGTAAACAGGCAGAAAGAGCAACCACATGGCTTCCATCAGGAATATCCCTTTTTCTTTGGCTGCGGCAACCAGGCTTTTAGCCTCGCGGGCGTTGACTGTAAACGCTTTTTCAACAAGCGCCGGTTTGCCGTGGGAAAGACAAAGCATGGCGTTTTCATAATGAAAACGATGCGGTGTTGCAATATAAACCGCGTCCACATTTGGGTCTAGCACAAGCTCTTCGTAGCTTCGGTATCCTGTTTCCGCATGCATTTTATGAGTAAGGCGATGGATGTCGCTAGCGCTGCGGCTGGCGATCGCGTGAATTGTGGAATCAGGTAAGACCTGAACACAATCCGCGAATTTCTGCGCGATGCGTCCTGGTCCGATGATTCCCCATCCGAATGGTTTCATTTTCCATCCTTTGAAATATGAATGACTAATTATCGCATGATATGGATTTGTCTTCGGTTCTCTCTTTTTGTAAGAGATTTGTAAAACTCTCATTCCTTGATGCTGTACGGGAAAATTCCATGCGATAATACTGCCAATAAATTTGATAAACCTTATAAATATTACCTGATTTAGGACAGGATTGTAGAAAATGAAAAAACCGCAGGTTTTTGTACTGCTACTTGGCTTGATGATTTCTGCTTGTGCGCCAGTTGCTCAAGTTCCATCTTCTGAGAATGCAACCTCGAAAGCAACCTTACCGGTGATTGTTCAACCAACCCTAACCGCGTCACCCGATGCTGCGTCACTGTATTCTCTGGAAGCTTTGGCCAGCCGCGAATACGGGCAGGGAGAACTCACGATTGAGTATCCCTGGCATAATGAAAAAGAGTTTACGCGCTACTACATCACCTATGACAGCGACGGATTGATCATCCACGGATTTGTGAATATACCCAAAGGAAAAGGTCCTTTCCCTGTGGTCATCGCGTTACATGGATACATATCGGCCAGTGAATACGAAACGCTGGATTACTCTACCCGTTACGCGGATGCCATCGCGCAAAACGGTTATATTGTGCTACACCCCAATATGCGCAATTTTCCACCGTCTGATTCGCCTGGCCGGATTCGCGATTTTCAGGCAGGTTATGTTATAGACGTTCTCAACTTGCTGGCTTATGTGCGCAAAGAGGCCGGCCAGAAAGGCAGCCTGTTTGAAAATGCTGACCTTTCACGCATGGGCATCTGGGGACACAGTCTGGGCGGGGGCGTGGCATTAAGGGTAACCAACCTGGTGCCTGAAATTAAAGCCGCTGTTCTCTATGGCGCTGTCAGCCAGAGGTATACCAATGACTCAGCGGGATTCAATGTTTACGACCTTACCGCGACCGACGCAGCGTTCAGCGTCCATCACGGCACCGCGGATACCACCATTGACGTAAGTTGGTCGAAGCGCCTGTGCGAGCAGTTTGAAGAAGCGGGCAGGGAGCATGAATGTTTCTTTTATGAGGATGCTCCGCACACTTTCCTGCGGCAGGGGAATGATGATCCGCTCTTAATACGCCGTACCGTGGATTTTTTCAACCGTCTGTTAAAAACAAGATGAGATCAAAATGATTTTTTGAGCAGGCTGGCAAGCGCCAGCCTGTTTTGTTCTATACTATCCCTATGAATTCTCAACAACGCAACCCTGTAATTCTGCTCGGCATTGACGCTGCTGTCGGAACCCTGACCGAAAGCTATCTGGCGGATGGGAGCATGCCAAACTTAAAACAACTTATATCGCGGGGCGCTTACACGCGCGCGACATCGGTCTTTCCGGGTGTGACACCCATCAACTGGGCAACCATTTGCACGGGCGCTTATCCCGGGACGCACGGCATCACTGATTTTTCAGTGCTGGGTCCCGGTGATCCATTGAACAGTGGGCGGGACGGATTTCTGAGGGAGACTATCCAAGCTGAACTGCTCTGGGAAGCGGCACTTAGGCAAGGGTTGAAATGCGCGACGCTGGATTTTCCGGGCGCGGATTCGCGCCAGCACCCCAACCATCTGTGGGTAGCGGAGCGCGGCTCCCCGGCGGGAATCACGCGTTACGCGCTGCGTAATCTCTCTTGCCTTGTCACTTCTGATTTGACCCTGCGTGATGCGCAGACTATGGATAAGAAAGGCGATGCCTTCGCATGCAGGCTCGATCCCCAATACCAGGATGGAGAAGGGCCGCAATTAACCTTTGAAATTCGCAAGGATGCGCGGGAGGTTGATGGGGTTATCGTTTTAGGATTGCCTGAGGGTGATATTTTTCTGGAACCTGATATACCCAGTCGCTGGTTGTGGGCTGATTTTCTTATTAATAGTGAAAAACGCCGCGCCAACTTTCGGTTGGAACTGACGCATTTTGATCCCGAAAACGCGTCTTTTGCGATTTATGTATCTCAGGTCACCGTACCGGAGATGGTGGCTGATCCCTCTGAAATGGGAAAAGCGCTGGTCGAACGGCTGGGGCCTTTTATCGGTTATGACGGCGCGCGCGCTGTTGACCGCGGCTGGGTGGGGCCGCACCGCATGGTGGATGAGGGGTATTACAAAGGGCTTTGGCAGGCGAACGCCGCCAGATTACTCGTGCAGGAATACGGGTATGACCTGGTTCTGATCAAATGGCACCTCATTGACCATATTCAGCATTCTTTCTGGGGTGGAATTGATCCGCTCTCGCCCTGGTACAACCGTTCAGATCATGACCTGAGCGAATCGCTGATCCGCAGCGCGTATCAAGCAGCAGACGCGATGGTGGGTGTGCTTTTCACACTTGTAGAGCAAGGTGCGACTCTGGTTGTTGTATCCGACCACGGCCATATTCCACATCTGAAAGCCGCAGCTCTGAATAATTTTCTACTGAGTGAAGGGCTTATCAGTCTGCTGCCCGGAGATGAGACCCCTCCGCAGGCGGACTGGGACAAAACACAAGCCTACGGCGGTCCGGCGCTCGGACATATCCGTGTCAACCTGCGCGGACGCCAGCCGCAGGGCTGTGTCGCCCCTGAGGACTTTGAGGTTGTCCGCCGGAAGGTCATCAGCTTGCTTGAGGACCTGCGCGACCCGGATACGAACCAGCGTATTATTGAGCGGGTCATGCGCCGTGAGAACGCGGCGCCCATCGGGTTGTGGGGCGAGCGGGTGGGCGACATCGTGTACTGGATGGCGCCTGGATATTCCGGTGACTTCAACTGGACGCCGCTGGCGCGAGAAGGGAATGTGCTGGAAGACCTTGTAAAAGAACGAGAGGGTTTCGCGGAGTATGGCGAAGGTAAATTTGTAGCCAACAAATTTCAGAGCGTTCACGGCTGCGGTGATCCTGTGGCGCAACTCGGTGTGGGAACGGAAGAGGCTGTCCTGACAATGGCCGGACCTTCCATCCGACCCGGAGCGGTATTGAAAAATATTCCCAACCTCACCTGCGTCACCCCCACGCTGTGCGCAGCGACCGGCCTGCCTCTGCCCGCACAATCGGAAGGGGAAGCGCTGGGGGAGTGGATTTCGGCGTAGTAAATTACGTCACTGTGAGGTTCGCAAGGCGAACGGCGGCAGTCTCATCCCTATAGAAATAATCACGGCGGCGTCATCGCCATTCTCCTCCCCTACGCCCCTCCTCAGAAAGGAGGGGATGAAAAAAAACAGCCAGCGGGGAGACGGGCTGATAAAAAATGAAAAACTATGTTATTGACCATATATTTTGGTTGCTTCTGATTTTTATATCTTTATTAATTGGTAAGGGCGAAGCATGCTTCGCTCTTACCAATATCCTCGAAATTACATTAGTCCTTTATTTCCCCATCATCCAACATCTTGAGAATACGTTCCAGGTAGGTTTTGTCCCGTTCAGGGAGTTCCGGCGCGGTTTTTGAGGCTTCTTTAAAGAAATAGCGTCTGCCGCGGCCTTTGCTTTGTCCTGCGGCGGTGTGCATATCCAGCGCGTAATCGGGGATGACCGGCAGCGCTTTGCCCAGAGCGCTGGAATGGTTGATCCAGTTGATCATCTCATCACTGGAGCGGTCCTTCTCGCACTGGCACAAGTAACGTACAGCGTGTATTGCGTAAAGCTTACGTTCACCAACCGAGCGATCACAGGCGCTAACCAACTGGAAAAGTGATTGGATAATGACCGGCGCCATCAGGTCGCCAAAGCCGATGTCTTCCACAGAAATGACTTTCAAACGATACCACAGGTAATCCTCCATCGCCGGGCTGGTGAGGATCATTTCATAAGCCAGCATCGCGGCGTTCTCTGTGTTGCCGCGCCTGATCTCTTTTTGCAGCGCTGAAATAACGTGGTCAGCGGGAAAGCCGTGAAAGGTTTTCACGTCCACCCAAGGGTCTCGGTCAGTATGTGACATAATTTTCTCCTTATTTAATTTCAAGATACTCGCTAATAATACCCGCGTACATCGCAACGGTAACTGGCAGGCTTTCCAGCGACACCCATTCATCCGGCGCGTGTGGGTTTCCGCCAGTCGCGCCAAAACCGCACAAGGTGGGAATGCCCACGCCGATGAGCATATAGCCCTCATTGCCGGGCCCGGCGCCCAGCGCGTCCCAGCGCCTGCCGGTGAATGTTTTAGTGTAATCCTGTGCGATGGTAACCAACGGATGGTCCAGCGGGATGGCTGCACCGGGAAAATTAACCTTGATAAGCTTTTCCGCAGTCAAACCCGGGCGGCGTACGATCACCTGCGCGATGGCAGCGTCAACTTCTGCCAGAACTGCATCAGCGCTTTGCCCCGGAATCAGACGGATATCGACCATGGCTGTGGCTTTGTTGGGCACGATGCTGGGGTAATCCCCGCCGCTGATTAGCGTTCCGGGGGTGATGGTGCAGCCCAGATGCTCGAAACCTGGAGATAGAGGAAACGGGATTTTCAGAGATTCCAGTTCAAGCAGAATATCTGCTAGGCCGGTGACCGCGTTGTGACCGAGCGAGTGCTTATGCCATTCGGCAATGCCGGCGTGCGCCGCTTGGCCGTGTGTGGTGATCTCCACACGCAGCAGGCCGCGGTGGCCGATGCAGACGATATCGCTGGTATAGGTATAGATCGCGCCCTTGACCGGCAGCAGACCGCTGTCGATCAGGTAACGCACGCCCAGGGTACTGCTGGCGCCGGATTCTTCATCAACGACGCCAGCGAGAATGACCTTTTGATTTTCAAAATCCAACAGGTTTAGATCGCGCATCACCGCCAGCGTGTAAAGCCCGCAGGCGATGCCGGCTTTGTTATCCGCGGCGCCACGCCCGAAGAGCAGGTTGTCTTTAATTGCCGCGCTGAACGGAGGGAAAGACCAATCTTCGGTTTTACCCTCGGCGACGGTATCCAAATGCCCGATGAGCGCGAAACCGCTTTCGCCGCCGCCAAATTCCACCAGGGCATTTGGCCGGGACTCATCCTTTGCCGCCAGCCTGGCTTTAAAACCCAGCCGCTGCGCTTCTTCATTGACGCGTTCAGCAACCGGCTTTTCAATATTGCGCTCATTTACGGAGGGGATGCGCACCAGATCCTGTAAAAAAGCCTGCAAGTCTGTCGCGTATTTTTTGGCGCAGGCTAACAGCGCCTGGGAGTTCGGTTTGGGCATGGTCAGCGCAGGCCGTCTTCCATCATCTGCACGAAGCGCTTCTGGTCAACTTCCAGGATGATCTCGGCGTTGGCGGGCTTGCCGCTGGAATCCCACCAATCCACATAAGTGAATCCGCGCGACTGAATCCCGCCTGTTTCTACCGACATGTAATGCAATTCTTTTTTTATGATAAGGCTCGGGTCAATCGCGGCTGCCACCGCCAGGCCATCCGGCGCGAAAAGAATTTCCATGTTCATTCGGTTGCGCACAAAATTGAGGATGATCTGGCTTGTGTCGTGGAAAAATTTTGATTTGAGTGTGTTCAGCGCAAAAAAGCGCTCAAGGTCGGATTTGGTAAATACATACGCCATAGTGGTTTCCCATGAAAGCACGCGTATCATCGACCAGCGCTCAAACACCACGCGCGCTGCTTCTGGGTCAACGAAGATATTGAATTCCGCGGTGATGTTGGTGTTGCCCTTGCCGTATATCGCGCCGCCCATAATGGTCAGGTCGGCGTATTTTTTGGGAAGGTCAGGGTCAAGCTGAAGCGCAACCGCCAGGTTGGTAAGCGGACCGATGGTCACCAGGCTGAGCTGGCCGGGATTCTCGTTTGCCAGGTCGATCAGCGCCTGTACGGCATGCTTTTTTTCCGGCTGGCGTATGGAGGCGGGAATTCCGCAGTCTCCCAGGCCGTCCTCGCCGTGCACATAAGAAGCATGATGGGGTTCAACAATAAGGGGTTTTTCACAGCCCCTGTAAACGGGCACGTCCTTCCTGACCAGATCCAGCACCTTCAACACGTTGGCTGTGGTTTTGTTTACATCCACATTTCCGTTCACGGTTGTGAACGCCACGATTTCAGCGTCTTTATGCCCGAAGGCGAGCAGCATTGCCTGCGCGTCATCCACGCCGGCGTCGGTGTCTATGACGAGTCTTCTCATTTTTTCCCTTTAATCAGAATCCTGGTCATCAGTTCAGCGTGCTTGGCTTCCAGGTCCTTTTTGGCTTGCATGTAGTCAATTGTCAGATAGCGGTTGTCGCGATACAGCCAGCGGCCATTGACCATCACGTCCTTAACATGGTAACCACCCACTGCGTAAACCAGCGCGGCGTAATAATCCTGGCCGCCGAAGGGTGCCCAGCCGGTCTCGTCCAGGTCCAGGGCGATCAGGTCGGCCTTTTTGCCTTTCTCAAGCGAACCAATCTCCTTTTCCTTGCCAATCGCTTTAGCGCCGTTGATGGTGGCCATTTCAAGGATATATCGCGTGGGAATTACGGCCGGGTCGCGGTGCAGCAGCGCCATCAGTTTGCCGGTCAGCGCCATTTCCTTGAACATGTCGTAACTGTTGTTGTTGGTTACATTATCGGTTCCGAGCGCCACATTGACGCCCGCTTCCCGCAGCGCCAGCAGAGGAGCCAGGCCGGCAGCGTTGCGCATGCCGGAGGAAGGCGCGAACACAGGCGTGAAGGGTTTATCCTTGACGACCGCGTAATCCTCCTCCAGAATACCGATGCTGTGGGCAGCCACGATGGGATATTCCAGAAAGCCCATTGCTTCCAGTTGCTTGATGGCGGAGTGCCCGTATTTCTCCTGGCAATATTTATTCTCGGACTGGCCGGTGGCGTAGTGGATATGGAAACCGGTATGGTGTTTCTCAGCCAGTTCCTTTTCCATCTGCATGGCGGCTTCGCTGTTATCCACAAAGAAAGCATGCGGGCCAATCCAGCCGTCCAGCAGCGGATCGCCGCTTATTTCATCCAGGAATTTGGATGCCGCGGCCACTTCACGTTTACGGGCTTCTTCTTCCCCAAGTTCCACAATGCCATAAGCCAGCACGGCACGCAACCCGCTTTCGCGCACGACCGGGAAAATCTGGTCCATCCAGAAATACTGGTCCACAAAGCACGTGGTGCCGGTGCGTATCATTTCCGCGCATGAAACCGCAACCCCGGACGGGATCATATCAGGCGTCATGTCCAACTCAAGCACGCGGATGGTGTTGTACCAGCCTTTCAGGGTG
The DNA here is from genome assembly GCA_030692365.1 of Pelolinea sp. GTDB lineage: Bacteria > Chloroflexota > Anaerolineae > Anaerolineales > Anaerolineaceae > Pelolinea. The sequence goes on along the minus strand of JAUYCC010000019.1, from coordinate 64,251 downwards.
AAAATGGAATGCCCTTCCACATGTCCGCGGAAAAGGGTCATGGGGGAGTGTGTATGTGCGTTGACCAACCCGGGCATCACCAGCCGGTAACCCAGGTCAACGGTCTGGTCGAATTTGCGTGACGCGCTCAGGTCTTTTTGATAACCGATCTCAGTGATGCGGTTGTTTTCAACCACCAAATAGCCATTTTCAAAGATCTGGTCGGTAGCGTCCAGGCACAGGACAACTGCGCTCTTTATAAGAGTCGCGCTCATGCTTGCTCCTTAAGCAGCTTCAACATTTCATCGCGATGCGGCATGGATGGCAGCGCACCCTTGCGTGTTGTGGCAATGGCACCCGCCGCCGCGCCCCAGCGCACCGCATCAGACACGGACTTCCCTTCGGAAATAGCAACTGCTAAACCGGCGTTAAAGGCATCGCCTGCAGCGACGGTGTCAATCGCGTTGACCTTGAAGGCGCGCACAAATCCGCTGCCTTCCGGGCTGTCGTAATAGGCACCCAGTGAACCCATTTTAATGATCGCGGTACGAACGCCTTTTTCTTTCAAAGCTTTAGCCGCGCGGGCGGCGTCTTCCTGGTTGGCGGGTTTAAACCCGACCAGCGCTTCGGTTTCCACCTCATTGGGTGTGATGAAATCAATAAAAGGAAAAACGTCCTGCGGGATGGGGTAAGCGGGGGCGGGGTCAAGGATTACTTTAATCCCTTTCTGATTGGCGGCTTTCGCGGTTTCAAAAGTGGGTTCCAGCGATGCTTCCAGCTGGAGCATGAGCACATTGGCATCCTCCATGAGAGTCTTGGCGCGTTCTACGTCACTGTTATCCAGGGCAAGGTTAGCTCCGGAAATGATGATGATGGAATTTTCGGCGTTCTCGTCCACACTGATCACGGCCAGACCTGTGCCGCTTTTTGGGTCGATGATCGCCTGGCTGATATCCACGCCCTCCTTCTTGACAATCTCAAGCACTTCCGGGCCAAAGGCGTCTTTACCCACGCGGCCGACAAAATACGTCTTGGTGCCCAGGCGTGCGCAAGCCACAGCCTGGTTGCTGCCTTTGCCGCCCGGCACGGTGATAAACGAGCTGCCGCGCAGCGTTTCACCAGGGCGGGGAAGTTTGGGGACGTAGGTTGTGAGGTCCATATTGATGCTGCCGAATACTAAAATACCCATTCTGTTTCCTCCAAAAAAAATTTATTCAGGATTAGATACTGATTAAGAAATTATACCTTTCCGACTGTTTTGCTATAATGAGAAAAATCACTTATCCCGTTGGAGGACAGCATGGAATGGCATATCAAATGCGATGAAAAGGAAATTTCACGATACGTGTTCACACCAGGCGACCAGGCGCGCGCCAAGAAAATAGCCGAGCATTTTGACGAATATCATCTGGTGATCGAAAGCCGCGGATATACCGTGTATTCAGGTGTGTATAAAGGGATTCCGATGACAGTCTGCGGCACGGGTATGGGCGGCCCGGTGGTGGCGATCGGCATTGAAGAACTGGCACATATGGGCGCGAATACTTTTATCCGTGTAGGCTCTTGCGGTGTTTTTCAAAAAGGTCAGAAAACTGGGGATGTGGTCATCGCCAGCGGTACGGTCCGCGCCGGTGGTACTGCGAATGCTTATCTGCCGCCGATCTTCCCGGCTGTACCGCACTTTCAGGTGCTGCGCGCGCTGGTGGAGGCGGGCGAGGAGCTGGGCATACCGACCACAGTGGGCATCGGTATTGCTGGCGACGCATTTTACGCGCCACGCGAAGAGGGCGCACGCGACCCGATGATCGGCGCGGGACTGGTGTTTGTGGAAATGGAAAGTGACACGCTCTTTGTGGTCAGCTCCTACCGCGGCTGGCGCTCCGGTACGGTGTTAGCCTCCGATGGTGAACCCGGTGTGACCAAACCGGAGAACAAGGAAGCCGATTTCCGCACCGGTGAGCAGAATTCCATTAAGGTGGCAGTGCATGCCATGTGGAAGATCGCCCAGCAAGATATGAAAAAGTAAGTTCATTATCAAATAATTCTTGTGGAGACACGGCATGCCATGTCTCCACATTTATTTAAAATTATTTGTGTAGAGCAGGCACTTCGAGTACCCCCGATCCTGTGAGGGGGCTGCTCGCCCTTTTTAACTTTTCTTATTCATTGTCATCGCAAGGAGGAGCGAAGCGACGACATGGCGATCTCATTATTTAGTGTATGAAGTTTGAGATTGCTTAGCCCGCGTGACAGGCTCGCAACAAAATTAAATTTATGTGTTGATCCGCGGTTTCTCACTTGACTTACTAAGGAGAGCCCGATTTTTCTTTTTCCGACTTGTAAAACTTATGCATCGTGGCGAATATAAGCAGCAGCGCAATGAGCGCGCCGCCCAGTTCCCGCGGGATGCCGGAGCGGATTTGTAGTCCTACAATGGAACCGGCGCGCAGCCCGCCCAGCAGGAAGGAGAGCAACAGCACACCAGCAGGGTGGAGGTGGCCGGCGAAGGCAATGATTAAACCATCAAAATCATTGATGGCTGAAAAAGTGGTGACAAATTTATACTGCACCCCTAACACTTCCACTGCTCCCGCCAACCCGGCCAAAGCACCGCTGAGCGCCATGGCGCTCAGTACCGTCGCGTACCTGGCGATACCGCCGTATATGGCAAATCGCGGCGCCTGGGCGGTATTGCGCAGTTCCAATCCTCGGCCAGTTTTCCAAAGATAGATATAAACAGAAATAACCGCGATTATCGCCAGCAGAATCCCTGCGGTTACCTTGGTGCTTTCCACCAGTGATAATAACCTGGCGGTTTCAGAAAGTCTTCCCAGGCGAACAAGACCTACCAGCACCCCCGCGACCGAATTCAGGAGCAATGTTGAGATGATCTCATTGACCCCAATGTATTCTCTCAAAATTGCGGGCACAAGCCCCCACAGGGCACCAAAGATAGCAGCACCAATCAATGCCAGTACCGGATGAAAGGGTTGGGGCAGCACCAGGTGGGCGCCGACCCAGGTGGCTGCTGCCGCACCAAACAGCATCTGCCCAGCCTGTCCGATTGAGAAAAATCCCGCGCGCAGCGCAACCACCGCAGAAAGCCCGGAGAAAATAAGCGGGGTGGCGAACTGCATCGTGGTCAGCAGCGCGCAGCGGCCGCCTCCGTCATGGCAGGTGAAACCGGCGTCAAAGAGGTTGAGATAGGTCTGAATTGGGTTTTTTCCGCTTATAAGGATAAGGATAGAACCAGCTGCCAGGCTGGCTAAAACAGGCAGTAAAAGCGCAATACCTTTTTTCAGGATACTCCTGAAAGTAATCCTTTTCATTGAACCGGGATAGTCTTCAGTGTATTAGCGAGAGAAATAATCTCCTCGAGCGAGGGCAGAGTTGTAGCTGCTCCTAAATGGCCTACCTTAAGCGAACCAGCTGCCACGCCCAGGCAGACGCACTTGGGAAGGTCAAGGCTATTCACCAATCCGTAAAGAAGCCCGGCTCTAAACGCGTCTCCGGCGCCGGTGGCATCCACTACTTCCACTTTAAGGGGTGTGACTGTAAATGACGTGCCACTTTTATCAATAGCGTAAATTTTCTCACCGCCATCGGTGGTGATTACAATTCCTTTACTGATGCTCTGGAGGGCATGCGCGTGTTGGCGTACATCAATACCCGGGAATTCCGTTCGGATGTACGATCCAGAATTGGTAGCAATACTGGTGTATGGCAAGACGGCATGGTCCGGCCAGATAATATCCCCGATGGCTGTTTGGATGCCGGCTTCGTGCGCAATCTTGGCAGCCATCAGCCTTTCCGGGCCGCCGTACAGGTCCAGCGCCAGGTATCGCGCGCCATTGAGTAATTCCAGTGAAAATTTGGTTTTAGGTGTCTGAGGATAATAGAAGATGAGAAATGAACGTTCCCCATCAGGCGTGACGATGGCGCGCGTGAAAGGTGTGGTCAGGCGGGGGATAATTTCAACGTTGGATAAATCAAGGTGGTTGTGCTGGCCAAGCCATCCCTTTAATTGCTGGCCGTAAAGGTCATTCCCGATGGCGTTCCCTGATAAACCAGTGGGGATACCGATATGCGCTAACCAAACGGCCGTATTGGCTGCCGCCCCGCCGATGTGATAACTCTCGGCGCTCGGGAAAACCGCGATTTCGGGCGTTGGCAGGCAGTCGGCTTGAATGATATTGTCCACCCCGATCTCACCGTAACAAAATACTGAAGGTTCTTTCATTATTTCTCCCTTTACCTGTTTATAGATGCCCAAATCATTTTGCGACAGCGCTTTACGTCCATTTCTTTAACGACCCGTATCTTGCCAGAAATGGAGGATGCCTCTTTAATATATGTCATCCCCCAGGAAGCCCCTTTTTCCATTGAAACATGAACTTCTACCTGAACTGTTTTGAACAATCCCTTATCCAGAAAGTACACAGCGGCCACAGCGTCGTGCAAGGCGCAGCCGTCCTTTTCCCAACCCTTCGAAGCCACCCGGTCAATCCAGCCCGCGGCCTGGCTTTTGAGAAGAGCGGTTGCCGGGTCAGCATCCTTCAGCGCCAAGAATTCCGCTTTGGTGAAAGAAGCCTTTCGTGTTACCTCCAGACCAAGCAACGTTACTGGCCAACCAGTATGGATTACTTTGTCAGCCGCCACCGGATCGCAATGGATATTAAACTCAGGGGAAGAGGGGCACTCGTCAAATGACCCGCCCATGGCAATCACTTCCTTTACCTTGCTAATAATTTCTGGAGATTTCTGGATAGCCAGCGCAATGTTGGTCATTGGCCCAAGCGTAAGGACGCTAACCTGGTCAGGGTACTTGCGGACGCAATCAATAAGCAGGTCACAGGAGTTAGTTCTCGGTAGTTCGCCTTCGTAAGACAAGGTTTTTTCGTAACCTTGCTTCCACCCATCAAACCAGGCAAGGTCGCCTTCCAGCGGGTGATCCGCGCCAAAACCTAAAGGAATATCATCTCTTTTGAAAAATTTCACAAACCTGGCGAGATTGGCAGCCGAGTCCTTTACCGGCACATTGCCAAAAACCGAACCTATACCGACAACCTGGATAGCAGCATTGTGAAGCAGCATCATCAGGGCTGTAGCATCGTCAATCTCCGCGCCGAGTGTGCCCAAACCGATATCGGTGTCAATGTAAACGATTTGCTTATCTTTCATGGTTGAAAAAATCAGGGATGGTTGCCGTCACATCCCTGATTCCCTTAATTTCTCCACGCCTGTCAGGAAGCGCTTATTTCCTTGACGGCTTCGGTAGATTCTGCCCTTAGCTTGGCGCGGAACCGGCCGCGAGCCATGGATTCCTTGATCTTGTCGCGCAGCGCGATAAAGACCAGGATCAGAAGGGTGGCAAAATGAGGCAGCAATTCAATCAGGTTGGGCGGCAGGTCGGTTACATTTTGGATGCGAACCGCAAACGCCTCGGTTATGCCAAAGAAGAAGCCTGCAAAAAAGGTGCCGATGGGGTGGTTGGCACCAAACAGCGCCGCCGCGATGGCGATCCAGCCGCGGCCGTTGCTCATATTGCGGGTAAAGAGTTTGAGGTGGCCGATGGAAAGGAAAGCACCCCCCAACGCTGCCAGCATGCCCGAAAGTACCAGCGCCAGCGTCTGGATCATTCGAGCATTTATGCCTACCGTCTCAGCAGCTTCTTTGTTCTCACCAACCGCGCGGATATGGCGCCCGAATTTCATCTTATAGAGGACGATATAAAGGATGATGGCCGCGAACCAGGAAAAATAGACAATGATGTTGTACCCGCTTAAAATGCCGCCTATGACGGGAATACTTTTAATCAGCGGAATTTCAAAGTCAGGGATGCGGACAATGCTCGGATCGGACCAGCTGCCCACATTGCCGAACATCACACGCATGACATACACGGTCAACTCCAAAATAATGAGGTTAAACGCAATTGCCAGAATGACCAGGTCCACTTCATAGCGATGATACAAGAACGCGAAAAGCGCTCCAAGGATACCACCTGCCGCCATGGCAACCAGCAGCCCCAGATAGGAATTACCAAGGTAAAAAGCTGAGACGATTCCAATAAACGCGCCCAACAACATTTTGCTTTCCAGGGCGAGGTTCAAGACACCGGATTTGTTGCACAGCGCACCGCCAAGACCAGCCAGGATGATAGGTGTTGCAAGGCGGATGCCGCTGTTGACTAGTTCAATCGTAAAAACGCTGAAGAATCCTTCCATGTTAACCGCCTTCCCCTCTCGTTTTGTGTTCTGTTTTTCTTTTAAACCACCCACGCACGGATTCAATGTTGCCTTCATAGAACTTGCGCGCGGCAATGAAAAGGATGATGAAACCAATGATGGTGCCGCCCAATTCCCTCGGGATGCCAAGTTTTAACTGGAGGCCGAGCTGGGCGCCCAGTTTCAAACCCGCGAAGAGAATGGCAACGATCATCACACCGAAAGGATGAGTCTGTCCGAGAATAGCGGATGTCAGACCATCAAATCCCAGCCCAACAGAGAATCCTGTCATGATGCGCCTGTGAACGCCCAGCACTTCAACTGCGCCTGCCAGACCGGCCAGGGCACCGCTGATCAGCATGGCGCGGATAGCAGCTTTATCGCTGGCAATGCCGCCGTAGAGGGCAAACCGTTTGGCCTGTCCAGCCATGCGCTGCTCATATCCTTTTTTGGTTTTCCAAAGGAATATATATACAACGATAACCATCACGATCGCGATAATGAATCCCACGCCCCACTTTGAACCCGGCATGAATGTTGCCAATTCGGCCGTTTTATCAATAATGGGTGAGTGTGCTGTGGTGGCTTTATCCGCGCGAAGGGGAAATTGAACCATATATTCAATAAATAATGTGGCTATCGTATTAAGGATGATAGTTGCCAGCAATTCGTTGACCCCAAGTTTTACTTTTAGAATTCCCGGGATATACCCATAAGCGGCACCGGCAGCCATACAAGCCAGGATGATGACAACCTGATGAACTCCGTTCGGAAGGTGAATGCTGTACCCCAGCCAGGCAGCCACCACAGAGCCCATCAAAAACTGCCCTTCCTGGCCAATGCTGAATAACCCGGAGCGGAAGGCAACCACAGCTGAAAGGCCTGTCAGGATAATAGGGGTGGCACGTTCCAGGGTGGTCAGTATAGCGCAGTTGCCGATCTTTACACAGCCGAAACCTTTTGAAAATAAAATGCCGTAGGATTCGAGCAGCGGCTTTTTAGTGACCGCGATGAGCACTGCCATTAAAACCAGACCAGAGAGAATGGCGAGGGCGGGAACAAGGATTGAATCAAGAAGTTTTTTCAATTTTTTATTCTGCATGGCTATTTCCCTCCCTTCTTGTTAGGTTTAGGTGAGTTTTTGTCAATTTTTCCGCCGGCCATCAGGATACCGATCTCCTCTTCGGTGGCGCTACTGGCATCCAATTCTCCCTGAATTTCACCTCGGTAAAGAACCAAGATGCGGTCTGCAAGGGACATGATCTCATCCAATTCGACCGAAACCAGCAGTACACCGGCGCATTTATCCCTCTCTTCGATCAGGGTTTTATGGACAAATTCAATGCTGCCCACATCCAGCCCGCGGGTGGGTTGATTGGCAATGATGAAAGAAGGATTGCCGGAGAGCTCTCTACCGACTACAACTTTCTGTAAATTACCGCCGGAGAGCATGGAAATCCCCTCGCCGGATTCAGCCGCTTTAATGGAGAAGGCATCAATCACCGAATCGGTGAATTTTCTGATCGATTTTCCTAAAAGAAAACCAAACTTGCTGAATTCGGAATCGTTATATCGGGAAACGATCAGGTTTTCATCAAGGATGGTTTGCAGATTTAATCCGACTTTCATACGGTCTTCAGGAATATGGGCGACACCCGAATCACGCCTCTCCCTGACGCTGGAATGAGTGATGTCTTTGCCCTTGATCAATAAATTTCCGCCATCCAGGGCTTTCATGCCTGAAATTACTTCCACAAGTTCTGTCTGACCGTTGCCGTTGACACCGGCAATGCCGACAATTTCGCCGCTGTTCACAGTAAATGAAACATGAGAAATTGCGGCTAGCCCGTTGACATCCGAAACGCTGACATCCCGGGCTTCAAACACAGGCTCCCCGCGTTTGGCAGGGGTCTTGTTAACGCTCAAAAGCACTTCGCGGCCGACCATCATGCGCGCCAAGTCCGGAATATCTGTGTCAGAAACTTTTTTGGTTCCCATCATTTTGCCGTTGCGCATTACACTGACGCGATCGGCAACATGCATAACCTCAATTAATTTATGAGTAATAAAGACGATGGAATAGCCCATTTTTGAAAGATTGCGCACCACACCCATCAACTCATTAACTTCCTGCGGGGTGAGTACAGCAGTGGGTTCATCTAGAATTAAAAATTTTGCCTTGCGCTGCAGCACTTTGAGGATTTCAATCCGCTGCTGCATTCCGACCGGCAAATCCCTGATGACAGCTTTGGGATCTACGGGTAAGTTGAACTGATTTGCCAGGTCTATTACGATCTGATTTTCTGATTTTTGGGAGATAAAACCGGCTGAATTGGGTTCAATTCCTAGCATGATATTTTGCGCGACTGTAAAGGAAGGCACCAGTTCAAAATGCTGATGTACCATTCCAATACCATTCCGGATGGCATCATCAGGGTGGTTAATGGTTACCTTTTTCTCATTGATGAGAATTTCCCCGGCGTCTGGTTTGATCAGGCCGTAGAGGATGTTCATCAATGTGGTTTTTCCAGCTCCGTTTTCTCCGACCAGGGCGTGAACTTCACCGGCTTTGACCTCAAAGTTTACGGAATCATTCGCCTGAACATCGGTCGAGCTGAAATATTTGGTAATCCCCTTCATCTCTAATGCATTTGCCATGCGGTTTACCTCCATAAAGACCCCGAAGGCAATCCTTCGGGGTCTTTACATAATTTATGAACTTCTTATTTTGCGAGCAGGGCTACACAAACCTCTGAATCCGCGGCGAACGCATCGCAAACCTTATACTCACCGCTGATGATCTTGGCTTTGTATTCTTCCACCAGTTTCTTGACCTCTGGCAGCTTGTCAACCATTTCCTTGGGACCATTTTCCTCAAAGGTTTTTGAACCCTCGTCCCATGATAAACCGGCAAATCCATCCTTCATGCCTTTACGAATAAATCCGCCGGCGAAGGTGCCATCGACAACCTGTTTGATCGCATCAAAGGTTGTCTGATCAACACGCTTTAAAGCGGAGACGATCACATGGCCGGGCTGGATGTCATCCTGGTTGGAGTCCACGCCGATGGCATACAGGTCTTTCTGGGCAGCGGCTTCCAGGACACCTTCGCCGGAACGTCCGGCAACCTGGTAGATGATGTCCGCACCCGCCTCATACTGGCCGAGGGCTGTTTCGAGACCGAGGGTCGGGTTGGAGAACTCGAACCCGAGGTAGCTGACGAGCACTTTGCAGTCCGGGCAAACTTCCAAAACACCCTGCTTGTAACCATAGAAGAACTGGTTCAAACCAGGGGCATCACCGCCGACTACTGCGCCGACGGTCTTGGTCTTGGTCAGGCTGCCGACAATCAGGCCAGCCAGGAAACTGTTCTCATGCACATCGATGAGGTAGGAGCTGAAGTTGGCAGGCAGAGATTCGGCGAAGACTTCGGAAGGTGATGAGAATTTCTGATCCGGGAATTCTTCAGCCAGGGCAAGGAACAAGGCCGGGTCTATCGCAAGCCCAAGCACCAGGTCGTAACCCTCAGAAACCGCGCCGCGCAGAGCGGCTTCGTGTTCGGCAACGCCATTGGTTTCAATGATGTCGCATTTCACGGGCAGTTCTGCGTTAGCCTGTTCTATACCGCGGGCTGATGAGTCAATGAAGGATCGGTCGCCCAAGGGATTGGGGGTGATCAACGCGCAGGTGAATTTGGGAGCTTCGGTTGGGGCAGGTGCTGCCTCTTCGGCGGGGGCTGCTTCTTCAGCAGGCGCTTCGGCAGGAGCAGGTTCTGCTGCTTTGGGGGCGCAAGCCGCGAAAAGCAACGAACCGATCAGCAGGGCAGCTAAAGCGACTAACATACTCTTTTTCATTTGGTTTCTCCTAGAAATTTAATTTTTGACGATCCAAAAAAAATTTGCAGAATAATCGAATATGGTCACCTCCTTTGAAATTCCCAATCAATTGAACGACAAAGAATTAATCCATCCTCTTTGCTGAGAGAATAAATATAGTATATAACACTTACACCTTTATTAAAATCAATATTTGAAAAACAATTAACCATACTAATCTGTTGCTGTTAAAAGGATTATTTCTTGGCGGTTACCAAGTAGTAATCTTCTTTTGAAGCAATCTCATGTTCAAAAAACCCGGAGGAAATTAATAAATCCTTCATTTCGTCATTATCCGGGATCAAATGGTCCTTTAAATCGGGAATTTTGCTGTGGGTTTGATTGATAAACTCTCGGCTGGCGGTATGGCAGATAAAAAGGCGGCCGCCGGGTTTTAAGTTGGTGTAAATATTTTTCAGGGCAAGGGGTTTATTGTGGAAATGGGGAAAGGTGGAGTAACAGATGACAGAATCAAAAAGTTCACTGCCAAAGCGCAGTGTTTCAATTTCAGCGCAAATAAACTGGATTCCATTACCCGCCTGTTTACTTTTTGCGAGCGCCACCATATTAACCGCGAAATCCATGGATAGGATCTGGCTTTTTCCGTTTACTAATTCCTTTAAATAAGGTAGAAAGACCCCTGTGCCAGTCCCCACATCAAGGATCCAACCATCGGATGGTAAATCCAGGCATTTCGCCAAAGCCCTTAATTTAACCGGATCGTTGTTGCGGGCAGTATCATCCCAAGTTCCGGCCAGATTGTTGAAGTATTGCCTGCTGATGCGTTTATCCATTGCTTATCCCTAACCTGAAATTATAGTGCAAAATTAATTGTCCGACAAACATGTTAGAATCTTTGCCTGTGCAGAAAAAAGTTGTTGGGATTAAATAATTTTAATTAAGCAATGAAGGAATTACTTGGATTCTGCCTAGCAAACTGAAGGGTAAAATCTTGATGTAAGAATATTTATTTATCGTGGAGGAAAGAAATGGCTCGAAATGTAATCATTGATTGTGACACCGGTTTAGATGACGCTGTTGCTTTGCTGCTGGCGCTCCGCTCATCCGAGTTAAATGTTTTGGGCATTACCTGCGTAAACGGGAATGTCGGCTTGGATAAGGTTGTTTACAACACCCTGCGTGTGGTTGAACAATCAGGCAAACAAGTTCCTGTTTATGCGGGCGCGACAAGCGCATTAATGGTTGACGCTGATGAAAACGCGTCCAAAGTCCACGGCTCAGACGGGCTGGGCGGGATACCTTTGCCAGCGCCGAAACATTCCGTTGAAAATGAACACGCCATAGATTTTATTGTCCGTACTTTCATGGAAGCGAAAGAACCTATGGACTGGATCACAATCGGACCGTTGACCAATGCCGCTCTCGCTCTTCGCAAGGAGCCGCGCATTGAGGAGAAAATCCGATTACTGACCATGATGGCCGGTGGATTGGACTCTGGCAACACGCGCCCGATGGCTGAGTTCAATGTCTTCGCAGACCCAGATGCGGCAAGGATTGTCTTTGACAGCGCCATGCCTAAAATGATGGTTCCACTGGATCCACTCTTTTTGGGTGGTTACCTGAAGTGGAGCGATCAACAGAAAATTAAAGCTGCGAGCGACAAGCTCTGGTGTAATCTAGCCGGAAAGATTTTTGATGTGACGCATGAACTGGTTCACAAGATGGGCAGAAAACAGGTGACGGAAGAAGGCGCTGTTTCACCACCCGACCTGCTGGCGGTTGCCGCGGCAATTGATCCTTCGATAATGGAAATTGAAAATTACCAGATCCATGTCGAAACTCGCGGTGAATTTACACGTGGCATGACCGTTGTTGACAGGAGAAAATACCAACGCGGCGAAGCTTATCCGGGAAGAAAAGAAGTGGCAGTAGTAATAGACGCTGACCAGCAAAAGTACGCTTCGCTTGTATTGAATACTTGGCTGGCTTAACTATAAATCTGACCGTTCATCTAACAGAGAGAGAAAATATTGCTAGGGCGAATTTCAGGATTTCTGAAAGAAATAAACAGCCTGAATAAAAATATTAGGTCTATCTGGTCACAGTCTGCCTGATCAACCTGGGCTTCGGTGTATTTCAGACGGAATTTAATTTATATATTCTCTCTGGGGCTAATCCCTGATTTTCGGGGGATCGTTTTGAGCCTGACGCATTTCGCCCAGGCTTTGGCGGCCATCCCCATCGGATTTCTGGCCGAAAAGATCGGACATAAGCGTTCCATTATTTTGGTTAATCTGGTTGTGGGTTGGCTTACCTGCTGCGTGTTATTAGTCCCAACCGCTGGATTATTCTGGCAAGCTCCTTCCTGGCTGGGATAATGGCCTGCGGTTACTTTAGCATCCAATTGCCTTCCTTTCCCATTATGCCGGAGAGAATAAAAACCAGGCATTCACGTTTACCAGCATCATTTTCTATACTGCCACTTCAGTTGGCGCTCTGCTAGGTGATTTTCTGCCTCATCTGATCAACCCGCTGACTCTAAGCCAGACGTTGTCCTTTAGGTTGGCGCTGGCGGGATCCAGCCTCTTAATAATTGCCGGCACCATCCCGTTATTTTTTCTTGACCGCGACAAACCGGCGGACACTGCGCATATCAGCCTGTCGCCTTATTTGACAGGTATCGACCGCACAACTGTAAAATTTGCCAAGGTCGAACTGTTTATTGGTTTGGGATTTGCATTCCTGTTATTTTTTATGAACCTGTTCTATATTTATCACTATGGTTCAAATATTGAAGCGTTCGGTGTGATGAACGCTGTATTGATCATTCCGATGGTATTCTTCATTTTAATAGGACCAGCATTGGCAAAGCGGTTTAAAAATCTGCGGGTTATTTTGGCAAGCCGGTTCCTGAGTGCCATTCTTGCGGTTGTTGTGGGATTGACAGCCAACTCTTTTATCGGCGGTAGCGCCTATATTTTCTTCAGGTCATTCATCAGTTTGTCGCAAACCCTATGGTTCGCATACACAATTTCGACCGCCACAAAAAGGTCGCACATGGCAACTTCAGCCTGGCTGGAGATTACCTTTCAGCTGGGATTAGGCATCGCAGCTCTGCTGGGTGGCAGACTGGTTGCCAAGAGCGCATATTTCACGCTTGGGCTTCTTTCGGCGCTTTCCATGGCAATCTCATTTCTGTTGACCTTCTTTTTCTTTGGCTGCAAGGAAAAGACCGCGGATGAAACAGATTCTGCGGTTATCTAGCAATTTTCTGCAATCCCTGAATTTGGTAAATCCAAAAAATTAATGTACAAGCGGCTTTCAAGAAGCCGGGTTTTATATATCAGTAATACCTGATTCGGGCGAGTATCGATATATTTATTTTCAGGATATTGGAATGATAACTTGATATTTCCTTGAAATAGCATCAATCGATGGGGTATAATTGGTCTATACCAACTAATTCATCCATTGATAATTTTGTTTAGAGAAATTTGGATAAAGCATTGCCCAAAACTCAACAGCCGCTCTACCTGCAGATCGAAGAAGCCCTTCGGGATATGATTGACGGGATTGAATATGAACCCGGTGACCAGATCCCGTCTGAGCGGGAAATTGCTGAAAAATTAAAGGCAAGCCGCATGACCGTCAGGCGCGCGGTTGAAATGCTTACCGCGCAGGGGTATCTAGAACGCCGCTCAACCAGCGGCACGTACGTCAGTGAACCAAAGGTGATCCGCACTTTTACTCCTGGCAGTGTGCAAAGCCTTACTCGGCAGATTCAAGGGAAGGGTGGCGCGGCGGGCTCAAAGTTATTATCGTTTGATGAAATCCCAGCACCTGCCAAAGTTGCCAAATACCTGCGCCTCCGGAGCGGGAGCCCGGTCTACATCATCCAACGCCTGCGTCTTACCAGCGGTTTTCCTTTTTGTATTGAAACCAGCTATTTGCCTAAAGAAATATTTAATGAATTATCAAAAGGTGATGTATCCAGCCAGAATTCCCTGTATGATTACTTGAAGCAGCGTTACGGAATCATCCCTGCCCGCAGCACCGACAAACTGAAGATCACCTGGCCTACCGAACAGGAAGTTGAACTTTTAGGGTTGTCAATGAACGACCCCGTGCTTTATTTTCGCTCTGTGGTCTTTAATAGCGATGGACTTCCTTTCGAATTTGTCAAGTCAATCAACCACCCACAGCGGGTCGCTTTTCAGAGCGAAACAACCATGAATGAGATTCAGCCAAAAATAACCGAAACCAAAGTCGCTAAGGATCCTGATTAGATGCCAGTTCAAAACACGAAATTCGACAAAACTGATTTTATCAACCAATTCTCGGGTGCTCTAAACCAGATCAAAAATGCTGAGCAATTGGGAAAAGATTTTGCAGGGGAGGGGATAAACCACATCATTTTCGCGGGTTGCGGAGCTCCGCATTACATGATGCGCCTGTTGGCTTATTGGGGTCAGAAAAGTGCGATCAAAACGGACATTCGTGTTTATTACTCGGTTGACCTGGTGAGCCAGAATCCCGCGGCGATCGATGAGAAGACCCTGGTTATTCTGGGGTCACACTCTGGCACTACGCGAGAGGCACTGGACGCAGCGAAATTTCTGCAATCCAAACCGTGCAAGACATTATCTATTACTCAGGAAGTATCTTCACCTTTGGGGTCAGCGACGATGAGCTCATTACCTTACGGTAAAACTACACAGGGTTACTTTTCTGCTTATATCCTGGCCCAAACGCTTTTCAGCGCCTATTTAAATGAACGGGAGAAAGGCTGGGGATTTCATCCAGCATTGATGGAATCTCTCCCAAATCTTCCGGCAGCGTTAGCCGACACTAAAGAGGCTAACCTTGCCAACGCTGCTGTTCAGGCAAAAGAGCTGGCTACCCAAAATCTTTTGTATGTGATCGGGGCTGGACCAATGTACACCACGGCTTATGTGTTTGCTGCCTGTATCCTGATGGAAATGCAATGGATGCACGCCCACGCGCTTACCGCAGCGGACTTCTTCCATGGACCTTTTGAAGTGGTTGACAAGACCGTTCCGCTCCTGGTGCTGGTTGGCGAAGACCCCAGCCGCCCCGAAGGAGAGCGCGTGGAACGCTTTTGCGTTCAATATGCTGGCAGCAGCTTTGTTTACGACTCACGGGATTTTGAAATGAGGGGTATCCACGCAGAGGTGCGGGGGATTGTCGCGCCTTTTATCCTCGACTCAGCACTCACGAGTCTTGTGGAGGAACTGGCAACATTGCGCGGCCACCCGCTGACCATCCGCCGCTATATGGGAAAGGTGGATTATTAAAGTGGTCAGGGTGATTGGGGTTGGCGATAACACAGTTGACCGTTATCTGCACCTGGGAAAAATGTTCCCTGGTGGGAACTCGCTCAATGTACCGGTTCTCGCCCACCGGTTGGGTCATCCTGCCGCATACCTCGGCTGGCTAGCCAAAGATCCGCACGGGCTGTTGGTTTATAACTCAATCTATGAAGAAGGAATTGATGTTTCGCATTGCCGTTTGATTGAAGGGGAAAACACCAACTGCGAGGTCACTCTGAAGGACGGTGACCGCGTTTTCGGTGATTACAGCGAAGGCGTTTGCGATCAAATTGCTCTGAATGACGAAGACTTGAATTTCATATCCACTTTTGATCTGGTCCACACCAGCGTTTACAGTTTCATTACCCCATTCCTAAAACAGCTAAGATCTTTATCCAAAGTACTTTCCTATGATTTTTCCCAGGAATGGAACGGGGATTCGCTGGCTGGAACGCTTCCCTTTGTGGATATAGCCCTGATCTCAAACCCGGTTGAAAATATTGATGAAAATAAGGAGTTAATTAACTATGCATCTTCCTTTGGACCTGATATTATTTTTGTTACCAGTGGTGAACAAGGCGCGCTGCTTTATGACGGCAGTCAGTTTTACCACCAACCGATCCTCCCGGTTGAAAAAGTAGTGGATACATTGGGCGCCGGCGATGCCTTTGCCGCCCGTTTTATGGTAGATTATCTGGGCGGACTTTCTGTGCAGGTTGCGCTGCAAAACGCGGCGAAATCTGCTGCGGAGACATGCATGTATTATGGCGCGTTCGGCCACGGGGCGCCACTATATAAAAAATAATTAAGAAAGCAGAACAGGAAAAAGGAAATGGCTGAACAATCATTGAGCTACAAACAGTTGCTGAACAAGGTAAGAACGAACCTGGCGCCCTCGCTGGCGGAGGACTGGCCAGAATTGCCCGCAGTCCGTGCGGAAGGCGTGTATTTATATACCGAAGACGGCCGTGAATACATGGATTTCACCTCCGGAATAGGCGTAACCAACCTTGGGCATAACCATCCCAAAGTCCTGAACGCGGCCATCGAACAAATGAAAAAGTTTTCTCACAGCGCGGTAGGCATCACCCTTCATGAACCTTTGCTCCGGCTGACTGAAGTGCTGCCCAAGGTCATGCCTGAAGGCATGGATATGTTCTTCTTTGGCAACAGCGGTTCCGAAGCGGTGGAAGGCGCGCTGAAAATGGCGCGTTACGTCTCCGGCCGCCCAGGCATCATTGCCTTTACCGGCGGCTTCCACGGGCGCACCTACGGCGCAGTATCGGTCACCTCGGTGAAATCCAAGTACCGCAAGCATTATGAACCGCTTGTTCCGGGCATCTATTTTGCCGATTTTGCCAATCCTTACCGTTGCCCGATTGGGGATACCCCTGAGAAAGCAGTTGCCTGGAGTGTGGCCAGCATTGAAAAGATTTTCAACCATTACATCCAACCCACAGAAGTCGCGGCGATGATCGTCGAACCGGTGCAGGGTGAGGGCGGTTATATCTTCCCACCTGTTGAATTCCTCAAAGAATTGCGGCGTATTTGCGATGAACACGGCATTTTCCTCATTTTTGATGAGGTCCAGTCTGGCTTTGGCCGCACGGGTGAAATGTTTGCCGCCCAGACCTACGATGTCAGGCCAGACATTATGGCTGTCGCCAAGGGCATCGCCAACGGCTTTCCGCTCTCAGCGACCGTCGCCAGCCGCGATATCATGAGCCGCTGGCTGCCCGGCGCGCACGGAACCACTTTCGGCGGTAACCCGGTAGCCTGCGCGGCCGCTCTGGCAGTCCAGGAAGTGATGAAAGAGGAAAACGTTCTGGAAAACAGCCGAAAGATGGGCACGATTTTCCTGGACGGCCTTAAAAAGATACAAACCTCCTATCCCTTTATCGGTGATGTGCGCGGAAAGGGACTGATGGTCGCTCTTGAAATTGTCAAGCCTGACGGCAGCAAAAACCCCGATCCTGATAAAGCCATGGCAATTCTTCAGAAAGCACTCGACCACGGCCTGGTGGGTTACATGGCCGGACCGACCGGACAGGTTATCCGCTTAATCCCGCCTCTGGTTGTGACGAAAGAACAAATTAATAAAGCGCTCGAAATCCTGGAGGTGTCAATGGGCGAAGTATAATAATTCAACCCTAAATAATTCTACAAGGGTATTTGGTTACCTGTAACCAAAACACAAAAAAACCTAAAGGAGAAGGTAAGATGAAAAAGTTAATGAAAGTGTTGTTGATGGTAATTGTCCTGGCGATTCTTGTGGCCGCCTGCGGTCCCAAGGCGCCTGCCTCACGGTTGGACGCCATCAAAAAAGCGGGCAAGATCGTGGTGGGCACCTCAGCGGATTACGAACCCTGGGAGTACAAGGACGAGAACGATAAATTTGTCGGAATCGATATGGAGATCATGCGCGAAATTGGCAAGCGCATGGGCGTTGAAGTGGAATTCCAGGACCTTGGTTTCGATGCCCTAGTGACCGCTGTTCAGGAAGGTAAAGTGGATGCGGCTATTGCGGCTATGGCTTCTACCACAGAACGCAGAAAATCGATTGATTTCTCGGTCATGTATTATGCCGGCGACAATGTCATGCTTGCAGCCAAGGATTCCAAAATCGCCTTTACTGATCCGTTGAAAGCTGCCGATTACAAGATTGGCACACAATCCGGTACCATTATGCAGTACTGGGTAGAAAATAACCTGATCACCCCGGGTCTTATGAAGAAAGAGAACATGTCTTTGTATGAGCGCAATGAGCAGGTTGCCCTCGACCTGCAGGCTGGCCGTATTGACATCGCTGTTATGGACATGGAACCTGGCAAACAGTTCATGGCCGACCCCGCCTTTGGTTTCAAGGAACTCTGGCGTGGCGAGATGGAAACCGAAGGTCAATCCATCGCCATTAAGCAAGGTGAAACCGCCCTCAAGACTGAACTCGACAAGCATATAACCGATATGCTTAATGAAGGCTTTATTGAAAAACTGCTAACCCAATATGGTGTTAAGTAATCAGAACTTAAGACCTGAGTAACAAACGATAAAGAGACAGGGCAGAAGCGCAACGCAAAAATTTATTGAAGCGCCGGTTTCTGCCCTGAATTTCTTAAAAATATAGGATGAAATCATGACTGAATTATACAAACCCGAATTTCTTTTCCTCACGCAGGAAGATGTGATCGCGGCCGGAGCGCTGGATATGCATGCCGCGCTGGATGATGTGGAATTAACTTATAAATTATTCGCTTCCGGACAGGTGAACCAGCCGCACAAACCAGTATTTCGCTTTGATAATCCGGAAACAGGCGAAGAGCAGTATTACCTGGCTGTTTCAATGCCTGTTTATGTTGGCGGTACTGTCAACCGTATCGGGCACAAATGGGCGGCCGAATCGATGGCCAATGCCAAACGCGGCGATATGCCCATGGGAATTGATATTATTCTGCTGCATGATCTGGAACATGCAATCCCGCATGCCATCATGGAAGCAGGTTTGATTACCGCCATGCGCACTTCCGCTGTCGCCGGTGTTGGAGCCAGAACACTGGCTAATCCCGATTCCAAAGTGGCGGGCTTGATCGGCGCGGGCGTGATCGGGCGCACCATGATCATGTCGCTCACCACGGCTATGTCCAAACTGGAAGAAATCCGCCTGTTTGACCTGAACCGGAAACGTGCTGAGGATCTTGCCAAAGAATTTGAAGGGAAGATCAAGGTTCGTGTAGTAGATAGCGTTCAGGAAGCTTTTAAAGACGCGGATATCATCACAACTCAAACAACTGCCCGTAAGCCGTTTGTCAAGGATGAATGGATCCCCAAAGGCAGTTATTACGCGCATATGTCTAAAGCTGAAGCGGAAAATGCTGCCTTCCTGAACACCGACCGCCTGGTTGTGGACAACTGGGCAACTTTGAAGACCTGGGATTACTTCCCCCCGACGCAATTACATATGGCTGGCAAATTAAAGGACGAAGATATTACGGATATTGGCAAGATCCTGATTGGTGAGAAACCCGGACGTACCAACTGTGACCAGCGCATTTTGTTCGCGAACCTGGGCATGGGCTGCTTGGATATCACCATCGCGGAACGTATTTATCAGAATGCCAAAGCCAAGGGATTAGGCCAGAAAATCGCGTTATGGGAAAAACCGCTCTGGATCTAGGAGTCTGAGGAAGGATATTTCTGATGGAAGTTTTGACTGTTCTCGTCCCATACATCCTGCGCGGATTGAGCGTTACACTGGAAGTCACCGCTGTTGCATTGGGATGCGGATTATTTTTTGGCTCTATCCTAGCGATCCTCAGGGTGTATGGCGGGAATATTCTCTCCAGGGTGGTTGGATATTATGTCACCATTTTGCGGGCGCTCCCTCATATCCTTCTGCTGCTAATTCTTTATTTCATGATCGCGCGCGTTGTGAACCTGTCGGCATTCTGGGCAGGGTCAATGTCGCTCGCGATCATCAGCAGCGCCTATCAGGCTGAGATTATCCGCGGCGCGATTCAATCGGTGCCGGGCGGGCAGATGATGGCTGCCAGGTCCATCGGTATGAACCGCTACAAAGCCATCTGGCATGTGATTATCCCTCAAGCGTTTCGGTATGCTATCCCGTCTTGGTCAAATGAAGCTGCTATCGTAATCAAGGATTCATCACTGGTGTATGTGCTGGGTGTACCCGAGATCTTGCGCCAGGCGCAGTATTACAGCGCCCGCACCTACCAGCCCTTTACAGCCTATATCACGGTCGCGGCGATCTATTTTTTGCTGACCTTCATCACCAACCGCGGCCTGGACGCGGTTGAGCGCCGCATCAGAATCCCCGCCTGAGTATAGAGGAAGGAATCATGCCAAAACCTGATAAATTGATCGTAAAAATTGAAAATATCCACAAAGCCTACGGGAAGGAACAAGTCCTCAAGGGAATTTCAATGGACGTTTCCGAAGGCGAAGTAGTGGTTCTGGTTGGTCCTTCCGGCACCGGCAAATCAACATTACTGCGCTGCATTAATCAACTCACCGTGCCGGATTCCGGAAAAGTGTGGGTCAACGGTGTGGAACTCACCGACCCGAAGACCGATATTGATAAAGCCCGCCAGCATATCGGGATGGTATTTCAGGACTTCAACCTCTTTAATCATCTGACTGCGCTGGATAACATTATGCTCGGGTTGATCCACGTGCTGGGTATGAAAAAAGAAGAAGCCCATGACAAGACCATGATGGAATTAAAGCGGGTAGGCTTGGCGAACAAATGCAGTAATTACCCCGGACAGCTTTCCGGCGGGCAAAAGCAGCGTGTGGCTATCGCACGTTCACTAGCCATGGAACCCATCGTGATGCTCTTTGATGAACCGACCTCCGCGCTCGACCCGGAGTTGATAGGTGAGGTTCTGATGGTAATGAAAGACCTGGCTTTGGAAGGTATGACCATGATCTGCGTAACGCATGAGATCGGTTTCGCGCGCGACGTGTGCAGCCGAATCGTCTTCATGGACCACGGCGAGATTGTTGAGCAGGGTTTCCCTGACAAGATGCTGAACAATCCCGACCTGCCGCGCACCAAACAGTTTTTGGGCAAGATCAGCGGACTGCATTAGAAGGGGAGAGCAAATGAGCTTTATAGATTATCTGCAAATTGCCCTTCCCAATATCTGGATCGGATTACAGATTACTTTTAAAGTGTCTTTAATTTGTCTGGTGATCGGTATGGTCATCGGTTTTCCGGTAGCCCTGGCGCGGGTTTACGGCCCCAAATGGCTGCGCTGGCTTGTGACCGCATACGTCGAAATCTTTCGCGGCACCCCGGTGCTGGTGCAACTTTTTCTTATTTATTTTGGTTTGCCGCAATTTGGTATCACCTTTTCGGCGTTCACTTCCGCTTACCTGGCTATTGGGCTGAACAGCGGCGCTTATCAGTCGGAGTACTTCCGCGGCGCTATCCAGGCTATCAGCAGCGGCCAAATGATGGCTGCCCGTTCGATCGGCATGACCCGTATGCAAGCCATCCGGCATGTCATCATTCCCCAGGCATTCCGTTTTGCCATCCCATCCTGGTCCAATGAGGCGGTTTCAATGGTCAAGATCTCATCCATCGTTTACCTGATTGCCGTACCCGAGATGCTGTATGTGGCGAAGGTATTAATGTCCAAATACTACAACCCCATGCAGACCTATATGTTGGTTGGGATGGTTTACCTGCTGGTGATCGGTGCGATGACGTTACTTCTAAATGAGATCGAACGCCGCTCCACCATTCCCGGGCTGGAAACAGCCAAACGCGGTAGTTAAGATGTAATTGTGGAAAACGCCATTACTTTCGCCGGATTTCCATCGTGTCTTGATCTTGATAAGTTAAAGGCAGATATCGCTGTTATCGGAATTCCTTATGGAACGCCGTATGATGTTTCCAAACCAACCCATTCGTTAAACGCACCCGCAGCCATTCGCCAAGAATCTGTGCGTTACCCGGATGATCCCATCGCCTGGGATTTTGACCTGGGTGATACGTTATTAGGTCGCACCGGCGCATGCGTGGCGGATTGCGGCGACCTGCCCGGAAGCCAGGCTGACCCGCAGGGAAACCGGCGAACGGCAGTTTCTGCGATTCAAAAGATCCTTAAAGCCGGCGCGATTCCGGTAGTATTGGGCGGCGATGATTCCATTCCTATTCCTGTGTTGCGCGCTTATGAAGAGCAGGAGCCCTTTTATGTGCTGCAACTGGACGCGCATATCGACTGGCGCAGCCATGTGGATGGTGTCAGCGAGGGCTATTCCAGCACCATGCGGCGGGCGTCGGAAATGCCCTGGGTAAAGGGGATCACCCAGGTGGGCATGCGCGGTGTGGGCAGCGCCCGCGAAGAGGAATACCGTGCGGCGCTGGATTATGGCGCGAACCTGGTGACTTCATGCGAGATCAGAAGGGAAGGTATTGATGCCGCATTGGTTCATCTGCCGGATAGATGCAGATGTTTCATCACCATGGATTTCGACGTGCTCGATCCATCGGTGATACCGGCAGTGGGCGCGCCGATGCCGGGCGGATTGAGTTATGCGGATGTGGTTGAGCTTTTTCAGGCAGTGGCGCTAAAAACGCAAGTGGTGGGTGTCTGCCTGGTGGAGCTGGTGCCTGAGTTGGACGTAAATCACTTGGGTACTATCACCGCCATGCGCGTCGCGTGGAACGCGATTGGCGCGTTGGCGCGAAATCTGGATAATTAAACGGGATTATTCCCGATGAACTTCCAGAAAAAGTATTTTAGTAATTTTGTATTTTTTTGTTTGCTGAAATTCCGAAATAATGCTCTTATAAACCAACCTGAGGAGATCGGTTATGACCATTACAGAGAAAAGAATAAAACCCTTGCAGCCCCTAAACCCAACTGAAGAGAAGTTGCTTTCAATGGTGGATGAGCGCCGCCAGGAATTAATCGATCTTCTTCAGCAGTTGGTGAGAATTGACTCGGTCAATATTTCCGAAGACGTCTATGCTGAGCGCTACGAAATATTTCACTTTACCGAAAAATATTTAAGAAAAGAAGGATTCAAAACGCAGCTGGTCAAAGTGCCCTTCCCTGGCGGAAAGACAGACCAGTATTATTTCAATCTGATCGCTTTCATTGACGGAAAGGCAACGGGCAAATCCCTGCAGTTCAACGGGCATCTGGATACCGTGGCGTATAACCCGGATAACTGGAATAAGGATGCGCAGCCGTTGAGCGCTGTGATCAAGGATGGTAGGATGTACGGCCGTGGAGCGGGCGACATGAAATCCGGCATCACCGCACAGATCATGGCAATGAAATTACTCAAAGAATCCAAAGTGGACTTTAACGGGCGGCTGCAGTTGTGGTGCACCCCCGATGAGGAAACCCACGGGGCGTACGGGTCAGACTATATGGTCAAGCACCACCCGGAAATCGTGAAAACCGACGCGACAGTTATTTCGGAAGCGCGATCTCAGGAGCCGCTGCAGACACCGGTGATTACCATTGGTGAAAAAGGGCCGCACTGGCTAAAGTTCACCTTCTACGGCGTGGCGGGACATGGCAGTGTGCCCAAGCAAAAAAGCAACGCGCTAAATAAAGCGGCGCGTTTCATGGCCAACTCCCGCAGTTCTTTTAAAATTCCCAAACACAAGCTGCCTGTCAATACCTTTACCCTATTACAGTCTTTCCTGAAACGTTACAGACTGCCTGACCTTATTAAGTTACTCACACATAAAACCGTTAATCCAAACCCACTTGAAAAGGACAAACGCAGGATAGGCATGTCTTTTGAGACCACTTACAGCTTTGACCGCATTCGTGCCGGGCAGAAGGTCAACATCGTCCCGGACCTGTGCGAACTGGATGTGGATTTCCGTGTGCTGCCGGGCTTGAGCGCCCAAGAACTGTTTAACGCGATCGCGGATTACTGTACCAGGCTGGGATATAAGGTTGAGCTCCCGATAGGGTATCAGAACAAGCAGCAGTCCATTGGCAAATTCGCGAACGAACCGGTGGATGTCAGGGTAAGCGTTATCACGATAGGAGAAGGCTTTTTAATCGACAAGGATACGCGGTTTGGAAAAGTGCTTGCCCGTGCCTTTGAAGCGGTATATGAAACCGAACCAATTTACACCTTCGCGTCGGGATTTTCGGATGGCGGGAATATGCTTTCAGGCGGAATGACGGATGTTTTCAATGTCGGTCCGGAAGGCTTTAATCATCATAATGCCAACGAATATGTGATAATCGAGAGTGTAATCTTCGCCGCGAAACTGTATTTATTAACCGCATACAGGTATTTAAACAGTTGAATTGAATATCTAAATGGATAAAAACCGTGAGTCATTTATTGAAAAATGGAAACAGCGCGCACGAAACCTAAAGAAGGAAACTTATGCGCTTTTCCTGGCTTATAAAGACCCGCGTACGCCCTGGTATGCCAAGCTCTTCACCGGCCTGGTGGTAGCTTACGCTTTCAGCCCGATTGACCTCATCCCGGATTTCATCCCTGTGCTCGGATATCTGGACGACCTGGTGCTGGTCCCGCTTGGCGCGGCTGTTGCTATTAAGATGATCCCGCCCGAGGTGATGGCTGAATGCCGCGCGAAAGCGCAGGCGGAAATGGACAAGGGCAAACCGGTCAATTGGATTGTGGCTGCAGTGATAATCATGGTGTGGGTGGGGCTGGCGGTGCTGTGTGTGAGGTGGGTGTGGGGGATGGTGAAGTAAGAATTGTTAAACCTGACAGCGTTCTCGCAGATAGAAAAAAAGTGTGGTAGGGCAGAACTCTGCTTTCTGTCATTGCGAACCCCTCGAAGAGGGGTGAAGCTATCTGTATCGAAGTTGTTTAAAGGCAGTCAACTTGACGAGTGAAGCCATTCCGGGATGAAATGGAAAAAGAAACTCAGCTAATATCTGAATTTTCAAGACAAAACCTGGATTTAGGTAATCCAGGTCTTTCAGATGAGTATTACTACTCATGCTTGCCACTATGCGTCAGTGACGCTGTTTTCTCCATTGGTGTAACCTACTCATCAACAATTAATACAGTAAAGAAATTTTGTGATTATTTCAATATTGAAGGATTTAGTAAAGAAGGCAGGTATTCCCGGGAATATCCTCCGATAGAAGACCAATTATCCATTAATGATTTCGTAAGACTCTTAGATTCAATAACCCCGAAACAAATGGTCAGCGAAGTTTTCAGGAACAGACAGAGGACTTCGTCAAGAAGTGGCATCCTGAAATCGGATGCGGTCTTGCTATTCAGCAAAGTGCTTCAGTCATTCAAAATTAATTATTTTCAAGACTGCATTTCACACATAAACGATGAGGGATTAAGAAAAGAAATTCGTAAAATTCCTGGGCAAAGAAGCGGAATATCCCTCCAATACTTTTTCATGCTGGCAGGGAATACCAAGTTGATAAAACCGGACAGAATGGTACTTGGGTATCTGGAAAGGATTATCGGTTATAAACTCGCGATCACCCAGGCGCAAGAATTGCTGGACGCCTCTCATCAATTATTAATAAAAGATTATCCGTCGCTCACTTTAAGGGAATTGGATTACCTCATTTGGTCATTTCAAAGAACGCAATAAGAATTATTTATTTGGTCTTTGCAAAAGGGCGGAATATGAATACCTGCCCTATAGAACATCCTATCCCGACGGCGTCCTCGCTGTCGGGAGTGAGTAAAAAATTTGTGCTTCCTTGTATTAAAATAGAACCGAACCTAGAAAAATCCTTCTTTCAAACTAAAGCAATTATTTTATTAACAAGGATTAATTAATGGCGTTTTCAAAATTCATCAAGATGTGTTTCTAGCTATTTTCCAGTCAATATAAGAATTGACCAGAGTCCGTGTTTAATTATCGCGGGAATAATTAATGAGGCTTATATTCCTCAATTTCAAAGGAGTATAGAATATCTCTTCCAGATGGGTCTCCCAACACATCTTCCATTTTTCCGCAGACACGAATGGTTCCGCGCGATTCGGGAAGCTGCCCGATCTGCGCAACCAGATAAAGACCCCTGCCATCCAGTAGATTAACAGCCGGATATAAAGTTCCTGAAGTTAGAAGATTCTCGAAATATTGGACCTCATCATCACAGCAGATGCTGTGAATATCCCGTCTGTAGTCAAACTGAGAAACATTCGGCACCCAGGTCATTTTATCGGGTGTATTCTCAAAAATGGTGACGCTTGTCCCGGGTAAAAAATCTATAACGGCTTCCTGTTTGCCAGGATCACATCCAATAGGATCTAGACCTTTGAAACCCGCAAAAAGTTTCATCACAATGGGTCCAAAAAATATGATTGGGGTCAGACTCAAACTAAAAATGATGAATGTTATTGAGACCCGATCATCCTTATTGGGATTGATTCTCTTAAGGACATGGAAGCGCTTATCTGACCATTCTAATGTATTTTCCAGACCAACCGCAGGAATTAGCGCCAACAATGGTATGCTCGCTGCATATACGCGCATGTATTGAGTCTGGTAAGCAGGCGCAAAAACCAGGGAGGTTGCAAAACCGCCCAGAAATACCAACATCATTTGATAAAAGGGCTGCGATCTTTTCAGGATACAGGCAATAATACCAAGACCGCCAAGGAAGAACAGGGCTGCCATGAGAATAATTGTGAATCCTGGATGACTTGAATTAACAAATGAAAACAGGCTATTCGTTGGCTGAAATGAAAAAAGCACAGAGAATTGATATCCAAGTCCTTTTATCAGGTTTTCTGGATGCTGTGATATTTCAGTTAAAACGATTTGCATAATTCTTGATTCACGTTCACCTGTTGGTAACGTATTGACCTCCGGGTGGTCAAAAAATATCTGCTCCCAACCTTTCCCGCCAACCGCCAGTCCATATACCCCATATCCAATATTATTGGTCTGTGTGGTATTTTCTTTGCTGGTAATTCTAAACAGCAATAAATTCAAAAGAAATCCCAAGCCAATCACCAATATAGTAAGAATTACCTTTCCCCATATTACTTTCTTTTTGATCCTGCTAACCCAAAGGGCAAATAAGATTAATAAAGGAAGGGTTGTGATCGCGCCAGGTCTGGCAGCTTGTGCCAACGTAATCATCAGGACGCCAAGAAAAAAATATATCCACGCTCTCTTACGGTTTACTTCAAAGGTACGCAACATGATTAGGAAAAGCGTCATTGAAACTGCACCCAGGATATACCCAATGTTTTCCGACATGGTGATACCAATGAACCGGCGCACAAACAAAAACTGCACTATAAATAGGGCGACGGCTGCCAATGGGGAAAGAAATCGCTTAACTTCAATGGTAAAAAAATAACAGGCTGTAGCGCTAAACAGAGTTAAAGTAATTAAAGCGAATTGTAGATTCCCGCCAAATAGCCAAAGTACAAATCCCAGTAAACCACCAAAAATCGGGCGCCGGGAAGTGAAGCCGTTTAGGTATCCCTTTTCCATTAGGTGAATCGCACCGGTATAGGTATAAAAAGCGTCACTTCTGGGTAATAGACCAGCGATAACATAATTCTCTGAATAAGCGCTAGCCCAAAGCCCAACAAGCGATAGCGCGAAAAGAGAATAAATCACAATTGCGGCAGCCAAGTTTGAAACCCATCTTTTTTTGATTATTAGAGTTAGGAATAATAGAAGGGATGCGATAAAAATAAAGCGTGAGGTGTTGTAACGAACAAGTACGCTGATTGTCTTTAGAAGAACGACTTCGCGTGGAATAAATATAACAAGGAAGAAAAGAAGGGGCAAAACAATTTGTATGAATGTAAGAATTCGATTTTTCAAAAAATCCCTCATACACCAGTCAATTAAATCCCCAATAATATTATCATATCGATTCAGATCAAGGAAAAGGATGGAGACTGTGGAAACACAGTTGATGAATTTGACAGGGTATATGAACTTTAATATAATTCTTTCAATGAGATAATAGCGAGGTGAATATGGGGCAGGAACTCTTTTTCGAGACCAGCTGGGAAACATTTTATGGGGAATAAATCCATTAAAGGGGAAATTGTAACGAGTGAAAAATGGAAAGAAACATTCTTGATCTTCTTTTCAGTTCTTTTCATTAATTATGGGGGAAATATTGTTACAGGTAAATTATAGAATAAAAAACAATCACTGGTTATGGGAAAACTCAGCTTTTAAGGTTAATTATATTGTACCGACAAATGATCGTCGAAAATATACGCTACGCCCTGATTATTATGATGTTGAACAGAATATGCCCATAAACCAGTGGGGGGAAAGAACAACACTTCAAGCTGAAAATTATGAAGATACCCGAAATGTTATTGTATGTCTTGGAGATTCTGTTCCATTTGGCGCTGGTATTGGAAATAAAGATACTTACCTCTTCTACTTGGCTCAAAATCTTACAAGTGAAGGTTTCAAATATTATGTTATTAATGCGGGTGTGCCGTCATACAATCTC
Organism: Pelolinea sp.; assembly: GCA_030692365.1. Classification (GTDB taxonomy): domain Bacteria; phylum Chloroflexota; class Anaerolineae; order Anaerolineales; family Anaerolineaceae; genus Pelolinea. The sequence goes on along the minus strand of JAUYCC010000019.1, from coordinate 35,929 downwards.
AGGCAATCTTTTGATCGGCTGAAATTTGATATATATAACCATGTTGATGAAGAGGATGTGAAAGTAATTACAATCCAGGCAGCAAATGATATTTCATTACCTTGGTCTTGGAAAATATTCTGGTTCGTAAGTAGACCAAAACCCAATTCTTGGTCTAAGTCTATTTAATTGTCCTTCATGATATGCAAGGTAGAATATTTTTATCGGAAAAAATGAAAAAAAAGACAGTAGTTGCGGTTGGCATGAGCGGCGGTGTGGACTCCACCATGGCAGCTTATATTTTAAAGAACAAGGGTTTTGAGGTCACGGGTATCACCATGCGCATCTGGCAGGGGGAGGGCGCCGCGCAGGAATCCCCCAGAAGCGGGTGTTATGGCCCGGGCGAGGTTTATGACACGCAGGTTGCCCGGCAGGCCTGCGAACGGTTGGGCATTCCCCACCATGTTGTGGATTTATCGCAGGAATATAAATCAAAGGTTTTGGATAATTTTTCGCACGAATATCTCGGCGGCCGAACCCCGAACCCGTGTGTTTTATGTAATCCCCTGGTCAAGTTCGGCGCCCTGCTTGAAAAGGCAACAGAATTGGGGATCAATTTTGACTACTTTGCCACCGGCCACTATGCCCGGATTGAATACGATAAAACGCGCGATCGTTACCTTCTGAAAAAAGCCGCGGACCTGAAAAAGGACCAGTCTTATTTTCTTTACAGGTTAAACCAGAGTCAGCTGAAAAAATCCCTCTTTCCTTTGGGTGAATATAAAAAAGAGCAGATTAAGAAACTTGCAAAAGAGGTAGGATTCGCTGATATCGCGGATAAACCAGAAAGCCAGGATTTCATTGACGGCGGTATTTATGAATCGCTCTTTTCTGAATCCGACAGGCGAAAAGGTGAGATCGTTGACCTAGACGGGAATGTTCTGGGACAGCATGACGGGATTATTAATTTCACAATTGGCCAGCGCAAAGGCATAAGCATCGGCGGAAGCAAAGAACCGCTGTATGTCTTGCGCATAGACGTTCAAAAAAATCAGATCGTGGTTGGCCCAAAAGAAAAGTTGGCAGTGGATAGACTGACAGCCATTTACCTGAACTGGATAGCCTTTGATAAACTGGATGGCCAGCTGGAGGTCAGCGCGCGCCTGCGTTCCCACCAGAAAGAAATCCCCTGCGCCATTTCGCCCAAAGATGAAAATTCTGTAGAAGTGCTGTTTACGGTCCCGCAATTCTTGGCCACACCCGGCCAATCCATCGTGTTTTACCAGGATGATATGGTTATTGGTGGGGGTATCATTCAATCAACCCATCAATTGATACAGTAAAACTTGTATAAGGGAAAATTGGTTTGATTCATTCATATCTGGATATTCTCGACCGGGCAAAAACGGGGCTTGTAGTCTCAAAAGCTGATTGGGATATGGACTATGTCGTCCTGCCGGTCAGGCGCCTGGTCAAGAAATACCGGCTGGAATGGGATAAAAATCAGGTCATCCCTGAAGATGAGGATCTCATTGACCGGCTTTTTCAGGCGGGCATGGAATTGGCTGTCTCTTCAGGCATCTACTGCATTGCCACAGGGAGGGTGATCAAATTCAGCCAGGAAGAGATCAACGAAGGCATTGCGCGAGTTCCCCGAACTCTACAGATGGGTGAGGGGAAGGACGCGCGTGAATTGTATGTCCGCAAGGTCATGGATGAGCGCCCTCCGCTGGTCTGGGCCGGGAACCCCGGCACGCCCACCCCGGAAGAATTGTTCATGCCGTGCGTGATGAGCTGGATGCAGGAGCCGCTGGTTGATTTGGCCACTTGCGGATCGTTGACTCAGGTGCGTGGGCGTGATGTGGAAACCGGTAAACCTATGGAAATTGTTGCCGCGCGCTGGGAGCTGAGCCAATTGCGCGAAGCCCTGCGCCGCGTCGGGCGGCCGGGAATGGGGCTGCTGGCCGGCCAAAGCGCCGTTACGGAGCTGGGCGACCTGGCGATTTCCAATCCAAAGTATCTTCGGCCAACCGATTCTCACCTAGTGGCGTTATTTAATGAATTGATCATCGATCAGATCAATATGGCCAGGGCGCTGAACTCCGAAGATTACGGCATGCGCAACGCGTCACTGGCGACGGTGATGGTGGGCGGCCTGGGCGGTGACGCGCCCGGAGCGGCAGTAGTGCAGGTGGCATCCTTCCTGCTGGCAAACTGGGTTTGCCTGGCGGATTATCATTTATTACACCCCATTCACATCCGGCACGTCGCCACCAGCACGCGCGGGGTAATGTGGGTGCAGTCCGCTGTGGAGCAGGCTTTTGCCCGACACGCGCCATGTATCATTATCTCTGACATTTATCCCAAAAGCGGCGCGCTGACCAGAGAATTGCTGTATGAAGTGGCGGCAAACGCCATCGTGATCACCGTGAGCGGTGGGCATCTGGAGGGAGTGGGTTCAGCGGATGGAGCCCTGCCCAACGGCACCGGGCTGGAAGCGCGCTGGATGGCTGAGGTGGGTCACGCGGTGACAAGCCAAGGGTTGACCCTGACGCAAGCAAATCAGTTGGTCAGCCAATTGCTCAGCCGCTATGAGCACGTTTTTCAGATGCCGAACGGCAATCCCGGTGTGCGCTTTGACCAGGCATACAACCTGAAAACGCTGAAACCTGTGCCTTCCTGGCAACAGTTATATGAAGAGGTTAAGGCGGAAGTGCGGGAAATGGGGTTGAAACCCCTGTAACCCTTGTGTAGGTCAGGCTCGCTTGCGCTCTTCGAGTAACCTGGCAATTTCTCTGATTGTTTCAATCAAAAACCGTGTAACCCTGGCAGGGATACTCTACCCCATCCGGACTCATACCAATTATTGTCCAGTCATTATCCTGAACTCTATACCCCTTCAGATCTTGCTCGACTTTTTGGAGGTCACGCTCCGCGATTCCACCCCCCTCATATTATCGTAAAAGAATCACCGATTACCTCGCTGTCTAACATTTGGCGTAAAGCGGATAATTCTTTTTCTGCTTCCTTTTTCTTTTACTCTCGATAAAGAGCGGATAGGTCTCGCATCAAGTCCCGGGTCTGTTCGTACAGCTTGAGGTAAATGCTGTAGAGCGGTGCGTACTTTTCCGCTGTGCGTGGGTCGGGCGTGATTTGGCGGTTGTCATGCACCCATTTCCTGATCTCACCCAGGCCGCTGAAGAGCCCAACTCCCACCCCGGCCATAAAAGCGTCACCATAGGAAGAGCCAATTTGCTGGTTCGGGATGGCCATTTGAATATTGGCGATATCGCTGATCATCTGCATCCATGGCAGGTTTTTGGTACCGCCTCCCACCGCCAGAATACATTTGGGCCGAAGGCCTTCGGCCAGCATACTATCTACGTTATGGCGGATGCCAAACCCGATGCTTTCCAGCAGGGCGCGGTATATATCGGCACGGGTGTGTTTGAGGGTCAGCCCAAACAGCACACCCTTGGCGTCCGGGTCATACATGGGAGTGCGCTCCCCTTCGAAATAAGGCAGCGCGATCAGCCCTCTGGCGCCGGGGGTGGTTTCCTTCAACAGTTCAGCCATGGCAGCATAAGCATTCGGTCCACCGGCTGCCTGGGCGGCTACTTCCAGGGGGGCAAGGTTATCGCGGAACCAGCGCGTCAGGCTGCCAACAGTGGACATACCGCCCACGAAGGCGTAAGTGCCCGGCTCCATCCAGTTGAGTCCCCAAAAATTGTCGGTACGCACCAGTTTATTGGTTTTCATGATGAAAGAATTGCTGCTGCCGAACATCATCATCATGTCGCCAAAATCTGCCAGTCCGGCGCTGATGGCTTCGGCGGCGGAATCGGTTGTGCCAGCGATTACCGGGGTGCCTTCCTTTAAACCAGTCTGCCGGGCAGCCTGCGCCGTCACGTACCCCGCCACATCGCAGCTCCACAGCATATTCGGCAGGCTCTCAACCGGTGTGATCAGTTCGCCCATCCCTTCCAGCCAGCGGATCTTTTCAACGTCCATTAGAGGCGCGAATGCACAGGCTGAGTATTTATCCACGACCGCTTCACCGGTCAATTTATAAATGATGTAGGAGTGGCTGGTTAAGAACCATCTGGCTTTGGCAAAAACCTGCGGTTCGTTATTTTTGATCCATAATATTTTCGGACCGCTGGCGGAGGAGGATAGATGCGAGGCGCTGAGCTGGAAAATCTTTTCCCTGCCCAGGGCTTTTTCAAGCTGTTCAATCTCGTCAAAGGCACGCGTATCAATGCCGTACAGGATACCCTGGCGCAGGGCGTTGCCTTGCGCGTCAATAGGCAGTACGCACGGCCCAATGCCAGAGACGCCCACGCCTTTGATGTGTTTGGGGTCAATTCCTGATTCCGCTAAAAGCTCGCGGCAGATGGACACAAATTCACCCCACCAAATCTGGTCCGGATCATGCTCCACCCAGCCCGGTTTGGGCATAGACAGCCCATGCTCTATGACATGCGCTGCCACCACATCTCCCGTTTCCGCATCCACTAACACCCCTTTGGAAGAATAGGTGCCGATATCCACACCCAGTAAGTAAGCTTTAACCATCGCCTTTTTTCTTCTTATTTTGTGAAAGAATACAGGATCCCAGCTTCACTTTAGCCGCCAGTCTGCTCTACCGAAGTCAGTCCAACTTGATTAGTTTCACCGCTGCGTTAAATGGCTGATCGCTTGCACATAACTTTCGGTGATCTGCCTGGGGCGCGTGATGGCACCCCCAACCACAACCGAAACCGCGCCGTTTTCCAAAGCCTGCTTGACCTGCTGCGGGGTGTGATAGCGCCCTTCAGCGATGACGGGGATAGCGCTGCGCGCGGCCAGCCGGGTTACCAGATCCAAGTCGGGATCTTTCTGCTGGGGGCTGTAGTTGGTATAACCCGACAGCGTGGTGGAAAGCATATCTGCGCCAGCGGCCTCTGCGGCCAAGCCTTCTTCCAGGGTGGAAATATCCGCCATAACCATACACTCGCTCTGATCATGGATCTTGGCTATAATGTCCGCCAAATTGCCATCCGGGTGGGGGCGGCTGGTGCTGTCCATGGCAATAATGTCCGCACCGGCAGCGGCGATCTCAAGGGCGTGCTTTAGAGTCGGTGTGATGATGACCTCATAACCGGGTAAATTTTCCTTATACAAACCGATGATGGGGAGTTCAACCGCTTGCCGGATGGCTTTAACATCCACGGGTGTGTTGGCGCGGATTGCTCGGGCGCCGCCCTGTGCCACGGATATAGCCATGCGCGCCATGATCTCTGAGCCAAACAGTGCTTCATCGGGCAACGCCTGGCAAGATACAATCAAATGGTGTTCAACCTGTTTAATAAATTTTTGAAGGCGTTCTGCGCGCGAGTCCGTCATTTGGGTCACTCCTTGTAATCTATCAAATAATTTCTTCAGGCATTTGCACGCCTCTGCGGCTTTTTGCGGGATTCCCACATACCGCAGTCTTCCGCGGCGCATGCCCAATAACTTTCATGCGCTCAACGGGCACGCAGACCTGGGTTTATAAATTCACCAGTTGGCCCGTCTCAATTGACTTCATCGCAGCCAATACCATGCGCAACGCGATCAGGCCGTCTTTACCGGTGGCCGGCATGTCCTTATTATCCAGTACGCAATCCACGAATGTGCGGTCTTCATCCACCAGCCCGGCCGAAATGGACGGGAATTTGGCGCCGCTCTGGGTGTAAATTTCAATACCCTGGCGCATCTGGTCAAGGTTGAGGCTGCCTTTGCTTCCGCTCAGGTCCAGTTTAAAATCGCGGCCTGCCGGGTGCTGGTCGGGTAAATACCAGCCGATATGGGCGCAGCCCACCACGCCGTTCGCGAAGCGGATAATGGAAAAAGCCTCATTTTCGATGGGGTATTGGCTGGGCACGCTGGTGGAAGCCTGGCAATACACGCTCACCGGCTCACTGCCAACAATCCAGCGCATCGCATCAAAGTCGTGGATCCCGAGAAACATCATTACGCCGCAGCGGCCTTTTAACCGTTCAGGCTGCGAAATGATGTTCAGCCGCCGCGCGAAGATACTCACCAGGTCTCCCAAGGTGCCGTCGGAGACTACTTTTTTGACATGCATATAGTGCAGCGAGAAGCGCAGCGAAAAGCCAACCATCAGCTTTACGCCAGCCGAGTCCGCGGAATGGATGATGGCTTCGGCATCTTCCACTGTTGTAGCGATAGGTTTTTCAACCAGGATATGCTTGCCGGCTTGCGCTGCCAAAACGCAGGCATCGCGGTGCAGGTTGTCCGGGGTGGCTACCACCACCGCGTCAAGGCCTGGATGTGCCAGCATTTGTTTCACATCGGTATAAGGGGCTGCTCCGTACTGGGCGGCGGTTGAAGCTAACACTTTCTCGTTCACATCCGCCATTGCACAAATATTCGCCCGTTCAATTTTCGCGAGGGCAGTGCAGTGTTTCTGGCCAATGGCACCCAGCCCGATAACACCAATATTGAGTGATTTCATATTTTTCTCCATTTTTAGGATTGAAGGATGATAAAGAGTTATGATTTTTTGGATTGTCGCAAGGACACGAGCGATTATAGCATTAATTGATTTTTGAAATTCCACGCGTAATTTTTAGCCCAATCAGGGTAAATACCACCGCACCGGATGGCATTACATCTAATTTTTGAAAATATTGTGCCGTTGACACGCTTGTTAAATATGAATCTCGTATCGCTAATAAGCTGACAGTGTTAATCAATTATGCAGAGGTTTGAAAATGTAAATCCCAAGGGCTTAGTTTTTAGGGAAAATGCCTTTTCATTGTCTGCATTATGAGGGATGTAATTTTTAAAGTAGTCAAAAATCATGCTTATCCTGATGAAAAATAAATGAATTGATAATGCCAACCGTTATGCTATAATCGTTTTGGACATTCATTCAGATATTATTTCTTTAATTGGTGACAGGAAGAAGAGACACGTTCATTTGTGGACAAAAAAAGCACCAATCCGATTTTATTCAATAATTATCAGCCTAATCGAGAAAGGAGGATGGAACTTATAGAGATAAGTATTTATTAACTTTGCTTGTCAGTTGAAACAATAATTTATTTATACACAAAAAAGGAGTTTTATTATGAAAGAAAGAATTCAAAGTTGGGGTGGTTTCTTAGCCTCCATGGTAGTCCCCAATATTGGCGCCTTTATTGCCTGGGGTTTGATTACCGCGTTATTCATTGCAACTGGTTGGGTGCCAAACGAAAACTTCAGCAAGCTCGTTGGCCCAATGATTCTCTATTTGCTCCCGATCCTCATCGGTTATACCGGCGGTAAGGCCGTCTACGGCCATCGCGGTGGTGTTATTGGCGCAGTTGCGACCATGGGTACAATTGTTGGCTCCACCATTCCGCAATTCCTCGGCGCCATGATCATGGGCCCGATCGCCGCTTGGCTACTGAAGAAACTTGATGAAGTACTTGAACCAAAAATCCCGATCGGTTTTGAACTGCTGATCAACAACTTTGCGTTGGGGATTTTGGGTGTCATCATGACCCTTCTCGCCATGCTTGGTGTTGGCCCCTTCGTAACCGCTATCAGCAACGCTGCTGGCAGCATGGTGCAGGGTCTGGTCAACACTGGTTTTCTCCCGCTGGTTGACCTGGTTGTTGAACCCGCCAAGGTATTGTTCCTTAACAATGCGCTCAACATCGGCGTGCTGGCCCCTCTGGGCGCTGCTGCCGCGCAGACCACTGGTCGCGCAATCCACTTTATGCTCGAGAGCAATCCCGGTCCCGGCCTCGGTCTCCTGCTGGCCTACTGGGTCGCTGGTAAAGGCCTGCTGAAAGAATCTGCTCCTGGTTCAATCATCATCCACTTCTTCGGCGGCATCCATGAGATCTACTTCCCCTATGTCCTGGCGCACCCCATTATGCTTCTGGCCATGTACGCCGGCGGCATCCTGGCTGACACCTGGTGGGTCTTCACCGGTGCTGGTTTGGTAGCCACCCCGTCACCGGGTTCAATCTTTGCTTATCTGGCAATGACACCCAAAGGACAGCACTTCCCGGTTTTGATGGGCGTTTTGATCGGCGCAGTGGCTTCCTTCCTGGTTGGTTCTGTGCTTCTCAAACGATTCCCTGTTAAGGAAGCGGCAGCCGAGGCTGAAGAAAAACTCGACACGGTTCCCGGTTTGTAAAAATTGTTTAACAGAAGAGTCCTCTGGTATGATTAAGAGGACTCTTTTTTTTCATATTGATCTTTACATGCAAGAAACAGGTGTTAAAAACCAGGACAAGAGGATATGACATGCCAAAATCAATTAAAGCTTCAGATGTCTCCACCATCATTTTTGTCTGCGAAGCCGGGATAGGCTCCAGCTTGATGAGCGTTAACGCGCTGAAGAAAAAGCTCAAACTAGCCAAAGTCGAAAACATCAATGTTATTCATGCGGCTTCATCGCGCCTGCCTCAGGACGCAAAATTCGTTATCTGTCACAAGGGAATGGCAAAGATGGCCCGCTCACGCGCACCTGAAGCTGTTGTGATTGGGTTTAATTTCTTCTTTAATGACCCGGTATTCGACAAAGTGGTCAAAGCTTTGGCTGAAGGATCCGAGATCACCGAAGAAGGATAACTTTTTGCTACAGCAAACATAGGCCTGACTGAGCCGTTCTCCCGCTAACAGGAAAACATAAAGCAGGAGGCAACCTTGGTTTAATAAAAATATTTTGTCGGGATCCGTTCACGGATTCCGGGATTTGGCTTTTATTAAAATATTGAATTCATACAGGAAATTATCCATGAGCGAAATTCTATCTCTCCAAACCATCCGGCTGCAGGTGAGCGTTGCCTCAAAGGAAGATGCCATCCGGCAGGCTGGAGAACTACTGGTCCAAGGGGGGTGTGTACTGCCTGCCTATATTGATGGCATGCTGGCGCGCGAGAAAAGCATGTCCACATTTGTCGGCAACGGGGTAGCCATTCCGCATGGACAATTTGATGATTTATCCCTGGTCAAGCGCACGGGGATCTCTGTGCTGCAGGTGCCGGCGGGAATTGAATGGGAACCTGGCAATATCGCCTACCTGCTGGTAGGGATCGCCGCCACATCGAATGAGCATATCAAAGTTCTGGCTAATCTGGCAAAAGTGGTTGAAGATGAAAATAACGCCCGGCACCTGGCACAGACAACCGACCCTGAAATTGTGCTTAAATATCTGAATCCCCAACCCCGCAAGAAAAAAGCGGAAGCATCGGAATAGGTTTTACCAATAAAAATTATTGCGAATTTATTAAGAAATAAAACGAAAGGCAGGTTTTTCAAATAAGTTTTATTTTAAATATTGAAAGTCAGTAATTATTCGTTATTATCTCATCATTAATTTATATATGTAGTTCTGAATGTAATCAAAGGACAAAAATGATAATGTCAAAAAAATTTGAAACCTACCGCCAGTTAAATTACCCCATCCCTGAGAAGACCAGGTCATGGAATATGTACGGCGCGGGGATTGAAAACATCGGCCGGGACGGCAAACCAGAGGAGTTCACGCTGTCCCAACCCGCTGATGACCAAATTCTGGTTCGCGTTGATGCGGTTGGAATGTGTTTTTCTGATGTCAAGCTGATTAAACAGGGCGGTGCGCATCCTAAATTATATAACCGGGATTTGGCCAACAACCCCACCCGGGTTGGTCATGAAGCGGCTGTAACCGTGATCCAGGTTGGCAAAGACCTGACCAAACAGTATTTTCCCGGCCAGCGCCTGGCCATTCAGCCGGATATTTACCAAAACCAGATGAGCACCGCTTATGGATATTCCATTCCTGGCGGACTGATCCAGTACCATTTAATTGGTCCGGAAGTGCTGGACGCCGATGGCGGCGCCTATGTCATCCCTATAGAAGGCAATCTCGGTTACGCCGAAGTTGCCCTTACCGAACCCTGGGCTTGCGTTGAAGCGGCTTACACCCAGCGCCGGCGGCTGACGCCGAAAAACGAAGGTATCATGTGGATTATCGGGCAGTCCAGCGACACCAGCCGCTATACCTTTACTTCCGGATTAGACGCGCCTAGCACCATCGTGGTGACAGATATCCCTGAGGATTTAAAACATACTATTCTGGCAAATAAACGCAAGGATTGCCAGGTGATCGAACGCCCGCATATTTTGCCGCAGGACTACCCGGCATTGAATACTGAACTGCGCGAGGGACGCGGGTTTGATGACATTATCGTTTTACAGCCGTGTTCCGCTGAACAGGTGAGTGCGGCAGCCAAATTGATCGGGTTTCGGGGTACTTTCAACTTGGTTGGAAACGAACCTCTGGACGGAGAGCCTTTAATTGATGTGGGACGCATCCATTATCATTACACCACTTATATTGGCAGCGCCGGGACCGATATCGCCGCTTCGTATGGTGAAAATCGTAACCGATGTGGGCTGCGCACTGGCGGTACGGCAGTTTTCGTGGGCGCAGGTGGTCCAATGGGACAAATGCACGTGCAGCGTGCACTTGAATTGGAAAAAGGTCCTGCATTAGTCATCGCGACGGAGGTAAATGATTTCCGCCTGGCCGCACTGGAAAAGATCTGCGCCCCATTAGCAGCAGCACGAGGCAAACGGCTGCTAACCTTTAACCCCGCAAAGGCGCCAGTTACCACCGCGGATTTTGTTAATCAGGCCACTGATGGACACGGCGCAGATGATGCGGTTGTGTGCGTACCAATTGCTTCTTTAATGGAAGAAGCGGCCAGGCTTCTGGTTCCAGACGGCATGCTGGTCTTTTTCGCGGGTGTGCCGGCAGGTACTTTTGCGCATTTGGACCTCAGCCGGGTTTATCTGCACAACCTGCAGCTGACCGGAACCTCAGGCTCCACGATGGATGACCAGCGCCTGGTCATTCGCAAGACACTCAATGGACAGCTCTCGCCCAACCGCTCTGTTGCCGCGGTAGGTGGTATTGAATCCGCCCGTGACGGCATTCAAGCCATGATGACCGGTGTTTACGCGGGTAAAGTGCTCATCTTTCCGCAGATCAGCGGTTTACCGCTGGTCAGTCTGGATGAATTTCGCGACCGCTTCCCGGATATCGGCAAGCATTTGGGGGAGAATAATCTGTGGACGCGTGAAGCGGAGAAAGCATTGATAGAAAAATTCTGGACAGGAGCCGTTGAATGACGACAAAAAAATCCGCTTCCGCTATAGGAGAAATGCAGCGCTATATCCTAATTGGCGCCGCTATCGGGTTATATTACGGCATTTTTTACAAGCCATCTGGCACTGACCCCGATTACGGAATCGCGATCATTTTGGGCATCTTGGCTGCCCTGATAACAGTGGCAGTGCGCTTCTGGAAAAAGAAGCAGCCTTTTTCAATCATCATCAAAAATTATTTCGAGACGCTGTTGTTTTATTCGGTCTTCTTGCTCACCCTGGCTGCCCGTCAACTGGCGGAACAAATCGGGGGCAGGTTCGCGGTCGTCCTGGTCACAACGCTCACTGGTATTTGCCTGGGTTATTTTATGGCTACCCGAAAAAAACTGGGTTAAATTAGGCAGCGATCAATCCGAACAATCACACGCAATGATTTATACCGTAACCCTTAATCCCGCCATTGATAAGGAATATACCGTGCCGCAGCTCGTTATGAACGAAGTTCTGCGGGCATCATCCGTGCGCGCAGATTACGGGGGCAAGGGTTTCAATGTCTCCCGTATGCTCGCTGTTTTGGGTGGAGAAAGCCGCGCGGTGGGTTTTGTGGGCGGGCATACGGGGCAGCTGCTGCAGGATGGCCTGATTTCAATGGGCATCGCAACCGATTTTGTGTGGATTGAGCAGGAAAGCCGCACGAATATCAGCATTTTTGATGACCAGCATAAGCAGCATATCAAGCTCAATGAACCCGGCCCGCTTGTAGCCGCTGAGGAAACCCGCGCGTTGATGGAAAAAATCAGGGGATTGGTTCAATCCGGCGACTGGTGGGTGCTGGCAGGCAGCCTGACCCCGGGTGTACCGGAGGATATATTCGCGCAGATCATCACCCTGGTGCAGGCGGGTGGGGCGCGTGCCATTCTGGATACCAGCGGGCAGCCGCTATTTCTGGGTTGTCAGGCCAAGCCCTATCTGGTAAAACCCAATGCCAGTGAAGCCGAGCAGCTCGCGGGTCTGCCAGCCGATACCATAGAAGAGCTCACCACGCTCCTTCCATCTATTCATAAACTGGGCGCGCAGAATATTGTCGTTTCAGCCGGAAAAAAAGGCGCGCTTTTAAGCGACGGGAAAAAACACTGGTTGGGCAGCTCACCTCCGATTAAGGAGCAAAATCCTACCGGCGCGGGAGATGCCATGGTAGGCGGCTTGGTGTTTTTGCTGGCGTCCGGAGAATCACTCGCCACCGCGCTGTCTTGGGGCATCGCCTGCGGCGCTGCGGCTGCCAGCCAACCCGGCACCCGCATGCCCGCGAGGGATGTGGTTGAAGAACTGTTAAAAAAAATCAAAATTACGGAGGTGTGACATTACTTACGATATTGATAGTTCGAAAAAATATGCTTATCCTTTTAAAAAAGTGTACGAGAGCGCCTATCTCAGCATAAAAAGCATGGGGGGCAAGATAATAGTACATGATCTGGCTAACAAACAACTGCATGCCCAGATGAATAAAAAACTGCACGGAAAAATTCTCGGCGACCGCAGCAAGCTGGAGATTGATTTCAAAGATGAAGCAGAGGGCGGAACGAACATGGCCATTAAAGCTTATCCGCTCAATGCCGTGGGCCAAAAGTTGATGTTCGGCGCGCGCAAGGGCGTGGTCGAAACAGTCCTGACCGCTTTCTATGAGGAAGTGGAAAAACGTCTAACCGAAAATTAATTGACAAAAAAAATAAATCATGACATATGAATCCCGACCATATTTCAAAGATAATACCTCATGCTTCGATTAGTCCTTGTGCGTCATGGGCAGACGGACGCGAATTTAAACCACTTTCTGCAGGGACAGAGCGACGGGGAACTGAACGCCACGGGCCTTCAGCAAGCCGAAGAACTGGCTAAACACCTGAAAGATTTCCCTATTGACCAGATCTTTTCCAGCAATATGCGCCGTGCGCAAGATACTGCTGCTACCATCGCGCGATACCACAGTCTCACGGTAAAAACAACACCGCTAGTCGGAGAATGGCATTGCGGAGTATTGGACGGCTTGCCAGCGGAGGTGTTCAGGAAAAAGCTGCAGGAGTCAGTTGTGCCGCTTTCTTTATTCCGTCCTGAAGGCGGTGAAAATCTGCTGGAAGTGCGGCAGCGCGCCGCTGATTTTTTAAGTGAATTGACCGCCAATTACAAGGGGCAGACCGTTTTAGTGTGCTCACATGGCGATTTTATGCGTGCGTTGATGAGCCTGCTTCTGCAAATTGATATTGAAGAAGCGTCAGGTATTTATTTTGATAACGCTTCCTACACTATCTTGGATCTGGAAGAAGGGCGCTGGAATCTTGTCGCGTTGAATCAGACCTCTGGGAGTAATGGTCTATTAGTATCTGGGCGCGCTGTGAAAAAGTAAGGTAAGCAGGCAGTGGGCGTTTTGACCAGGCCTATGAACTGAAAACCCTAAAACCCATTCATTCATGGCAGCGGCTTTGTGAAGAGGTCAAAGCGGAAGGTTGCGAAATGGGGTTGCTTCCCTATAATAAAAGGCGCTGCACTCGGTGGTGGTGTAGGTCAGATTTCAGTCTGACAATATCTTTTATCATTACAAATCCTTGGTTTGCATGTCGGGTTCACTTGCGCACTTCGAGCAACCTGGCAATTTCTATGAGTGTTTCAATCAAAAACCGTGTAACCCTGGCAGGGATACTCTACCCCATCCGGACTCATACCAATTATTGTCCAGTCATTATCCTGAACTCCATACCCCTTCAGATCTTGCTCGACTTTTTGGAGGTCACGCTCCGCGATCCAGTTAGATAAATGGAAGGACTGCCAATGCTTTAATGACGCAGGGGAGTTCTTGATGCTTTGCTGAAAACAGATCAGGGCGGCGCCTATATCCTCATGGATTTTCGGTGGTAGTTTTTCCGAGGAAAAATTACTTACCAATGCTGGTATCGCGTCATTTGATAGGGAGGATAAGTAACTAATGTCCAGCTCCTCACCTTGAACTGCCCGGTTTATATTGTTGTGGACAATGAACCTGTCAACATTCAGCAGATTGAGCGTAATGCTGAAACCTAATAGAATGGCCAGGACGATGTTTGCAAAAGCCCGTGGCCGCCGGAAAACCTCCATAATCACCACTGCCAGCAGCAGAATGCCCAGCCAGATCATAAAAACATGCGCATAGGTTCTTGAACGTGAGAATCCATAGGCCGATTCATACAGGTAAAGACGCTGGAAAGCGGACACCAAAATTATCATGACCAAGGTAACAAGGCCAATTGTTAATCCGGTGAAAGCCTTAATTTTCCTAACCGTTTCACATTTTGAAATTATGCTTAGACCTTTTAGAAGCATAATGCTGAAAACTGCGACGGCCACAAGTTCACCAAATCCCCGCCGTGCATATTCCGAATATGTAAATCCCTGAAGAGTGATATTGGCCAGGCCAAAGAAAAAGTACTCAAATTGAATAAGCACAAAAGCGCTGAAGAGGAGCAAAACCCCTCCCAAAATGATTGTTGTCTCAGTGAAACCCAGGAAGGGCGCGACAATGGATTTGTCTATTCCGAGCAGACGTATATTATTGTTCCGCTTTGCGGCGTAGAAAATAATCCCTGTAAAAAAATAAGCGATGATAAGTATTAAGAATCCTCTGAATAAGTATTCCGGCAAATTCTCCAGTTTTAGATTTGTGATCAGTAAGTTTATCTTCTTGGCAAAAATCAGGTCAGCCGAAGAAAAGAGGGCAGTGAAAACCAATAAAACCGGTATCGCCAGCAGCACACCGCGAATAATGGGATTCACGCTTTTTATCCAGGATTTAACATCACGGTCTTTTTCTTGAGGATCTTTGTTGGCGCTTGAGAGCCATGGAAGAACGAACATGCCCCCAACCAAGTGGATAAAATTAGCCACATAATCACCAACGCCGAAGGAAACCCATTGGCCGCTGAGATAAGTCATTGCTAATACTACCATAAGGAATAAGGTCAGGGAAGAATTAAGGAAAGATGTGAACGGCTCTCTACGGACGAATGTCATTATGGAAAGAAATAAGATAGGGATTAGGAGCAAAAAGTTGTTCCTTGATGGATGTAGTTTTTCTTTTTTGATAAGGAAATAACCAGACCCAAGACATAACAATACAAAAAAAAGAAAAGAGATTCCCGGGATTTTTCCCCAGAAAAGAATGTCGAAAGAAATACCCAGCAGGAGGGCGGTAAGAAATAAATATTTTCTCATTTAATATTTTTCTCCATATGAGTTGTTGATCAATTCTATCTCAAAGAATTCGTAGAGACTATCAAAATATATCGGGTTTTAATTAGAACAATTTCTTTTCGAAAACCCTGTTTTGAATTCATTCAGTACCAACTGAGAAATCGCTGATGGATCGATTAAATGGCCCCAGATTCTCCATTTTTAGGCTGGTGACCGCGGCTGCCCAGATTCCAGACTCGCGCGGGGGTTTTGAGAGGCGCTTGGTCACATATGTTCCAATACAGGTCTCGCCGCGCCCGCTTCTGCCATCCAGTTGGGCAGAAAAAAAGCCCATCTCGTGATATTTGTCATTAGCATAAATGAGCAACCCATCTCGATGTGTCAGGACGATTTCCTTCAGCCCCATATCAGCGTAGAACTTGGCTGCTTTGAAGATGTTGGTTTCACCAGTCAAAAATTCTGCTTCGACAGCATCGCTTTTTACGATGTCCACATGCGCCAATGTAGACCGCATTTCTTCCCAGGGTTCGTATTTCAGTTCCTTTCCACGCAAAACACGAACAAAACCCTGCATATCCACTGCCAGCAACACTTTTTTCGCTTCCAGTACCTCGATTACATCAAAGCCTACTTCACCGCACGGGATATGGTCAGCCGCTGGGATGTGCTGCAGGCTAGCCAGAGAGCCACAGCCAACAGCGCCAAAGGATTTCTGGAGACTGTCCAGCAGCGCCTGCCCTTTCCGCTCAAGGCGGTGCAGGTGGATGGAGGCAGTGAGTATATGGCCGAATTTGAACAGGCCTGTCAGGAAAAGAATATTCGCCTGTTTGTGTTACCGCCGCGCTCGCCCAAGCTGAACGGTTGTGTGGAACGAGCGCACCGCACGCATGTGGAAGAGTTCTACCAGGTGTACGCGGACGATTGGGAGCTGCCTGTGATGAATCAGGTCCTGCAAGAATGGGAACGGATCTACAACCAGGTCAGGCCGCACCACTCGCTGGACAATCTAACGCCTCAAGAGTATATTCAGTCTAACTACCCGCAGTTTGCACCCCAACTGTCTCATATGTATTGAACCTATACAATATTTTGCAATTCAAGTAATTTTCTATATAATCATAAATAAGACTTATTAAAAGCGATTTTCTTTTTCACTCAAGTCAATCATCATCGTTGATCTTCCTTGTAAAGGCATTAAACCACATTTTATTAAGATACATAATAAATAGAAATAATACTGATTTTTTCGAGAAGGTAAGCGGGGCCTTATTCAGTTTTATTGAAAAATATATATTTTCACCAGAGGGAAGGCAAATTTTCTGGCTGAAGAAAAAGTCAAAAAATTCAAATAGAAGATTTTTTTTAGAAAGACTTCGATTAAGTATTATGGAAGAAAAAACCATTTTGAATATCAGTAAAGAATTTTCTGGAGGATAAATTAGATGGCTTTTGCGATTAATTCGACTTCTCTGGCAATTGCATTATTTGCTATTGGGGTAGTTTTAATGATTTATTCCAGCAAGAAGAGTATTGACTACTCGATAGAACTGGCTTCAGCTTTTAAAATTCCGCCCTTAATAATTGGTGTTGTACTTATTTCATTTGGGACTGACCTTCCGGAAATTGTAAATTCTGTTCTGTCAAATTACTTGGGACATGCAGACATCAGTATAGGTGATTCAGTAGGGTCTGTTTTAAGCCAATTAACCCTGATATTTGGTATTCTTCCCTTTTTTGGAGGACCCATAAAATTCAAACGAAGAGAATTAGCAGTAATTGGGAGCTGCCTTTTCCTGGCCTTGATTTTGCTGTTCAGTATTTTTGAAAAAGGTTCCTTTTCAAGGTTAAATGCACTTTTCTTAATCTCCAGTCTTGGATTATTCACAATCATAATCACAACGAGTGTTGCAAAAGATGATTTTGAAACACCAAATAATCCCATCACAGAAAAAAGAAAAAGAAATCTCATACTTCTTGTTTCGATTTTTTTAATTGGTGTTGCAGCAGGTTCTGTTTTGGTAATTAATTCAGTTATAAAACTTGCTGAAGATATCCATATTCCAGAATACTTTATAAGCTTTTTTATTGTTGGGATAGGAACTTCATTACCCGAATTATTTGTAGATATCACTGCTATAAGGAAAAAACAATACAATATTGCAATCGGTGATATTCTGGGGAGCTGCTTAGTTGACGCGACATTATCCATTGGTATAGGTCAATTCTTGTTCCCGCAAAAAGTTTCCACCGACTTAGCAAATCAAACAATTCTTTATACAATCATAGTAGCAGCAATCGTTATTATATTTTTAGCTGTAAGGCGGAAATTGGACAAGAAAACGGGAGTAATTTTTATTATTCTATATTTTTTATCTTACTTATTCCTGTTTTTCTAATACGCAGGTCTTTCAATTGATATCAGGGTTCAAACCCTAATTTAATTGCCGATCACTTGCATAAAAATCTTTCTGAGCTGCAGTTAATCGAATTAAGCCAGTTATTTCAGACATTATTCCTCAATAAATCCTCAGAAAATGGTCGGATTATAGGATATCGAAAGGAAAATTCTACGCACAGAGTACAGAAAAATGAGGAAATATTTTGTAAAATGAGGCTAATGATTCGTCGCAAAATAAAGCTTGTACGACTGAAAACGATTATATATAATTAGTATTGTTCTATTTGAATTTATAAATTTAAAATCGTTTTGATAGGTTGTCGTAGATGACTATATTTTGGTATTTCAACAATACCATAACCAAGAATCTTCCCTTTCTTTGATTTTCTCAAATGTGGTTTAATGTGAGTGGCGAATATTTTTTTACTAACTGGAAAAGACCTCAAGGCACCAGAACAACATCCTGATATTAAATCTACTAATTAGATTCCAGAACTTTGATGAGAATACTCAATATTTAGGCAATCTTTAATATAGGAGTATTCATTTATTAAACCTCCACAATTATATCTTTCTTAATAATTAGTGGTATAAATAAGAGTTGCCCGTTTCGGGCATTTTTATTGAATTAAGGTTTTCGGAATGGCTTTTACATATTCGATTAGCCTTTTTGGAGAATTTACATGGATATATCTTCGTTTTCAACACCTGCCATTGCTGTGATTGGTTTTTTGGCCATCGTTGTGCTGGTCATCAGCGCCAATGTGGCTGTTAAAAAACTGATCGGGATTGCGGCATATTTTCACCTTTCGTCGACTTTTATGGGAATGACAGTCTTCTCTTTAGCAACCAGCATTCCTGAAATCACTTCCCACCTCACCGCGTCAGCCGGTATTCTGGCAGGCACACTGGATTATAAAATTGGTTCATCCATTGTCTTGGGCAGCAATATCGGATCGGATGTTGTACAACAGACACTGATCATGGGTGTTGTGGTGCTGCTTTCAGGCACGCTCTACTTCCGGCGCTACTTCCTTTGGAAAAGCATGGTACCGATGATCGCGACGACCATTATGTGCATCCTCTTTGGCTTGGATGGCAATTATTCTCGGTTGGATGGAGCGATTTTGTTTGGTACTTTTATCGCATATACCTATTATCTTTTTAAGGATGAACGCAAGCATTATAAAAAAGAGGATAATAGTGTTCAAAGTGAGGAAATCGCTGAAAAGATACCGGAGAATCTGAAAGGGGTCTTTATAGATAGCGGTATAGGTCTCGCGATGATGGCGATTACTGTCGTCGCAGCATCTTTTGTGCTGAAAATTTCCGAACAGGTGGTTGTGCGCACAGGCGTTGGAGGATCTTTAATTGGTGTGGTCACATTGGGTGTAGCTTCAGCAATGCCCGAATTGATCACAGCGCTGGCAGGCATTCGGCACGGCGAGCACGGCGTTTCATTAGGGACACTGGTGGGTTCCAATATCACGAATCCCCTTGTGGCTATTGGCGGTGGTGCGCTGCTCTCCACTTATTATGTGCCGCGGCCGCTCATTTTGTGGGATCTGCCCTGGGAAACCATAACCGGAGCTATCTTATGGGCCATTTTATGGTTTACCAAGGGAAAATTGAAAAAAGTGCACGCCTTCTATCTGATTGGTATGTATTTTGTGTATATCTTTTTCCGCGCGATATTCTTTGCGGTGGATTAAACAACATTTCCCATATTCAAATTTTATTGATGACAGGGATGCAGTCACACAAATGCATCCCTGTATAATATAAACAGTATTTTCCGAAAGGAAGACAAGTACATCTAAATTGATGTGGGCGACACCATGAGTCTGCCGGAGCTGTTCAAAGCGGCTGGGAGCCCCTCGGACGGAATGCCTGAGCGCAGCGAACCCGAAGGGCTTGGGCTTACGGGAGAGAGGGCTGTCGTAAAATATAAAAATCAAGCGCGAAAAAGTTAAGGACGGATTTGTATCATAGGTCTATCAGCTTTACTGCATAATTCCGGATCAAAGCAGATGAAAGTAAATCTATATAAGTAGTATAGGAAAAGTGATATCAAAATTGAAAAAATCACAGCTGTAATTCCACCGACCTTCAGATATTTTTTGGTTTTCTCGAAAAACTCATCCCCCATATTTTAAAATAACAAATCTATCCTAGTTGGTCAATAGCACTTGACAAGGGTTATCTCAATGTGCTTAGATGAATATACTTGACCATAACAAGTACTAAGCATGACCAGAACTATCCCAAAGCAACCAACCAACAAAGACCTGATTAAATTTCTGGTTCCAAAACCACTTAAGAATTCTCTATTAATTATTGCTCTGGATCGCAATAGGGCGAATACGTTCCGCTGGCTAATCAGGAAGAATCCATTTGGTCCATAAATCTTCTTCGTTTAGTTCGATCAATGTTTGCTCAGCCCAGTTTTTATATGCCTTTCTACGTTTCATCAGCAGCTTGGCAAATTCTTCCGATGAGACATTTGCATCAAGCAACTCAACAATCCGGCAGATCGCATCTTCTTTTTCAGCTCTGCTTTTCTTGATCGTAAAGCGCAGGGTGCCACCCATGTCAAATAAAATACCTTCAATTGGTTCTGAAAAAGCTAATAAGTTCATAATAGCTATAATATCATCAGAAGCTCATCTAATTGCATTTGCTCAATCATTGCATTCTATTGCTGATATTCTAGCCCAGGTGATATATGTTGGTTTAAATTTAGATATTAACCTTACAAAACCAATCCCAGCGGATAAACGTAACTTGCAAAACGTGAATGAAGGTATGCGTAAAAAGAAATTTGCTCTAGACGTAGTTAAGGCTGTTGATACATTTGAGCAGTTACCCGAGTTTCAATACCTTCAAGCCTACGTTAATACGACGAAGCACTATAGTTTAGTAGACGTAACTCATCAAATTTCGTTAAAGTCAAAAACACCAAAATACGGCATCCAGATACTCCCATTTGAATATAAGAGGCGTAGTTTTACTGAGAAGTGGGCAAATGATTTTGTCGACCAAGATTTTAAAGCGATTGGGCAGAGTATTATTTGTGTTGGGAATGAATTAAACAAGTTTCTTAGAACTGTGATAGGGGTTTAATGTAGAAATATTACACAGTTTCATAAAGAGTCGCCCACTATAGAGAAACAGACTATTTCTTTTATTGCAAAGTTGGTATTCAAGAAACAACGTTTCAGTAGGTAATAAAGGATAAGGATTTCTGATGCATCACCTGGAGCCAGCTAACAACCATTTGAACTTTATCGTCTTCGGCGTAAGTACTTGGTGCGTGTTTTGCTAGCAAACGCCCTTGATAAACAATTTCCAAACTTGATTCCAATAATTGAACATATTTCGTTTAATAAAGGAAAGTTACTTTTCCATTACCAACGTTGATAATGTTGCCATTAAAACATCAACCGCCTTCGCATACTCTTCCAATTCAATATGTTCATTGGGCGTATGATCCAGTGCGGAATCACCAGGTCCATATACAACGGCGGGACATTTCCATACAGGCGCGATAATGTTAAAATCAGCCGTTCCCGTTTTATAGACAAAGCGTGGTTCTCTGCCCTGTAACCTGATGCCCTTTAAAAAAGCGCGTACCAGCGAAGTATTTTTTAAACCTCTCCACGCAGGGATAGCAAAACCCGTTGGTTCTACCAAGACCCTAAAGGTCCCGGAGACCTTTAGTAAATTATTTAATTCCTCATACCAATCAGTAGGTGAAACATTCACAGGCAAACGCATGCCGATTTTCAAACTTGCCCGCTGCTCAAAATCATTAGAAGCTGATTCCATGTCGCTTAAAGTGACCAATAATTTGTCAAACATTTTTAACTTGTCCGCGTTGAATGTATCAACATACGCCTTTATTTTTAACCACACTTCCACCGCCGCCTCAGCCGCAGTCTGCTCGCCACTCGCTGAATGAGCTTGTCCGCGTCTCACTGATATATTTGCCCACGCGCTCCCCTTGTATCCCAAAGCGACTCTGTCCCATTTATTCGGCTCGCCGATAATCGCGAAATCAGGCTTATACTGTTCGGCCACAAACCGCGCTCCTTCTGAATCACGTTCCTCCTCCACCGCCCCAATGACGACAAACTGCCATCCCTCTTTATTGCCAACTCGCGCCACCGCATCTACAAAACACGCTAGAGGACCTTTCGCATCCACAGAGCCGCGGCCATATAGCAGGATGCCATCTTGCTCTACTTTTATTTTCCCAGGCACTGTATCAATATGCCCTAGTAACACCACTTGCTTCAGTCCCTTCCCCATCACACCAATCGCATTGCCCGCTTCATCAATAAAAGCTTTGTCATATCCAAGCAACTTCATTCGCCCAACGAGCCAATCCACCGCGCCGCGTTCCTTTCCTGATGGGCTGTATTGCGATACTAAACCAATTAATGTTGAAATATCTGTTTGAGGCATAATTGTAAGATCCATAAATAATTCGTTGGTTGAATAGCTCTGAGTGTTCTTTGTGAGAGGCGTATCGAAACCAATAAGTTACATGAAAATGAATGGTTTCTTGAAGCGTGGTTGTGTCGATATGCCCCGGCGGACACGAGGCTACTCGACCACCATGTTTAGTACTTCCGCCAGCACATCCACCAAATGGTCAATCTGCTCATACGAAATCACCAACGGTGGTAAGAGACGAATCACCGTCATCCCCGCGTTCAGCACGATGATCTTTTTCTCCTGCAAAATCTTGATGTATGGCGAAACCTTCTGCTTTATCTCAATGCCAATCATCAGGCCGAGTCCGCGCACTTCGCGAATATTCGAAGATTCAATCTTTTTCAACTTCTCTATCAAATAGTTCCCTTTTGCCTCGGCCTGACCTGGCAAATCCTCATCCTCCATAATAGTCAATGCCGTGTTTGCCGCCGCGCACGAAAGCGGATTTCCTCCAAATGTAGACCCGTGGACTCCTGGCGTAAGGTTCTGCACTTTCTTGCCAATCAACACCGCACCCATTGGCACCCCTCCCGCCAGTGACTTGGCACATGTCAGTAAATCAGGAGTTACTCCAAAATGCTGAATCGCAAACATCTTTCCTGTGCGGCCGAAGCCTGTTTGGATTTCATCCACAATAAACAACGCGCCGCGCTCATCACAAATCCGGCGCGCCTCTTGAATATATTCCTTGTTCGCGGGATACACGCCGCCTTCGCCTTGCACCACTTCGAGGATCACCGCGGCAGTTTCATCGGTCACTGCTTTATCCAAGGCTTCGATGTTGTTGTAAGCCACATGACTAAACCCTGGCACAAGTGGCTCAAACCCTTCACGATATTTTTTATTGAATGTCGCGGAGAGAGAACCATAAGTCCGCCCGTGAAAGGCCCGCTTGGCGGCGATCACGTTCTTTCGTCCCGTTGAGAGGCGTGCAAATTTTAACGCCGCTTCCACAGCCTCTGTGCCAGAATTGCAGAAGAAAACTCTGTCCAAGCCATCAACCAGGGAGGTAATTTTTTCCATGAGCATCGCGCGCTGATCGTTCGGAAACGTCTCGAACAAAGTGACTAGCGTAGAAGCCTGTTTGTAGAGCGCCTCAGCGATTTTCGGGTGCGCGTGACCGAGATTGGCAACGCCATGTCCCGACGAGCAATCTAAATATTCCGTGCCATCCGCGGTAAACAACGATGCGCCTTGTCCGCGCACAATTACAAGTGGTTGTTTGGTATAAGTTCCCGAAGAGTGTTTGTTTTCGATTGCAAATATTTCGTTGTCATTCATTGGATCACCGTTCCGTTGCCCGCGATGGCATTTGAAATTGGATTTTGGATTCTTCCGTCTGCGATGACGACGCGACTCACACCCCCCTTGAGCGCTTCCTCCGCGCCAAGCACTTTCTTCTTCATGCGACCCTGCGCCG
Source organism: Pelolinea sp. (assembly GCA_030692365.1). GTDB lineage: Bacteria > Chloroflexota > Anaerolineae > Anaerolineales > Anaerolineaceae > Pelolinea. The sequence continues at coordinate 12,278 of JAUYCC010000019.1, read as the reverse complement.
CCTCAGACGCTGCCGAAAATTGACTCTGTGGCAACAACCGAATGAGTGTTGACTCATCTGGGAAATTCTTCATCAGCCCAGGCACCGCAGTTAACAAAACTAGAGTCTCCGCCTTTAACGCAGACGCGACCATTGCAGCCGCGCGATCTGCGTCCACATTCAGTGCCTCGCCTTTCTCACTGACTGCCACAGGAGCAATCACTGGCAGATAGCCAGCGCTCAATAGTAAATGAAGCAACTCACTGTTGACGTTATCAATTTTGCCCGTGTAATCATCGCGGACGATTTTGCGCTTGCCATTCTCAATGCTTTGAATGGAATCTTTACGGGTGGCTTGCATGAGTCTGCCATCCAAGCCGCATAAACCAAACGCGTTGACACCCAACATCTGCAACTGCTCCGTTAACAACGAATTGACCTTGCCGTTCACCGCCATCAAAAAAATCTCAAGCGTCTTACGATCTGTGTAACGGGAAGTATACCCTGATGGCGAAGTAATCATCTTCGGCGGTGTGCCTAATGCTTCACCAAGAGCACTGGCTTCTGCAGAACCACCATGCACAAAGACAAGTTGCTTGCCCTGTTTCAATAATTCAACGGCATCGTTACAGATTGCAGAAAAGTCAACGCCTTCCGTGCCGCCGAGTTTTACAACTGTGATTGATTGACTCATAATTCCTCCAAACGCTTTCGTTTAATATGGTGGTCGAGTAGCCCTGAGCGTTCTTTGTGAAGGGTGTTCGGAGTTTATCAAATCGGATGTAATCCCGCAAACTCCAACCCCGTCGTCTCCTCCCACCCCATCATCAAATTCATACACTGCACCGCCGACCCTGACGAGCCCTTCATGAGATTATCAATTGCGCAAATGGACACCACATGCCCATTACTCTCGTCCAATTCAAATCCCAAATCGGCGTAATTCGAGCCAGCAAGAATCTTCGGCTCAGGGACGCGGTAAATCCCGCGTTGTTCCCTCACCACGCGCACAAACGGATTTTCGGTTGCTACCGCACGATAGGCTTTCCACAAATCTTTTGTGGCTATTCCTTGTTTCACTTTCGCATGTGCTGTCGCCAGCACGCCGCGTACCAAATCCACTGCCGTCATTGTTAGGGACACATCCCTCAAACCCATCTCTTGAATCACTTCCGCGGTGTGCCGATGACCAAAAGCGGAGAATGTGCGAATCACATTTGCACGCTCGGCATGATGGGAACCCATGTTTCCTACCGCGCCCGATTCGGACGAACCAACTTTTATTTCAATCAGGACAGACGCGGACAAGTCAATCAAATCCGATTTGACCAACGGCAAAAGCGCAAGATTGCTAGCCGTCGCGTTGCACCCCACCCCGCTGACGTAATTCGCAGTAGCCAACTCAGCGCGATGAAGTTCGGGCAAGCCATAAACAAACTTACTCAACCACTCAGGCGCGGAATGTTTCTCGCCATACCATTTCTCGTAAAACGCCAAGTCTCGCAAACGAAAATCCGCCGAAAGGTCAATGATTTTTGGCGCGAGTTTCGCATACTCCTTGATTTTGTGTTGCGACTGTCCATGTGGCTGGGCAAGGAACAGAACATCCACAGGCTCCAGCATGGCAGGGTCACTAAATTTGAGTTGCGTCTGCTTCCGTAGATTCGGGTGCACTTGATATATATACTCACCCAAATGCGACCGCGATGTCACCTGCTTCACTTCCACAAGCAGATGAGCCAACAATAGTCGCAACAACTCCCCGCCGCTATAACCAGATCCGCCAATAATAGATACACTTGTCATAAGTTCTCCTAAACACCATTCTTCGGTGGTCGAATAGCCCTAATCGATAATGAAGGGCGTATCGAGACTACCATGTTTGTAAGAAATATTTTTTTATATGTACCCAGTTGGTCTCGACACCCACACTACACTAAATGCAGTGCGGTGAAAGTGTACGGTGTAAAAACGTTGCCTACTCGACCACCGGGCTTATTAATAAATCACTCACTTTTTACTGTTCAATATTTATCGCTCACTTCTCTTTCGCAGTGCTCACCGTGTATTCCACTATCTCACCCGCGATATCAATACCGCTCAATGGCTGTATTGTATGAAACTCCATAGAGTGGTTGATCTCATTAACAATCAATCCGCGCTCTGGGTGTTCGACCAAGTCAATTGCCAGCACGCCTCCGCCAGCAGACTTCGCCGCGCGCAAAGACAAATCTTCAATCTCAGGCGTGATCGGACACAACTCGCCTTTGCCGCCGCGCGCAGTGTTCGTGATCCAATGCTCAGACTTGCGATACATCGCTGTCAAAACGCGATCACCAATGACCACCGTGCGAATATCCCGTCCAGGTTTCTCGATATATTCCTGAATGTAAAAAATGGAATGTTGCACCGACCCAAGCGTGGCTTTATGTTCAAGCACCGCCTCTGCTGCGTCGCGGTCATTGACCTTTGCCAGCAATCGTCCCCACGAACCAATAACAGGCTTCAACACCACTGGGTAGCCAAGCGCTTCAATCGCTTCCAGCGCGGCTTCGGGAGTGAACACGATCGCGTTATGTGGTTGAGGAATTCCGTCACGTGTGAGCGCCGCGCTCGTCATCAACTTATCGCCGCAAATCTCAGCCACTTCTGCAGTATTCACTGTCGGCACGCCAAACGCGTTCAACAGCCGCAACGCGTACAACCCGCTGTTGTAACTGATACTGCGCTCCAACACCGCGGCATATTGTTGCCACGGTGCGGGGTCGTTCAAATCGAAATGGATTACGCGGTCATCGAGTCGGTCATAATCAATTCCTCGTTTTTCCATCGCGCCGAAAATCCATTTCTCCTCGACGCGCACACGTGAGTACAAAACGCCAATTATTAATCGTCTTTGCATAATTACTCTTCTCCCCCTCTCTCCGCGGGATTGGGGCTGGGGGTGAGGGTTTTTATTCACCCCAATCTTCTTGCTCCATGGGCGCGAGTTGAATCGCTGCAGGATCGAGAGCAGTCACTTCAAGGTCAACTCCGCAATCTGAACACACAATAATCTCACCAACTTGGGTTCCATCTTCCAACATAATTTCCGCAGCACATTCTGGGCAAGTTACAATAGACATTTTTATTCTCCTTTAATTTGTTTAATTTGATTCTTAACGGATTGGGGACTCGTGCCGCCAATCGCATTTCTTTTTTCGACGGATCTCATCGGGTCGAAGACTTGATATACATCCGCTTCAAACGCGGGACTGAGAGCCTGATACACTTCGAGGGGCATTTCATCCAACCCTATCTTTTTCTCACCTGCCGCACGGACGGCATTTCCTGCTATCGTGTGAGTCTCTCGAAACGGGATTCCCTTGGTCACCAGATAATCCGCCAAATCGGTCGCCATCATGAAAGAGTCAATTGCAGTGCGCATTCGCTCGAGTTTCGCAGTGATTGTCCGCAATGCGCCAGTGATGACGGGAAGAATTGTAAGCAATGTATCGGTTGCAGTGAAGACAGGTGCTTTATCTTCTTGCAGATCCTTATCGTAAGTTGATGGCAATCCTTTGAGTGTTACAATAAATCCAGTGAGCAAACCCAATAATGTACCAGACTTACCGCGAGTCAATTCAAAGACATCGGGATTCTTCTTCTGAGGCATGAGACTTGAACCTGTTGAGAACGCGTCTGATAGCTCAAAGAACCCAAACTCGGTGCTGGTAAACAAAATGATTTGCTCAGCCAGTTTGCTCAAATGAATCCCGATCATCGAAGCGCAGAATAAAAACTCGGCGGCGAAGTCTCTGTCTGAGACAGCGTCGAGGCTATTGGGCGAAGCCTCCGCAAAACCAAGTGACACAGCCAGCGCGGTGCGATCAACGGGGACTGGGGTACCTGCCAGCGCCCCACATCCAAGAGGCAAAACAGAGACACGCACTATTAAATCTTTGAGGCGAGTGCGGTCGCGTTGTAATGGCCAGTAGTGACTCAGCCACCAGTGAGCCAGCAAAATTGGTTGGGCGCGTTGCAGGTGAGTGTAACCAGGCATGAGTGCTTCACCTGCAAGTTCGGCTTGCTCAACCAATGCCGCTTGAAAATTTAGCAGCGCAGAGTCCAACGCAGGAATGGCTCCCAACATCCACAAACGAAAATCGGTGGTGACTTGATTGTTGCGACTTCGTCCCGTGTGCAATTTGCCTGCTGTCGGGCCGATGAGTTCTGTCAAGCGGCGCTCGACAGCAGTATGAATATCTTCGTCGGAGGGGACGAAAGAAAACTGCCCGCTAGAGAATTCTTCTTTGATGGCAGCAAGCCCGAGAGCGATTGAAGTGTGCTCTTCATCCAAAAGAATGTTTGCTTTGTGCAGAGCGTTCACCCACGCGAGACTCCCATCCACATCTTGAATTGCCATGCGTTGATCCACAGGCAAAGAGGAGTTAAGATCCCAAGCCGCAGTGTCGAATTTTTGGGCGAAACGTCCACCCCAAAGTATCGTCATCCTAGTCCCTCTTGAAGCGTGAATAATCGGGCTTAGGCATGTCAAGACCAGAGACGGGCAAGTTGTTGAGCGCGCGGACTTTCATGCTCAGACCGAAGAGGCGAATGAATCCCTCCGCGTGACTCTGGTCGTAGACATCCTCCTGACCAAACGTGGCGAAATCTTCACGATACAAACTGAATGGCGCCTTGCGGCCCGCGGAGATGATGTTACCCTTGTAAAGTTTGAGGCGCACTGTGCCAGTGACAGGACCTTGCGTGGAATTGACGAAGGCGTCAATCGCTTCGCGCAGAGGCGTGAACCAAAGACCGTTATAAGCAAGTTCAGCGTATTTCACTGCAACCATCTCCTTGAAATGCATGGTCTCGCGGTCAATGACGAGGGATTCAAGTTCGCGATGAGCATAGAGCAGGATGGTGTCGCCTGGAGTTTCGTAAACGCCACACGACTTCATGCCGACAAGTCGATTTTCAACGAGGTCGCCTCGGCCAATGCCATTCGCGCCACCAATTGCATTGAGTGTTTCGATGATTTTTGCTGGCGAAAGTTTTTCCCAATTGACTGTGATAGGATTGCCACTTTCGAATTCCATTTCAACATATTCAACCTGTTCAGGGGCGTTCTCGGGCGAAGCTGAAATTTGGTACATAATTTCTTCGGGTTCGTTCCACGGGTCTTCGAGCAAGCCGCCCTCATGTGAGAGGTGCCACATATTTGAGTCGCGGCTGTAAATGGACTTGATAGTTGCGGTTACAGGCACGTTATATTTCGCCGCATAAGCAATCGCGTCTTCACGTGAGCGGATGTCCCATTCGCGCCATGGAGCGATGATCTTCAAACGTGGGTCAAGCGCCATTACAGTTATCTCAAATCGCACCTGGTCATTGCCTTTACCCGTCGCGCCGTGTGCCACTGCATCCGCGCCAACTTCGTGCGCAACATCAACAAGGTGTTTCGCGATCAGTGGGCGTGCAATGGATGTGCCGAGCAAATACTTATGCTCGTACACAGCGCCCATCTTGAGCATAGGGAAGAGATATTCGCTGGCGAATTCTTCTTTCATGTCATGCAAAACGAACTGACTCGCGCCGCTCTTGATCGCTTTTTGCTTAAGACCAACCAGGTCTTCGTCGCCCTGCCCCACGTCCGCGCAAAAACAAACGACTTCACAGCCATAGTTTTCTTTCAACCATGGCACGATCACGGATGTATCCAGCCCTCCTGAATAGGCCAGTACAACTTTCTTCACCTGCGGTTTTGATTTTGAATTCAATTCTTACTCCTTGATATGGGAAAATAAAAACAGCCCTCTTGAGAAGGAGGGCTGTTTGGGTTGACTTAGGTATGTTTCAGTGCACCATTGTATTCATGTTGTCCAAACGAAAAAATCCCAACCTTCTCTTAGAAGTGGGTTCCCGACGCCGGATACGAAGTAACGCAAACACCGCAATCATAGTATTTGATATTTTACCATCCGCACAAAATATGTCAATACTAAACCCGCACCAATTTGGAAACCACCATCAGAAAGCTATTATTATTTTCAAGTCATTATTTATCTTTTATCCTCCATTAGTGATTCGGTAATGGTTAAAATCTAAGTGAATTGGCTTAACTGATTCAGGAACGCATAGCTTCATAAAGCGGATAAGCGGATTAAGCGGTGACCTGGTGACGTAAGGGACACTGGCTACAATTGAGGTTATCTGCATGATATTCGTAATTCCACATTTATCATTCATAATTCTGCACTTGCCTTCGCAATCACATACTCCACCATCTTTTGCGGAATGTTCACGCCCGTTGTGGCAATGCTGTTGCGAAATTCCATCGTGTGATTGATCTCGTTGATGGTAAATCCGTTTTCAACCTCGAAAAGATCAAGCGCAAGTAGTCCGCCGCCGATGGCGCGAGCCGCGCGTTGGCACAAGTCAGCCATTTCATCAGTTATGGGACAATTCGTCGCCACGCCGCCGCGGGCGGTATTAGTGATCCAATTATCGGATGAACGATAGATTGCACAGATGAGCTCGTCCCCAATCACAAAAGCGCGGATGTCACGGCCAGGTTTGTTGATATATTCCTGAACATAAAAAATTTGATGGTTGATTCCCAGCGATGCTTTGTGTTCGATGAAAGATTCTGCCGTATAACGGTTATCCACTTTGGCAAGCAGGCGTCCCCACGAACCGATGACAGGTTTGAGCACGCACGGATAACCGACTGCTTCAACCGCCCCCAAGGCAGATTCCTCGTCAAAGGCCATCACTACACGTGGGGTTGGGATTCTGTTCTGCACGAGGAGCTGACTTGTGACATATTTGTCTCCGCATCGGTCGGCCACTAAAGATGAATTGACCACGGGGATGCCATGCGCTTCAAAGATACGTGAAATGTAAAGTCCACGCGAGTACGAGATGGATCGCTCGAAGAGCACATCCACTTCGGCTGGTTTTTGTGTGATGTCGAAGAATTTCTCGCCGTCGGAGATGCGCGTCACTTCGACCTCGGGTCTGCCCTCCAATTCTTCGAGCAGGTACTTCTCTTCGACACGCAAACGGGTATATAAAAATCCAACACGGATCATGATTTCACCTTATTTTATTTAAGAGTGCAAAGTCTTCAATTTTGCATAACCGAGGTCAGGAGACTTCGGACCCCGTCACAATCTCTGAATAATTTTTTCTGTTACTTGATTCGTCGTTAACACACCGCCCAGATCAGGCGTTACCTGTCCAACAGCGATGCTGCTTTCAACTGCATTACGTAAGCGAATGGCTTGTTCTTTTTCGCCAAGATAATCCAACATCATAGCTGCAGCAAGAACGGTGGCGATGGGGTTTGCTTTGCCTGTGCCTGCCAAAGTCGGTGCGCTGCCATGAACTGGCTCAAAGACCGCCGCATCCACACCGATGTTACCGGAAGCTGCCACGCCAAGTCCGCCAACGAACATACAGGCTTCATCGCTCAAGATGTCGCCGAATAAATTTGTCGTGACGATGACCTCAAATTGCTCAGGCGCGCGGACAAGTTCCATCGCACAAGTGTCCACGAGCATTTCGTACATCACAATGTCAGGATAATCCTTCACAACTTCGAGCGCGACTGAGCGAAACAATCCACAAGTTTGACGCAGTACATTGGCTTTGTGAACAAGATGAACGGTCTTGCGATTCGTTTGGCGGGCAATCTCAAAGGCTTTGCGGATGATTCTTTCCGAGCCTTTGCGGGTTATTACTCGTTCGGTAATGGCACGCTGGCCATCATCTTCGAGACGCTCGATGCCAGAGTACAAACCTTCGGTATTTTCTCGAACGATGACCAGGTCAATGCCTGCGCGGGAGGTTGGATGTGGAATGGAACGGATTGGGCGCAGGTTAGCATACAAGTCCAGTGACTGGCGCATTCGCACGACGGGTGAAAAATAGCCTGGGATGTCTGGCGGCGTGGTAACGGAGCCAAATAAGGCAGCGGAGGCATTGCGAATTTTCTCCAGCGTGGAATCAGGCAGGGGTGTGCCGAGTCGTTTATAGGCACTGAATCCGATTTCGGCGTGGGTAAATTCAAAATCCAATGGCAGGGTGCGCAAGACCTGCTCGGCGCAGTCAATCACTTCGGGGCCGATGCCGTCGCCAGGTAAAAGACAGATACGATACATGAGTTCTCCTTTACGGACCACGCTCCATGCTACACGCATTGCGTGCTCCGTTATGCTAAAAGTTCTTGAATATCGTGATCTTTGAGAAAGTTCACAATGCCGCCCGCATCTGCGATTTTCAAAACAAAATCAGGCAGAGCGCGAGCTTGATACGTACGTCCCTTCGTGATGTTGTTGATCTTCCCGCTAGCAAGGTCAACATCTACTTCATTTCCTTCTTCGATATCTGCGACCGCTTCGGGACATTCGAGGATCGGCAAGCCAATGTTGATAGCGTTGCGAAAGAAAATGCGCGCGTACGAAGATGCAATGATACACTTTGCTTGCGAGCCTTTGATGGCAATCGGCGCATGTTCGCGTGAAGAGCCGCATCCAAAATTTTGCCCGCCGACGATGATATCGCCAGGCTTTACATTTTTTGCATACTCAGCCTTGATCTCACAAAAGACATTCTTTGCAAGTTCAAGCGGGTCAATCGTGATATTGAAACGGCCGGGAATGATCTCGTCCGTGTTCAAGTTCTCGCCAAACGTCCAGGCTTTGCCCATGATGGTCTCCTTTATTTTTTCACCGCTAAGAATATGAAGTTGCACGAAGGAAATTTAAAACCTTTGTGTTTCTTTGTACGCTTAGTGGTTAAAGATTCTCTAAATAATTACGCGGGTCAGTAATCTTACCCGTCAACGCGGTGGCGGCGGCAGTGGCTGGGCTTGCAAGGTAAATCTCCGCAAGCGGGCTTCCCATGCGCCCAATGAAGTTACGATTCATCGTAGTCAACGCGCGCTCGCCTGCCGCAAGGATACCGCCGTGACGACCAATACAAGCGCCGCATCCAGTTCCTGTCACAGTACAACCTGCATCCAATAAAATTTCGATCAAACCATTCCTTATCGCCTTCTTATGAATTCGGTCGCTGGCAGGCGTAACAATCACGCGCGTAAATGGATTCACTTTTTTCCCTTTGAGCATGTTCGCCACAATCTCGATATCTTCATAACGCGCATTCGTGCAGGTACCGATATAAACCTCGTTTACTTCCAGGCCTTCAACCTGCTCTAAGGGCTTGACATGATCTACATCAGGATGGCAGGCAACTTGCGGTGTAAGCGTGGACACATCAATTTCGACGACGCGCTCATAACGCGGATTGACTGGACCAAACGTCTCAAATGGACCTTTGGCTGGGGTCTCGTTTTTGAGATATTTGATCGTCACCTCATCAGCGGCGATGAGTCCGCACTTTGCGCCAATCTCTGTAGACATATTTGGGAAAACGATGCGCTCATTCATCGGCAGGCATTCAATGTATTCACCGCCAAATTCAATTGCGCGATAAGTTCCGCCATCCATGCCCATCAAACCTGCGATATGTAGCATCACATCCTTGGCAAAGACTCCTGGCTGGGTTTTGCCAGTCAGTTCAATGCGAATCGTCTCAGGGACTTTGAACCAGCACTTGCCCGTCACCCAAGCCACTCCGATTTCCGTCGATCCCAAACCCGCGCCAAATGCGCCCAGCGCGCCGTACGTGTTTGAGTGTGAGTCCGCGCCGATGACAATTGCGCCAGGCGTGATGTATCCTTCTTCGATCATCACTTGATGGCATACGCCCTGCCTGTGAAAATGTGGCAAACCCTGTTCCTTAACAAAATCGAAGATCTTTTTGTGATTTTCTGCAGCTAAAACATTCGGGGCAGGATAAGCATGATCGAGATGCAACACGATTCGGTTTTTATTGAAAATTGGTTTACCAATCTCACGAAATGCCTTAATTGCCAATGGCGTAGTGTTGTCGTGACTCATAATGTAATCCACGTCCAATAACAGAATTTCGCCTGTCTGAACAGACATGCCTATCTTGCGTGAAAATATTTCTTCAATCAACGTACCCATAGAATCTCCTTTAGTTTGATGTGACTGTCACTTCCAAATTGACTGTCACCTAATTGCCATTTCCGTTATATTTCTTCAGCACTATGCGTGTCTCGGTACGTTTTACGCCTTTAATAGTGCGAACCTCCTCGATCAAGTTATTCAACGCCACCACATTCTCCACATTGACAAAAGCGCTGATGTCATAATCGCCCGTGATCTCATAAACATGGCTCACGTTCGTAAATCCACGCAGACGGCGCACCACCATCGACGTGTACACATGTGACTCGACTTCCAGCATCACCAACGCGTTGATGTCATGCGGGATGACGTCCATTTCGCGCCCCGTTACCTGCTCGGCTATATCGATGATGTCTGTTTCGAATATTTGTTTGCGCTGGTCGCCGAGATTTTTGATGTGGGTCACGATCACTTCCAACTCCGCAGCGCTAACCTCTATCCCGTATTCATCCAAACGAGCCTTCACTGCACTTTTGCCTGTGTATTTATCAATCACAATCTTGCGCTCGCGCCCCAGCAGGGACGGGTCAAATGGTTCATACGTGCGTGGGTCTTTGAGAATGCCGTTCGTGTGGATGCCACTTTTGTGCGTAAATGCATTCTGTCCCGTGATGGGTTTGTTTGGCGCGATGAAAAACCCCGATACTTTTTCAAGATAAGCTGATATTTCCATCAACGGCTGGATGTTATATTTCTCCACCCCCTCAAGATTATGAAATGCGACAATAGTTTCAGCCAAATCAGGAATCCCTGTGCGTTCGCCAAGTCCATTGACCGTAGTGTGGATGCAGTCTGCTCCAGCGCGAATCCCTGCCATTGCGTTTGCCAGAGCGAGTCCATAATCATCGTGGCAATGCAGGTCAATTTTACAGGGAAGTAATCTCTCACGCAGGGCGTGCACACGCTCATAAAAAATATGAGGTTGCATGATTCCCAACGTATCCGCATAACTGATTCGGTCTGCGCCCGCCTTAATTGCGGCATTGCATACTCGTACCAGGAATTCAAAATCCGTGCGAGTCGCGTCTTCAGATGTGTAACGAACTTTCAAACCAAGTCCGCGTGCGTAGGCGATATGCTCGGTGATGATGGCAATCGCTTCCTCTGGCGTCTTGTGTAGTTTTGCGTCCAAATGGATTTTGGATGTGGCATAGAAGATTCCCACACGATCTGCGCCGCAGGCTTTTGCCTTGTCTATGCCTGGGCATGAGGCAATGGAATGGGCGACAATCTCAGCCCGAAGTCCAAGAGAGGCGATGCGCTTTATTGCTGTCGCCACATTTGGGGAAACACTTGGATCGCCTGCTTCGATCATGTCCACGCCAACACTGTCGAGCATCTGAGCGATCTGCACCTTCTCGTCAACCGTAAAGTTGACGTATGGTGTTTGTTCCCCTTCACGTAAAGTTGTGTCTAAAATTTCGACCATAAGTTCCTTTTCTGAAGCCTAATACTTGAAGCTTCGAAACAATGAAATAAAAAAATGCCCCTCCTATCGGGGGGCATTTTTTTACGGCATACAAACAGATATGAAAAACTAAAGCAACACTTTACCTATATCTAATTCCTGTTTAACCGAAACATGCCCAACCCCAGCAACCCAAGTTGCAGAGGTGGCACATGTTTAACTTTAGCCTCTATGATGATACCTGCTCGGTCTTTAAACATAATGATCATACTTATACTATTAAATTAAAATATGTCAATGGGTAGGTTTTGGGGGGAGTAGCGAAGACCCTGTGTAAATTATCGGTAAGGAGCATTGGAGAAGGCGGGGACACTTGTACCTGCGGAAAGCAAGAAATCTCTCGAATATAAATAATCACTCCATAACTTGGGATAAGTCAAATAAAAAGGGCTAAATAAGGTGCCCCCGGAGCGATTCGCCAGTCCTGACGTGAGTCACGGAAACGCTCAACCTGCTGATTCGAAGTCAGCATGTAAGGGCGTCCACAGTGTGCATAGAGAGCATGCAGAGCATACAGTGCACAAAAATCAACAAATTTTGTCCACACAGAGCATATTGTGCATGCGGTATCGCCGGCGTTGCACCCGCGTTGCATCTAAGAAATGTCAAGCCCCCAAAAGTTGTACCACTCATAAGTATACACTTACAGTTTCTGTAGAGTATTCGTAAGGAGTTTGGTTTCCCAATGAAGCATGGGGGCGGATGGAATTGTAATCATGCAACCAGTCTGCTGTAATCCTTCTGGCTTCATCCAATGAGCTGAATAAATATGCATCTAGCACTTC
>JAUYCC010000101.1 GCA_030692365.1 Pelolinea sp. | reverse complement strand
ACTGATCATTCCTACCAGCTTTGGCCACATGGAACCGGCATTTGAGCTGGCCAAGACAAATCCGGATGTGATTTTTGAGCATGCCGGCGGGTACCTGGTGGGTGATAACTTCGCCAATTTCTTTGGCAAACCCCCCGAGACCTTCTACATCATGGGAGTCGCAGCTGGTTTGATGACAAAAAGCAACAAACTGGGTTTTGTCGGTGCATTCCCGATTGGATGGACGCTTACGTTCATCAACGCTTTTGAGTTGGGCGCGCAATCGGTCAATCCGGATGCTGAGACTATTGTCACCTGGACCTTTAGCTGGTCCGATTCAGCCAAAGAAGCGGATGCGGCAAACGCGATGATCAATCAGGGTGTGGATGTGCTTACCATGCATGTAGATGCTCCCGGTACGGTAATCCAAACTGCAGAATCACGCGGCGCCTATTCAATCGGTTTTCAATCCCTGGATACCCAGCAGTTTGCACCTGAATACTGGATATCTGGCGCCGGGTTTACATTTGGCGGGCTTTTGACCGGGATAACCCAAGATGTGATTGATGGAAAGTGGAGCCCCGCTTTTATCCGCTGCGGTGTGGCAGACGGCTGCATGGCTATCGCGCCCTTTGGCCCAAATGTCCCTCAGGAAGTGCAGGACAAGGTTAATGCACTGGTGGATGAGTTGGACGCGGGTAATCTGGTTGTATTCAAAGGTCCCGTGGTGGATCAGGAAGGCACAGTCAGAGTACCTGAAGGGGAAGCCCTTTCTGATGAGGATATGGGTAATGTAGACTGGTTTGTGAAAGGTGTAATCGGTTCACCGAAATAGGGAACATTTTGGGGATTTAGGGAGAAATCTCTAAATCCCCAAACACATTATTATCAAAAGTAAATTGGAATTATTTATCGGTCTTATTGATTTGTATTAGATTAAGTTTTTCGATCAGAAAAGAGAGGAAAACCATGGACATCAAACAAAGAATTGAGTTAGCCAACCAGGAAGCAGTAAAGCGTATTAACGCTGCAGAACCGGTGCTTGTGGATATCGCGCCAGCGGGCGAGGTGATCCCGGGGATGAGCGGAAAATTAATTACACATTCAGGCCCGCCCATAGCCTGGAAAGATATGTGCGGTGCACAACAGGGCGCGATTATTGGAAATGTGCTCTATGAAGGTTGGGCGGATTCTGTTGAGGAAGCTAAATTGAAATTGGAAAAAGGGGAGATCCGCCTGGAACCCAATCACCACCACCAGGCAGTAGGTCCGATGGCTGGCACAATTTCGCCTTCTTCACCCGTTTGGGTGGTAGAAAATAAAGCCTTCGGCAACCGGGCTTACTGCAGGCAGGTTGAAGGCAAACAGCAATTTGGTAATTATCATGAGGAAGCCCTAGGGGACTTACGAAAATGGCGGGATATTTGGGCGCCGACTTTAAGAAAAGCGCTTTTAAAGAAGGGCGTCATGGAATTAAAACCCATTATTATTCAAGCTTTACAAATGGGCGACGAGTTGCACAACCGCCACAGCGCTTCTTCGAGTTTATTTGCCAACCAGTTTGCAGTCGCATTGGCTGAAGCTGACTTGCCCAAGGAGATGGTCATACCCACCCTTTATTACATTACCAACCATAACCTCATTTTCCTGGGACTGGCGATGGCTTGCGGAAAAGCGATTACGGACCCTGTGAAAGGCATTGAATATAGCACCATTGTTACAGCCATGGCCCGCAACGGGAAAGAATTTGGAATCCGCGTTAGCGGAATGGGTGAGGAATGGTTTACCGCTCCGTCACCTTTCGTGGATGGTCTTTACCTGCCGGGATATACCGCAAAGGATGGCGGATTTGATATGGGCGATTCAGCTATCACAGAAACTGTCGGCTGGGGCGCTTTCACCCTGGCCGGCGCTACAGGTATTTTAAGCCTGGTAGGTGGTACACCTGAAGAAGCGATGAATTATTCACGGGAGATGCGGACGATCACCACAACCACTCACCCGACTTACAAAATGCCAATTTTCGGTTTTGAAGGAATCTCTATCGGTATTGATATTCGCAAAGTGGTTCAAATCGGCAGCGCTCCGATTATAGATACCGCGATCGCTCATAAAGAGATGGGACATTCAATTATTGGCGCCGGCCTGGTTCGTGCTCCGATGGATTGTTTCAAGAAGGCATTAATTGCTTTTGGAAAGAAATATCAGTCCACATAAATAAAAAAGAGGAAAATATGAACTCCAAGGTTCTCATTATTGAAAACCAGTATTATGACTCCTTATTCTTAATGGGAATCAATAAAAGGCTTTCGGATGAACCAGGCATTACCCAATCTGCTGTGCTGATGGGAACGGAAAATAACAAGAAACTGTTGGCTGAAATTGGCTTGCTAAGAGAAGAAGCCAAGGCCACTGGACCGAATGACCTGATCATCGGTGTATTCTCCGAATCAGAAAAAATGGCAGATGAAGCGCTAAGTAAAGTAGAAGGATGGTTGGATAAAGGCTTTTCAACTGGCTCTTCCGAAAAAAATCGAACCTTTGAATCCGGGCTGCTCAAACAGCCATCCAGTAACCTGGCAGTCATAACCGTGCCAGGGGAGTTTGCTGCCCGCGAAGCAAACAAGGCACTTAACGCTGGATTGAATGTTTTTATTTTCAGTTCAAATGTGGATGTTGAAGAAGAGCTTGAACTAAAGACACTGGCCAGGGAAAAGGGATTGTTGGTAATGGGTCCTGATTGCGGCACCAGTATTATCAATGGCGTTGGTATTGGCTTTGCCAACAGGGTCAGAAAAGGCGCGATCGGGGTGATCGGTGCGAGCGGAACCGGGCTTCAGGAATTTACATCCCAAGTTCACAATGCTGGATTCGGTATTTCTCATGCGATTGGGACAGGCAGCCGCGATTTATCCAACGCGATCGGTGGGTTGACAACGATTTACGCACTTCATCTTCTTCAGGAGGATGATGAAACCAAAGTCATTGTTATAGTATCTAAACTTCCAGAGAAAGCAACCCTGGCAAAGTTGGTTAAAGAATTCAAGAAAATCTCAAAGCCAGTGGTAGCTTGTTTTCTTGGATTTAAACCATCCATTGATGGAGAAGGCACTCTTTTTAAAAAAGTTGACTTAATCGACGACGCTGTAGCGCTCAGTATTTCCTGCCTTCCTGAACAAAAACCTCTTGAATCTGAAGGTGTCATAAAAACAATTACCCCTACGGTTGTTCAATTGGATAAGCATAGCCAACGTAAGTTTATCCGAGGATTATTCGCGGGCGGTACTTTTTGTTATCAGACGCAGCAAATCTTTACCCAGGAAGGCATCCCCTTTTATTCAAGTGATCCTCTGGAAAATAAATGGTTGCTGAAAAACCCGGAACAAAGCCAGGAAAATTCATTAATTGATATGGGAGACGAATACTTTACCCTGGGTAAACCGCATCCCATGATGGACGGCACAATGCGAGCTAAGAGAATCCGCCAGGAAGGCGCTGATCCGGAAGTGGCGATTCTCTTACTGGATTTCATCCTGGGGTTCAATGCGTCAAATGATCCGGTCGGCGGAGCTCTGGATGCGATTAAATATGCCCGGGGGCATGCGTTATCCGCTAGGGAAGAAATTGTCATTGTGGCGTCTGTGACCGGCACAAAAGAGGATTCACAAGATGCTGACCTTCAAATCAAATTATTGGAAGAAGCTGGGGTCATAGTATTTCGAAGTAATGCGCAAGCCGCGCAATTCTGCGCAAAATTATTGAAAGGGGAATAGCCATGCCACAACTTGATAACGCTAAGGAATTACTCAGTAGATCGGTCAAGGTAATCAATATAGGGCTGAAAATTTTCGCTGAAAGCCTGAAAGACCAAAACGTGGATGTAGTCCAGGTTGATTGGACTCCTCCCGCGGAGGGCGATCAGGAGATGATTGACTTGTTAGACAAATTACTTTAATCCATGGAAGCGGATTGACATTTATAAAAAAATAAAATCAATTTCGGTCAGTTAAACCTCCAGGGATACTAATAGTCTGGAAAAACATCAAATAATATTGATAGAATTCTCATCAATAAATCCTGGCTTTATGGAGTCTTTAATTCAACCAGGAAAAGGAGAATTCTCATGCCTAAACAATGCCACATCCAGCTTGATAAAGGCGACTGCGCGCCGTATGTGCTGCTGCCAGGCGACCCAGGGAGGGTTGCATTAGTGGCCGGTCTTTGGGATGAAGCTCATATGATGGCAGAAAACCGTGAGTATGTGACTTATACCGGTGTGTATAAAGGCATGCCGATTACCTGCACCAGCACTGGCATCGGTGCCACTTCAACTGCCATCGCGATGGAGGAACTGGCACGCGTGGGCGCAAAAACCTTCCTACGTATCGGCACATGCGGTACCTTTCAGGACCAGGTGAAGAACGGCGATATTGTTATTTTTGATTCCGCCGCACGCTACGATGGTGCTTCTCGCGCTTACGCGCCATTGGAATATCCGGCGGTGGCGCACTATGATGTGGTCAAAGCCTGCATACAGGCGGCAGAGAGCCTGGGTATTCCGCATCATGTGGGCACAACCCGCACGCATGACGGGCTGTACGCGCGCCAGCCCAAACCAGGTGGATCGTTCAACAACTACTGGCAATCCGACTGGGCTAACCATTATGAAGACCTCAAACGCATGAATATAGTCGCTTCAGAGAATGAGGCAGCAGTGATTCTGGTACAGGCCAAACTGTGGGGACTGAGGGCGGGCGGAATGGCGGTTTCGGTCATTAATGTACTTAAGCCATCGGAGAATGAAGGCAGTTATGATCCACAGAAGGATTTTGACCAATCCAGCGAAAACATCAGGCGCATGGCGCTGATGGGTAGTGAAACGCTCAGACTGTTGTATGAAATGGATATGAAATCTGCCAGTTAAATTCTTAAGAATTCCCGTATAGTACAATCAAAGGGAGAGGTGAGCATGCCTAAAACCCTTTATTTAATCGACGGCCACGCGCTGGCCTACCGTGCTTTTTTCGCCCTGTCCGCAACCGGCTCACACTTCCAGACCAAAGCCGGCGAACCGACGGCGGCAACCTTTGGATTTATCAATGTTCTGCTGAGCCTGATGGAAAGGGAACACCCTGAATATCTGGCTGTGGCTTTTGATACCGGACGCACGTTCAGAAATGACACTTACCCTGAGTACAAAGCCACCCGTGCCAAGATGCCGGATGAGCTACGCTCTCAGGTTGAGCGTATCCGAGAAGTGGTGGACGCGTTCTGCTTTTCCCGCCTTGAGATGGAAGGTTACGAAGCAGATGATGTTTTGGGCACTATTGCGCGGCAGGCGGCTGAAAAAGGGATGACTGTCAAGATTGTGACCGGAGATCGTGATCTGCTGCAACTGGTCACCGATAGGGTGGTGGTCAATCTGGCGGGCGGAAAGTTATCTGAATCTATTGATTTTTACCCGGAGCAGGTGGTGGAAAAACTGGGTGTCAGACCTGACCAGGTTGTGGATTACAAGGCGCTGGTGGGAGATACCTCCGATAATATCCCCGGCGTCAAGGGCATCGGGCAAAAAACTGCCGCGACCCTGTTAAAAAAATACCCGACACTTGATGAAATTTATGCCCACCTGGAAGAGATTGGCGGGCGGGTTAAAACGATGCTGGAAGAGCATAAACAAGAAGCTTACCTGAGTTATGACCTGGCGCGCATCCGTACGGATGTGCCGGTTAGCCTGGACCTTGAAAAGGCGTGCACTGATAATATAGACCTGCCTAAGGTCACGGCTTTGTTCAACCAACTTGAATTTCGGACTTTGGGTCAAAGATTGGCGACGTTGCTGAACAAGGGCGTGATTGGTGCGCCCGGGGAACAAATGGCACTTTTTGGCCAGGAGTCGGTGAAACTTGGGCTGCCGCCCAAAAATGATATCAAGGTTACCGTTGTTGATACAAAAGAGATACTGGACCAACTTGTTGAAAAGTTGATGGCAGCCAAACGTATCTCGCTTGATACCGAAACCACATCCACAGACCCCATGCGCGCAGCACTTGTTGGCATTTCTCTTGCGGTGGAGGAGGGCAGCGCATATTACATACCGGTTGGGCATACAGGCTCCGCGCCGCAGGTGGCAGTAAGCACCGTTATAAATGCCATCAGTCCAGCCTTAACAGACTCAAAGTTACCCAAGATTGGCCATAACCTGAAATATGATTGTCTGGTGCTGCGCAATCACGGACTGGAAGTCGCGCCGTTGGCTTTTGACACAATGATCGCGGCCTGGGTGCTGGAGCCTGACTCAAGGCGCCTGGGACTAAAGAAAATGGCTGAGGACGAGCTTAATGTCAGCATGACCGAAATTGAAGAATTGATCGGCAGCGGCAGCAAGCAGTTGACAATGGACCTGGTGGCAGTCAGCGATGTGGCGCCCTACGCTGGGGCGGATGCTGAGATCCCGCTGCGGCTGGAAAAATTATTGCGTGAACGGTTAGTTAAAAACGACCTGCTAAAGGTATTTGAAGAAATTGAAATGCCGCTTATCCCTGTGTTAATGGAAATGGAATTCGCGGGCATCGCTGTAGATAAAGAATTTTTCAAAAAATTCTCGACCGAGTTAAGCGCGCGTATCCTGGAGATACAGAAAGAGGTTTACAAGCAGGTGGGTTACGACTTCAACCTGAATTCCACCCAGCAGCTTTCCAAGGCGCTGTTTGAAACCTTGCATCTCTCGCCGCCCGATTCTTCCAACAAAACCAAAGCGGGTACCTATTCCACCGCGGCGGATGTGCTGGAACTGATGAAAGACAAGCATGAGGTTGTGAATTTACTGCTGGAATATCGCGAGATTTCAAAACTGGTTTCCACCTATCTTGATGCGCTGCCCAGGCAGGTGAATCCCAGGACCGGACGGGTGCATACATCATTCAGCCAAACAGGTTCAGTGACAGGCCGGTTGGCGTCCTCTGACCCCAACCTGCAGAACATCCCCACCCGCACAGAACTAGGCCACAAGGTTCGGGAGGGATTTGTGGCCGATCCCGGCAAGGTGTTGCTTTCAGTGGATTACTCACAAATTGAACTGCGCATCGCAGCGCATATGTCCAATGATGAGAGCATGCTCGCGGCTTTCCGCGCCGGGCAGGATATCCACGCTACCACCGCAGCCGCGATCTATAACGTACCGCTTGACCAGGTGAAAAAAGATCAGCGCCGCCATGCCAAAGCGATCAATTTCGGCCTGATCTACGGGATGAGCGCGTTTGGCTTGACGCGCACCACTGAGTTGACCCTGGCGGAAGCGGAGAATTTTGTCAAAGCCTATTTCCAAAAATTCCCGGGCGTCAAACGCTATCTGGATAATATTCGCAAAATCGCAGCTGAGCAGGGTTACGTGGAAACCATGTTGGGGCGTAAGCGATATTTTCCTGAGCTCAAACATTCGACCACCCCGCAGCTCAAGGCGCGCGCTGAGCGCGAGGCTATCAACGCGCCCATCCAGGGTACCGCGGCGGATATCATGAAAGTGGCTATGATCCGGCTGCCGGACGCCTTGAAAAAAGCCGGTTTACAAACGCAAATCCTTTTACAGGTGCATGATGAGCTGCTGCTGGAATGTCCTAAGGAAGAATTAAATAAAACCGTCCAGGTAACGCAAGAGGTGATGGAAGGAGCATATCAATTGTCCATTCCTCTGGAAACCGACGCGGCTTGGGGCAAGAACTGGGGTGACTTGCAGGATATAAAAAATTAAATTAGCCAAATTGATATCGAAGAGGCTGCCTTTTGAGACAGCCTCTTATTTTATTATTTTGACGGTGCTTTTCTTTTAAGCGCGCGCGTCTGGTAAGGCGTGGCGATAATCTTGAAAACTTTGCAAACACGTTCATCCAGCATCCTGCTGCGTATCCGAGGATCAATTTCTTCAAGCGTCGCGGAGGTTGTGATCACAGTTGGCAGGCGGGTTTCATAGCGGTAATTAAGAATCTGGTAAAGTTTTTCCCGCGCCCATGGGGTGGCACTTTGTGTGCCAAGATCATCGAGAATAAGCAATTTGGTGGTTTTTACCTGGTTAAATATGTTGTCATATGAAACGGTGCTGGAGGGGCTGAAAGTGGCGCGCAGATGGTCGAGCAGGTCAGGTACAACCGAAAAGATGGGATCGCCGCCCAATCCTGCGAAGTAATGCCCTATTGCCGCGGCCAAATGCGTTTTACCGGTGCCATACGAACCCATCAGAACCAGCCATCCGTCGGGTTTATCAGCAAATTGCTGCGAAGCGTACAAGGCTTGTTCAAGGCTTTGTTGCTCGTCAGCTGGTAATTTCTCTGACTTACGGGTGCTGAATTTGTCGAAAGTGCGGTGGTCACTGATGTGAGCCAGAGATGAGATGGGAGAATTCTCTCCCTCAGCCAGCGGATTGCGGTAATCCGTTGCGTCAATCTGGATGGTGATAACCAGCTCGCGGTCCTGTAATCGCGAACTGACCCGCTCGTCAATCTGGGAAAGCGCCAGGTTGGTGGTTAGCACGGTTGGCAGGCGATGCGTATAGCGATGATTGATAATCTGAAAAAGTTTTTCACGCGCCCAGGCGGTAGTGTTCTGTGTACCCAGGTCGTCCAGTACCAGAAAGTGGATATTTCGGATTTCTTCGAAGCGTTCTTCATAGGTTGTTTCGGTAGAACTATAGCTGTAACGCAGCCAGTCCAGCAGATCAGGGACGGTCAGAAAGAGCGTTTCAATACCCAAAGAAACCACCTCGTTAGCGATTGCAGCAGCCAGGTGAGTTTTTCCTGTCCCATAGCTGCCCATCAGCAAAAGCCAGCCGTTGAGGTGGTGGGCGTAATTTTTGGCTGTGTTGAATGCAACTTCAAGAGTCTTATTACCATCCTGCCCGCTTCCACGGCCGTCAGAATTAAATGTTTCAAACGTCATCTGCCTAAAGGCATTCAAATTGCTGAGGTGGTAAAGACGTTGAAGGCTGGATTTTTGGACTTCAAGCTTTTGGCATTCACAAACTTCCAGCAAACCAAAATTGGGGTCATCCACTGGCAGGTTGCGGCGCACATATCCCAGCCCGCCGCAGATCAGGCAGACTTCTTTGGGTGATTTCTTTGTATTGGTCAGGTTAGTGGCTCCCGAATTCTCCATACTCACCTTTGAGGTAGCGCCGGTGATCTTCCTGAGTGTTTCGCCGATCGGTTCCATCACGTCCTTCCTCCTGCCAGCGGGATAATATGCGTTCAATATAATTCCAGCGCCGCACGTTATTGGCTACAGCAATTTGAATTGCTTCTTTAATCCATTCTTCAGGGTATGATTCCTGCGCATCGCGCAGCGAATCCGCAATAAGCGGTGTCAGCGGTCCTATGTTTTCTTCATAGAGCCTGAATATATTGGGTTTGATGATATCCAGAGTGACTTTTGGCTGGCCTTGTGTCTGGAATAAAGAACCGGAACGCATCAGATCTGCGGCAGCCCTTCCGCGAGGGCTGTTGATGAAAAAACAGTTTTCTTCCGCGGATTCATTATTGACTTTAACTAAAATGTTGTCCTGAACCAGTTTATCAAGCAGTCCAGTCACCAGGAATTTTGTGTCTTTGTCAGAAATTGCCAAACCCTGGAGAAAATGCTCATCAAGAAGAATGTCTTGCAGCGTAAATGTTACCCCGTAATCTCCCTGGGTATATGCGGACCAAAGTAGATAAAAAACCAGCTTAAGTTCATTAATATCCTTGATTGCCGGAAGCAGTTCACCAAAGAACTGATCGGGAATCCCGGTAAAGCTTTTCTTGTTTTCCTGGAAACCTGAGAAATTCATGTCCATTTTCTTACTCGATAGTCTTGGCGTTGTAGAATTGCGCCAGTTCCTTTATGAAAATCATTTCAATATCTTTGGTGGGACCGTTACGGTGTTTAGCGACTTTCAACTCGACCAACTCTGTCGGTGAACTTTCGTTTTTGTTTTCTTCCTTGCGGTGAATGAACATGACAATATCAGCATCCTGCTCCAGGCTGCCGGATTCGCGCAGGTCGGAAAGTATAGGGGTTTTATCGGAGCGCTGCTCCACAGCGCGCGAAAGCTGTGCGGCGGCCAGCACCGGCACGTTCAATTCACGCGCCAAGGTCTTCAGGTTGCGGGAAATATAAGATACTTCTTGCACACGGTTCTCGGTGCGGGTATCGCCGGACATGAGCTGAATGTAATCTACCAGCACCAGGTCAATCCGGTGTTCAAGGTGCAGACGGCGGCACTTGGTGCGCATTTGGATTGGGGTCATGGCGGGGGTGTCATCCATAAAGATCTTGGTGTTACTTAATACATCTACCGCTTGGGTAAAAAGTTCCCAGTTATCTGGATTAATTTTTCCCGAGCGAAGTTCCGAATATTTAATATGGGTTTCCTGTGCGATCATACGCTGGATAAGCTGCTCATTTGACATTTCGAGCGAAAACAGGGCTACATGTTTTTTGTGTTTGATTGCAGCGTTCTTAGCCACAGTTATCAGAAAACCGGTTTTACCCGAGGCTGGACGGCCGGCAACGATCAATAAATCAGATTTCTGCAGCCCGCCCAAAACCTTATCGAGGTCAATCAGTTCGGTTGGTACTCCCATAATTTCATCTTCGCTGGCAGACTGGGTTGAAACGCGGTCATAATACTGGCTGATCACAGATTGGATGGGCTGCATATCGCGCCGGATTCGCCGCTCGCTGAGATTGAAAACTGATTTCTCGGCGCTGTCGATGATTGAATCAAGTTCCTTGTCTTCCTGATAAGCCAGCTTGGCCATTTCATTTGCGGCAGTTAACATGCGCCTTCGGACAGAGGTTTCTTCCACAATCCTGGCGTATGCCTGGGCATTGAGTGAACTGGGCGTTTGGTTGACAAGCATCATCAGGTATGCCTGCCCGCCAATTTCCTCCAATTGGCTGCGGCTCTCAAGCTCTTCGGTCAAGGTAAGAATATCAATCGGAATGCGATTTTCGTGCAAATAAGTGAATACTTCCCATATCCATCTGTTGCGGATAATATAAAAATTATCCGCATCGAGTATCTGGCCGACATCGTAATAAGATTCGGGGTTAATGAGCACAGAACCCAGAACCGATTCTTCAGCCTGGCGGTTATGAGGTTGTGTCTGAACGGTACTGCTGCTAATTTCTTCTGGCTGGAAATAATCTTCCATCGGTTAATATCCTGTGGGCTTAACCTGGAGAGGCGCTTTTGTCATCCCCTTCATCGTCATCCTGTGAATCTTCATTTCCTTCTGAGGGACCAGCTTGGTCGTTTTTCTTCTTAAGGTAATCCTCAAAAATGGAAAGCCTTTCCTCATTTGGTGGTAACTTTCCACCTTCATCTGTTTCCTCGATTGTGGAATTTCCACCCTCATCAGATACTGCCGAGATCTCTTCGGGGATGATGCTGGCTTCACCCATTACTTCTTCAGAGACCAAAATGGGCACGTGCGCCCTGACAGCAATGGCGATGGCATCCGAAGGTCGGCAATCAATATGAATTTCCTTATCGTCTTTGGTTAAGAGAAGTGTACCGTAAAAGATATCATCTTTCAACGCGCTGATCTCAACGTGTATCATTTTGGCATCAAGATTGATAAGGATATTTTTCACCAAATCGTGGGTTTGCGGTCGGGATACCTCTATCTCTTGCATAGCGATGGTAATCGCTTCGGCTTCATAAGGACCAATCCAGACGGGCAAGTAGCGGTCCTGGTCAACTTGCTTGAGCACCACAATACGCTGCTGGTTGGTTAGGCTGACCCGTAGACTGTCAATCTTCACTTCCATAAGTTTCTTCATTCGGTCCTCCGCTGAACTTATATTTTAGCATGCCGGAAGCGTCAATCTTAAAAAACCTTGTTATTTAAGTTAAGGTATAATATTTTAAGGCCGCATTTATTAAGATTTCCCTGAGGGTTCGCTTCCAATGGGGGAATAGGCGGGTATTAATGGATATAAAAAGCAAATTGCTTTTCAATAAACGAATAACCGTACCGGAGAAACCAGGTTTTGTGTTAATGTATTGAAGGTACCCGAAATAAAGAATTTATATAGCTGATATGAAACATCTGATTCTACTCGTAGAAGGTAAACGTGCCGACCGGCCCTCTTTTATGTCCGGTTTAAGCAAGAAAGGTTATGAGATAGAGTCAGTCCCTAACGGCTCATCAGCGCTAAAAGCTATTCAGCAATTAAATCCCAAAGCGGTAATAATTGATGCCGCATCCATGCGCACTTCTGGCACGCGTATTTGCACCTCGCTCAGAGCTGCTCTGGACAAGACTCCGATTTTATTAATCGCAGGTGAAAACCAGGAAGGCATCGATGAAAATTGCGCGGACCAGGTGCTGCGCCTGCCTTTCACCTTACAGAAACTGCTTAACCGGCTGCGCCCTTATATGTCTATGAATGAGAATAAAAAGCTGGAATGTGGGCCGATAAAACTGGATATCAAAGAACGTTGGCTGCATTGTGACGGCAAAAAAACCCGCCTGACTCCCAGATTGTTTTTCCTGATGGAAGCTTTTATGAGCCACCCCGGTGAGGTGCTTCTTAGGGAAGACCTGTTTAGGAAATTATGGGAGACTGATTATCTGGGTGATACACGCTCGCTGGATGTGCATATCAGTTGGCTGCGCCAGGCGGTTGAAGAAGATCCCAGGAATCCCAAATACATCAAAACAGAGCGCGGTATCGGATATCGTCTGGAAGTTGAAAAGCCCAAACGGCCGGGAAAAACTGCAAAGAAGTAACCCCCTCTTTTATTAGAAAATCTAATGCATTGCCAAAACGAGCGTCAGTAATAGACCGCCCGCAATAACGCTGGCCAGTTGTCCGGCGGTATTGGAGCCCATGGCGTGCATAAGAATAAAGTTCTCGAAATCCTCGTCTTGCGCCATTTTGGCTGAAAGCCGGCCAGCCATCGGGAATGCGCTAATGCCACAGGCGCCAATCAACGGGTTGATCTTGCCACCAGTGATAAGGGACATAAATTTTCCAAATAATACGCCCGCGGCTGTATCAAGTATGAAGGCCAGCAGCCCTAACCCGAGGATAATGAGAGTATTCCAATTCAAAAAACTGGCCGCGGTCATAGTACCGCCAATTGTCAAACCGAGAAACAGGGTGGATATATTGATGATTTCATTTTGGGCTGATTTATTCAGCCTGTCCACCACACCTGATTCCTTGAGGAGGTTACCAAGCATTAAAGCCGCAATCAAAGGCGCGGCAGTGGGCGCAAGAAGACTTATTACAATCGTGACTGCTATAGGGAAGATAATTAATGCTTTCTTTGAAATTGGTTTGGGGGCGTATTCCATGCGGATCAGGCGTTCTTTGCGCGTGGTGAGCAGCTTCATCACAGGGGGCTGGATGATGGGCACCAGGCTCATGTAGGAATAAGCCGCCACCGCGATGGGCGCCAACATCCCAGGCGCCAGTTTGCCGGCAACATAGATGGCGGTAGGACCGTCAATTGCGCCGATCACACCGATGGATGCGGCTTCATTAAGGTTGAAGCCGATCAAGGTGGCTAACATCAATGTGCCGTAAATACCGAACTGACCGGCCGCGCCCAGCAATGCCAGGTGCGGCTGCGCGAGCAGTGGGCTGAAATCAATCATCCCGCCTACTCCGACAAATATTAACAATGGAAATAGCTCTGATTGAATACCAGCGCGATACAGCACGGATAAGAAACCTTCACCATCCGCCGATGCGGCCATACCCAGGTTGGCCAAAATGCAACCAAACCCGATAGGGAGCAGCAGGACGGGTTCATATTCCTTGACGATTGCCAGGTAAATCAACACCAGGCCGACGATAATCATCAGCGCGTTGCCCCCACGTGAAAGCCAGGCTGCCAGCCTTTAGGATATCTAAAAATGACCTTGTGTCCATTTAGGGTTATGCCTCTCTGCTATATTCAATCAAAGTCTGGTTCTGACTGACCTGGTCTCCAGCAGAGACTATAACCTTGTCAATGATGCCAGCCTTACCTGCCCGAATAGAATTTTTCATCTTCATCGCTTCAAGCACACAGAGTTCCTGGCCGTACTCCACAGTTTCACCGGCGCTTACCTTTACCTCAATTATCACTCCCGGGATAGGCGCCTTAACCAAAACATCTTTTGATGATGATTTTTCATCGACTTTGCCAATATCCGCAGGCTGGACCGGATGGGATACCTGGGGAACTACCGGGGAACGGCGCTCAGCTGAAGGAACCATCATTTCTTCCGGCCAGACTTCAAACACCTCCCCGTCCACATTAGCCTGAATAGGGCGCGTGAGAATATCGCCAATCCTGACCTCATAAATTTTGTCCTGGATCTTGACATGGATTTTCATCGGGCTAATCCTTTCTGCGGGGAAGACTGTTATTAAAAGAATTTTGGCGGGTGCGGTAGGCTGCCTGCCAGGGGCTTATAACCTCTTTTTCTCGATGTGGTGAGGTTGCGAAAGAGGTATTCATCAGCACCATCGCGGCTGTTACAGCGGCTGCTGCTGCTTTTCGTTTGCATTCCAGGCCCAGGTCTTTATCTGGTATTGAAGAAATTGACTCAGACGCAGCAGGGGCTGCTTTTTTGATATTGGTCAATTTCACCACTACTGCCATCATCCCCCATAATGCCAGCAAACCGACAAAGACCAGGCTCATGCCGACCCATGAAATGAATAAAGCGTCTTTCATTGTTTGCCTGCCTTATACAGGTGAGTTTCCGTGTTTGCGGGCCGGGCTGTGTTCCTGCTTTTCGCGGATGGCAGCCAGCGCGCTGATGATTTTGACACGCGTTTCTGAGGGTTCGATGATCTCGTCAACAATGCCCGCCCTGGCAGCGACATAAGGGTTAAGGTACTTTTCGGTATATTCCCTCATAACACGATCGCGTTCCGCGACCGGGTCTGCTGATTTGTCAATCTGTTTCTGATAGAGAATGTTGGCGGCTCCGTCCGCGCCCATCACTGCAATCTCGGCAGTAGGCCAGGCGTAATTGATGTCGGTCCCAAGAAATTTACTGCTCATGACGACGTAAGCGCCGCCGTAAGCTTTACGCGTAACCACACTCACTTTAGGTACTGTCGCCTCGGAATAAGCGTATAACACTTTGGCGCCATGTCGGATAATTCCGCGATGCTCCTGGTTCACTCCGGGCAGAAAACCGGGAGAATCCACAAAGGTTATCAACGGAATGTTAAAGCAGTCGCAGAAACGAACAAAGCGGCAAATCTTGTCTGAAGCGTCAATATCAATAACGCCCGCCAGAGCGCTGGGTTCCTGAGAGACAATACCTACCGAGCAGCCATTTAGCCGCGCCAGGCCGATAATGGCGTTGGTCGCGAAGGCTGGCTGAAGTTCAAGGAATGAATTCTGGTCCATAACACGCAAAATAACCTCATGCATGCTGTATGGGGAAGTGGGATCATCGGGAATAATGGAATTTAATTCCGCATCCATGCGGAAGGGGACATCCGCCGGCGCGTAGAAGGGCGGATTTTCCATATTATTCGAGGGTAAATAGCTCATCAACGAGCGGCACAAAGAAAGCGTTTCAACCTCGTTGGGGGCTGTCAGAGATGCGACACCGCTGACGCTCAAGTGCGTTTGCGCGCCGCCCAGGCTTTCAAAATCCACCTCTTCACCTGTGATGGCTTTGATCACATTCGGGCCGGTTATAAACATATAAGACTGTTTCTCAACCATGAAAATGAAATCGGTCAGGGCGGGAGAATACGCGGCGCCGCCGGCGCATGGGCCGAGAATGAGGCTGATCTGCGGCACAACGCCTGAGTAGATGGCATTACGGCGGAAGATTTCAGCATAACCTTTGAGGCTGTAAATGCCTTCCTGAATGCGCGCCCCGCCGGAATCGATAAGGCCGATGATAGGCGCGCCGTTCTGGGCGGCGAGGTCCATAATCCGGCAAATCTTCTGGCTCTGGGCTTCGCCCAGCGAACCCCCCATGACCGTGAAATCCTGCGCGTAAACGTATACTGTTCGCCCGTTGATCTGTCCATATCCGGTCACCACACCGTCACCTGGCAGGGATTCTTCTGGATTTTCTGCTAAATCTGCACGCTGGGTAACAAAAGGCAGCAATTCATGAAAACTGGCTGGATCAAGAAGTTCATCCAGCCGTTCGCGCGCGGTCAGTTTGCCTTTTTCGTGGTGCTTGGCAATGCGGGCTTCGCCGCCGCCCAGTTTGGATTGCCGCCGTATTTCTTTCAGTTTGGATAATCGTGCGTTTTCACTTTGCATAAATATCTACCTTCTCCCGCTGTCAGTTTTTCAGGTTGCTTTGTTAAGTATATCAAGCCGCGTATCAACGAAAATAAAGGTGACATTCATTATGGTTTGGGTATCACATAGCTTTTTGAGGCTAAGAGACTGATGCATCCATTGGCTATTTAATTTTCGAGAAAATTTAGCAAATTCTAAAGAAAACCGGTTTACTTTTAGTGAAAAAAGCCAGTTACATTTTTACCAGATTGTATTTGTAAATCTTTTTCCCCCTCACAAAAAAAAATAGTTAAAGCACCAAAAAAATAAGTACCCCAAAAAAAGACAGGGGCATTATCAGTGATGCCGCGAAAGCCAGGTATGAAGCTATGCGGAAACCTTCCTTGCGATACAAATAGGCACCCAGGCTGATATCTATCACTAGCATAAGAAGCGATAGCACAGGTAAGAGTAAAAGCCTCTCAGAAGGGGAGCTGTCCGCAACCTGGCCTATGGGGTTAAATCCGAGGGGGATACTTTCGTGTAAAGGAATAATAAAGCTCGTTGTAACAAGCAACACGATGGATAAGATAATGCCGAGCAGAAGAAGTAAGCGAGAAACACTGTCTTTTAGCAGGGCAGAAATAAGAAAATTACCGCTTGATGATTTGCCGGATATTGGCGCGATGGAACCTAATTCGGCGCTGCGCGTAAATGCGTTCTGAAAGCCGTGCACATCCTTTGGTGAGATGGCATATACCCGGTCGCGCAAAGCTATAAGCAGCAGATTTGATGCATCAGAAGCGATGTATTCAATATGCCCAATATCGCGATAATAGCGGGAGCCGAGCACAGCGCCTTGTACGCTAACTGGCGGAAGGGGTAGGTTAAATGCCAGGTCGCTGGCAAGGCGTATCCATTCGACATCTGCCATGGGGATCAATTCTTCCCTTAACCCCCATTGAATACTAATCCCTTCGCGGTCAACCGTGTACCGGGAGCGCAGCAGGGCGAAAAGGCGGTAAGCTATTACCGGGGTGGGAAGAAACACAATCACACCCGCGATCAGGTAAAGGATGAAGAATCCGCGTTCCTGTTGAATGAGAGCTTGAAGGGCAAGAAACCCGACAACCGACAGATTCAATAGCAGGGCGCCGAAGTGCAGGATAAAACCGCGCTGGCGGGGAGGTTTAAAATCCTGAGCCATTGGCAACTTTCATAAGGTGAATCAAATTAATTACAGATGCATTCTTTCAGCGTACCGCAAACCAACTTTACCTGGTCTTCAGTCATTACTCCGGAGAAAGGCAGCGCCAGGCTGCAATTGCCCAAGTCTTCTGTTATGGGGAAATCGCCTTCCTTGTAACCGAATCGTTCTACCATGTAAGGCTGTAAATGGATAGGCAGAAAGTATGGGCGCACAGGAATGCCGGCGGCATCCAGTTTCGCGGCGGTACGGTCTCGGTTAAAGCGCTGGTCAATGTGGATGACGTACACAAACCAGCTCATGTGCGTGGTATCGGGGGAAATATAAGGAATCTCAATCCCCCTAATCTCTTTAAGGTATTTGTTGTACCATTGCGCAACGGTCTCCCGTTTGTTGATCAGGTCGTCAATACGCTGCATTTGTGATAATCCCAACGCCGCGCTCATTTCATTCAGGCGGTAGTTATATCCCAGGTGCGTATGCTGCAGCCAGTTATCACCGGGTGCCCGACCCTGATTGCGCAGCGCGCTCATCAGGTTGGCTGCGGTGGAATTATTTGTGACGATCAAACCGCCTTCGCCTGTAGTCATCTGTTTGTTGGGATAGAAGGCAAACACGCCATAATCGCCGAATGCTCCGGCTTTACGATGCTTGTATTCAGCGCCAATGGCTTCGCAAGAATCTTCTATTAGGATAAGATTGTTATCGTGTGCAATTTTTTCCAGTGCGCCATAATCCGCCGGTTGACCGAAGACATCCACCGCCAAAATCCCTTTGAGTTTACCGCCCTTACCCGCGCCTTTTCGAGGAAGCCATTGATTCGCTCTGTTTTCATCTCCCGATTTCAAATCAGCAGCAGCCTGCCTTACCTTGTCAGGATCAATATTACCGGTTTTGGGATCCACATCAACAAAGACCGGAACTGCGTTTTCGAATAAAAGTACGTTTGTTGAAGAGACAAAGGAAAACGGGGTCGTGATGACATAATCTCCAGGCTGAATATCCGCGGCGCGTATGCACAGGTGCAGGCCAGCCGTGCCAGAGCTGACACCTAACGCGTGCTTGACGCCGGTATATAACGCCACAGTCTTTTCAAAGCCTTTAATTTTTGGTCCCATACTAAGATAACTGGTGCGCAGCACCTCAAGTACTGCCTGCTGATCAGCCTCATTGATATCCGGGCTTGACATCGGCACTAAATAATTCGGTTTTCCCATTCTTAAACGATCCTTAACTTTTTAAAACGATTTTCTTTGGAAAAACTATGATAATTCCTGGTCAGTGGTATTCTCAATCGCCGGTTTATTAACTACATTTTCTGTATCGCTCAATCCCAGGTCCAGATGGTCTTCCATGGTCACCTGCCCGCGCAGGAACGCGCCTTCTTCGGTGGAGAATGCGGTAACGGTCACATTACCCCATACGCGACCGGTGCTGCGAATTTCAAGCTTTTCAGCGGTGATTCCGCCGTTGACTGCGCCTGCTACGATCACCGTATTGGCGCGTACATTCTCGCAGGTTACCTTGCCGGTTTCACCCACCACAACCAGGCCGTTGATGGCAATCTGGCCTTCAAAGATACCTTCAATGCGCACCCCGCCTTTGCCGGAGAGTTTTCCGGTCCAATTAATGCCTGCGCCAAGAACGGATGTGACCCGTTCGATCTGGGCGGGCTGCTGAGAGGGCTGGCTGGTTGAACGTTTGAACATCAGGCTTCCCTGGGCGTGTTGAATTTATCAGGCTGGTAAGGCGGCCAGATGGCGCCGGCGTAAACGCGCGTCCCATCAGGGACATCTTTCTTAATGGTTGCGCCATTGCCGATCAGGCACTCCCGGCCGACCCGTACGCCGATATTGATAGTAGCATTTATGCCTACCTGGGAGAAATCACCGATTACAGCGTTTCCTGCGACCATCGCACCGGGGGACAGGTTGGTGCAAACGCCTAAAACGCAATCGTGCGAGACTACCACCGAATTATTGATCAGCGATCCCATACCCACTATCGCGCTGCCGCTCACATAACTCTGTGCCAGTACAAGCACGCCGGCTTCGAGCCTGGCGGAAGGATCAATATGGGCGGTGGGGTGGACGATAGCGGGACAGACAAAACCCGCCTTGGCAAGCTGATGAAACACATCCAGGCGGACCTTGTAATTGCCTATCCCGCCGACCGAATTCACTGCCGTACGGATGCCCTGTTTGTAAAGGTCATATAGCACCTCGGCGCCGCCCAAAACGGGTGAGCCAATGACCATTTCGCCTGGTTTCATATTGTCATCAATGATGCCAGCGATTTGGTAAGCGCCAAGAACGCGCACGGTCTCAATGATCATCTTGCTTAATCCGCCGCCGCCGTAAATGACCACTTTGGTTGCGTCAAAAGAGAATTGAGGATATTGGTCTGAATTTTCGGACATTTTCTTACCTTCCTAGTCTGATTATATCCTCTAAAGGTCAGATTTCAATTTCTCGATAGATCCGCAACAAATCTCCAGGGTTTGCTCAGCCAGGGTTCAGGCGTTGATTGGACACCCACCCTGTGTGTAATTCGGACATTATCATCTGAAATAGTTTCGCCATCCTCAACGAAAAGTACACCATCGGGGTTGCATAAGTCGCAGCCGTTCAGCTCACCCGTGATGGCAAGCGCTTTGGAAAGCTTGGCCGGGCCGTTGCACCACTGTTTTTCCTGGATATTGGGGCGCTGCGCGCTGATGAAATTCATCCCATCGGTGGGCACAATGGCGCGGATCAAGACTGCGGAAGGATAACCTACATCTCCAGTGACGCAATTCAGCATCCAGTGCATGCCATAGGTGAAATATACATACGCATGGCCGCCTTGGCTGTACATGACCTTATTTCGTTCTGTTTTTCCCACACGGGCGTGGCAGGCTAAATCCAGTTCGCCGTCATATGCTTCTGCTTCAACGATAATACCGCCTACCCTTTGTTCGCTAACCAAGTGGACTAATTTCTTACCAAGCATGTCGTGGGCAACAACCTGAACGGACCGTAAATAAAACTCTCGTGGAAGTATCATTTTGAAACGCTCGTATCTGGATGATTCAAAACTTTATTTGACGGCAGCAAACACCGAATCACAATTCAAACTCGTGGGAGGCGGTGTTTCTCTGGGCACCAACAGCTCTACGCTGGTTTTGGGAGAAGTATACAGCGGCTCATACGTGCATAGAAGCGGGACCGTGACCCACTTCACATAAGCATCATTTTCTTCCCCAAAGGAATACTCTGACCCACGGACAACCAGGTTTGATGGCTCATTTACGATCAGAACAAAGCGCCTCTCAGCCAGATCCTTATAAAACGTGTTGAAGTACTTCTCGTTGTTCGCCATCGCCTGATCCATCAGGTATTTCTTTTCATAATCATCAACCAAAGGCACTTTCTTCACGAGGTTAAATGTAAACAGCTGGCGGTGATCTATGAAAAGGATTTCCCCTTGCTGGCTGTATTTCTCCACCTTGTTTTGAACAGCAGCCAGCGCTTTGCTTATTATTTCATTATCGGGCAAGGTCAGGCGTTCACCGCCAATCAAGGTAAAGGTGACTGGACTGACCAGGACGATGAAAAGGAATATGGAGGCAATGGAGGATAATTTCCATGTGTTTTCATTTTTCTGAAGAATGAATACCCAGGCACTGGATGCTATCAAAGCCAGCGACATCAGGAACATATCCAGGTTATGCAGGTTGCTCCCACCACCAATCTTGACGCTGGCGACAATCCCGACAATCAGGAATGCCCCTGGAATGATTAAAAGCGCCAGGTTTTGCAGCCAATTGGTTTGCCATTTTTTCTGAAGGATCAAAATGGCAAGCAAAAGAACCACAGGTAATGCAGCCCAGATAAGCGCCCACAGGATGCCGGGCGGATAGGTGGGATTGGGAAACAGCCGATCCCACAATAACGGCTGGCGCGAAGTGGAAGCAGCCGCGTTTGGCAAAAGAGCGAGGTCGGTAGATGAATTGATGCTTTTTATTAAAGAAGGAATCAATTGTCCACCCAGATAGCCGGTTATTCCAAGCGCTGCTGGTTTAACCAGTTCTTTTAATCCCTGTTTGGAAAATGACGGTTTTTCTATGGCCAAAAGCGCCAGCAAACCAGCCCATAAGCCAGGCGCGTATGACCACGTCCAACGGGCGTTGCGGGTGTAGTATGAAGCCACAAGGATAATAAGGATACCGGGTAAAAGTTTAGCCCTGGCCGCGATCACGGTCAAAATCGCCCCTATCACAAGCGGCGTGTATATAGGTCCCTGGTCGAGAAAGAGAAAGGTCCAGGAAGCGAAAATCAATGTCAGAAACAAGGAACTCCTGCCTGCCTTGATCTGGTGGGCGGCCACAAGACCCAATACGAAGGTGGGCAGGATCCATATGATCTGATACCATAAGCGGAAAAATCCGATGGATAAGCCGGGAATAACAAAAGGCAATGCCCAGGGAAGCTGCATACCCCAGGTGGTAAAGGCTTTGATTCTTTCACCATCAGCCAGAATATACCTGAAGCTACCAAATAGCGTCGAGTAATCAAAGAAGCGATTGCCTTCGGACCAATACAATGTGAATGGATAACTGGTTACCTGACTGAGCTTATAAAAAATGACATGACTTGCTCCTGCAAGAAGGGTGTAACATCCAATCCTTAACAAAGATTTCCAGGAGGATTTGTCTTCAATCAATAGGTATTTGATAAGAATTGCTATTGTAAAAATAATGAAAAATTCCATCCAGAATCCGATGGTGAAATTTTCTGGCAAAGGGAGTATCCATTTCACCAGACCGGGCATGAGGATGAGAAGTAAAGCGGCTAATGATTTTGGCCAAACAGGCGATTTTTTCAGGAATTCAATTGCGGCAAATCTCCTTTTTTGCACGATGCGCAACAAGCCGTAAAGAGCGCCGAAGATGAAAAAAAAGGAAACAATAATAAAAGCTAAAAATCGTTTGGATTCCCAAATGTTCTGGGAGCCCACATAAGTTAAGATGTTAAGGTTGTAGAATTCGCGAAACGCAATGGATCCCAAAATACTGAAAACTGACCAGAGAAATAATAAAAATTTATTTATTTGTTTTTTCACTGTTTGATTTAGTCCGTATTCTGCCCTTCTATTATAACGATTGAATTGTAATGGGGCAGTCGTCAGGGTAAAGAATTCGAAATTAAGATTTATAAGGAATGGCTCTTCTTTCTGCTTGAAATAAACTAAAATAGACAAGACTAATTCATGGAGCAGACAATGAGAGAAATTAAATCAACTACTATTTACTTCGAAGGATCCGGCCGTGATAATACCGAACGTGTACTGGAGCTGGTGAAGCAGCGGGCAAAAGAATTGGGTATTTCCATTGCATTGGTCGCATCTACTACCGGTTACACTGGCAGCCTGGCCGTGAAAATGCTTTCTGGCATGGAAGTGATCGTCATAAGCCATGTGGCCGGATACGCCGGACCTAACACTCAGGAATTGACCGATGAGAACCGCAAGGTAATTGAAACCGGCGGAGGGAAAATCCTTACTACTCAACACGGTTTTGCGGGTGTAAACCGCGCTATCAGGAAAAAACTGGAAACTTACCAGCCCAATGAGATAATTGCCGATGTCTTAAGAATTTTTGGCGCTGGCATGAAAGTTATGCTGGAAATTTCCATGATGACGGCTGACGCGGGATTGATTGATGCAGGTAAACCGGTAATTGCTGTCGCGGGTACTCACCGCGGCGCGGATACGGCTGCGGTGGTAATCCCGGAAAATTCCGATAATTTCTTTGACCTCAAAGCGCCGGAAATTATATGCATACCCGCGCCTGGCCATCCTTTGTTTAAAAAATAATTGATTTTCTCTAAACAAGTATATGGAGAATTAAAAGTTCAGATCTTATTTTTGGATAAAAATCCCGGATAACAAGAACAAGCCAGACGGCCCTGTTCCCAAAACTGGGGTTTTTTAAAACAACCCTTAATTAGACAGAATCCCAATCAATCGGACCACTGACAAACCGTTTTACCAGGCGGGGGAAAACAATTTTGTTCCAGGCGCGGTCAAAATAAGCAAAAGCCATTTCCCAATTGGCTCCTTCACCCCAGCCGTCGTGCTCTAATAACAGTTTGGTTTGCTTAGCATCTATGGAAGTGAAATAAAGGCTGACGTGAGTATATTGCCAGCGAATTACCGGAATGGATGGCGGATTATTCCACGTAAATGAAAACAGAATGTTTGGTTGAATTGCCAGAATACGCGTTCCTTCAGCACCGCGCTCGCCGTTGTGCGCGTTTGGATTGAAATAAATCTTGTACTCGCCATTGACACGCAGATCAATATGGCAATCCCTGGCGAAAAAAGACCGGATCCCTGCTTCAGTCGTCCATACTTCCCATAAACTGTTAATCGGAGCAGGTATGATGGCCATTGCGGTAACAAGCTTTATTACTTTCTAGAATACACCGCAGCTTGCTGCGGGGATAGGAATTTTGAGGATTTTGGTGCTTTATTTCGCCCATTTAATTTGTAATTCTTTCACAATTACCCACCATTCCATTGAGCGCAGTGCAACGCGCCCAGGTCCCGCCAAAATTAATCAGAATTGCTGATTGCGAAAAGGATTCATCAAAGCTGCCCACCAGCAAGCGGTGGGGACCATTCAGAGCGACATTCAACTTGGTAAAACGGCGGATGAGCCGCGCCTCCCTTTCGGTCAGGTTTTTTGGATTCAGTTGTGACGCTTCATTGATCCGCTGGTTTACCGCCAGAACCTGGTCTCGTAACTGGAAATTGAAATTGGAATCTGCCACATACCCCGCGCCGCCAAAAAAGATCAGACAGAAGAGGATAGGCAGCACCCAGCCGATGATACCTGATGATTTGATCAATGCTTCACTGGCTGATTCAATCAACAGCCCGCCGATGAGGAAAAGGATATTAGACATAACAATGATAACGAACAACCGGCCGCGAATGCTTTCCGGAAGGATGTAATTGATTTGATCAGCCATATTCGGGTAAAGCGCTTTAATGGCAAATTCAGTACCTTGAAAAGTAAGAATGGAGATCAAAAAACTGAGGCTTGTGGCAGTTACCATCCAGACCAGGGAACGGATAATGAGGTTGTTAAATCTGGTACTGAACCAGGCGGCAACGATGAAGATTAATATGACCACCGGGGTACCGATAGCCAATTTAAGCCAGGGAACGCTTCCATTGTTCTGTTGTAGCAGATATCCATCTATTCCCCATGTGAGCACCGCGTAAGCCAACCCGCCCAAAGCGCCAATTAAGATATCCAGATGTTTTCTTAATTGTTCCAGTTTTTTCTTCTTACTTTCCATAAAAGACCTCGATCAATAAATTAAGGCAGAAATAAATACTATGAATTTTTGGGATTCATCCAGTGATTGAGCTCATCTCCCATGATACCCCAGGTTACGCCAAAAAAGACCAGCGCCAGCATTATCGGCAGGTAGATCCACCAACGGGTGAGCAAGTTCCCGCCAGGTCCGATGATCCAATCCTTACCGATATTGAGAAGCGTTGCCCAGGCGGATAAGTCGCCAAAGCCAATGAAGGCTAGCGAGGATTGAACTACCACCATTCAGGGTGCCGGTAATGATAAAAAGTGTGATGGGGATCACCGCTAGGCGTTTTAGTACAAATATAAAAAATTTGTTCATTTAAACACTATAGGTTTTTGGACATCACCAGGATGTCATTACGCAGCAGCCACCCCAATTTCTCCCAAAATTTCAACCCCTCCAAATTGTTGCCGATGACAAAAATATGGCATTTTTGTAATCCCTGGGCTTTTAATGCCGCCAGGCATTTCTCCGAGATCTGCCTGCCCAGCCCTAGCCGCTGGTAGTCTTTATGAACAGACAGATGATAGAGGTAACCTCGCCGGCTGTCGCTGCCGCCGAGCACCGTTCCGATGATCTTTTCAGCATCTTGGGCGACAAAACAGGTCTCGGGATTTTTCTCAAGAAAGCGAAAGATAGCATCTTCCTTGTCAGCGCCACTCAATCCGAGTCCGGGCAGTGACTGCCACAGGCTTAATGCGCCCGAATAATCACCGGTCTCCATTTTACGTATTTTTATGGGCATTTTCCCTCCGGCATCCGAAAAATGGGTTTATCGATAGATTACTAATAGATATACGAAGAAATACTTAAAATGTCTCGCCTTATTTTACGATAAATGCAGCAATTTATGATTAAATGCTGATGTGATATAATTTTGCCGCCAGCCATTAAGTTGGTTTTGGAGAGGTTGCGTAGTCTGGCCTAACGCGCGCGCTTGGAGAGCGCGTATACCGCAAGGTATCGTGGGTTCGAATCCCACCCTCTCCGCCTGAAGACCCTCTTGAGGGTCTTTTTGTTTCAGAAGATATAATTCCTGTAACCTTGAACAGCTAAGAACGTTAGTGTAGCATTCTTTCTGTAATTTCACATAAAAGAGTAGATCACGGTATCCTTTCAGTAGTGCATTAAACAACAGAAAGGATTAGGACCATGATCTACAAAGATGATTGTACCTTACCAAAAGAATATCTGGAACAAC
>JAUYCC010000076.1 GCA_030692365.1 Pelolinea sp. | reverse complement strand
CTGAACCTGATGACCGAAGACCAGTCTCTGGCGCAGCTTACCGCATCCATCTTCACCCATCTTGACCCTTTACTTGAAAAATACCAGCCGGATTGGGTTGTTGTGCAAGGTGACACCACCACAGCTATGACGGCAGCTCTGACAGCCTATTACCGCCGCATCAAGGTCGCGCATATCGAAGCCGGACTACGCACCGGCGATAAATGGCAGCCTTTCCCGGAGGAGGTCAACCGCCGTATTATTGGCACCATCGCTGACCTGCACTTCGCGCCGACTGACCTGGCCTGGAGTAATCTGGTGCGGGAAGGTGTGCCAGAAGAGAATATCAAAGTTACCGGCAACACTATCATTGACGCGCTCAACCAGGTGACTCGCCTGCCCATCCCGACTGAGATCGCAAAATTGTTGAAGGAAAAAGGAATACTTTCAGGTGAAAAAGAACTGGTTGTGGTCACCGCTCACCGCCGTGAAAACTTCGGAGATCCAATTCGCAATATTTGCGCTGCTTTAAAACAACTGGCG
Source organism: Pelolinea sp. (assembly GCA_030692365.1). Taxonomy (GTDB): domain Bacteria; phylum Chloroflexota; class Anaerolineae; order Anaerolineales; family Anaerolineaceae; genus Pelolinea. Next base: position 16,269 of record JAUYCC010000076.1, on the reverse strand, counting down.
GAAAAATTCCAGGACCGGATAGAACTTGTTTATCCGGTTCATCTCAACCCCAATATACAAAAGCCGGTCAATGAATTATTGGCAGGTATTCCCAACCTCACCCTGCTTCCCCCATTGGATTATCTGCCGCTTGTTCATCTGCTCAAACATGCCCGTCTTATCCTCACCGATTCAGGCGGCATCCAGGAAGAAGCCACCGGACTGGGTAAACCCTGCCTGGTGCTGCGGGAGGTCACCGAACGTCCGGAAGGCGTTGACGCTGGCGTGCTCAAGCTGGTTGGAACCGATACAGACAGGATCGTGGCAGAAGCCAGCCGCTTGCTGACTGACGAGGCATCGTATGACAAAATAGCTCACGCCGCCAATCCCTACGGGGATGGCAAGGCAGCGCCGAGAATCGTACAGATACTTTATGAGGGATTTTAGTTTTTCTTCCAAGTCACTCTGATAATTAGCCATTCACCAATATCAAGAAATTTACCGTTTAATGGGCATAAAAATCTACTTCGCCGGACCGCTCTTTACTACCTACGAGCGCGAATGGATCACCCACACCGCGGACATACTGCGAGCGCAGGGCTTTGATCCTTTCGTGCCAATTGAAAATCCGTTTCATCCGGAAGATCATCCCGAAGTCACCCGTCAGAAATTATGCTTTGATATGGACTCCAGCGGTATAGCGGGCGCTAACGCTATGCTGGTCAACCTAAACGGTTATGAGGTAGATGACGGCACTGCTACTGAACTTGGTGTTTTTTACGCCCTGCAGAAAACCGACCCTTCCAAAAAAGGTATCGTCGCCTACCACGATGACTGGCGCTCCCAGGCTGGCGGCGACGGCAAAGGTTTAAACCTGTTCCTGCGCGGGTGCATTGAGGATATCGGCTTTATCACCGGTGATCTGGATGATGCCATCGTACAGTTAAAAATCTGGCAGGCCGAACTGGTCGCCGGAGGGTATCTGACGAAGGATAAATAGAAATGAAAATCTATTTCTCCGTCCCACAGAACACCCCTTACCAGCGCACCTTTGTTCAAAATTGCGTAGAGAAACTTGCCAATTCGGGATTTGAAGTATTTATCGCGACTAACGCTTTTATTAAGGACCAATCAGCTTTCGAGCAAACCATTGAAGGTAATGGAAAACTCTTAGCCTCGGATGAAACCAATTCGGGCAAATTGTCTAAAAGCACATACGCGCGTCAGGTATTCGCAGAGAATTATGCGAGGCTTGCTGATGCTCACACCCTGGTCGCGCTGCTGGACGGCTCTCAGGTGGACGACCGAGTAGCGTGTGAGATCGGTATTTTCTATGGTCTGATGCGCTCAGACCCCTCAAAAAAGGGAATTCTCGGTCTGGTTACCGACGCCCGCTGCCTGCGCCGCCGCGATTCCACCTTCGGCGTGAACATTTTCACACTGGGGACATTGGAAGAAGTGGGGGAAGTAGTGGAGGATTTGAACTGGGTGATTAAAACGCTGCTTCGCTGGGACAAATAAAATGGGTAATTTCATTTAGTTGTAGGGCACGAATCCAAACCTGCCTAGAAATTTTTGCTAATTATCAAGTGTTTAATTCCCCTTACCGCCACACTTCGCTTTCCTTACTGGATGCTACGCAATGTGCTGTAGCTTTGTCCTCTCCCTAACGGGGAGATGAAAGTCTAATCTTGCCGGATCCAGATATATGGTCTGGCCTTCTTTGGCTGACCTTCTTGCAGCTTCAAGCACTGCCATCACATTGCGCGCAAATTTGGCTTTTATCACAGGTTCTCGCCCTTTCATAAGCGCCTCATGCAGGTCTGTGTAAAAACGCGCAGTCAGCTCGGTGTCCACGCCAAAGCTTTCCAATCCGTCGCCTTCGCTCGCGGGCTTGGGTTCAAATTCCGCTTCTTTGTCATCCACCAAACCTTTGAAGCGCATTTCCGTCCATTTTCCCCACTCCCCTTTGGAAATGAGCGTACCTTTTTCGCCCACCACAAACCACCGCGGCAGCGGGATGCGCGTGTTGTTGCTGCCCTCAATGGTCGCCAATAACCCGGAAGGGAAACTCAATCGTAATGTGAAACTGTCTTCCACCTCGGTCGCCCACAGATGGCTGCGCAATTCGCAACTTACACTCTTTGGCCATTCACAGCTCAAATCCAGGCATTGATCCACCAGGTGCGGACCCCAATCCGCCAAAAAGCCGCCGCCGTAGGCTGCTTTGGTGCGCCATTGCGGGTCATATTCTTTTACACCGTAAGTGGACCATTCCGGTCCGAAGGTCATGACGCGTGAATCTATGGAAAACAGGCTGCCGAAACGACCCTCCTGAAAAAACTTTTTGATCATCAGATAATCGCGGTCCCAGCGTCGATTGTGAAAAACTGTCAAAACGCGCCCACTTTTTTCAGCCGCATCCAGCATCTCATCCGCGTCAGCCAGTGTGGTGGACATCGGTTTTTCAACGATCACATGTTTACCGGCAGCCAAAACCGCCAGCGCCAGGGATTTGTGTAAATGGCTGGGCGCTGAGACTACCACCAGTTCAATATCTGAATCAGAAATCAACTCCTGCGCGGATGAATAGGTTTTTGTATTAAATAATTCGCTAGCCTGCTTCAGCCGCTCCGGGCTCTGGTCGCAGACTGCCGCCAATTGAAATTGTTTTGCCTTGCTTAAAAATGAACAGTGGATCTCCCAACCGCTGCGTCCCAATCCAATTACGCCAACCCTAATCATCATTTTCCCCAGGTTCCTAAGCTCTCGTCAGGTAGTCACCAACACCCACCCATTTATAGGTAGTCAATTCACGCAGCGCCATTGGTCCACGCGCGTGCAACCGCTGGGTTGAAACCGCTGCTTCCGCCCCCAGCCCAAACTGCGCCCCATCGGTGAAACGCGTACTGGCATTCACATACACCGCGGCTGAATCCACTTCACGGATGAAGCGTTCAGCGTTAGCCTGGTCGTTCGTCAGAATACCATCCGAGTGAGCGGTTGAATGCGCGGCAATGTGCGCCAGCGCTTCATCCAGTCCTGCTACCACCTTGATCCCCAAAACAAGCGACAGCCATTCTGTGTCAAAATCTTCATCCCCTGCCTTTTTCACAAAGTTGCTTTCTTCCATCTCCAACTTTGCGAGTGTATCTTCCTCAACACGAAAACTGACGTTATCCTTCTTGAGCGCGGAGATCAGCTTGGATATGAATACATCCGAGATGCTATGGTGCACCAGAACCGTATCCAGTGCGTTGCATACTGTCGGCCGTTGTATCTTCGCGTTACGGATTACAGCTATAGACTTTTCCAGGTCAGCGCTTTCATCCACAAACAAATGGCAAATTCCGATTCCGCCTGTGATGACGGGGATTGTGGAATTTTCTCTGCAAAATGCGTGCAGCCCCGCTCCCCCACGCGGGATGAGCATATCAACAAACTGGTGCATTTTTATTAATTGGTTCACCAACTCCCGAGCGGGATCGTCAATGAATTGCACTACGCCATCCTCCAGCCCTGTGGTTCGCAGGGAGTAGCGAATTCCGTTAACCAATACCCTATTGGTGTTCAATGTTTCACTCCCGCCCCGCAGGATCACCGCGTTGCCGCTCTTCAAAGCCAACGAAGCGACATCTACAGTCACGTTTGGGCGGGATTCATAGATCACCGCGATCACACCCAGCGGTACGCGCTGTTTGCGCAGCCGAAGACCATTAGGCAGTGTCTGGTCCTCAAATACTTCGCCTACCGGGTCAGGCAGGTTGATAACAGTGCCCAGATCATAAGCGATTGACTCAATCCGTTCAATTGTGAGCGTGAGCCGGTCAATCATCGCTTCATTTAATCCATCCCGCCGAGCTAACTGAATATCTTTTTCATTTTCCGCGATGATTTGGGTTTGATTATTGTGCAGCCAGTCCGCCAGCTCCCTGAGTGCTCGGTTTTTTTGTTCAGTGCTTGAAAGCGCCAGGCTGCGGCTGGCTGATTTTGCCGCGCGGCACATTGCTAAAATATCAGTCATTTCTTACCTGCCAGGATGGTCATATTGTTATGATGGATGACCTCATCGCCGTAAGCATACCCCAGGAGGTCCTCTATCTCCACCGAGCGCCGTCCTTTTATTTTTTGCAAATCTGTGGCTGCGTAATTCGTCAGTCCGATGGCGTAATCTTTCCCATCAGGGTCTTTCACTTTGACGATATCACCGCGCTCAAAAAGCCCTTGAATTCCAGTCACGCCAACAGGCAAGAGAGAGCCACCAGCCAGCAGAGCTTTTGCAGCGCCCGTGTCAACCCGAATGGAAGCCCTCAGCCTGGCGCCGGCCAGCATAAAGCGTTTGCGGCTTTCCAGCTTGTCCACGATCGGCAGGATGCGAGTACCAATGCGCTCACCTTCTACCAGCCGGATCAATACTTCCGGTAAATCCCCTTTGGCAATCACTACTTGCGTACCCGACCTGCGCGCGGTTTCTGCCGCTTGCAACTTGGTCAGCATCCCACCGATTCCCAGCTCGGTGCGGCTGTCGCCGGCCGCCTTCCAGATGGACTCAGAAATTTCTGGAGTATCAATAAGTTCAATCAGCCGTGCATCCCGGTCTTTGTTTGGGTCGGCGGTGAATAAACCAGCCTGGTCAGTCAGCAGTACCAAAAGGTCGGCCTCGATCAGGTTGGCTACTAATGCGGAAAGGTTGTCATTATCGCCTATGCGAATCTCATCTGTGGCGACAGTGTCATTTTCATTAATGACCGGTACAACCCCCTGGTCCAGCAAGGCTTCCAGTGTGCCGCGCGCGTTGAGATACCGTTTGCGGTCGCTGATATCCTCGCGCGTCAGCAGCACCTGAGCCACCCCGCGCCCGTAAATTCCAAATAGCTGTTCGTACACCGCCATAAGGCGCGGCTGACCAACCGCCGCAAGCATTTGTTTACCGGGGATGGATTTGGGCAAGTCAGGGTAATCCAACCGTTCGCGTCCCGCGGCGATGGCGCCGGAAGAGACCAGCGCGACTTGCTTGCCCTGCTGAATCAGCGCGGAAACCTGCTGCGCCAACGCGGTGATACGCGGCAGGTTCAGCTTTTTACTGCCTCCCGTCAGGGTGGATGTACCTATTTTAATAACTATGCGGTGGTAGTCTGCCATTTTAAATTGCCCTATTGTAACTTTATTTTATGCTTAATAAATCTTAGCATGTATAATTCCAGCCAAATATACCCAGAAATCTGGAAATTAAATGGCAAATTCATCCATCTGCATTCTTCCACAACTGAAAACCACCGGCGGTCCGTCCTCCTTCCAGTCAAAGCTGAAGGCTGGTCTGGCCGCGCGCGGTATTGAAGCGCACCACGACATTTCCCGGGAAGACATACGCGCGCTGCTGATTACCGGGGCTACCCGCGACCTTGGCGCATTGTTGGAAGCCCGCCGCCGTGGGATTCGAATAGTGCAGCGCCTAGACGGGATGAACTGGCTGCATAAACAGCGTGCTACCGGATTGCGCCATTTTCTGCGCTCGGAGCGCATGAACCTGCAACTGGCGCTTATTCGCCGCTGGTTCGCAGATGTGATTGTCTATCAGAGCACATTCACGCAAGACTGGTGGAATCGCGTTTATGGAAAATTAAATAAAACTTCAACAGTAATTCACAACGGTGTAGACCTCGCAACTTTCAATCTCTCAGACAGCGGTTCTATACCGAAAGGTTTCATCCGCATTTTGGTGGTTGAGGGCAGCTTCAAAGGCGGCCACGAGCGCGATCTGCTGAACGCAGTGGAATTTGCTAACCGCCTGTCTGAGTATCTTGATAAAAAAGTGGGATTGGCAGTGGCGGGGAATGTTCCTGATAACCTGCGTGATCGAATATCTACAGGCGACTCAGCAACAGTGAACTGGCTTGGGATAGTGCCGCATGAGCAGATCCCTGAACTCGATAGAAGCGCCCATTTACTTTTTCCTGCGGAGATCAACGCCGCCTGCCCGAATTCGGTGGTTGAAGCACTGGCGTGCGGGCTGCCAGTGGTCGGGTATGCCACAGGCTCCATCTCCGAGCTGGTCGGTGAAGATGGAGGAGCTGTTGTGCCCTATGGGTCAGATTACTGGAGACTGAAAGCACCGCAAACCGAGGGCTTGGTTAAAGCTGCTGCTGCAGTACTTGACGACTTGCTTCAATATCGTACATCCGCCAGAAAACGTGCTGAGAGACTATTCTCTCTGGATCTGATGGTGGACCAATATCAAAAAATCTTGTTAGGAGATTAACCTACTTCTCTAATCCGCCCAGAAAAGCGCCTTCGGGACCGCGAGGATTTTCCCAGGGATAAACAATATACGCGTCTGTTGTCGCGCCATAATAATCTGGCCTTACTGTCCCAAACAGATTGCGGTAAGGATTGAAGTGCAGCACGCATGTATAAGGCAGCCCGCCCGCGCCAGCCACGCGGTTCTTGACCGCCGCGATGGTCCTGCCAGACCCCCACACATCATCCACAATGAGAATACGCCGGGCAGCCAGAACCTGGTCATCGGGGAACTGGATAAATTTCGGCCAGGCCAGAAAGCGCGAAGACTGTCGCGACGAGTCTATTTCTGCTTCGGCGGGAAAATTAACAGCCGCAGTGAGGATATTTTCCAGTTTAAGCGCGGCAGCCAGCAGCCCCCCGGGAACGATCCCCCCGCGCGTGATCATCACCATCCCCTCAAATTCAACATTGAATTGAGGGATCATATGGTCAATCAGCATGTCAATGCCATCCCAGGTGAGCAGTTCCCGGCGCATAAACAACCTCTTCAATAAATTTATCTGATTATACAGAAAAGAAGCAGTTTATGTTGACATGCTTAAGAAAATAGGCTCTCCATTGTTTTCAGAAGAGTCTTAATAAATATTTATTAACTTTTAGGTTGATGGAAAATTCATACTTCCAACAAATCGGTTTAGTTGACTAGGGTGTGACGATTACCGTGCCGATCATTCCAGCATGGAAGGTGCACACATACAGGTAAGTCCCTTCTTTATCAAAAATCATGCTGAAAGATTGACCAGTATTTAGCGTGTCCGAACCCCAGCTTCCGTCTGTTGCTTTGACATCATGGCCCGCGCTGTCCATATTGGTCCAGATGACCTTGGTTCCAACCTTCACAGTCACTTCCTTGGGGTTAAAAGCAAAACTTTTCATTTGAATATCAACATTACCGCTCGCGGCCTGTTCCACCGGTTTCGCTGCTGCCGGCGCCGGGTTGGCAGCAGGAGCACTGCAGGCTGCCACAAGAACCGCTAAAACCAAAAGCCCTGATAAGCGGATAATCATTTTTTTCATTTCCTCATTCCTATTCCGAAAAACATATTTCATATTTTGTGACTGACCTTGTTTTCCATTTAAACATTACTGCGAAATATTAAAACGCGATGTCAACAATGTGTCAGAGGAAAGGAAATAGTCTATTAATTAAATTTCAGGTAGTTTAAAAAATCATTATCCTCCAGCCTATATGAATATTTAAATAAAAAAGCCTCCCCAACCTATAAAAAAGTCAGGGAGGTGGTAATCAATCAAATAATTAGGCAGTCTTTTTCTGCAGGTAAGCCAGCCAGATAGCGCCCATGCCAAACAACGTGGCAGTCAACGCGGCCAGCCACCCAACAATCGGAATGGCTCGGATCAGCACATACAGGAACACACCGAGGAGCAGGCTGAGCCAGGGCTTTTCAGTTTCCTGTTTGAACAAACCTTTCATCAGCCATTTACCGAAGAGGTAGGCAGCTAAAATTTTACTGAGCGTGAACACCGCGAAGAAGAACATCATGAATGCCAGCAGCAGGGCTGTGCCCACGATGCCAAACCAGATGTACACCAGGCTGCCCAGGCTGAGTAAGCCTAGCAGAATTCCGACCAGCACGAAGACCAGTGGGACAATGAACACTGCCAGGAAGCCAACGGCAACCAGCACAAAACCCCAGCCGATGGCTTTGAGGGGATCAGCATATGCGGCATCCGCCAGTTTCTTAAATGGCTTAGCGAGCAGCCACAGCGCCAGCGCGCCCAAGGCAAAGAGTTTCAGGAAGTTGCGCGCAACATTCAGCGCCGCAGCACCCAAGAAGGCACCAGGAATGGATCGGTGGTCAAAGTCTTTGACATCACCCTTGTATTCATATTTAAGTTCCCGGTTTTCTTGAGGCATGGGTGTCTGATAAACCACCGTGCCAGAGGTAACCGCATCAAGTTTAGAGGTTTCATTAATGGAGCTGGTATATGACAGCTTGCCGCCTACCGAAGCGGAATTTGAAACCCTAATCCCGGGTTGGATAGTAGTATCAACATAACGGTTGATATACGGGTTGAAAGCCATCCATGAATTGACTTGATTCGCCTCTTCCACTTTGCCAACGTCCAAGATTGCGTTACGGCCAATGGTGCTGTTCAGTTCAACTGCGACGCCGGCGAAAGTCAGATCGCGGTCTATGACGCCGGAAAGCATGGCCTGATAACCACCAACGAACAGGTCTTTGCTGACGTGTGAACCTTCAGCGGTGCTAAGACTGAATCCACCGTAGTACATATTCCGACCAACCAGGGCAGAAGCGCCAAGTTCCATGGCTGATGAACCGCCAAAGACAGAACCGGTTACCTGCCCGTTAACGGTCAGATCGGCGCCGGCGAGAAACAGGTTGCCGTCAATCACGGCTGTATCGCTGACCACAATCGTCTCACCCATCAGCAGCACATCTCCAACCACCGTGCCATTCAAAGTCACTTTGGTACCGGTGGCGAAAAGCATGCCATTTATGGTGCCATCAATGACCACATTATCACCGGAGATAAAAACATCATCTTCGATGGTCTCACCCGCGGGGATAGTTTCACCCTTGGGGAATTCGGCCGCACTGACAGTGCCAACTGCGCCCAAAACGAGCAGCAGAACCATGCTCAGTGCGAGTAACCACTTGCTATTTTTAAGAACTGTGATTCGCATTTCATTTCTCCTTATACTAATCTGCACAACAACTTACGCATAGCACTAAAAAAGGTTGCGCGCGCAACCTTTTTATTTTGAAATTTTCCCGAAAATTATTGGGTTCTGTCCCGGATTATTATGCCCACAGTTCCAGCGATGATTAGCAAAACAATGATCACCGCTCCAAAAACAATACCATTGGTTTGCTCGGCGCTTGCCATCCATTCCGCCGGAGGTGGTGTTGGTGTGCCAGGCAGGATTGTGAGGGTTGGTGTGGTTTGAACGTCACTGAGCCGTATTGCTTCAAAAAAGTGCGAGATATCCTCACTCCAAATGATAATTATTATAAAAGCAATGATTACTGACGCAAACACCAGGTTCTGGAGATTGATCCAGCGCGGTAATTTCTTGCGAAGCTTGTTTCGGATGGTTTGCAGGTTTAATTTCATTGGGTCCTCATATCCTCCAAACGTTTCACTGCATTTATCGCGCTCACTTCGGGCGTTTTCAACCGCTGGAACACTTCAGATATGGCGATTTTAATTTCGGCACCAATCTCTGATGCCTGAATTTTATCCGGTCTCACATGTGCTGAAAGCAGCATTTTTGTTAAAGTATTCTGCAACTCGATTCCCTCATAACCCGGGATCGAGGACGGCTTAACAGGCAGATATCCTGAGACTGGCGCCCATGATGCCAGAAATTCTGGTTCAACCAAATACTCCGCTAACGCGATACTATATATTCTATCTTGCTCATGCGGTTCTGTCAGACACCACATCCACCCTCCTGCCAACGTATAGGGTTCTTTGCCCAAACTTGGCAACAAAGCCAGTTTCATGGTTCCCAAATCGACCAGTACGTGGTTTGCCCAGGTCAGGACTACGCCTTTATTAGATGAAAGAAATGCCTCCCAAACCTGGTCATCAGTTTGATAATCTAATTCAGCATTGGGGATTCGGTGAAACCGCGCTGCGTCAGCATAAGCAGCCAGAACTGTGGTCAGTGCGTCTACTTCCAGAACCGGTTGGTCAGCCTTATCAGATAAGACACCGCCCGCTGATTGGTAAAGCGCCAAAGTTGTCAGGGCTTCCGGGTCACCCGCAGCAAAAAACAGTTTATCCGATTGGCGGATAACTTCTTCCCAGGACGGTTGACCGTTGTTAAAACCTATGTTCTTGTAGACTAATCCGAAGGCGTTAACCGCGAATGGTAAGCAATATACAGTCCCTTGATAACTGCCCAATTCCTTTGAAATGTCAAACCAGTCATTTTCATCAATAACGCCAGAATAGCCTTCGATTGGAGACAACAGATTTTTCGAGGCTGCCTGAACCAGATCAGAACGGGAAATAAGAACCAGAGAAGGCAGGGCATCCGGTGCTACAATGCTGGCGCCTGTGAGCGTTTCCAGAATGCTTCCCGGTCCTGATGCTGACTTGACCCGGACATCCAGATTAACCTGGAGGTTTTTTTTTGAAAATTCTTGCAAATGGTTTTTTAGCAAGGCGGCTGCTTTAGATTCAGCGTCAATGTCAAACTGGGGCGGTATCCAGACTGTCAGGTTATAGTATGCGGGTGTTGTAGGCGTGGGAAACTGCATTTCGGCGGTTGGCTTCGTAGTAATGGCGGTGGGCTGAGGTAAGCCTAGGGCTTCTTTTTGCTGCGGGAATACCATGTCAAGGATGGATTGCCCCTGACAGCCAGCCAACACAACAACCGCCAGCATTAAAATCGCGATCGCCATCCGCCCAGCCTGTTTCAGATTTACATCCCGCGGGTTTTCCATCATCCAGTTCACTATTCTATCAATTATTTATACAGCTTATTTTCTTAAATAAAAAGCACAGGATTATACAATGATTTCAGGGTGAATCGCTGAGCACCAAGGTACTTATAAGAGATTCAGTCGATGTAAAGGTCGGTAAGGGAATAGGCGTATCTGTAAGAGTGGGCGATGGGACGGGTGTATCAGTCGGTGTAAAGGACGGTAAGGGAACAGGTGTATCTGTAAGAGTGGGCGATGGGACGGGTGTATCAGTGGGTGATGGCGAAGGAGAAGGAGAGGGTGTGCGGGTTGGCGGAAGTACATAAGTAATGGTTGGCGTGAAAGTGGTCGTTGTGGTTGGTGTCATGGAAACCGTCGCGGTGATAGCAGGAAGCGTGAGGGTGGGGGTGATTGAACCCTGCTTTGTCCCTTCCGGGGTTGGTGTGGTAGTGGGAGTTTTCTGCGTGCGTTCGAGGTTCACGTTCCACAACAATATCATCCCCAAGCAATAACAGGGAATAGTGGTCAGGATAACGATACTCAGAACCAGTCGCGTACGGTCAAATTGCTTCAGCTTTTCAAGCATGGCTTAATAATCCGGATAACCAATTGTAAATCAGATAACCAGCCAAGAGATAGGCTACTTAACCAGATCAGTTCTCACTACGCTTAAGCTCATCGCTTGCCTGGCGCACAGCCATGTAAAGATGTTCGGCTTTAAGTTCACTGATGGAGAGGCAGGGCGCGTCCAGGTGGTTGGCCAATTCCAATGCCAGCCCCTGGTCATAGGTGGCTGACTCCATGTTGATCACAACACTGGGAACATCTTCTTTTTTAATCATATCCGCGATCTGGTGCGATTCTTCCAGCGGCGCGAAATTGCCTAAAGAGACATTCCCCGCCCCATCAGTTAGCACGATCAGCAGTGGCATCACATCCGGGTGAAGTATCGCTTCACGTTTGAGGATGTCATAAGCCATCTGCAGTCCGGCCGAAAGCGGTGTTTTGCCACCCACTGGGATATTGCTCAGCGCGCGCTGCGCAAGCTGGATAGAGTTGGTCGGGGGCATCACCAGGGTCGCGCGGTCTTTCTGGAAGACGATCAACCCCACCCGGTCGCGGCGCTGGTAAGCATCGGTCAGGAGGGACATGATGGCACCTTTGGTGGCGCTCATGCGTTCCGCCACTGCCATTGACCAGGAGGCGTCCACCACAAACAGGATCAGGTTTGCTGCCCGGCGTACGCGAATCTTTTTCATGTAATCGCTCGGCTTTACATGAAAAGCGACATTATCGTTTTCTTCCTTACGTTTCTTCTGGAAAGGAGCAGCCGCGCGCAGGGTTGCATCGAAAGCCAGGTCGTAGGTCTTACCGTTGGCTGGGCGCGCCTGAATGTAACGTCCGCGCTTGCGCTCAGTCTGGGTGCGTGAACGCCTGCCGCCGATACTGCGAACCATTTTGTCCAGTGGTGTATCCAGTTTACGGGGGATAAAGGCCTCACCCGTTTTTACTTTTTGGCCGCCCTCCCACCAGTTGGCGTTAAATTGTTCAAAGACGTTCTGGGGGGGGACAGGGACTTCGCCTTCCTGTGACGGAAGCTCGCCCGTCTCGTCCCCCCTCATACTTTTTTTGGGGTGTCTGATTCCTCTCGCGGTTCTTTTTCTTTGTCAGATGGCTCGCTGTCTTCACCCTGCGAACCGATAAGTTGTTCGATCTGTTGACTGATCTGCTCCACGCCCAAGTCATTTTGCTGCAGCGGGCCGCCCTTCATGCGGTGCGGCAATGCCAGCTCTGCGGCTATGGCGATGTCCATGTCATTGATGGAAGTACGGCCTTCCAGCGCGGCATGTGCACGGGAAGCTTTAAGGATCACAATGTCAGAGCGGTGACCATCCACATTCAGCGAAGCGGTCAGCGAGGCAATGACCATCAGGTTGCGGTCGGTATGCTTAACCTGGTCAATAATCTTGCGGGCTTTTTCAATTTTATGTGAGAGTTCTTCCTCACGCGGCATCCATTCCTGTCGGAAGGACTCTGCATCCTGCTCAAAAGCCAGGTTGCGTTCCATGATCTGCACACGTTCGCGCGTGGTGCGGATGCCGTGAATATCCACAGACAGCGCAAAACGGTCCAGGAGCTGCGGTCGCAACTCGCCTTCTTCAGGGTTCATGGTGCCCACCAAAATAAAACGGGCAGGGTGTGTAAAGGAAATGCCTTCGCGTTCCACAATGTTCATGCCCATCGCGGCGGAATCGAGCAGCACATCCACCACATGGTCATCCAGCAAGTTAACTTCGTCAATATAAAGCAAACCGCGGTTGGCTGCTGCCAGAATACCGGCTTCAAAACGGCGTTCACCACGCTGGATGGCAGATTCAATATCAAGCGTACCCACCACACGGTCTTCGGTGGCAGAAATGGGCAGGTCTACAAAAGGCGTGCGGTGTATGGCTATCGGAAGTTCTTCACCTTTGGAAGCGCGTTCGCGGCACTCGGTGCACCAGGTTTCCGGATGCTCCGGGTCGCAGGCGAAACGGCAGTCTTCAACCACCTTCACATTCGGCAGCAAAGCCGCCAGCGCTCGCGCCGCAGTGGATTTGGCGGTGCCGCGTTCTCCTCGAATCAGCACGCCGCCGATACGCGGTTCAACAGCATTTAAGATCAGAGCGCGCTTCATGCGCTCTTGTCCGACAATTGCGGTAAAGGGATAAACAACTCTCATGATAGATACTTCCTTATAAAGTAAATTGCAATGTAAGTTTATCATCTAAAACCCCAGCCAATAAGCCTTGGGGTATTTCTAATAATTTATTTATCATAATAATGCGATTCACATGAAGCTTCTTAATATAATGTTAAAATCCTCTTGAAACGAAAACCTGGAGAAATCATGAACCCCTTAAACCTGATCGTTGAACATCATGAGGGAGAATTTTTTATCAGCTCCGACCCTGCCAGGCTGAACCTGGCTTTTACCCACAACTGGCTGGCCAATGAGGCTCACTGGAGCCAAAGTCTTCCCTATAAGGTATTCAAGCGCATGGTTGACCATTCACTTTGCTTTGGCGTGTATCACCAGTCCGGCAAACAGGTTGGGTTTGGGCGCGTGGTCACCGATTACACCACCTTTGCCTGGCTTACCGACGTGTTCATCATTGACGAATATCGCGGCAAGGGGCTCTCGGCCTTTCTAATGAACTGTATCCTTGATCATCCCGAATTAAAGATCTTGCGCCGTTGGCTTCTTGGCACTGACCACGCGCATGGACTTTATCGAAAATTTGGGTTTGGCGACCTGGACCACACCGAGAACTTCCTCACCCGCCACCGCAGCCAGATGTATACCAGTGGTGAATTTAACAAATTGATTGCTGAATTTTTTAAAGAGCGGGAATAAGTAATCTGGGGCATTCCGGTATGGACATGAAGAAAGGTTAATAAATTATGCGCATGCTGATCGCGAAAAATGGCAAAGGGGTTATAGCCACCAACGATCTGGTGGAAGTCCGGGAAGAACTGAAGAATCCGGAATCTCTGGTTTGGGTTGACCTCAACGATGAATCCATCGTGGATACCCGCCATATCCTCACCGATGAATTTAAATTCCATCCATTATCAGTGGATGACGCGCTGGTAGAAACGCATGTCCCCAAAATTGACGACTGGGAAGATTACCTTTACCTATCTTTAATTGCTGTTAAGCCCGATCAGCCGCTTGAGGATTTAGATAAATCCATCGAAATGGATGTCTTCCTTGGGAAAAATTACATTGTCACTTACCATCCGGAGGAGATCCATGCTATTGATTTGGTATGGGGCAACTTCCAACGCGACGAACGCCGTCTGCTGCGCGGCAGCAATTACATCCTTTATCACATCATGGATGAACTGGCCAACGATTACATGGCCATGATCGACCAGATTGATATGGATGTTGAATCCGTCGAAGACCAGGTCATGGAAAAACCGGATAACAAACTGCTGCAGCAGATTTTCGGCATCAAACGGTCGTTACTCAACCTGCGCCGCATTATTGCGCCGCAGCGGGAGGTGCTTAACAAGCTTTCGCGCGGTGATTTTGAGGTGATCGGGCAGAAAGAACGTATGTATTACCGTGATGTTTACGACCATCTGGTGCGCGTCCATGACATTACAGAAAGCCTGCGCGACCTGGTCACAGGCGCGCTGGATACCTATTTATCTGTGGTCAACAACCGCCTGAACGACATCATGAAGACTCTGACCATCATCACTACCTTGTTCATGCCCCTATCCTTTCTAACCGGCTTTTTCGGCATGAACTTTTTCGACCCGAGCAACCAGTTGAATCATTGGACCGGCAGCTCGGCATTTTATATCGCCATGGCAATTTTTGTCGGCTTGCCGCTGACCATGTTTCTGTGGATGCGTAAGCGCGACTGGATGTAAACTCCTGGATGAAAGGAATTTTTTAATAATGAAAATAATGATTCTCGGCGCGGGCGTGATGGGCAGCGCCACTTCTTGGCCACTGAGCGATAACGGACATGAAATCCGCCTGGTTGGCACCCACCTTGACCATGCCATAATTCAGAACTGTAAGGAAAGCGGTTACCATCCGCGCCTGAAGCGCCAGTTACCTAAAAACGTAACGCCTTTTTATATTGAGGAGATTGAAAAAGCTATTGATGGAGTAGATTTTATCGTCAGCGGCGTGAACTCCATGGGCGTGCGCTGGACAGGCCAGAAACTGGCGCCTTACCTCAAACCAGGCGACAAGGTGATCGCTATCACCAAAGGCATGGAAGCAGACCCGGAAGGTAACCTGCTTATCCTGCCGGAAGTGTTGCGTTCGGAACTGCCGGATTCGATCAAGGATAAAGTTTCATTAGCCGCAATCGGCGGGCCTTGCATCGCTGGGGAGTTGGCAGGCCAACGCCAAAGCTGCGTGTATTTCGGCTGCCGCGAGCTTGAAGCAGCCCTCTTCATGGCTGGCGCCTTCCGCACTGACTATTACCATGTCTGGACCACCAATGACGTCCAGGGTCTGGAAACTGCGGTGGCGATGAAAAACGCCTACGCAACCGGCGTGGGAATCGCCACCGGTGTGTTGTCCAGTTCCGGCGGCGTTGATGGTGCCGGCGCGTACATGCACAATTTGGCCGCCGCGCTGTTCGCTCAGGGATGCATTGAAATGCAGCGCATACTGGAACTGACCGGCGGTAATACGGCCTTTGCCTTCGGTCTGCCGGGCGCGGGCGACCTTTTCGTCACTTGCCAGGGAGGGCGCTCAAGCCTGCTGGGTAAATTACTGGGTGAAGGGAAAACCTACCAACAGGCCGTCAAACTGATGGAAGGTGAAACGCTGGAAGCCGCCTTGATGGTCATGCAGATGGCCAAGGCGTTGCCCAAACTCGAAGCGCGAAGTATATTGATCACCCAGCAGATGCCCTTCATGCAAATGCTGATTGACATCATCGTGAACGGCAAACCGGTCAAGTTCCTGCTGGACCAATTCTTCACGGATTGCTGTATTTAATAATTTGAAAAAATAATTAATCTGTGGAGACTCGGCATGCCGAGTCTCCAC
>JAUYCC010000059.1 GCA_030692365.1 Pelolinea sp. | reverse complement strand
TATCTGGTATCGTTGTTCTTTGGTAAGCTGTGTGTAGTGCCTCATCAGTGCTCCCTTGACCAGGATTTCGGTGCTGATGATACTACCTCAGCTTACCGTTTTCCTGCCTTTAGTGTTGCACTTATGAGTTGAACCTACGTATCTTAATAAAATGTGGTTTAATGCCTTTACAAGGAAGATCAACGATGATGATTGACTTAAGTAAAAAAGAAAATCGCTTTTAATGAGTCTTATTTATTATTATATAAAAAATTACTTGAATTGCAAAATATTGGTGCCCCCGATATCAATTGAGATATACATGGCTTCCCTCCGGAAAAGGTAATTTAAATTATACAGGCAGGAACTCGAGAGAAAATCACACGGTTTGATAGAGGCAGACAGTCAGGGAGTAGGATATAAATTAATCGTGCTCAGGGCACGTACACCGGCAGGCTGGTAACAAAATACTTTCCGTCTCTTTCGATGACGTAAACATCAAACTGCGAAACCAGCGGCATTTCTTCTGCGGTAGCCCCGCAGCAGGGACCTCGAACAAAAACCCCGCCATTTTTATCCTTAAATTCAACAGTAAGCCAGAATTCATTTAAGGAGAATTTTTCGGATTTAAGGATTCGGTAAATTGGCAGGCATTGTAACCCGTTAATTTCACAGCCATTCTTCCACAGCGCGGTATGGTCATCCAGCGAAATTTGTGGATTATTCGAAACAAGCGTTGAATAATCCCCCGCGTACATCGCGTCGGCTTCGCCGTATCGTTCCGCGGACAGGTGCTCAAAAAATGCCATCGCGGCCTGCTCTGCCTGTTTGGTCTCATATTTTGGCGCAACCAGGCTGCATGCTGTCAGAAACAGGGGAATTAAAACCCACAAAAACTTGCGGATCATAAATTAATTATAGCGCGGGGGAACGCTTATGCCAGCCGGTCGCCTGCTGAAAGGCATGCGCCAGCTTAAAGAGAGTTGGCTCTTCAAAATGCCTGCCCATGAGTTGCATACCGATTGGCAAGCCCTGACCATCAAATCCGGCCGGGAAGGCCAGCCCCGGCACACCCGCCAGGTTGGCCGGCAGGGTGAAGACATCCTCAAGGTACATGGCCAGCGGGTCATCGCCGTGGCCGCCGATCTTGAAGGCGGTGGTGGGCGCCACCGGCGCGGCAATCGCGTCCACCTGTGTGAAGGCTTTATCGAAATCAGCCCTTATCAGGGTGCGCACCTTCTGCGCCTGGCCGTAATAGGCATCGTAGTAACCGGCCGAAAGCGCGTAAGTGCCCAGCATAATGCGCCGTTTGACCTCTGCGCCAAAGCCCCGCCCGCGTGACTTGAGGAACAAGTCCAGCATGCCGCCGTCTTCCACACGCAGGCCGAAGCGCACGCCGTCATAGCGTGCCAGGTTGGCGGAGGCTTCCGCCGGAGCGATGAGGTAATACACCGGCAGCGCGTATTCGGTATGCGGCAGGGAAATTTCCACAATTTCCGCGCCAAGTTCTTCATATACCTGAATAGCTTCCCGAACTGCCGCTTCCACTTCTGGCTGAATGCCGACGATGAAATATTCTTTGGGCACACCGATGCGTAAACCTTTGATATCTGTGTGTTCACCGCAAACCGCGTCCGGAACGGGCGCGTCGCTTGAGGTCGCGTCGCGTTCATCAAACCCGGCCATCAGGCGGAAGATCAGCTCCACATCTTCGGCGGTGCGCGCCAAAACGCCCACCGTGTCCAGAGAAGAGCCATAAGCGATCAACCCATACCGCGATACCCGGCCGTAAGTGGGCTTGATGCCGGTCACGCCACAGAACGAGGCCGGCTGCCTGACACTGCCGCCCGTATCAGTGCCCAGCGCAGCGGGCGCGAATTTGGCTGCCGCAGCTGCCGCCGAACCGCCGCTCGAGCCGCCCGGCACACGTGTAAGGTCCCAGGGGTTGTGGGTCACGCCGTAAGCAGAATTCTCGGTGGAAGAGCCCATGGCGAATTCATCAGTATTGGTCTTGCCCAGCGGTATAACGCCCGCGTCGAGCAATTTCTGCACCGCGGTGGCATTGAAGGGCGGCACAAAACTTTCCAATATTTTGGACCCGCAGGTGGCGCGCGTGCCCGCCAGGCACAGCACGTCCTTGATCGCCAGCGGCAGCCCGAGCAGCGCGGGAATTGTCTCGCCTTTCTTTGTCAGCCGCGCTCTTTTTTCATCCGCATCTTTTGCACACTGCAATGCTTTTTCTGGCGTAAGGGTGATAAAGGCGTGAAGCTGCGGTTCAAGCGCATCAATGCGTTTAAGAAAAGCCCGGGTCAGCTCCACGCTGGAAACCTGCCCCTGGTTCAGGGCTTGCAGGCATTCTTTTACGGTCAGGTCGGTGAGTTCAGGCATAGTGTTTAATCAAACACCGGCGGCACGCGGAACTGGTCCGCTTCCGCGTCGGGGGCGTTTCCAAGCGTTTGGCCAATACTCAGCCCGGGTCGGGGTTCATCCGCGCGCAGGCGTGAACTCTTAGGCTGCACGCTGGAAGTGGGTTCGGTTTGGCTGGTGTCCAGCTTCTGCAGTTGGGCAACATGGTCAAGGATATGGGAAAGCTGCTGCTGATAGCGCTGTTTTTCCTCGTCGGATAATTCCAGTCGTGCCAGCAGGGCGATATGATCAACTTCTTTCAGGGTTAGCGTCATGAGCGTAATTATAACAAGCGGATGATTTTTAATCCGGCGGTGGCCACAATTGCGCGTACCAACTGATGTACTCAGCAATATGCGCTTTCCAGTAGTCTTCATCGTGGCGGCCTTCGTTGAGATGCCAGTCATGCGGCAGGCCTTGCAGGTTGAATACGGCTTCCACCGGGATGGCAGATTTTATCTCGGTGTCAAAGCGGCCGGAATCCATGGTGATGCGTTGTAAAAGGTCTTTGGGCAGGGCTTTCACCCAGTCCGCCACCTGGCCTTCACCGCCAAGGAAGGAGGGCAGGCTGTGAATGCCGATGGCGGTGAAGGCCTGCGGATTGGTCAGGCCAATACGCATAGCCCATGCTGCCCCACGGGAAATCCCGCCGATCGCCCGGCACTCTCGCGCGGCACATACATTAAAAGTGGCTTCCGCCCATGGGATCACCTCGCTGACGATCGCGTCGGGGAATTTGTTTCCTCTCACCGGACGGTAGAAAAATTCCTCATTGGGCATGATCATAATGAAAGGCTGCGCTTCTCTTGAAAGGATCAGCGCGTCTGCCAGTTCAGCCGCGCCCAGGTTGGTCCACATGCGGTCGTCAAAGGTCTGGCCGTGCAGCAGGTAAGCCACCGGGTAACCGCCCGCAAGGTCGGCATCGTAACAGGGAGGCAGGTACATATTGACGTTCATCTGCAGGTTCAACAGGGCTGATGGAATCTGGTAGCGTTTGACCTCGCCTGGCTGTGAACAACCGGCGGGCACGGGAGTGGGAGTGGGAGTGGGCGGTATGGCAGTAGGGGTAGCAGGTTCAGCGGTTGGCGCGGCCGGAGTAGGGCACTGATTTTGCGCGGCCGCCGCGGTACAGGCTGACAAACTTATGACCAGCGCAAGGATGGCCAGGTAAAGAATTCGGAATGAGCGTTTAGTATTCATGGTTTGGACCCCGCCGCATAAAAAAGCCCGTTCCTTGACGGGTTGGGCATGCAGCGAGTCTACTCTAATCGCCGGGGTGTAGCGCAGTTGGCCAGCGCGCTGCGTTTGGGACGCAGAGGCCGGCGGTTCAAGTCCGCCCACCCCGACTATTTTATTTAATAAAGAGAGGCCGGCGGTTTCCCCTCCAGGGGCTGCGCCCCTTTTCTTATAAATTCTATCTCGCTTCGTCCCCTACGGGGATTTCGCTTCGCTCAACAAGTCCGCCCACCCCGACTATTTTATTTAATAAAGAGAGGCCGGCGGTTTCCCCTCCAGGGGCTGCGCCCCTTTTCTTATAAATT